>JAFULC010000011.1 GCA_017483305.1 Clostridia bacterium | reverse complement strand
GTCTCTGTCTCGGTTTCAGTTTCGGTTTCGACCTCGGTGGTAACCTCTGTCTCGGGCTCGGTCGTCTCCTCGGGAGATTCTACTGCCACAACGGATTCAACCTTAAGTCCGCCAACGCTGATATTACAGCACTTGCTACCGTTGTTGAAGTAATCGGTCATAACGACCTTTACAGATACAATGTCGTTTCCGGTAAGGATAACCTCGTTATTGCCAACCTTAACCGTGTTAGTAGAGGCAGTAGCAACAACGTTTCCGCTGGAGTTAAGGCCGTAGAAGGTCAGCGCATCCGTGCTTCCGGTCTCGGATTTCGTGTTTTCATTGAGCGCCTTAACGTTAAGCGTTACCTTAACGGAGGACTGTTTATCAAACGTTGCGGTGCGAATACCCTGATTAACGTAATTCCACTTAAGTCCGCCGTTGCTGTAAAACTCGGGGTTGGGATATTTCTCGTTGTTTGTAATGTAAGTAAGCGTCGAGGGCAGCGATCCGTTGATCGTAGCATTGAGCAGAACATCTTTGACCTCAAAGTCAACGTCGGACTCGGTCGTCTCCTCGACCTCAGTTTCGGTTGTAGTCTCAGTCTCGGTCTCATTGCCTCCAAGATTACCTTCAGCCGCTTTCATAGAGGGAGTCACCATATCCTCGGGTACCTCCTCACCGAAAAGCAACCACGCAAGCTCGGGATAGTCGATAAATACGTTTCTGTTGCCCTGAACACTCTGAACCGCATCGTTTCTACCCATTTCCCAGGTATCAACGGGGTCAAGCTCGCACCACTCAAGAAGAACGTCAACGCTCTGGAATACCTCGGTAATGCTATCAGCACCCCATTCAGAGCCCCATCTTACGTAAACGTACAAGCAAATTCGCGCCATATCACCCTTGACGTTGTCAAGCGGTTCAAAATATGTGGAGTTATACGTACCGCCAAGATAACCTGTCGCGGGATTGCTTCCGTATTTTTCAGTAGCGTTACTGCCTGCATTTCCAAATTTTTTGTTTCCGCGCGAGCTGTTAACGCTTGCATCCGAGGGACGAATGTGGTGGAGGTCAGCTCCGCCGCCGCTTGTATTATTACCGCCAAGGCTCTTGGGCCATACGTGCTCTCTGTTCCAGCCGTTATACTGGCTCACGGTAGCACTGTAGGACGTGTAAATCAGCAATACTCTGCCGTCACCGTTCTGGCAGTCGGTATAGCTTGCAAGGTCTCTGCAATCGTTGTAGGTTGAAGTATACGTGTGAGTAGATTTCATAAGATTTTTGAGTTGAGTCTTAAGCTGACTTGTTGAAAGTCCCGCAAGCTCATCAAATTCATAGCTGCCGGTGTAATAATCCTCCGCATAGTCACTGAGCTCAGTGCAAACCGTGTCTCTGACGCCCCAGTTCTTGACCGAGGGAGTGCCACTGTAGTCCGCCGATACAAGTATCGAGAACGTGCAAACGACAAGCATAAGTATCGCCAGCACCAACGCCAAGCGTTTAATAGCTGTTGTTTTCATTTTTATTCCTCCAAATAAATTATTCACCGTCGCGACAAATCGCAACGCGATTATTTTACGCTACAATTGTACCACATTTTTCATCATTTGTACAGTACAAATTGCAAATTTCGACATTTTTATAAGCTTTCCATCACTGAATACAGCTTGTCTCTGTCCATGAGCACGTTGACCGCAGCCAAAAGCGCGTTTGCGGTCATTTTTCTCGGCAATCCAATAGCCACGGCAAGCTCATCGCGCCGCGTTGAGCTATCGTCCTTGCCGGTCAGGCCAAGCTCAAAAAAGTCAAGCTTCGTTATCTCGGCGTGCTCACCGCAAGCCTCCGACTCAGAAGCAAAGGGCTCAAGCAATCGGCGAATAATATCAACCTCGGTGCCCTCAACCCCGAGATATCCCTCGGCAGAGGGCGCTTGCTTTCTTTTCTCCTTGCCCTCAATCTGCGGAATATAAAGCTGTATAAGCTTGTCCCTCGGGATCGCCGAGGTGATGTGGGAGCGGATCAGCTTTCCCGCCCCGTCACTGTCGGTCATAACGATTATCTTGTCCTTTTCGGCAAGCTTTCTTATTAAAGCAAGCCGCTCGGAGTTTTTGAAAACTCCGAAACCGTCGGTCTGAATCACACAAGCATCCGCGACCGACAGTATCTTGATTTTATCATACTTACCCTCAACGATTATAGGGTAATTTATCCTCAATTTTTCCATATATCAAAATCCGCAAGCAAAATAGATCAGAACAAGCGCGCCAAGCACTATTCTGTAAACGCCAAACGGCGCAAAGCTGTGCTTCTTGACAAATTCCATAAGGAACTTGATCGCAACCGTCGAAACCGCAAAAGCAACCACGCTCGCCACCGCAAGAGTCGCCCAGGCAAGCATAGGCACCTGCACTCCCGACCCCCTGACGTAGTCAAAAAATCCGTAGCCCTTAAGCAAGCTCGCGCCCGCCATGGCAGGAATACCCATAAAGAAGGAAAACTCCGCCGCCGCAGATCGCGATATGCCAAGCGTCCTCGCGCCAAGTATCGTAGAACCCGATCTTGACGTGCCGGGCACTATTGAAAGCACCTGAAAGCAACCTATAAGCATCGCCTGCGAGTAGGAGATCTCCTCAACCGACGAAACCGTCGCGGCCTTCTTCGTCTGCCACCTCTCGACAAGTATGAAAAGCACGCCGTAAGCTATCAGCGCCACGGCAACCGTGACCGCATTGTATATCCAACCGTCAATATCCTTGCCCGTCGCCTTCTCAAGCAGCTTGTCAACGACTATGCCGACAAACGCCGCAGGAATACTCGCCAACAGCACCTTGAACCAAAGCACCCACGTAGCCCTCTTCTGCTCTGAGCTTTTTGAGAGCGCAAAGGGATTGAGCTTTCCGAAAAACATCACAACAACCGCAAGTATCGCGCCAAGCTGAATGACCACCTCGAACATGCTCATATACTCCTCGGCAAAAGCGCCGCCAAGCTCGGGCGCTACGTTGAGCGACAAAAGCTCGTCAAGAAGTATCAGGTGTCCCGTGGAGCTGACTGGTAACCACTCGGTTATACCCTCGATCACTCCAAAAATTATAGCCTTCAATAATTCTATCATAAAGACTCTCCAAAAATCAATCTTCGCTACCCGCTCTCATAATGTCGCCCTCCTTGACCTCAAAGGGCACTCTGCACCAGAAGATCATCGAGGGATGAGGCGCGGATTCGGCAGCCGAGCCGTCGGCGAGATAGATCTCCCCAACCTCGAAGCCCCTGCCCACCTTCATAGGCGAGATCATCTCGGCTCTGTCCGAGATCTTGACCTTGTTGCGCTGAATGAAGCGGTAAAGCCTTCCGCCCTCGTTTTCAAGGGCAACGCCGAGAGCGGCAATGCGACAAGCCTCTTCTTCATTATAATCGATCGCAGTAGCAAAATATGCCTTGTCGCGAATGTAACCCGTCTGTGTGCCGAGCTGGGCGTTCTCCATTGGATCGTCGAGATAATATCCCGTGCAATACTCGCGGTGCGAAACGCTTTCAAGCTCGTTGTACCAAAGAGAGTCGAACTCATATCCCTCGGGATCGGCAAGATACGCATCGATCGCCATTCTGTAAGCATTCGTGACAACGGAGGTGTAATACGCACTCTTCATTCTTCCCTCTATCTTGAAGGAGTCGATTCCGCAAGCGATAAGCTCGGGAATATGCTCGATCGTACACATATCCTTGGACGACATAATAAACGTACCAAGCTCGGTCTGCTCGATCGGTATCGGCAGATCGGGACGCTTCTCCTCGTAAATTATGTAATTCCAACGGCAAGGCTGAGTGCACCTGCCGCGATTGGCATCTCTGCCCGTCATCAGATTCGAGAGCATGCACCTTCCACTGTACGAAACACACATAGAGCCGTGCACAAATGCCTCAAGCTCAACGTCGTCGGGAAGCGCGTCGCGAATCGCCTTGATCTCCTCAAAGCAAAGCTCACGCGCAAGCACAAGCCTCTTTGCGCCGAGCGCGGCGTAAGCCTTCGCAGCCTCGGGCGAAACTATACTCGCCTGTGTCGAGATGTGGATCTCGGCATCGGGCATGATCTCCCTGATCGTCGCCATAACGCCAAGATCGGCAACTATAAAAGCATCGATCCCCGCGCCGCTTATATCTGCAAGAAATCTGCGCAATTCGTCGTATTCATTTCCGTGCGGCATCGTGTTGAGAGTAAGATAAAGCTTCTTGCCCCTCTCGTGAGTGTATTTCACCGCCTCGTAAAGCTCCTCGACCGTAAAATTGTCGGCAGCCGAGCGCATACCAAAGCTCTGCCCCGCGCAATATATAGCGTCAGCGCCGTAAAGCAAAGCCGCCCTGAGCTTCTCAAAATTGCCCGCGGGTGAGAGTAATTCGGGTCTTTTTATCATCTTTTCCATTTTCATACCGTCCAAAATATAAACGTATTATTCCATTTTATATTTTATCACAAATCCGCGCGCGTGTCAACACCGTAAAATCAAAAGCTCAGCAGACCAACCCTCGCCAGCAGTTAAGTATAATTAACCATCTCAAAGCCAATCGATTAAGTTACCTTAACCTCCTGCATTTCCAATCATCTCGGTTAAGTATGCTTAACATCCAAACCGAGAAAAAAGAGCAATCCCAAAAGAATTGCTCCCTTTTCAAATCAGTTATCAAACGCAAATGATAAACAGCCAGGCAAGAACTGCAGTGATCAAAGGATTGACAAATCCTGCTCCGCCCGCAAGCGCGGAAACGACCGCAACAACCGCAAAAACGAAAATAATTATGCCAAATACCTTGCACTTGACCTTCTTCATACCGAGAAGACCGAAAATACCCGCAAGAAGCATAAGAACGCTGACAGTTGCCGAGATCAAAGCAGGAACGTTAAGCGCGATGATCGCCTTGATAGCCGAAACAGGCGCCATAATTCCCCAAATGATGTAAATGATACTGATAATAATTCTGAAAACGTTTTTAGTTGCTCTTTTCATTACCGTTTCCTTTCAAAATAAGGTCTGAAGCATTCGCTTCCCTTATATTATATATCATTTACCTCCGCTTGTCAAGAAAAAATCAGCCAAAAAGTCCCTTGATCGTCTCAAGGATCTTAAACCTTATTTTGTACTTCGCCGAGCCGGTCTCGGTAACTATCTTGTATTGCTCGCTCGTCAATCCCGCATCAACGAAAGCCTCCTCGTTCGACCTTGAGGACTCATCACTCGCCGCAGAAAGACAGAGCGTCGGGAAAAGACAGCACCACCAGTTCTGACCCTCCGCCTCGCCTATACAAACGCGCAAGGAAACGTACTCGCCGCGAGGAAACGCGCAGCTTTCGTAGGTCTTGGTCGGATAATATTCCTCGCTGATCGTGACCGTCACGTCGTATTCGTATCCCTCCGCGCGCACGACCTCGATAGCGGCAGCCTCAAGCTCGTCGATTATTCCCCCGATAGCCGCGATCGCCTCGGTCTGCGACGAGCAATTTTCAACCGCAGGAGCAACAACCTCAAGTATGCGGTCGCGCACCATCAGCTTGAGCGCCTGATCCTCCTCGCTGTCCGAGTTTGCAAGCACGTGCAGGCGCACGACGGTGTCATAGATCGCCGCCTCACCGTGCACGGGGAAAAGACCCGCAACAAGCGCGAGCGCAAGGATCAGAAAAGTGCAAATAAGTAATTTTTTAGTAGAAGCCATTGTGTAACGTCCTTTCATTTTCTTTACGAAAGAATTATCCGCACACAATGGCTTCCTTATTCATAGAGTATTAAATTTTTTTAAGCATTTTGCTCGGAGCTCTGATTTTTACGTCTTCTGCTCGAATTTGCAGGCTTCGCGGTAATATCTCCCGCCTTCGTCAGCGCCCACTTCGTCATAACGGGACCGACAATCTCATAAACAAGTACAGCAAACAGAATAACGAAGCGTACCACCGACGCGATCTCCGCTTTCAATACGGAATCCGCCGCAACCGTGCTTACCATGCCCAGCGCAACTCCTGCCTGAGGGAAAAGCGTGATTCCAAGATATTTGACTATATCAGGCGAGCATTTCGTCATCTTAGCCGAGCCCATCGCGCCGAAATACTTGCCAAGGCAACGCGCAATGATATATACAAGACCGATCAGCACGAATATCGGCTGCTTGAATACGCTCAGATCAAGCTCCGCGCCGCTGATAACGAAGAAAAGTATCAGAAGCGGCTTGGTCCAGCCGTCTGCCCTCGACATCATCTCGTCGGAGCATTCGCAGACGTTGCAGAATATCGTTCCGCACATCATACAGGTCAGAAGCGAGGAAAATCCAATATGTACTCCGTTTATCGAAAGGTTTTCAAGCTCCGTGATCGCAACCGTTGCGAAAACGAAGGTTATGACCAGACTCAAGCGGTTACTGTTGGAATGGAAAAGCTTCTCAAGTGCCGAGAGTACAAATCCAAGCAACGCGCCAACAAGCAAATATGCAACTATCTCAATAAGCGGCTCAGCAACGATCGAGATCAGGTTCGTCGAGCCTCCGTCGATCGCCTTCGCCATACCGAAAAGCACCGCGAAGATAACAAGACCGACCGCGTCGTCAAGCGCAACGATAGGCAGAAGCAGATCGGTCAAGGGGCCCTTCGCCTTGTACTGACGAACGACCATCAAGGTCGCCGCGGGTGCGGTAGCCGTTGCGATCGCGGAAAGTATCAACACCGCGGGAATCGGCAGATAATCCTTCCCCGTCACCGCGATCAGAATATAGTGCAAGCCGAACAAAACGCCGATACAAACGGCAGTTGTCGCCACCGCCTGCAAAATACCGATTATCGTCGCCTGCTTACCCGTCTTTTTAAGATCGGAAAGCTTGAATTCGCTACCGATGGAAAACGCAATAAATCCAAGCGCAACGTCACAAATGATGCTCAACGCGTGAATATCCTTGAATTCCTTGTCACCAAAGCCGAGGTGATAGCCTCCGGGGAGCGTAAAGCTACCGAGGCAGAAGCAACCGACAAGTATTCCCGCAATAAGGTATCCCGTGACCGCAGGCAGCTTCAGAAGCTTGCAGACACGTGACATAAGCAAGCCTGCCAGCGCGCAGACCGACAGACTGAGTAATATTTGAACCGTGTTGTCCATAAAAACTCCATTCCGCCGCCAATGCAGGGGACCCCGAAACGAGCAAAGCGAGTTTTGGGGGTTCGCAAGCGGCATAAATAGTAATCAATGAATTTTGCCGTAGAGGCAAAATTCGCGCGTGAAAAAGCAGATCGCACTATTAGAAGGCTAAAGCTTTCACGCTAATCTCCGTTCGATTAAAACAGCGCCGTTTCAGCGCTGTTCTCTAATTAATTTTATTACCTTGTAATTATATTACCGCCGTGTTTTTTTGTCAATATGCAATATGTACAATTAACTTGCATTTTTTGCGGGTTTATTTAACAATAAGACCATCACCGCTCCACCGAATCACCCGAGAGTGCCTTTTTCGCCCTCTTTGCTCCGATTATCATAAACGGCAGCTGAATCAAAAGCACAAGGATACAAGCCACCGCGGCGAGAGTCAGAAAATAAACGTACCAACCGTTGTCCAGATTAAGCAGAGGGAGATTATCCATCGGCGGCTCGCGCAAAAACAGGAAATTGGTCTCATACTCTTCAAGCACGCTGTTCATTAAAAATGCGATCAGAGTCACTCCAACCAAAAGCTTGAGATTATTGAAATACGCCTTGAGAGAAAGATCGACCTTCTCCACACAAGCAAGATATATGCCGTAGAATACGAGAACACCGTGAATCAACATATACTGCCAAACTCTCGGGCGTATTATATCAACTCCCTCGGTAGGTATAAGCAGAGCCATAGCCGCGCCTATAAAAAGGCACGGAACCATAAAGCTTTTAAGCCGCGAGACAAGCTTTTCGTTTCTTATCATATTAGTCAAGATGACCGTGTAGATCATTATCGAGCAGAGGTGAAAGGATAGCTGATTCTGCTGAAGCACGTATCCCCCAAATTCAGACTCCTTCATGGAAAGAGACATGTGGAACAGCTTCAGCGCTATGAGAATGATCATTACCGCCTTACCTATAGCCTTGTCGGAAGCCTTGAGCCTTTTTAATAGAACAAGAGCGATGGCGATTGAAATAGCTATCGCGCCGAGCCAGATGAAATGTCCTGCACTGAACATAATATTCCTCCAAAAACAATAAACTTGGATCTGACAAGACCATTATATCACCGTTCGCGCAAAAAATCAACATTATTCGACGTAATATAAGATAATTTAAGATATTCGGTATATCCGTCGCTCTGTGCAACACACCAAAAGCAAAAAATACTCAAAAACGCCCCTCCTAATAACAAAAAAGTCTTGACACAGAGGGGGTGAATGTGGTATAATATCAAAAGTCAGAATATTGGGATGTCGCCAAGCGGTAAGGCACTAGACTTTGACTCTAGCATTCGTCAGTTCAAATCTGGCCATCCCAGCCACAAAAGAGGCACCCACTCGGGTGCCTCTTTTGTGGTCGGGATGGCACGGTCGCTTGAAATAGACCTCCAAGCCGCTTGTGGCTTGGAAAGAGTTCAAATCTGGCTGCTTCACCGCTTAAACGCACTTTGTTCTTAATTTTCGGGTCTCCCGACAGATTCGAACCGCCACAATGTAGGGGACGACCTCCCGGGCGTCCCGTTTGTGCGGAATTGTGCGGGGCGTCGGGGACGCCGGTCCCTACAAATTAATTTGCAAATTTATTTGCAAAACCATAGATGCAAAGGCATCTTGGACAGATTGAACTAACGAAGCACTTGAAATGTTTACAAAATTGTGATATAATAAAGCCAAGAAAGGCGGTGGAGTAATGTTCGTTTATGATTTGTTTTTCTACCTAAAACCGGAGTTCGAAGATTATTTGATAACAGATTATCTTTGTTCTTTGTCAGGAAACAACCAAATAATATTTGAGACGATAAACATTTCGGGCACAGATAAT
>JAFULC010000002.1 GCA_017483305.1 Clostridia bacterium | reverse complement strand
TAATAGATTGGTAAGCCAATTTAAACGGATGACTTGCGCGGGCAGCTTGCCCGTTTGAATACTTTGGAGAAGTACTCAAGAGGCCGAAGAGGCGCCCCTGCTAAGGGTGTAGGTCGGATTTAACCGGCGCGAGAGTTCAAATCTCTCCTTCTCCGCCAACGAAAAGAACATTTGTCTACCAAGACAAATGTTCTTTTTTTGAATGATGTTTGCCTTCGGCAAATGATGTTGGCTTCGCCAATGATGACGGCTACGCCTAATGATGTGTGCCTGACGGCACATTGGGGCAAACATCGCATCATTGTGGAACTGAGTGGAGCAACATCATTTTGAGCGAAACGAAAAACATCATATCGCCGCAGGCGATGCATCATTTGACATACTAACGATTTTGTGATACAATAACAAAAAAGGAGGAGCTGCGATTATGAAAAAAATGTTATTTATTTTGTTGGCAACTGTCCTGTTGTTAAGTATGACAGCTTGTAACGGTTATAATGGAATTATGCGAGAACATCTTAGTAATGAAGATAATTATCAGGATATCGAGGCAACGTTTTGTTCATATAAAGAATCCGGAGACCGAATTTATCTGTATATTTTCGTTGAGGACAAATCAGCTTTTGATTCTTCCGAAGCAAATAGTGAAGAAATCAGATTGGAATTAGTGGGCGATAACTGCAATATTCTCAGTGAAGTCCTTGCAAAAGAAGAGATATGCGAGGGTGATAGAATTACTGTAAAATGCTCAACGTGGATCTATATGGATTCAACGTTCTACTATGTTGCCGAAATAAAAAATCAAGATAAAATATTTTTATCATTTGATGATGGCTTAAAAAACATCATAAAGTATGTTAACGATAATAAAGCTTTACTTTGAATTGTCCTTGTGATCTGTATTACGCACCTTTTTTGCGTTTTTACCTACACTTATGCACCGTTTGTGCGTTTCTTCACAAATAAAAACCGCAATTCTGATACAAAAGGATTGCGGTTTTTGTAATTATATGGTATAATATACTTATCAAATGAAGGGAGTCTCCGCTATGAAATTTTCAGAACTTGATACCACCGTACAAGAAAGCATTATCAATTTGCTGAACAATCATATTGCCGCTACTGCCGGTATTTTGAAGCAAGACCGTTGTTTGATTCCTATGCTTATGATTCCCGAATCAAATCAGCTTGTCAGTATGCAATCAAGAGATGGCTCCGTGGATGTTGACAGGGCTTATGCCGCTGTCGTTGGAAAGTTGAAATGCGAAGCCTTTACATATGCGTTGTTTTCTTACAGTACACGAATCGGATTGGCGGCAGGCGGTGAGACCGATGCCTTGAAAACATATATTTTTACAAAAAACGGAATAGAGGTTTCTTTTTATACGCCGTTTGCGGTCAAAGGGATTTTCAAAAAAACGATCAATGTGGAAAAGTCTATTTTGGCGGAAATAAAAGAAAATGTTTTTGATTGAGGATTGTATCAAAATTAGTGCTATTATCCAACGAAAAGGACACCATTCGGTGTCCTTTTTTCGTTGGCGGACAAGTCGCGATTTGTCTCGTGCCGGCTTGCCGCGCGAGATAAGCGTGAATTTTTTAAATATACAAGGAGGTTTGAGTTTAATTCCAAATCGCCTTGCTTTTTGTGTTGACAATATTTAAAAATTGCGGTATAATGTACTTGCCCAATCAACTGAATATTTATAGTAAGGGCTATTTTTATCTTTTGGAGGAAAAGCAGATGAAAGAGGTAATTAATCATTCTACCCATGGACAGCTTGTTTATGACGAGAGCATTTGGACGGGGAAAAAGACATTGACGGTAAACGGAGTGCCCGCGCAACCTGTTTCAAAGAAGGAATTTATCGTCAACGGCGAAAAGGCTACAATAAAGGGCAATATTTATATGGGCTTGAGTATATGCATCGGAGAGGAAGAAATTGAGCTGTCGCCAAAGACGAAATGGTACGAGATCGCTCTTGCCGTTATCCCGCTCGTTTTCTTACTGACGTGGGGTAACTCTCCTGCTCTTTGTGCTATTTTTCCCGTGGTTGGCGGTGCACTCGGTGGAGCAATAGGAGGTTTGGCATCGATAATGTCCTTACTGTTTATGAAAAAAACTAACAAGACGTTGATAAAGGTGCTTATTGGAGTAGGGGCAATTGCGATCACGATTCTGGCTGCATTTCTATTGGCTCTGCTGATCATAATGGCTTTGGTTTGATTAAATGAAATAAATTTGTATAGATAACTCGTTTCTATATAAAGAACTTGCAGAATCAGATTTTTTGTGCTATAATGACATTATGAAGTGAAGGGGGTATCTTATGAAATCGTCACCAAATAATTTGATCCCGCTTTTTTGTATTGATGTTACGTCTGACAAAAACAGCGACAGGGTAAACGGCTCGGAGTTCATTTCGCGAACCGCATCAATCGAGACCATGGAGGAATATGAAAACAAGCAGGAACGCCTTGAGCAAACGGTAGAAAAAAGCAAGCTGCCCATATGGCTTCAAATCCTGAAATTTGTTTGTGGCATATCTTTCCTTATTATACTGGCAAGCACGGTAAAAGCAGGTCTTGACACGGCTTTGAAAAACGCTCCGATCTTGGTTTTAGTCGGCGCAGTTTGCGGAATTATCTGGTTGGTTTTGCACATTGTTTCGAAAATCAAGGAGAAGAAGGTATTTACACAAGAGAATGCGGAGCAACAGTCAGAGGAAATCGATGAGGACGTTAAATCGATACGTTGCGAATTAGACGTTCCTTCGAATGCTGTTGACGTTGACGTTCTGGGATTCAGATATAAATTGAAAAAAGGCGAGATACAGCCGCAGCACATAGGATTGCAGACGAGCGCATACATTAACGTCAACGTAAAAATATATGCTACATCTGATGAGCTCCATATTGCAGATCTCCAGAACGTTTACTCCTTTGACAGATCGGAGATAAGCGGTATCAGAATGGTAAACAAACGTATTTCCGTGCCCTCGTGGAATAAGGAAGAGGATCCGAGAAAAGGAATTTTTAAACCGTATAAAATGACGGTAAATAACATGGGAGACGTCTTTTTTAAGCCCTATTATATTCTTGAAATATATCACGGTGGCAAGCTCTTCGGGCTTTACTTTCCTTGCTACGAGCTTGAGACCTTCAAGAAGCTGACAGGATTAAACCCGCGCGATGACAGCTTGGAGTGATATTGATAAAATTAGATCATTAGCGAATAAATTTTGCATCTGAATTTCAAATAACCCCGCAAATCCTATACAAAGGACTTGCGGGGTTTGATTTTTTGTGGTATAATTTTATCAAATAGGATTTTGGAGGCTTATATGATCTACACTGCATTGACGAAAAAGGCTATGAAGGTGTGCTTTGAGGCGCACAAGGATCAACTTGACAAGACGGGGCTGCCGTACGTTTTCCATCCCTTTCATCTTGCCGAGCAAATGGACGATGAGATCTCTACCGTCTGCGCACTTTTGCACGACGTAGTCGAGGATACCGACACCACGCTTGAGGATCTCGGTTCGATGGGATTTCCAAAGGAGGCGCTTGAGGCTCTGGCACTGCTGACTCACGCCCCGGAGGTGCCGTATATGGATTACGTCAGGGAAATAAGCCGCAATCCGATCGCAACGAAGGTCAAGATCGCCGATCTTAAGCACAACAGTGATATAACCCGTCTTGACGTGATCGATGAGTACGCTGTGAAAAGAAACGAGAAATACAGCGAGGCGCTTCGCATACTGACGACCTAAGCGCCGTCGGAGCATAGAGCACGGTCGCGCCCGAAAACATTTACAGCTACGCTAACTTTGAAAAGGAAGGCTTTTACGCGTACAAAAAGGGTGTTTCGATGTATGGCGGACATACGAGAGACATTTTGAGATTTGACGTTGAAAGCAATTGATATGGTGCTCGCTTTTTGTCGGTCGGGTGCGAAAATTCTCTTGACAAGCGTATTTTTTTGGTGTATAATCTAATGGTGAAAGCAATCGGCCGAGAGATCGGTCAAAAAACGGAGGAAATATGAAAAAATTTTTTGCTGAATTCAAAAAGTTCATTACGCGCGGAAACGTAATGGATATGGCAGTCGGTGTTATCGTCGGCGGCGCATTTACCGCGATCGTTAACGGACTTAGCAACTTTATTCTCAAGCCCATTATCAACTACGTGCTGGCTATGATCTTCGGTGCAAGCTCGCTTACCGACGTGTATACGATGCTCAAGCCCGCATACAAGGACGTGCTTGACGAGGCAGGCACGGTTATCGGTCAGGAGCTCGATCTTGCAAACTCGATCTACATCAACTGGGGCGAGTTTATCAATGCGATCATCAACTTCCTGCTCATCGCTCTCGTTCTCTTCGTTATCGTAAGATTCTTCAATAAGCTCAGAGCTGACGGCGAGAGCAGAAAGAAGAACAAGCCCACCAAGGCAGAGAAGAAGGAAATGAAGGCTCTTGGCATCAAGCGTTCTGACAAGAAGGCAGTTGCGGCTTACTACGCAGACAAGGCGCGTGCGGCTGAAGAGGCTAAGGCGGCTGAGGAGGCTGCGGCAGCCGAGAAGGCAAGACTCGAAAGAGAAGCTAACCCCACTACCGAGGATCTTCTCAAGCAGATTCTTGCACAGATGCAGAATAAGGCTTAATTTTAATAAAAAGTCGTTTCGGGAGGCATCTGACTAAGATGTCTCCCGATTTTTAAAAAGAAATCTGCCTCTCTGGCAATATCCAACCATAAAAAATGCCGCCGAGGGCGGCGGAACGGAGATCACAATGAAAATAGCTTTGATAGCGCACGATAAGAAAAAATCGGAGATCATTGAGCTTGCAAAGCAGTATAAGGAGGTTCTTGCAAACTACGAGCTTTACGCTACGGGCACGACGGGAACGCTTATCATGGGCGAGACCTCGCTTCCGATACACAGAATGAAGAGCGGACCGCTCGGCGGAGACCAGCAGATCGGTGCGATGCTTGCAAACGGCGAGCTTGGGCTGATAATCTTCCTTCGCGACCCTCTCACCGCACAGCCTCACGAGCCTGACGTTTCGGCTCTGCTCAGGCTTTGCGACGTGCAGAAGATCCCGCTTGCGACAAACGTAAGCAGCGCGATAATTATGCTTGAATCCTTGAAGAACGGAACCTTTCCGTCGAAATAAAAACGGTTTTCTTGAAATAATACGAAATTTAGTATTAAACGCTTGAACAATAAGCTAAAATTAATAAAAAGTCGGTTTGTTATTGCAGATCGGCTTTTTTTATGCACTTGGTAGTGATGGTTAATAATCGTAAAGCACGCACAGATTTCTTTAGCATACTGTTGACAAATATTGGGTGATGTGATACAATACTATTGTATCGGTGCAAAAAACGGAGGTGTCATTATGGATATTGTTATGCAAAAGCAGTTTTACCCGTCGCACAATGTTTTTGGATGCCGCTTTCAGTGGTGCAGAGGAAAAATTGTAATATAACAGCGCATGGGTAGAACTGCTTTGACAGAACTATCTATGCGCTTTTTGTTTAGAATATTTATCATTAGAAGGAGGTTTTTATATGAGAAAAATTATTTCAATTCTTTTGCTTTGTTCTCTGGTGCTTGTGTGTGCTTCGGCGTGTACGGTGCCAGGTAACGATGGCGAGGAGACAACCGCAGGCAATATTGAGGAGACAACCGCGGGAAATGGCGAGGAGACAACCGCAGGCAATATTGAGGAGACAACCGCGGGAAATGTCGAGGAGACGACTGCGGAAAACGACGAAGAAACGACAGTAAAAGATGATGACACGGACGAAACCACACAAGGTAGCGGCGAAGGGGAATTGGTTGAGGATAGCGACCTGATCTATGAATTGGGGAATTTCCTGGAGTACAATTTTCACTCGGCAACCGACCCCGCAATCAGAACTGTTGCTATGAGAATTAATGAGATCAAGCGCGGCACTCAGCCCTTGCTCGTTGCATTTGACTCGTCGAGCTGTTATTTTGTGTGCGCGTACTATCAAAGCGAAACGCACGAGGAAAGAGAGTGTTGTTGCTTGAAGGAATATACAACGTGGGTCAAATATGAGAATGCAAGCGATATTCAGGAATATTATAACGGCGTGAAGATAGCGGTTGCGTTCCAGATCAACAAAACATCATTGGCGGCGGATATTTTGTCAGACGAGGTGAATGTTCCAAATTTTGAGCATTTTCGGATTTATGAGCCCTTGTTCAGCGACGGCTTGAATACGAGGGCTGCCGATGTCTTTGATGAGATGTTTATTTATCTTAATAAATCGGATAAGAGTAATGTATATTACTGCATAGATGTAGATTATAACGAGTTCAACACATTCGAGTGCGTAGATGTTGACGGCAAGCTCTACATTCCCATTCATTTGCACACAACGTATGCCAACGGAAATAGCAGTGATGAGGATATTTATGAGGAGCTTGGCGAATATTATGATGTTATAATGAGCTTTTTGGAGGAAAATGATCCATATATCGTTGTTGAAAACGGAATAACGCGCACGCATGGGCTGATATCGGTTGATGACCTGGCTGATAATGTTATAAAATAAGGGAGGTGTAGCAAAATGAAATTAAGCAAAAAAATTGTTGCAGTGATTATGACTTTAATTTATCAAGCGGAAATATGATGGCTGTTGCAAGTTGCGGAACACAGGATTACTATAAATGTAAATATTGCAGATATGTTGCGCCATTTTTCTCTATCGTCAACCAGAACTATACCAAGACACATTATTCCGACACT
Source organism: Clostridia bacterium (assembly GCA_017483305.1). Taxonomy (GTDB): domain Bacteria; phylum Bacillota; class Clostridia; order Oscillospirales; family CAG-272; genus SVTX01. The sequence goes on along the minus strand of JAFULC010000002.1, from coordinate 35,712 downwards.
CTTCACAAATGTGTAAATAATGTTGAGGGATTAGAGTATACATTTTATGAGGAACATACTATTGTAACAAATGGATGTGTGGAATGTGGAACACATATTCATTCATACACCCACCGTTATATATGGCAATCGGAGACACAGCACGGATGTCTTTGTGCGTGTGGGGATATTACCACCGGATCGCACGTGGTAAAGCATGGCGCATTTAACGGCACTTCGGAATATGCAATATGCTTGCTTTGCAAGGGCAGGGTATTTATGGGTAATCTTAATTCTGTAATAACAGATCTGCCCCATACCGAGAACGGAAGCTACATACTGCCCAATGGCATCATAGTGCTTGTTGAGGAGGATATAGAAGCTTATATGGACGGTAGCTTGGTGTTTTATTCGGGTGAAATAGAATAATGTGAGCTTTATAAAAAGGGCACCCGATGGGTGCCCTTAAGCTTTAGAATTCAAAATAATTCTTTGCATTGTAGTAGCAGATATCTGCGGCGATCTTCTTGAGCTGCGCCATATCTGCGGGATATTCGCCCTCCTCGACCCATTTGCCGAGCAGGTTGCAGAGGATCCTTCTGAAATATTCGTGTCTTGTGTAGGAAACGAAGCTACGGCTATCGGTCAGCATGCCGACGAAGCGTGCGATCATTCCGAGGTTTGCAAGAGCTCTCATCTGGCTCTCCATACCGTCTCTCTGGTCGTTGAACCACCAGCCCGAGCCGAACTGGATCTTACCGGGAATACCGCCGCCCTGGAAGTTTCCAAGCATTGTTCCGAGCACGTAATTGTCCTTGGGGTTGAGGGTGTAGAGGATGGTTTTTGGGAGCATATCCTTTTTGTCAAGACCGTTGAGGATCTTCGAAAGTCCCTCTGCGATCTGGAAGTCGTTGACCGAGTCAAAGCCCGTGTCGGGGCCGAGCTTCTCGAACATTCTCGAGTTGTTGTTGCGCAGAGCACCGATATGGAGCTGCCATACCCAGCCGCGCTTTGCATATTCCTCGCCGAGCCAGATCAGCTTCTCGATCGTCTCGTCGTCCATAGAGTCGACTGCGTGGTCGGAAAGACGGCAACCGTTTTCGTGGAAGAAATCGAGGCGCTCGGGGAAGTCGGGTTTGATCGCTGCAAGGTCGGGGCGGAACGCGGGGATGACCTTTGTATCAAAGCCCTTGATCTCCTTGATCTGTCTGTGATATTCGAGCGTATCGTAGGGGGCGTCTGTCGTGCAGATGGTCTCTACGTTGCTCTTTTTGATGAGTCCCCGGACTCTGTATTCATCGGTTGCGAGCAGTGCATTGATCTTATCCCAGATAGCCTTGGCGGTGTCCTCGGACAAGGTCTCGTCGATGTCGAAATATCTCTTAAGCTCAAGGTGAGTCCAATGGTAAAGGGGGTTGCCGATGAGCAGCGGAACGGTTTTTGCAAACGCGAGCCACTTTTCGTAGTCGTCGGCATCTCCCGTGATGTATCTTTCGTCAACGCCGTTGGTGCGCATCTGACGCCACTTATAGTGGTCGCCGCCGAGGAAAAGCTCGTACGCGTTCTTGAACTTGTGGTTTTCGGCGATCATTTTGGGGCTGATGTGGCAATGGTAGTCGATTATCGGAAGATCCTTGACCGACTCATAAAGCTCTCTTGCCGTTTTGGTTTTTAACATAAAATCATCGTTGATAAAGCTCATAGCGTTACTCCGTCCTTGAATATTGAAATTTCTTCGTATTTATTGGTTTCGTTTTTGGTCTGCTCACCCTCGGCAACTCTTACGACGTAAGCCAGGAGCTCGTCGAAGAGATCGCTGCCGTCAAGCGTGGGGGAGGCGTCAAAATCGATCCAATTTGCCTTCCTTTCGGCAAGGGAGTGATTGGTGGCGATCTTTACGGTGGGCACTGCGGTGCCGAGGGGCGTGCCGCGTCCTGTGGTGAAGAGAATTATGTGAACTCCCGCTGCCATCAGGTTTGTGCAGGCAACTATGTCGTTACCCGGGCCGTTGAGCAGGGAAAGACCGTTCTTCTCGAGTCTGTCGCCGTAGGATAGCACGTCGACGACGGGGGAAAGTCCGCCCTTCTGGATACAGCCGAGCGATTTTTCCTCAAGGGTGGTGATACCGCCCTTTTTGTTTCCCGGGGAGGGGTTTTCGTAGATCACCTGATTGTATCGGGTGTAATAATCCTTGAAATCGTTGACCATTTTTACAGTCTTATCAAAGATTTCCTCGCTTTCGCATCTGTTCATAAGCAGATGCTCCGCTCCGAACATTTCGGGCACCTCGGTCAAGGCGCAGGAGCCGCCGAGAGAGACAAGTCTGTCGCAGAATCTGCCGACAAGGGGGTTTGCGGTGATTCCCGAAAGTCCGTCGCTTCCGCCGCACTTAAGTCCGACCTTGAGCTTGGAGATATGCACGGGCTGACGCTTGAAGGTGTCGGCGTATGCCTTCAGCTCCTCTATAAGCCTTATGCCCTCTGCTATCTCGTCGGAAAAGTCCTGCGCGTTAAGGAATTTGACGCGCTTGTCGTTCCACTCGCCAAGAACCGATTTAAAAACGTCGATATTGTTATTTTCGCATCCGAGACCGAGCACGAGCACGCCGCCTGCGTTTGGGTGGTTGACCATTCCGCGAAGGATGTACTGCGTTGTGGTCTGGTCGTCGCCCAGCTGGGAGCAGCCGAAGGGGTGAGGGAAATATTTTGCGCCCGTAAGCTCTGCCAGCTTTTCGGCGATCTTATTTACACAGCCGACGGTGTTGACGATCCAGATATCGTTTCGGATACCGACCTGACCGTCCTCGCGGACGTAGCCCATAAAGGTGAGGTCGCTGTCGGTCTTTTCGTCGTGGCACTCTGCATTCTCATAGGTGTAATCAAGCTTGCCCGAAAGGTTGGTCTTGACGTTGTGGGTGTGGACGTGCTCGCCCGCCTTGATATCCTCGGTCGCGTGACCGATCGGCTGACCGTATTTTATTACGTTCTCGCCGTTTTTGATATCGCGAAGGGCGTATTTGTGACCGTCCGCGAGGTTTATGCCCACGTTATCAAGCTTATTTATTACAAGCAGATTGGGAAGGTTATTTTCTTTCGACATACTTTGCTACCTCTTTTTCAAGGAAGGAGAGATCGGTGCCCCAAAGCTTTTCGTTGGCAAGGATCTCGCCGACGGTGGCGGACCTCATGAACGCGGTGACCTCGGGATCGTCATTGGTCATATCGGTGGTGTAGAAGTCGATAAGCTTTGCAAAGGAGAAGAGAAGCGTCTCGGGCATTTTGTTATATCTCTTGATATATTCGAGAATAGAGGGGAGAACGCGCACCTTGAATTTGCTGACGCTATTGAGCGCGATCGAGATCAGCATGTGTCTGATGTAGGGATTTGAGAAGCGTACGATTACGTTGTCGGCGTATTCGATAAGCTCCTCGCGGGGAAGGTCGAGTGTGGGGATGATCTCATCGTAAACGCACCTTTTGATGTGAGCGAGCATACCCTCGTCGTCGATGCAGCTCTTTACGGTGTCGAAGCCCGAAAGCAGAGCGTAGGGCACGAGAGAGGTGTGAGCGCCGTTGAGGATACGTACCTTTCTGGTCCTGTACATCTCAAGGTTGTCGGTAACGATGACGTTGAGGTTGCACTTATCGAAGGGGATCTCAGAGCAGAGATCGGCATAGCCCTCGATTACCCAAAGGTGAAAATACTCGCTGGTGTTGACCATCTTGTCGTCGAAGCAAAGGTCGATCTTTTCGTCCTTGGGGTAGCCTGTATTTATTCTGTCAACAAGCGTATTGCAGAAGATGTTTTCGTTTTCGATCCAGGATTTGAAGCCCTCGCCAAGCTCCCAGAGGTCAGCATACTGAAGCACGCATTTTTTGAGGTTGGCGCCGTTTTTGTCGATAAGCTCGCAGGGGAGAAATACGAAGCCGCCAAGACCGAGATCGAATCTCTTTTTGAGAAGCTGAGTCAGCTTTGCGGGGAAGGTCTTTGCGGGTCTGTCGGAGAGCTTATCTTCGTCCTCGAAGCAGATTCCTGCCTCGGTGGTGTTGGAGATCACGAATCTGAAGTCGGGGTTTTCGGCAAGTGCCATATAGGCGTCAAAGTCCTCGTAGGGCTTTACGCAACGCGAGATCACGTCGATAAGCTTTACGTCCACGCCCTCGCTTCCGCGACAAAGGTGGGTATACTTACAGCCTTGAGCCTCAAGTATATCGCACATGCCCTTCTCGATAGGCTGAACGACTACTACCTTGCCGTCAAAATCGGTCTTTTCATTTATGATCTGAAGCATCCAATCGGCAAAGCCTCGCAAAAAACCGCCCTCGCCAAACTGTATAACTCTTTCTTTCATAATAATGATCCTCCGTCATTTTATTGTTTACAAGTTCATTATATATCAAAAAAACACAAAAATCCTTAATAATTTTGATAAAATGCCGCAAAAATCTTGATTTTTTTGATTATATGTGTTACAATATATCAAGGGAGGTGAGTACAGGTGAATTTTGGAGACAGGGAAATTTACTTTCATCGCGACAGGGTGACCGAGAACCGAGGCAAGCATACGCTCAAAAAGCACTACCACGATCTTTTTGAGATATATTTTATCGAGAGTGGCGCTTGCTGCTATTTTATCGATAATAAATCCTACAATCTTGCTCCCGGTGACATTATTTTCGTGCCTGCGGGCGTCGTACACAACACCGAGTACAAGAATACTATCCACTCGCGAATGCTTGTCAACTGCTCGGAGTGGTTTATTCCCGAAGCGCTTCGCACAACTCTTTGCTCCAAGCCCCATCTTTACCGAAATCCCGAGCTGACCGATGATGTCTGCGAGATCTTGCACGGTATAGAGCAGGAGTGCCGCGAGCCTGACGAATACAGTGCAGAGAGCCTGCGCTGTTATACCTATAGGCTTTTCTTTTTAGTCGCGCGCAATCCGAATCTTTGCGAGGCGGCGCACTCGGACAAGCATTATATTGAGGATGCGATCGAGTACTTGCAGGAAAATTTTGCCTCGAGCGTGACGCTTGACGGTATGTCGAAAAAATATTTCGTCAGTCCCGAGCATTTCTCGCGCGTTTTCAAGAAGGAAACGGGATTTCATTTTTCGGAGTATCTGAATCTGTTGAGGCTTAAAAAGGCGGAGTCGATGCTGCGCCAGCTCAACGCCGCGACGGTCACCGAGATAGCTCAGAGCTGCGGCTTTAACGACAGTAATTATTTTTCGGTCAGATTTAAAAAATTTTACGGTGTTTCTCCCAAAAAATATCAAGGTCTGAACAAAAGCAAAGAATAGGCAAAATATTTATTAAAAATAATGAAATTTTGTATTTAAGAGTTGCATCTTGCAAGAAAATATGTTAGAATAAGCTATCCTGATACGGATACGAGTATTAATGGCTTGTTTGTGGAATTTTGAGAAGGTCTGCGAGTTTTTATGAAGCGATTTTTTAACTGGGCAAAAAATAAAATAGTAAATTTTATTAAATGGCTATGGCAGGAGTGCAAGGACTGGAGAACGTTTGTCTTGCTTGTTATAGTCTGCATAGTCGTCGGTGCGCCCGTTTGGATAAGCGGCTTGCTTGGAATACTCTTTAATTGGGCATGGGCATGGGCTGTGTTTGCTGCGCTTCTTGCCTTCTGGTGGTTACCCGGCGTTCCGTATTTTGCTTTGTGTGTAGCAGTAACGTTGGCTATCAAGCGGTTTTTTGAAAAGAGAGCTGAAAAAAGGCTTAAGCAGGCTAAGGAAGATAGCGAGCCGAACAATGATAATGACAATGCCGAGCAGGAGTCAGGCTCGGAGCAATAAAATAAAAAACAGTTTCCTCGCCGCAGGCGATGGAAACTGTTTTTTATTTACCGTGCTTGTGGGTTGACCTATACGCCGCTGCGCGACCGAGAGTGCCCGCAGGCTCGAGAAGTCCGAGGTGGCAGAGCGTTTTGACGATCGAATAGGCATCTATGCCGTGAATTCCCGATCTTGCCGAATAATTTTTGACACAAAACGGCTCCTCAAGGTCGTCGGGAATGAAGAGGGAATAGTCGCTCACGTCTCTGAAAAGGTATGCGCGCAAAAGTGAGATCGGGATAAGCTCGTATTTTCTGTATCTCGGGCGCTTTCTGCCGTCCTTTTGGATATTTTTCTTGTACTGCTCCGCCTCCATCATAAGAATAACGAGTGAAAAGCGCGGGGATGATATAAAGTCCCTAAAAAAGTACAGCTCGGGGGCGATGTCGGTAATTTTTCCCTTGACGGGCGATTTTTTGCGGTTTTCGACGTTTCCTGTCTTGGTATTTATCAGACTCACCCATTTGGTTTCTGCGATGGGGTGGATGACAGTGATATTATAGCTTGTGTTATCGAGTATCCATTGGATTTTGTCCCTCAAAGGCGAAAAGCCGCCCGTTTGGATCTCATATATAGTATTTCCGTCGAGAATGTCGGCAACGAAGCGGCGCTTTTTTGTTTTTTTATCGTTTTCTGCCTCTGTGTCACTTTTTTTACAGCCGACCGAGCCGTCTATCAATATCTCGTGCTTTGATTCGTCGGGACAGATAAAGCGCTTGATCGCGGCGTGCATCTGCTTTTCGGCAAGTCTGCCGATGCCGTTGTATTCGTCATCGTCGGAGAGCTGACAAGCCTCGCTCATAACGTCGATCACGATCCTGCGGAAGCGCAGAGTGTCGGCGCCCGATATTTCAAAAATGGAACAGTTATCCTTGCTTTGCATAAAAAGGGTAGAGCCTTTCAAAATTTTATATAAATGATTTATCAAAATCCGTACAAACTAATTTTATCACAAAATTGAAAATTGTCAACTCCCGTTTCATTAATTGTTAGACATTAAAGATGGCGGCGCGCGGCAAAATAAGAGTGTGCCGTGCGGTATATCCGAGGAGCGCCGAACGAGCTCGACTCTCTTCGGTTATAAAAACGGCTGGCGGCGCAATTTCATTAAAGGAAGCGAAGACATGAAAAATATCAAAATAAAAGGAAGAGGATCCCGTGCGCTGACTCTTGTGCTGTGCGCGGCTATGATGCTGACGCTGCTCTCTGGTGTCTTTGCCGTCGGGGCGACGGCGGCAAACAAAGATGTGTACAGATACGGCGACCTTAAGCTTGTTGCGGGGGGAATACCGTTTGGCGTTAAGTTCAGCACGCAAGGGGTTATCGTAATTGGATTTTCGGAGATCGAGGGAATGTCAAAAACTCTCAATCCCGCTTATGCGGCGGGCTTGAGGGCGAAGGACGTGATCGTGGAAATAGACGGCAAGGCGATCGGGGGCGCGTCTGATCTGACACGGGCGATCGAGCAGAGCGGCGGCAGGGAGCTTGCCGTCACTTATATGCGCAACGGTGAGCGGACGGTTGTAAAAATGAAGCCGTTATATTCAAGAACTGAAGGAAAGTATAAAACGGGAATGTGGGTCAAGGACAGCGGAGCGGGAATCGGCACGGTCACATATATTGACCCCACTACGTGCAAATTTGCGGGGCTTGGACACGGAATCTGTGACGGTGAGACGGGCGAGCTGATACCTATGACGTGCGGGGACGTGATGAACGTAAGGATCAATGCGATCAAAAAGGGAATCGCGGGAGCGCCCGGAGAGGTCAAGGGATATTTCGGAGCGGAAAAGACGGGAAGGCTTCTCAGCAACACGAGCTGCGGAGTTTACGGAGTTTTTGATAAGCTTCCCGACTCGCTGGGAGAAGCGTTGCCCGTTGGAAGTCGGCATGACGTGAAGCTTGGCGAGGCGGAGATAATCTGCACGCTTGACGACGGAGTCAGACGGACCTATAAGATCGAGATCAGCACAGTCAACAGAGACGAGACCGGCTCGAAGTGCTTTATAATCAAGGTGACCGACCCGACGCTTATTGAAAAAACGGGCGGTATCGTGCAGGGAATGTCGGGCTCGCCGATCATTCAGAACGGCAAGCTTGTCGGAGCGGTGACACACGTTATGATAAATGATCCGACGGTAGGGTATGGAATATTTATTGAGAATATGCTGGATCGGATGGGGGATTTGCTGGGGTAAGGAAAAACGGTTGCGAATTTCGCAACCGTTTTTGTATTAAAGACCAAGTGTCAGCTTGACTTCGGAGATTTTGAGTTCAAGAATATCTGCCTGGGCGCGCTTGCCGTCCTTAAAGGTTATGATGAAGCGGAGAGCAGGAAGCTGTTGATTGCCCTTCGAGATCATTATCTTCGCGGTCGAAGCCTGCTCGAAGGATTCAACATCGGAGCCTTCAAAGAAATAGTCGCTCTGATTGGATCCGTAAATTACGCACTTGCCAGCCTCGACGCTCAGATAAGAGCCTTCCCAGAAGTCGCCGTTTTTAATGCCGCGGTTAACGTTTCCGCAAAATCCTGCGGCGTTGATACGCTTCATCGCTTCTCCAAAGCCCGCGTTCTCCTCTTTGAGCCTTTTGAAAAATTCCTTGATTTTGTCTACAAATCCCATTTTGTTTTCTCCTTATATGTGTATATTTTTTATGGGTCCCGATTTTAATCTCCAAGAGATTTAATAAGTGCCTCGTTGTCTTATCCCGATTTTGTTGAGATTTTTATTCAAGATACGACACTTGGGGCTATTTATAGTCTATATTGTATCATATATAGCCCACAATGTCAAGAGTTTTGGGCTATAATTAGACCAAATATTTTTTGGGAGGACAAAATGTGCACCTATAATGCAGTAAAAAACAGGATTTTACAGTTGCTTGGCGAGAGAAACATGTCAATTCACAAGTTGGCAATGGAATCGGCGGTAGCGCCCTCATCAATAAAGAACATTTTGTATGGAAAAAGCCAAAACCCCGGTATCGTTACGATAAAATTGCTTTGCGACGGCTTCGGGATAACTCTTGTTGAGTTTTTTGATACAAAGGAATTCAGAAGCTTGGAGCAGGAGATAAGGTGAAAAAAATGTCGGTTTCATAGAAACCGACGTTTTTTTGTAATTTAATTCAATTCTATGTCTTGTGTAAATTCGTTTCGATGTATGAGCAATTCATCTCCGTGGGGCGATTTTCTGTTGAAGGCTATTTGTTGAGAATATGCCGAAGCGGTTTGATGGAGTAAAATAAAAGGCAATATCGCCTAAATCGGAGATATTGCCTTTTGAACCATTGGTTATTGAAAAACACGTAGCAATTTATCTGTTTTTTGAAAATCAAAGTTATTTCTTTCCTATAACCTGATACCAACCGTCCGCTATTTCTTCTACGAAGATGGAACTGTAATTTTCGTTCTCAAAAAGAACGTAATCGGGCTTGGAGCCGTCTTTCATATAGACTATCGAGTAGAAGGGGCGGCCGCCGAAAATAATTCTGTCTTCGGTGACCTTGATAGTCATAAGGTCTTTATTCTGAGTTTCGGCAAAGGCAGCTACGATATAGCCGTATACGGTTTTATCGTTGGCAGAAGCATATTGGGGAACAGAGTAGCTCTTCCCATCGGTCGTCTTACAGGTCAGCTTCCAGTTCAAGTCGGGGGGAGAGGTGATCGTGATATATTCCAGATCTTCATTTTTGAGTTTTTCGCTGTTGTAGTAAGACAGTACACGGTTAGCCACAGATACGAATGCCGTTTTGTTGGCGGCAAAATCGACCTCGTACTTGTCAACCTCGTATTTTTTGCGCTGATAGTGATTGAATATGCCAATTCCAATGGCAACGGCGCAGGCCACGCAAACTATTGCTATAAGGGTCGCTATCACTGCCTTTTTGGATATTTTAATCTTGCGTTCTTTCTTTGTCTTGATATTTTTGGTGTTCTGAACGTTTTTGTTTCTTCTCTTTCTTTTTTTAGACATAAAATCCTCCGTTTTTTAGTCGTGTTCCCAACCGTAATCATTATATAATTTTTGACGCGGATTGTCAAGAGGGTGATAGAAATTACACTTGCAAAAGAGGGAATTGAAAAAGGGTTACTAAAAAATAACATTAAAGATTCACGAAATGAGGGGGTGATGAAGGTTGAAAACGAGGTTTACAGGAGATACGCTGACACACGTATGCACCAAGCTCTCTTGTAGGCAAGGATTGCATATGAAGCTTTTTCGATATTAAGATATTTCTATATCGTGTGTAAATTCGTTTCGATGTATGCGCAATTCGTCGCCGTGGAGCGATTGGCCGTTGAAGGTGACGTTTTCAACTTTGACGCGGCTGACGGTGTGTCCTGCATCCAGACCGACGAAGGTTGATTCGGGCACGGGGATGTTGGGGCTATCGGTCAGGATCTGAATATTTCTGAAAATTACGTCGTGGACGTTTCCGTGCTTGCCGTCCTTTGAGAAAAGCCCCATATTATAGATCGGGATCGCCATGAGCAGAGGATGTCTCGTGGTCTCGAACGTGGGGAAGGGCGCGTTCATATCGTGCTGATAGGTGTCGGGGAGCTGGCGGTGGGTGTATTCGGCGCGGACATCCTCGAAGGTCACGTTGCTTATTTCGGCGCGGTTGTGGTGGTGGATATCAAGGAAGATCGACGAGCCGTGAATACAGTCGCAATCGCGGAACACAATATTTTTGAATTCCCGAGCGTTAGTTTCAGCACCGATCTCGAGATTTCTGCCCCAATCGCACCAGGTCACACAGTTTTCGACGAGGATATCGGTCATATCATGATCATCCCAGCCGCAGATGCCCTTGAGAACTATGCAATCGTCGAAATTGCGAAGAAAACAGCTTTTAATTGTGGCGCGAGTGCAGTTGAAAAGGTCGATTCCGTCGGAGTTATAGCGCCACATGCCGACGGCTTTTACGTTTTCTATCCTGACGTCCTCGCATCTTGCGGCGACACAGGCAAAGGTTGCGCTGTCGCGCATAATAACGCCCTCGAGACGAACGTTTTTGCAATCGTAAAAGCGGACGGTGCCGTCGAGCGCGTGATTTTTTTCGATCAAGTCCAATATCGCATCGCGGTCGGCGGAGATGGTGTGGTAATAATCGAGAGGAAAGAGGTCGTTGACTGTCTTTCGCTTTTCCTCGCTGCCGTCGATAACGCCGTAGCCGCAGACTGTCACGTTTTGAGCGCAGGCCGCGAGGAACGAGCCGTACACGTACGCGCCCGAGTCGAGAATGACAGTCGTGTCCGAGCAGAGCTCGACCCGACCGACGCGGTGCACGCCTGCGGGATAGTGCAGAATATTTTTCGCGCCGTCGGCGCATTTTGAAAAGTCGCTTACGGGATTGAAAAAGATATGCAGCGCGTGGTGAAAGCCGTCCGCTTCGACGGTGTATGCACCGACCTCCTTAAGCGTCAGGGTTGCGGTATTTCCTTCGACCGATGCCTTTATCTGCTTTGAGAGCGGTCGGATCGTTACCTCATCGGGAGCTTTCCGGTAGGTCACGGTGAGCGTGACCTCGCTATCGGCTTCAAATGAGAGAAATGCCGCCTCCTCGGTCTGATCGAGCGGGCGTTGATATCCCGGCCAAGCGGTATTATACGGCATTGCGGAAACGCGGCAGAACGGCAGGCTTGCCGATATGCCGTTGACGGTCACCTCGTAATCGGTATATAGCTTTTCTGATGCGGGCGGTGAGTGAAGGATAAGCATAGGTGCCTCCGATAGTAAAATAAGGTTAAGCCGAGGAGCGTGTTGAGAGGTCCTCGGCAAAATCAAGTACAGATTAAATTAAAGCGAGGCGGTGTCTGAGCTTTCGCCCGACTTGGTCGACTCAAAGTTGTTGATCGTGTCGGTGTTGAGCTCGCTGTCGTCGTTCTCGTCCTCGTCTGCTCCGTAAGAGGAGGCTCTTTCCGCTCTTTTGGCTTCCTTTTCGGCTTTTCTTTCGTCGTCCTGACTTTTGAGCGCGTCGAGCTCTGCGATTATTTTGTCAAGCGCCTCAAGTGTTTCAGATATTTTGGCGGTCAGCTCCTCCGCGCTGTGCTTGTCGGTCGACTTCAGCTTCGCGTAGGTCAGCTTGCCGAGCTTTTTATATTCGATATCACGGTCCGCCTCCTTATTGGCGATCCTGATCTTCAGCGATGCCGTATCGGTCAGCTCGCGCGTTTTCGCAACGGCTTTATCGGTAAACGTATCGATCGTTTTTTTGAAATCATCCCATTTTGACATATCTATCCCTCCGTTTCGGACAGTATTCGTAACTATAACAATTATATAATTTTTGATTTAGGTTGTCAAGAGGGTGGCAGAAATTACATTTGCGAAAAGGGGAGTGAAAAAAGGCTTATGGGGGAAAATAATATCGAAATTTCACTTTCTTGAGGTGGCAGGATGAACATTGGAAACGAGGTCTACAAAAAATACGCCGACGCGCACGCCCCAAGCTCTCCCGTTGTAAAGGATTGCATATGGGCGTTTTGCATCGGCGGACTTATATGCACTCTTGGGCAGGGGTTGCTTTTTCTTTACGGCGATATACTTGGAATGCCGCAAAGAGATGCGGGCACGCTTTGCTCGGTGACGATTATTTTTATCGCGGCGCTGCTCAGCGGACTCGGTATTTTTGAAAAGATCGCAAAGCGGGCGGGAGGCGGCACGCTCGTGCCCATAACGGGATTTGCAAACTCGGTCGTCTCACCCGCGATCGACTCCAAGGCAGAGGGACTTATACTCGGCGTTGGCGCGAAGATATTTACGGTCGCGGGTCCTGTGCTGCTTTACGGCACCTTTGCCGGCGCGGTGTGGGGCGTGATCTATTGGATCATGGGCTTTTTTAAATGAGTTTTTTGGCGATCTTCAGGGCGTTGTCGGAGTCGGAGGAGATTATCATAAGCACGAAGTTGCCGCATATAGCGATCTGCGCGTTATCGAGCATATTGCTAAAATTTTCGTCGGATTTCAGTGCTCTGACTGATTTGAGCCGTGAGGAAAAAAGCCTTGCCGTGTCCTCGGCGGCGTTTCGGTCGGGGCAATACGCGACGGCAAGCTCACAGGGGTGACCGAGCGTTGAGATGAACACGGCGCAGTCTATCCACGTCTTTGCGATCGCGGGCATAGAGCCGTTGCCGTAAAGCGATCTTATAAGTGACTCGGAAAGGTATCCGTCGTCCTTGTCCTCGGAGAGCGAGTATATTCTGCCCGCGGGCAGACCGATCTCCGCGCTCATCATAGCATCGAGCACCGACAGACAGCTCGGTGCTTTTCTTGCGTCCGAGCAGGATGAGAGCAGGGAGATCAAGAGCAATAGTGCCAAAAATAAAGCCACCGTTTTTTTCATAGACGAAAACTCCTTTTTTAGTCATTCTATGAAAAAGCGGAGGCTTTAATTCTTTATTTGTGGTATTTGGTGCCCTTTATGATGTTCATACATCTGTAAACGCCCTCGAGCAATATCACGCGCATAAGCTGGTGGGGGAAGGTCATTTTCGAGACCGAGAGCTTGAGGTCTGCGGCGTTTTTTACGCTGTCGTCAAGACCGTGCGACGAGCCGATTACGAAGCAGAGCTCGTTTGCAACGCCGAAGGCGTGCTCTATCTTGTCGGCAAGCTCCTCGGAGGAGAATTGCTTGCCCTCAACGCGCATTGCAATCTTATACGACCGTTCGGGCATTGAGGAAAGTATCGTACGCGCTTCCTCGGAAAGCGCCTTTTTTATATCGCTGTCGGAGGGGTCGCTCGGCAGCTTTGCCTCCTTCAGATTGACCTGCTCGACCTTGCAGTAGCCCGAGAGCCTTTTTTCGTATTCCCTTACCGCGTCGCGAAGGTAGTCCTCCTTGAGCGTGCCGACGGTTATAAATCTGATCGTAGCCATAAAATCTCCATTTCGTTTTTGAGGGTCAGAGGTCGCTCTCGCCGTCTATGAGCCAGACAGACTCGTCCTGACGGGCGACCTTCAGGTCGAAGCTCGGGTCGGCAATAGCCGCGAAGACCTCGTTATAGGCAAGCTCGGGAAGATTGTTTTCCTCGCTCAGATGTGCGAGCATAATATGCTTCGTTCCGTCCTCGTAGAGCTTGGCGGCAAGAGCCGCGCAATCGGCGTTGGAGAGGTGACCTCTTGCAGAGGCGATACGCCGCTTGAGATCGTAGGGGTAGGGACCGTTTTCGAGCATTTCCTCGTCGTGATTCGACTCGATGACAACCGCGTAGCAGCCCAAAAGATTTTCGCGCATAATATCGGTCACGTGACCCGTGTCGGTCGAGACGGCGAGAGAGATCTCTTGTCCGTCCTCCTTGAAGCTGAGCCTGTAGCCTACCGCCGCGCGACTGTCGTGAGGGGTGGGGAAGGCTTTTACCTTAAGGTCCTTGACGGTAGTCTCAAACGCGTTGCCGCTGTGTATCATAAGGCTTTCGCAGAGCTTTTCGTCGCAAAGACCTCGGAAGGTCTCGGCGGAGCTCAAAAGGATATGTATGGGTATTTTGTGCTTGTGCGAGAGGGTGCGGAGAGCGGATATGTGGTCGTTATGCTCGTGAGTGACGAAGATCGCATCGATGCTATCGACGTCAATTCCGACATCCGACAGGGCGCGGCAGAGCGCCTTTGCGCTTTTTCCCGCATCTATGAGAATTCTTGCTCCGCCTGCGCAGACGAGGGTGGAGTTGCCCTTCGAGCCCGAGTAGAGAGAGCATATTTTGCAGTTTGGCATAGTGATTCCTTTAAGTCAGAGAGAAAAGATTTTCAATGATCGGCAGTGTAAAGAGGTAGAGCGCGTCGAGCATTATCGGTACGAAGAGCGGTATGATCACTGCGAGCATCCATTTGGAGCTTTCAAGCCTGCGCTTGCCGTCCTCGACGTATTCTTGCTTTTGCTCTGCTGACCAGCTGTCAGGAAGCATATCCACGGTAATTCCTTTGCGACTGAACGCGCGGTTATAGACGAAAAAGACTATGAAGAACACCGCAAGAGCCACCCAGTAAAATACCGTGACTACGTGCGCGAGGAATACGGGAAAGCCGAGAATTGTCGGTGGGAGAAGCAGGACGTTGAGATTCATTGCCGCGAAATAAATGACCGTAAACAAGACGGTATTTGCCGCTATGAGCATCGCGCGCTTTTTTGTCTCTGGGGATATTTCCTTTTTCTCACGGGGAAGGTTAGGGCGATTGGGTTTATCGTATTTCATAAGCTCACCGATCTTTATATTATTTTAGTTGCACCGACGGGGCGGACGTTGAGAACTATGCAAGCGCCATCGCCGAAGGATGCGTCCATCGTGCTTTTGAACTTTGCCACCGAGTCGGAGGGAACGAATGCTTGAATAGTGCCTGCAAAGCCGCCGCCGTGAACTCTCCACGCCGCCTTTTTATCCTTGAGGATGCGCTCGGCGAGGCAGAGGGCGAGGGAAAGACCCTGCTCGGACACGTTTTTATTCGTGTAGACGTTTTGCAGATAACAGAAGGAGGAGCGGCCCGAAGCCTTGACGTTTTCAAAGAAGGCGTCAAGATCACCCGACTCGAGCGCGGTTTTTTGCATACCGACGCGCTTGTTTTCCTCGAAGAAGTGAAGCGCGCGCATAATTGCCCGGTCGCCGAGCTTCTCGCGGAGCGAGGCAATATTTGCGATCACCTCGTTTTCGTCGACCTCGCGCAAGACCTCCTTGCCGAAATATGCGGCAACGGCTTTCATTTCGGCGGGTACGGAGGCGTAGTCGTCGGTCAGGTCGGCGTGATTGCCACCCGTGTTGACTATGCAAAGGTTGTATCCCGCACCCGTGATGTCGAAATCAATGGGTGTGATGACGGGGCTTTTTGCGTCCTTGAAATCTATGGCGACTATTCCGCCGACGGCACAGGCGACCTGATCCATAAGACCGCAGGGCTTGCCGAAGAAGTTGTTTTCAGCCCACTGCGCGAGCTTTGCGATCTCGACGTTGTCGACCCTGCCGCCGTTGTAAAGGTGGCTTTCGATGGTGCCGATCATATCCTCAAATGCCGCGGAGGACGAAAGCCCCGAGCCCTTGAGCACGTTGGAGGTGATATATGCGACAAATCCGCCGGTCTTGTAGCCGCTACCCGAAAGTCCTGCGCACATACCCGCGATGATAGACTCGCTCGTGCCGAATTTTTCGGTGATAGGGGCAGAAAATTCCGCGATGTTGACGGTATCCTTGCCGAAGCCCTCGCTTATGACCGTGATCATCCCGTCGTCCGTGGGGGATGCGACGGCGATAACGTCAAGGCTGATAGATGCGGCGACAACGCAGCCGCGATTGTGGTCGGTGTGGTTGCCCGAAAGCTCGCTTCTGCCGGCAACGCTGAACAAGGAGAGCTCTCGGTCGCATCCGTATGCCTCGGTGAATTTTTCGATAGCATCGGTATATCTCTGCTTTGCAGAGCCGACGTTTTCCTGTCCGTAGAGAGTGGCAAGCTTTTGGTCAAGCGTGCCGTTGTTTATATTTTCGATAAGCTCAAAATTTTTCATATACAAGCCTTTCATATATGCAGATTTATTTTATTTTATCATATTTCCGACGATTCGGCAAGAGATTTTTGCATTTTTAAGCTGTTTTTTTATGTAAAAAAAGAGGATATCTTGCAGAAGGAGCAAAATATCCTCTCACTGTGGCAATTATGAGGCTCAGAACGCCTCTTTGATCTTCTTAAGACAGTCCTCGCAGATGCGCTTGCCGTTGAAAAATACGATGTTGTCTGCGTTTGCGCAGAATACGCAGGAGGGCTGATATTTCTGAAGAATTATTCTGTTTTCGTCGGTGAAGATCTCAAGAGAATCCTTTTCGTTTATGTCCATAGCCTGTCTGATGCTGATGGGGAGCACGACTCTGCCAAGCTCGTCGACCTTTCTTACGATTCCTGTTGATTTCATATTAGCCTCCGTTCCGCCGCCGTTGGCGGCACAAATTTTAATCGATTTTTTTCGCAAAGAAAGAATTTGCGCGTGAAACGGTGTGTAAACGCGGTCATTCTTTTTGACGGTTTCCGTCGATTTAATTAGATTTTATCACACGAAAAATGGATTGTCAACACCAAAAATGGAATTTAATGTATTGTTAACAATTTTGGTGTCGAATGGAAGCGAGGATTGTCGAAATATGGAATCGGGATGAAAAGGCGGGTATTTTTTATCCGTGCGATTTAAATGCACGTCGGTAGGCAAAAAATAGATAAAAAACTTTATCCGACGGAGGAAAAAGGCATGATAAAGGGCGCGCAAAAGCAGATGATAGTGGTGAAGACCGACGACAACCGTTTTTTTGAGGAGGCATATTTTGTCATAAGACCGAACGTCAAGTCGGAGGGTGAGGATATGGTCTCCGAGGCGTATAAGGTCATTGATGCTTGTACGGGCAAGAAAAAGGCAAAAAGGGAGCGTGGCGCGAAGAAATATGCCTTTGCGATTGCCGCGTTTTGCTCGGGGAGTGCGCTCGGCGCGCTTCTGATGGGGCTTATAAACGCACTTTTGTGATCGCGGTCTCTTTGTCGAAAGGTTACTATTGACAAAAGACGTTTTTTGGTGTATAATGATCAGAGCGAATTTGAGACTTGTTAAGAGGCTACTCTTTAACTATAAATCAAGACGTCGTATTTCTCCTATGACGTCTCTAACCGTCAAGCTGTTGCCGTAGGTCGAAGACGGCAGATCACGGCTTGGCTACATAGAGCATCGGTGCGCCGTCGGCGCGCCTTAAAGCCTTGCTCAAAAACGAAAACAAAGATACGACCAGTAACAAAGAAAGGCAGGTTAATTAATGGCAAAAAATAAAAATGACAACAACGGCAAAAGCTCCAGGGTCGACAAAAGACCAAAGGATCAGATAAAGAAGCTTCCCGCTATGCAAAAGAAAAACTCGCATCGCACGAAAGCCTTGCAGCAGGCATCCGAGAAGCAGGCAAGAGTCGAGCTGGAGGAGCTTGAGCTTAAAAAGAGCACTAAGAGCGAGGCGGTGAAAAAGACCGCTAAGGCAGAGACGGGAAATAAAGCGAAAAAGACAACCTCCGCGCGCACTCAAAAGCCGACTCAGGCTAAAAAGAAGCCCACCGAGAAAAAGCCCACCGAGAAAAAGCCCGAAGGATCGGTTCCCAAGGTGAAATTCGACGCGAACGCCAAGGTGAAAATCATTCCCCTCGGCGGTCTGCACGAGATTGGCAAGAACATGACTGCGATCGAGTGCGGCGACGATATAATCGTCATCGACTGCGGACTTGCATTTCCCGACGAGGAGACCCCCGGCGTAGACCTTATAATCCCCGACGTCACCTATCTCGAGGCAAACGCCTCGAAGGTGCGCGGCATCGTTCTGACTCACGGACACGAGGACCACATCGGCGCGATACCCTACGTTCTGAGAAATATCAATCCCGTTATATACGGCACAAAGCTGACCGTGGGAATCGTGAGAAACAAGCTAAAGGAGTTTTCTCTCGACGTGACCCCCAAGCTCGTTGAGGTCAAGGCGGGAGACACTATCGCTCTTGGCGGCATGACCGTCGAGTTCATACACGTCAATCACTCGATAGCGGACGCGTGCGCGCTTGCGATAAGAACGCCGCTCGGTACGATAGTTCATTCGGGAGATTTCAAGCTTGATCTTACTCCCATCGACGGCGAGATAATGGATATTACAAGGCTTGGCGAGATCGGCAAGGAGGGAGTTTTGCTCCTTATGTGCGAGTCGACCAACGCCGAAAGACCCGGAAGCACTCCGTCTGAGAGAAAGGTGGGCGCGTCTCTCGAGTACATTTTTGCTACTCACAAAAATGAAAGAATAGTTATAGCGACCTTCTCGTCCAACGTTCATCGCGTGCAGCAGATAATCGACGCCGCGGCAAGACACGGCAGAAAGGTTGCGGTGACGGGACGCAGTATGCTCAACATAGTCGGTGCGGCGGTCGAGCTCGGATATATGCACGTCCCCAAGGGTGTTCTGATCGATATTTCCGAGATCAGAAGATACAACCCCGAGCAGCTCACGATAGTGACCACGGGAAGCCAGGGCGAGCCTATGAGCGCGCTTTACAGAATGGCGTTCGGCGAGCACAGAGAGGTGCAGCTCGGTATGGGCGACGTGGTTGTTATTTCCTCGAGTGCTATACCCGGCAACGAAAAGCTCGTGGGCAGGATCATCAACGAGCTTTGTAAGCTCGGGGTTGAGGTCATACACGACGCGTCGGTAGAGGTTCACGTTTCGGGACATGCTTGTCAAGAGGAGCTCAAGCTTTTACAGGCGCTTATCAAGCCGAAATATTTTATGCCCGTTCACGGTGAGTACAAGCATCTGGCGGCAAACCGCGATCTTGCGATCTCGATGGGCGTTGAGCCTCGGAATATTTTTATTTCCGACATTGGAAACGTACTTGAGATCGACAGCGAGGGCGCAAGGATCAGCGGAACCGTCAACGCGGGCAGAGTGCTCGTGGACGGCTATGGAGTCGGCGACGTCGGCAACATCGTGCTCCGCGACAGGCTCCTGCTCTCGCAGGACGGACTTATCGTTGTCGTGGCTACGGTCAGCTCGGACGGAGGCTATCTCCTCTCGGGTCCTGACATCGTTTCGCGCGGATTCGTATACGTCAAGGAATCCGAGGATCTGATGGAGGAAATGAGGAGAGTTGTGCTCGACACGGTGCACTCCTGTCTTTCCTCGGGCAGACGCTCGGATTGGTACCAGATAAAGGGAAGGATCAAGGACGATCTTGCAAAGTTTATCTACACTGCGACCAAGAGAAAGCCGATGATCATACCGATGATCATGAACGTTTGACGGTCTGACATAAAAAACGGATGATTTTTTGAAAAAAACAGGGCGAAAACCTCGAAAAATTTTCGCCTTGTTCATAATCTGTTCAATTCGCCTTCACTTGACTATACTATAATATTGGATGTTTATGTCTATGCGAAGGCAAGACTCTTTTAAATAAATCAATGAAAAGGTGGAACCATAATGGGAAAAACAAACAAAAGTCCTAATCAGTACGGACAGAAGAGCAGAAAGGATAAGGCCGTTGCTACAGCTTGCTTAGTATTCGCGATCCTTATCGTTGCAGTATTTGCCGTTACGGCTATGAACGAGGGCGGACTGTTCATTCGTATGACGAAGAACGTGTCCGGTGAAACTATTACCGTAGACGGCGCAATGATGAGCTTCTTTATGAATGACTCTATCGTTAACTTTTACAATCAGTACTACATTTATATGTACTATGGCATGATCAGCCTTGATCTGACGAAGGACCTTCACGCGCAGACTCTGAGTGCCAACGACGCTTCTTACGTCGGCTCTACCAAGGGAATCACATGGTACGATTACTTCCTTGGCAACGTAAAGAGCGAGGTCACCTACTACGTAACTCTTGCAGAGGCTGCTAAGAGAGTTAAGGACAAGGATCTTTCTCTTACCAAGGAGGATTACGCGGAGATCGACGCTACCATCAAGGATATTTCCGCAAGCCTCAAGGAAAACGGCGCAAGCTACAGCGATTGGTACGGTAAGGGTGTTACCAAAAAGGACATCCGCAAGTGCTACGAGCTTATCTATCTCGCAACCAACTTTGCAGAGTATATGCAGGAGAAGTACGAGCTTGAGCTCGAGGAAAACGACGATAAGGTTTACAAGTTCCCCGAGGATCACAAGGAGGACTTCTACACCGCAGACGTTCTTTCTTACACTATTTCCGTAGCAGAGAACAAGTATCCTACTCAGGCAAAGTATGATGCTGCAATCAAGGATGCAAAGGATGCGGCAGCTATAATGGCAGCGGCTTCCAGCATTGAAGAGTTCTTCGAGCTCATCGATAAGTATGAGATTGCTCTGAAGGAAGCTGCAGGTGAGGATGAGACCACCGAGGAGACCACCAAGGAGGGCGAGACCACCGCAGAGGAGACCTCTGAGCCTACTCTTGAAGAAAAGATTGAAGAAAACAAGACTACAATCGAATACGAGACCGGAAGTGAGCTTGGCGACTGGTTGTTTGGCAACGAGGAGAACAGCGCAGCTGAAGAGGGCGATGCTGATTATTTCGTAGAGACCGAGACCGCAAAGGAGACCTCCACCACCGCTAAGGAGGAGCTTACCACCGAGGCAACCGAGACCACCGCAGGTGAGACCACCGTTGACGGTGAGACAAGCGCAGACGAGGAGACCTCCGGCGAGGAGGAGACCACTGCAAGCAGCAGCTCTGCAAGCAAGGGCACCTACGAGATCACCAAGGTTACCGTTTACTACGTTCTTTCTCCCAGTGGACTCGATAAGGAGCTGACTCACGACTTCGCATACATCGTATGCAACAAGAAGGAAACTCTCCAGAGCTTCCTTGACAGCTTCAAGGCAGGCGAGAAGAACAACGATAAATTCGTTGAGGTTGCTCAGGAGCTTAAGGACAGTATTTACACTGAGGACTACAAGCCCGCAGATACCGATATATTCGAGTTCAACGGCGGAGAGAAGCAGGTTGCTAACGCGTTCAATACCAAGTACAAGGTTCTGAACGAGTGGATAGAGGACGATGCACGTAAGGACGGAGATCTTTCCGATATTATCGAGATCAAGGTTGACGACAAGACCACACATTATGGCGTGCTCTTCTTCCAGTCACACAACGTTGAGACCTGGTATTCGGCAGCGTACAGCGGAGTTATCAGCGAGCAGTTCGACGCGTGGTATGAGGACGAGTGCAAGGAGAATCCTCTCGTATTCAACGAGGATGCGCTCAACGATATCACTACCATCAGATTCTTTCAGTAATAATTGACAGATACAAGGGCTGCCGCTTAAAGTGACAGCCCTATGTCAATAAATATAAGTATTGCATATTATTTATAGTAGTTACGAGAGCAAATTTATTGATAAGCTTGGAGATTTATAATGGTAATTGATCAGAAGCAAACCACGGTAGCGTACCGTTGCCCCGAGTGCGGATCGGGAGTTATAAGCCTTGTCGGACTTTTTTCACTGTCGGGAGATATGGTCAAGCTGAAGTGCACCTGCGGAAAAAGCGAGATGCAGATGGTACACCGCCGCGACGACGGTCAGGTGAGGGTGTCTATTCCTTGCATCTTCTGCAACAAGCCGCATAACTTTACGGTCAACAGTAAGATGTTCTTCTCAAAGGATATTTTCGTTTTGCCGTGTCCTTATTCCGACATAAATATAGGTTTTGTGGGAGATCCCAACAAGGTCAAGGCTGAGCTTGCAAGAACCGAGCTTGAGCTGCTCGACATTCTCGAGGAGAACGGGATCAGCGATTTCAAGAGTCTGCACGGCGACGAGGAGACCTTGCCCGACCCTCAGGTGCTTGACGTTATAACCTATATCGTCGGAGATCTTGATGCCGAGGGCAAAATATACTGCAAGTGCTATCCCGAGGGGAGAGAGCCTCTGCCCGACGGAGAGATTGACAGAGAGGACTCCGAATACGAGGTCGAGGTGTCGGACGAGGGGGTCAGTATTCGTTGCGCTAAATGCGGTGCGAAAAAGCTGATACCCACCGATTCGATGCTCACCGCACACGCATTTTTAAACAGTGATTATCTGAAGCTGGAATAATATTCGGTAAGAGGGCGCTTTTCACAAGGAAAAGCGCCCTCGGCGTTATTTAACTACCGTATCAGTTGCAGCCGCAGCAGTTGATAACGATGAGAGCAACGATGATGATCCAGATCCATTCGCTGTTGAGAAGAGAGCAAAGACAGTTGTTGTTCATAATATATCCTCCTTGAGATGATATGTGGTTTGAATTGAGAAGGTCGTTCTCACTATCATATTATGTAGATCGCGGAGGAAGGTGCGGTTTTTTTGTCGATTTTTTGGGGCGGATCTGACGAAAGAAATGTCGTGATCCGAATTGCAAAAAAATCGGGAAACCCTATTGCAGAAAACGCTAAAATGTGTTAAAATATAATATTGAAGAGAAATATCCTTTCTGAACGGAGATAAAAAACGGATGTCACAGTCAGACAGAATGAAAAAGATAAGAAACTTCTCTATAATCGCGCATATCGACCACGGTAAATCCACGCTTGCGGACCGAATCCTCGAGTCCACTCAGGCGGTCTCGAAGCGCGAGATGGAGGAGCAGGTGCTTGACAATATGGACCTCGAAAAAGAGAGAGGTATTACCATCAAGGCAAGAGCGGTCAAGCTGGACTATATAGCGCCCGACGGAGAGCAGTACGTGTTCAATCTTATAGATACTCCCGGTCACGTCGACTTCAATTACGAGGTGTCGAGATCGCTCAACGCCTGCGACGGCGCGCTTCTGGTCGTCGATGCGACTCAGGGAATCGAGGCGCAGACTCTTGCAAACGCGTATCTTGCCGTAGATGCAGACCTTGAGATAATTCCCGTAATAAATAAGATAGATCTTCCGAGTGCCGATATTGACAGAGCAAGAAACGAGATCGAGGAGCAGATCGGCATCGTTGCCGAGGGCTGTCCCGCAGTCTCGGCAAAGACCGGACTTAATATCGAGCAGGTGCTCGAGGCGGTCGTGCGCGATATTCCCGCGCCCAAGGGCGACGAGGACGCACCGCTCAAGTGCCTTATCTTCGATTCATATTACGACAGTTATCTCGGCGTTGTGGTCAACGTCAGAGTTTTCGACGGCAAGCTTCGCGCGGGCGATAGAATAAGACTTATGAGCACGGGCAAGGAGTTTGACGTGGTTGAGGTCGGAACGATGGAAGCGTTCGGGCTTTGCCGATGCGACGAGCTTTGCGCGGGCGAGGTTGGTTATATCACCGCGTCGATCAAGAGCATTGGCGATACGAGAGTCGGTGATACGGTCACGCTTGCGACAAATCCCGCAAAGGAGGCTCTGCCCGGCTTTAAGTCGGCACAGCCTATGGTCTTTGCAGGAATATATCCCGCCGACGGCGCAAAGTACGGCGACCTTCGCGATGCGCTCGATAAGCTTCAGCTCAACGATGCGGCGCTCGCCTTTGAGCCCGAGACCTCCGCGGCTCTCGGCTTCGGCTTCCGCTGCGGATTTTTGGGTCTTCTTCACATGGAGATCATCGAGGAGCGACTTGAGAGAGAGTTCAATCTCGATCTTATTACCACCGCCCCCGGTGTTATTTACGAGGTCAAGCTCCGCACGGGCGAGACGGTCATGATCGACAACCCCTCGAATTATCCCTCTGCGGATATGATAGAGGTTGCCAAGGAGCCGCTCGTCAAGGCGAGCATCATCACGCCCACCGAATTCGTTGGCGGACTTATGGATCTTTGCCAGGACAGACGAGGCATTTTCAATGATATGAAATATCTTGACAGCACGAGAGTCGAGCTTCATTACGACCTGCCGCTCAACGAGATCATATACGACTTTTTCGACGCGCTCAAGAGCCGCTCTCGCGGCTACGCGTCTCTCGACTACGAGCTCAAGGGCTATGAGCCCTCGAAGCTTGTCAAGCTCGACTTTTTGCTCAACGGAGAGCAGGTCGACGCGCTTTCCTTTATAGTTCACGAGGAAAAGGCGTATTCGAGAGCGAGAAGGACCGCGGAAAAGCTCAAGGAAAATATTCCGAGACAGCTTTTCGAGATACCGATCCAGGCGGCTATCGGCGCAAAGGTCATCGCGCGAGAGACCGTCAAGGCTATGAGAAAAGACGTGCTTGCGAAGTGCTACGGAGGAGATATTACCCGAAAGAAGAAGCTGCTTGAAAAGCAGAAGGAGGGTAAGAAGAAGATGCGTCAGCTCGGCTCGGTACAGGTATCGCCCGAGGCGTTTATGGCGGTGCTTAAGCTCGGAGATGACGATTGATATGAATGAGATTCGAGGCTTTGTCGGCAAAGAGGGGCGACCGAAAAACGTGGGAATATACGTCCACGTGCCGTTTTGTCTATCGAAGTGTCACTATTGCGATTTTTGCTCGGTCACGGGCGCGGACGGGTCGAAAAAAGACGCGTACGTTTCGCGGATCTGCGACGAGGTAAGAGAATTTGCCGACAGGATAAAGCAAACGGGCGAGCTGCCGCAGGCAGATACCGTATATTTTGGCGGTGGAACGCCTACGCTTATGAGCGCGGAGCAGTTTGCGCGTATTCTTGAGGCGGTGGAGTTGAATTTCGGCATATCACAGAGCGCCGAGATCACCGCCGAGTGCAATCCTCGGTCGGCAGATCTTAAGTCGCTGTCAAGGCTGAGAAAAACGGGTGTGAATCGACTGAGCATAGGCATGCAGAGCATTCACACGCGTGAGCTCAAGGCTCTCGGAAGAATACACGGCTTTCACGACTTCAAGGTCACTGTGTGCGAGGCGAGGGATGCGGGTTTTGATAACATCTCTGCCGATCTGATGTACGGAATTCCGCATCAGACGAGGGAAAGCTTTTGCGAGTCGGTCGAAACGCTCGCATCACTTGCTCCTGAGCATATTTCGTCCTACTGTCTTACGGTAGAGGAGGGAACTAACTTCCACCGCCGCCGCGACAGTCTCGACCTGCCCGACGAGGACACTGTCGGCGATATGTACGACGATATGTGCGAGATCTTGACGAAATACGGCTATCACAAATACGAGATCAGCAATTTTTCGAAAGAGGGCAAAGAATCGCGACATAATCTCAAATATTGGACAGGAGAAAATTATCTCGGCTTCGGCTCTGCCGCACACTCTTATTTTGATGGCGTCCGTTTCGCACATTCGCGCGATATAGATGCATATATCGAGGGAAAAGGTACGATAATAGACGTAGAGCCCATTGATAAGCGTGAGGCTATGAACGAATATGTGATGCTTGGAATGAGGCTCTCGCAGGGAATTGATGTTTCGAGCTTCAAGGAAAGATTCGGCGAGGAGCTTTTAGAGGCTTTCGGTAAAATCAGGCAGTATTCGCCCGAATTTGTCGAAATAAGCGACCAAAAATGCAGATTTACCGAGAAGGGTACGTTTGTCAGCAACAGTGTTCTTTCGGACGTGCTGGATTTTGGAGAATAACGTCGCATTGTGCTTTTAGATAAAAAAGCAGAACTAATTTTAAAAAAAGTGTAAGAAATGCACAAAAAACTATTGACAAGATAAAATTTTTATGCTACAATATAAGTGCAAAGGAAAGAGCTGACGGCGCGAGCTGCACGGCGTTCGTGCGGCAAGCATTTATATATAGCTTGGAATTGAAGGGAAAGAGAGGTACGGTCCCATGGCTAATGAAAAGATGAATGAGACACAGAATGATGAGGAAATCGATATAATAACCCTGACCGACGAAGACGGAAAGGAGATCGATTTCGAGGTCATAGGAGACGCGGAGATCGACGGTGTCATCTATTTTGCTATGACTCCCGCGGGAGCAGAGGCAAATAACGAGGGCATAATCGAATACGTGCTGCTCAAGCTGGAAAAGGACGAAGAAGGCGAAGAGGTTTACGTCACCGTTGACGATGAAGATGAATTTGATAAGGTCGCCAATTTCTTTGATGACTTGTTTGACAGTGAGGATTACGACGCTTGATCTTTGCTTGAAGGTTGTTTGAAATTTGAATATTTATTGAGTTACTACGCCAATGGAAATATAAGATTTAATTTCAGGTAAGGTTTATCAACAAATTCAAAAAGGTATACGCCAATGGAAATTTAAATTTTGTGTGTGACGTGAGTGGACGGAAGATATTTAAAAGAAGAATAAACACGTAAATTTTAACGGTAAAAGCCAATGGAAATTTGATATTTAAACATAACTAAGGGTTTTTGAACATATCATATTTTAGGTATAGGCCAATGAGAAAATAAGTTTTTATTCGAAGCAAACGCAAATTTAAACGATTCGTTCCGAATCAAAGATGCCCGTGGGTGAAAAGCTTGTTTCTATCCCACGGGCGACTGATTTTAAGTTTAAAATCCTGCTTAGTTCGTGATATTCGCTTGATTGAGACCTACAAATGATTAATGGAGCTCGAAATAAATTGGGTAACGGTTTGCAGACCTCCTCCTGTCCGTGCGGTTGACTTGTCCCGACGGGCAACGAGACGCTGGGAGCAGTAAAGTTGCACATAGAGCACCGCCCTGGAAAACAGGGTTCCATTTCTTCGGGTACACGGCTCGGCGGGGAACATACAAAAGGAGTCTGTCAGTGCGACGGGCTCTTTTTTTCGGCTTTGTGAGGATTAAGATTGATAAAACAAATTGTTGACAACGTAAAAGCAAAGTGGTATAATCAAGGTAGATAAGAATTTGCAGGAGGTGGCAAAATGAAGCGCAGGATTGCTTTTGTCATTTTTATATTGGTTTGCTCGATGCTTATGTGCTCTTGCGATCTTTCGTCGCTTGGACTTCCGTTTGGGGATTTGAATTCCGCCGATGAGACTACGGAGACCGACGTTGAAGACAGTGATGAAAGCACTGTTGATACCACGGCTGAGGTCGGGGACGAGACTTCGGAGGATGATACAACAGAGGCTACGGTTGAAACAACGGTTGAAGCTGCCGATGAAACCACGGAAGAAGAAACGCGTGCGACCGATGACGAAACTACGGTTGAAACGACATCTGCGGATACGGATGAAACAACGGTTGAGAATACAGATGTGACAACTGCCGAGAGCGAAGAAACGACCGAGACCATAACCGATCAGGAGACAGAGGTTGAAACCGAAACCGAGACAGAGGTTGAAACCGAAACCGAGGCAGAGACCGAGGCGGAGACCGAGGCGGAGACCGAAGTAGAAACCGAGGAGGAGACCGAGGAAGAGTCGGAGTTGTCAAAATTGGCATACGGAAAGACCACAATTTCGGGAGATGTACTTTACGTTTACGAGCTGCTGGAGGATCATATTCTGTCTAAAAATCCAGCTTCAGAAATAAAATTCGATAGCTCAAGGAATATAACCATCGATAAGTTTTCGAATGCGGTAGATATTTTCTTCAGCGACCACCCCGAATGCTTCTGGTGGTCGGGCGGGGGCTCTTATTCCAGTGACAAGGGAGCAATGGCGGTCTTTTATCCCGAATATTTGTTTGAGACCGATGATATTCCTGCCAAAAGAGCGGAGCTTGATGCTATTGTAGACGGGATTTTGAAGGGCGTTCCCGAGGGCAGCACGTTTGATAAGGCGCTTTATCTTCACGACAAGGTGGCGGAGATGGTCATTTACAAGCGCGGTACGCACGATCAGACGCCTTACGGTGCTTTGGTAGTCGGCGAGGCGGTCTGTAACGGATACTCGACCGCATATCAAATGCTTTTGATGAAGTCGGGGATAAGGGCTTGGACTGTCCACGGCTACTCGAAGGGAGTTGCTCACGCCTGGACTGTAGTCTGGCTGGATGATGAGACCTGTGTATATACCGACGTAACCTGGGACGATCAGGATACTCACGGTGTCATATTGAGAAACTATTTCAATATGAGCCTTGATGAGATAGACGATGACCACACCGTTGACAGCGTCTTTATTCTTCCCGAATGTGACCATGATGATAAAGGATATTACGACGTCATAGGCGCGGTCATTGACGATAGCGACGGCGCGGATAAGATCATAGGACTGTTCAGCGCCGAGGCGGACGGAGTACAAAAGGCGACGTTCTGCTACAAGGGCGTCGATTTCAACGCGTGGTTCACTAATCATTCAAATGACATTTTCGTAGCACTTGGAGCTAAATCTCTGTCATATTCGATGCTTGGCAACGAGGTGACCGTCACTGCGACGAAATAGACATAAAACAAAAAATCACTTGCCACGGCAAGTGATTTTTTGTTTGTCAGGATTCCGACGAATAAAGTCTATACAGCTCGCTGTAGATGCCGCCCTTTGAAATAAGCTCTGCGTGAGTGCCCGACTCCTCGATGCCGTTTTCGGTGAGCACGAGGATACGGTCGGCATTTTTGATGGTTGTCAGACGGTGAGCGATCGTGAAGGTCGTTCTTCCGTGGGCAAGCTTTTCGAGCGACTCCTGAACGAGCTTTTCGCTTTCGTTGTCAAGTGCGCTTGTCGCCTCGTCAAGAATGAGTATAGGGGGATTTTTCAAAAACAGGCGGGCGATGGAGATGCGCTGCTTCTGTCCTCCCGATAGCTTGACTCCGCGCTCTCCGACGTATGTGTTATAGCCTTCGGGGAGGGAAGAGATGAAATCGTGCGCGCCTGCAAGCTTTGCCGCCTCGATTATCTCCTCGTCGCTCGCTCCTATCTTTCCGTAGGCGATATTTTCGCGAACGCTGCCCGAGAAAAGATAAACGTCCTGTGCGACCACTCCCACGTTATCGCGCAAGGAGTTGATGGTGACGGAGCGGATGTCGGTGCCGTCGATCAGGATGTTTCCCGAGGAAACGTCATAAAATCTCGGGATAAGGGAGCAGAGAGTGGTCTTTCCTCCACCCGACGGGCCGACGAGAGCGATGCTCTCGCCTGCCTTGACCTTGAGGTCAAGAGCGGTAAGCACGTTGCGGTCACCGCTATCGTAATGGAAGGAAACGTTTTTGAATTCAACGTGTCCGACCACGTTTTCGAGCTTGACGGCGTTCGGGGCGTCGACTATCTCAGGATCGGTGTCCATGATCTCCTGGAAACGCTCGATTCCGCTCATTCCTTGCTGGAATTGCTCGGCAAACTCTACGATGCGGCGGATCGAGGTCAGAAGCGTTGTGACGAACATGAGGTAAGCCACGTAATCGGCCGCGGTGATGCTCGCGGGGTTAGATGCGGGCAGAAGCATAAACAGTGCGCCAACTGCGACTACTACTATGTACATAATTCCGTCGAAGAGACGGGTGGACGAGGTGAATCCGCCCATTATCTTGTATCGCTCGGTCTTGAGCTTGAGGAATTTTTCGTTACCCTTGTCGAATTTATCCTGCTCCAGCTCCTCTCTTGCGAAGGACTTGACCACTCTGATGCCGAGCAAACTGTCCTCGACCTGCGAGTTCAGCTCTCCGATATGCTTTCTCGATTCGGCAAAGTTTTTCTTCATCCTGAAGCGGAAGAAGATCAGCACGGCTATCATTATCGGGATGACCGAGAATATGATCAGAGTCAGAGGCACGCTCATCGTGCAGAGGATTATAAAGGAGCAGACTATCTTGATAGCCGCGATGAAAAATTCCTCGGGGCAGTGATGAGCAAATTCGGTGACGTCGAAAAGGTCGGTGGTGATTCGGGACATCAGAGTTCCGATCTTTGCGTTGTCGTAGTAGGAGAACGATAGCTTTTGCAGGTGGGCGAAGAGATCGTGTCTCATATCGGTCTCGATCTTGGTTCCCATTATGTGACCGACCGTCGTCATGTAATAGTTCGCGGCAGTATCGATGATTCGGAGGATCAGATAACCGATTCCGCAGGTAAGTATCAATTCAAGCGTAAGCGAGGCTATGTCCTCGGTCGCCGCTCCCGTGATCCTTCGGACTATCAGGGGGAGCATCAGCTCGCAGATCGTAGTTAGTCCGGCGCAGAAAAGGTCGCTTATCATAACGGGGAGGTGCGGCTTGTAATATGGCAAGAATTTTCCAAGTGTGCTTTTCTTTTTCATTAAACAACCTTCTTCATCATAATAATACATAAATTTTATCATAATTGACCGATTCCGTCAAGAGAATTTGCGAATTTTGCTTTTACCTATCTCATATAATTGGGAGAGATGCTCGTAAACGGAGGTGGTCGGTATAAAGAAATTCGCACTTTGGGGGAGAAGATTTCTTTCGTGTCTGCTCTCCCTCGCTCTGCTTCAATATTTATTCGTCCTCGGAGTGAGTGCGGATAAAAGCAGGACGGCAGAGGAGAGATTGACGGAGGGATTTTACGGCTTTGAGGAGATAATCGACATATCGGAATTCGCGCTTACTCCGACCGAGCTTTTACATATATTTTCATGTGTGATAAAGGACGACCCGTATCTCTTTTTTGTCGGCAGGAATCTGCGCTATTCGTACAAAACGAACGGATGCGTGCTGACCTTGACCCCTCAGTACACTATGACAAGGGAGGAGTATGAGATCTCGTTTGCATACTGTGTCGAAAGGGTTGGGGCGATAGCGGCACTTGCGGAGCATTATGAGAGTGATAGCGAAAAAGCTTTATTTTTGCACGATTATATTTGCGAGGGCTTTGAATATGACTATGAGCTGAAAAATGATGGCGTATATGATTTTTTGATCACGGGGAGGGGCACTTGCGAGGCTTATATGCTTTTGTATTCGGCTCTTTTGCGCGAGTGCGGGATCGAATCTCATTTTGCGGCGAGCGATCTGCTCACTCATATCTGGAATATTGTCAGGATTGACGGTGAGTGGTATCACGTGGACGTAACCTGGGATGATTCGGCGTCGGAGGAGAACGTGAGCCGACGGCATTTTTTGCTGTCCGACGAGGCGGCGATGAAAAAAGGGCACAGAGATTGGTATTTGCCGATCGATGCCGAGTGCTCGTCCGAAAAATACGGTGATTTTGAGTTTGACGGACTTTTGGAGGTCAAGGTAACTCTTGGAGACGTAGATCACGACGGGGAGGTGACCTTGCTGGATCTGCTTATTCTTCGCAGGTGGCAGGCGAGCGGTGAAGCTCCCGATTTTTGCCGATTCTGCGCCGACATAAACCTCGACGGCAGAGCCGACGCGGAGGATACTGAGCTTCTGCGAAGAAAACTGATTGCGAACGATTGACAAAACGAGAAGAAAAGTGTATACTTATAAGTAATAAAGACAAAAGGACAATCCTTATGAATGACAACAAAAAAAGAGCCGCCGAGGCGGTTGAAAGATTAAAGAAAATATATCCCGACGCGACCTGCGCGCTCGAGTGGGGCGGCGCGGACGCGTGGAAGCTGCTCGTGATGGGGAGGCTCTCCGCACAATGCACCGATGCCAGAGTAAATATCGTCTGCCGCGAGCTTTTTTATGAGTTCCCGACGCTCGATGCTCTTGCGGATGCGCCTCTTGAGAGAATAGAGGAGATCGTTCGCCCGTGCGGTCTTTATCGTGTCAAAGCCGCGGATATCAAGAGCTCCTGCCGTATGCTTATCGATGATTTCGGCGGTATCGTGCCCGACAGTATGGACGAGCTTTTGAGGCTGCCCGGTGTTGGAAGAAAGATCGCAAATCTTCTGCTTGGAGATATATATAAAATGCCCGCGGTCGTAGCGGATACTCATTGCATCCGTATCTGCGGCAGACTCGGATTTTACCCCGAGGAGCTTAAGGATCCCGTAAAGGTCGAGCGGATAATGTCGGAGTGTCTTGTGCCCGAGGAGCAAAGTGATTTTTGCCATCGGATCGTGCAATTCGGTCGGGATGTTTGTATAGCGCGTTCGCCAAAGTGCGCCGAATGTCCTCTTGGGGATATTTGCGAGGGAAAAAGGGTTTGAACGCTCGGGATCTTGTGGAAAAGAGGTTAAAAAATGAGCATAAAAAGCAAATTGGCACAGTGGAGAGCCTGGCGTGACGGCGTTCAGCACTGCACCTTTGACCCAGAGGGTCCCGGTGTAGTGAGAATACATCTGATTCCGCCGAAATTCCGGCTTTTCGGAAATCCGCAGCATATAGTTATTCTGAACGGTTATTATATTTTGCCGCTTGGGCACTCCTGGGCGGTTATGCTTTCCGCGTTTATGGCAGAGGTCAATGCCTTTGACGGCGTGGAGATAACCGAAGAGGATGAAAAGATGATCGTGAATAACACGGTCAAAAAGGTGTGCAGGGTCTACCCGTTTGCAGGCAAAGCAAACGTTGAAGACGATCTTTACGAGATGCTTGACGTTCTTTTCGAGATCGCGAGAGGCGGAAAGCCCGAAGCTGAGATCGAAAAGCTGTCGATCAGGGCGTATTCACCCAATATGAGTGCGCCTCACAGAATGGATCTGCTTGTCAGCGCCATGACCGACGGCGAGGGCGTTTGGAAGTGCAATCAGAAATGCAAGTTTTGCTATGCCGCAGGGCAGGCTCTTGGCAAATCCCGAGAGCTTTCCACTGACGAATGGAAGCTTGCGATCGACAAGCTGCGCCGCGCCGGAGTTCCAATGATAACCTTTACGGGTGGCGAGCCCACTCTGCGCGCGGATATAGCCGAGCTTATCGACTACTCTCGTTGGTTTATAACCAGGCTGAATACAAACGGAGTTTTGCTCACCGATGAGCTTGTCGGAAAGCTGAAGCGGGCAAGCCTTGACAGTATTCAGATAACGCTGTATTCTCACTCGGCAGAGATACATAATATTTTGGTAGGAAGCGAGCATTTTGATGATACTGTTTGGGGTATCAGGCGCGCAGTCGCGGCGGGGCTTGACGTCAGCATAAACACCCCCTTGTGCAGCCTTAATTCCGATTATTTAAAAACGCTGGAATTTGTTGCGTCGTTGGGCGTGCGCTTTGTTACCGTCAGCGGACTTATCTGCACTGGAAGTGCTCTAAAGGAGCACGATGTTTACGATCTTAGTTCGGACGAGCTTTATGAAATTGTTAAGGCGGCAAAGGAATTTTGTGATGCCAACGGCATGGAGATAGACTTTACCTCGCCCGGACTTATCGAGAAGGAGAAGCTCGAACAGCTATATATGAACACTCCCTCCTGCGGAGCGGCGCTCAGCAATATGGCGATAGCGCCCGATGGCACGGTCATTCCGTGTCAGAGCTGGCTTGATGCGAGCTCGGGGCTTGGTAATATCCTGCGCGACGATTTTTCTGATATATGGAAGCACGAGCTTTGCCTGAAGCTGCGCGGTATGAGTGACGAGGAAGCGATAGAATGTCAGTTCAGAAAGGTCAGGGGGTGAGAATATGGCTAACAAAAAGAAAAAAGATCCGTATTCCCCCGAAACTATACGCAGAAAACGCAAATTTCCCGTATCAAATACTGTCGGTCTTGTTTTCTGTCTTATTGTTCAGGCGGTTTTAGTGCTTGTCGCGATCTTCTTCCAACCAACGCCTCAGGACAGAATAGACGAATATAACGTGACGGTCACTCCGCTGCCCGATGGCTCGCTTGACATTACCTACGATATACTTTGGACGGCGCTTGACGAGGACGAGCCTCTTACCTGGGTCGAGATAGGTATGGCGAATGAAAGCTTTACGGTATATAAGGACTCATTGAGCAAAAATATACGTATGGCAGAAGCCTATATCGATGACGGCTACTGCAGCACGCGTATTCATTTCACAGATGAATACTGGGGCGGCGACACCTTGAGATTCTCATTTAAGGTAAACCAGAAAAAGATAATGGGCTACTACGACAGCGACGAGGTTATTTTTGAATTCGTTCCCGGTTGGTTTAATGAAACACCGATTGAGAGCTACACGTTTAAATGGTGGCTTGGCGACGGCGACAGCAGCAATAATGCACATTACGAGCAGGACGGCTGGGGCGTGTGGTCGGGCAGCCTTAAGTGCGGCGGATACGAAACTATCAGAGTATTTTATTTGAATGATACCTTTAGCGGAAGCTACGTACCTTACACGGCGTTTGACGGCGGAGAAGCGTATGACGGTATGCGTTCACAAAAGATATCGGTCGCGTTTATGTGCGGTTTGATAGCGATCATTCCGATCATTTTTGAGGTTATGATCATCGACAGTTACGTTTCCTATGGCAGAGGCAGAGGATTTCTTCGCGGATACGGCTATCACATGCACGTTTACGGAAGGGTGAATCCTCTTTACCGTACTGCATCGAACAGCTACGGCTCTACGGGTGGACATCATTACTCACACGGAAGAGGTGGCAGCGGCGGTTGTGCCTGTGCCTGCGCGTGTGCCTGTGCTTGCGCCGGGGGCGGAAGGGCAGGATGCAGCCAAAAGGACACATACGGAAAACGGTATTTCAGAAGATCCGCGAAAGATGAAAGAAGCTGACCGCGGTGATTTTAGAAAACGGTCAATAACAGAAAATCTCCGCCGATCCCGGCGGAGATTTTCTGCTTTATTTGTGCGGACGGATGATTCTTCCATCCTTTTTTATTATATATATCTCTCCCTTGTCGTTGCAGGTCATGCAAAAGACCTCCTTTAAGGCGCAGTTGCTCTTGTTTAGCTTGCGTATCACCCAGGGCTCATCCTTGCCGAGTATACGGAGGGTGTGATTGTTTATAATGCCGTCCGAGATAAGCAGGTGCATCACGCCGCTGTCGTCGTCAGGCAGGTGAAGATCGGTGCGGTCGGGTTGACGGTAACGGCTTTTGGGAATAATGCTCATTTTTCCGTTTTCCTCCAAAATGGCGTAGTCGACCTCGTCAAGATCGTATATTCCGTTTTGTCTGATCTGGCTTATCAGCTCCTCAAGCGATATGCGAACCTTTTTCATAGCTTTTCTGTCGATTACTCCGCGCGCTATTATAACGGACGGCTTGGAGGATAATACTTTTTTTGCAAGAGGGGACTTGAGAATAAGGGTAGATGAGAGTATCTCGAGTGCCGCGAGAGTAAGCATGGGGATCAGCGCATGCATCAACGGCTTCTCCGCGTTAGTGATAGGGAGTGATGCGATATCCGAGAGCAATATGGCAATGACCAATTCGCTCACGTCCAATTCGCCGAGCTGACGCTTGCCCATGATACGCATTGTTATTGTAAGTATTACGTATATTATGACCGTTCTGATAAAAATAGATAATAACATGCCTCTCTCCTGAGTTTTATTGATATTTTGCCCTTAAAATCGGGGATTAATCATTTGCAATATTGAAAAATTGTCCAAATTGTCGAATAAAACCGAATCGGACAAAAGTGAAATTAAAAACATTTCACAAAATGATAAAAATTTCAAAAAATGACTTGACAAAGGGAGGCTAAAGTGGTAGAATAGAAAAGCTGTCGCGAGAGCGGCAAGCAAGGATCACGGCGAATGGGAAGTCGAAAAAAATTTTGAAAAAAATTTCAAAAAGGTATTGACAAACCCAAAAGGCTGTGATATAATAGACAAGCGCTCTGC
>JAFULC010000010.1 GCA_017483305.1 Clostridia bacterium | reverse complement strand
GGGATTTGTGAAATGCACTTCGTGCGTGAAATTCGCTTTCAGCGAGTGAAATGCCTGCGGGCGTGAGGGGATTTATTTCATTTCACATCGAGCAGAGCGAGATATTTCACAATGTTCGACAGAACATTATTTCACATTTTGCGGAGCAAAATATTTCACTATATGCATTTGTGACCATAAATGCAGTGCTTCGTATGCCTTAATTAAAGACATACGAAGCACTGAATTGTTTTATATTCAGTTAAAATTCGATTTTGCCTATGAAGCGATAGAAGATTTCAACCTCTTGGTCTTTGAAGCCGTCGGGGCTTGTAACACCTTGATGGATAACGATCTTCTCAATCAGCTCGTGAAGCAACGGGGCGGTCAGCTCTGAGATTACTGTGTATTTCTGTATCAGAGCAATCCACCGTTCCGCGTTACGTTGCGTTTCCACGCTTTCGGCAAGTCTTGCGTTTAAGGCGGCGATCTTCTCGTCCAACCCTCTTTGCTCGTCTTGATAGCGTTCCCGAAGCATATCGTAGTTACGCTCGTCAATCCTTCCCATCGCGTGATCCTCGTACAGCTTCGCAAACATCGTATCAAGCTCCTTTTGTCGCTTGACCGCTTTGGCGAGTTCCTTTTTGGAAATGCTCGTTTCCGCGTCACGTTGCTTTTGTCCGTTTTTCAATAGGCGATCTAAAAGTTCTTTTTCGTCCTTGTGCGCCAATGCTACCCACTGCTGCAATCGTATCAGCACCAAATTGTACAGCGTTTTGTAATTGATGAGATGATTCGTACATCGTTCCTTACCGTATTGACCGTAAGTAGAACACTCAAACGAGCGATAAACGCTGTCCTTATATTTTGTCTCCTTCAATCTCATCCCACTTTTACAATCGGCGCATCGAAGCAATCCCGCAAAGATCTGAATCCGTCCGCTTTTCCCGGAGCGTTTCCTTTGCGAAATGTGAGCCTGCACCTGCTCCCACAGATCCATTGAGATCAACGGCTCGTGTGTATTCTCCACGCGATACCAATCGTTCTCGTCCACCAAAACTTGTTTCTTGTTCTTAAAGGAAACGTATTTTCTTCGGTAGTGAATACTGTGTCCGATATAGGTTTCATCCTTTAGAATAAAGCCTATTTGCGGATTTGTCCAAAGATATTTTTGATTTTCGGGTTTGCCCTCAAACAGATGGGAAAAGAACCCGAATTTTTCATACTGTCGCCAAGAGGGCGAAGGGATCTTTTCGCTTTCCAAAGCTCTGCGAATTTTGTTCGGTCCCAATCCCGTAGCGGCAAGTGTGAATATCTTTCGTACTACCCAAGCGGTTTCCTCGTCGGGAACAATCTTACCCTTGATGCTTTCGTGCTTCAAATACCCGTAAGGAGCGCAATACCCCGACCTTGCTCCGTTCTCAAATCTTACCTTCATTGCCGCCTTGACTTTTTTGCTTGTTTGTCTTGCGTGCATTTCATTGAGAATGTTGAGGAACGGTGCGATCTCGCTCTCGCCCTTTTCACTATCAACGCCATCGCTGACCGCGATATAGCGAACATTCTTAGACGGAAAGTAGATATCGGTGTACTGTCCCGTAAGGATATAATTTCTTCCGAGTCGGGATAGGTCTTTGGTAACGACACAGTTGATCTTGCCGTTTTCTATATCGTCAAGCATACGTTGAAAGCTCGGTCTATCAAAATTCGTTCCCGAATAGCCGTCATCCACGTATTCATCGACGAGCCTCAGCCCGTGTTCTCGGCAATATTGAGTAAGCATTTGTCTTTGGTTGGATATGCTGACGCTTTCGCCGTGAACGTCATCGTCACAGCTAAGTCTTAAATAAATTCCCGTATTGTAGATTTGTTGTTTCAAATGAGTTCCTCCTTCGTGACTCGAAACAATCCATCAGCACAATACTTGCTTACACTCGTATTATACCATAGATTGCTTTCGGATTCCATAACTTTTTGTAAATTTATGATACGCTTTCATTTTTACAGACAGGGGTAACAGCCGCCTCGTTCTGTATCACGTTCTGAACGAGCCTGTTCAGTTGCCGTCCGTTATCTATAAAATGCTCGGTGATTTTGATGCGAGTTTTGCCCTCGGTGTAATACAATTCGCCCTTGTAGTTACGGCTCATATCTCCCTCATCGTCCTTGCAATCTACAAAATGGAGCTTGTCTTTTCCAATATTCAAAATTCTTATTCTTTTTCTACCCATCCATTATCCCCCTTGTTTGTTAATCTCGTTCATTTTGGCTCTTGCCAAAGCTTTACGTTCCTCGGTGTACGGCTCGGTGATGCGGTAGGTGAACCTTTTCTTATCTATCTCAAAGGAAAGGTATCCAAACTCGTCATCATCGGTTAGCCGACAAAGGTCGGGAAACTTCTCAGCAAAGGCAATCAGCCGTTTCTTCAATGCGGTGTTGTGCGTCCGTATCACTACGGGCGCGCTTGTTTCATCAAAATAGATATCGGTTGTCTTTTGTGCTTTCGTTTTGTTCGTTATCATTCGTTTTTTCTCCTACTTCCGTAAATATTTTTAGGTATTGCTTTTTTTGCTCAAAAAAGGCTCGTTCAAGAGCGTAGAAAAATGCGGATTTGCCAATAGAACGTGCCTTTATGATGCAGAGTGCGTTTGATAACATTAAAAACGCTAAAGTGCCATTTTTCATCGGTCAAGACCGTATCCCCATTTTTACCTATCCCCGCGCTCGTCGCGAGATTTCTTTTTACCTACCGCGAAGCCTCGCCGCGCAAGGCGAGCCTCCTCTCTTGCTCTCGCTTTGGCTTCTCTCTCGGCTTTCTCCTTGGCAATTCGTTCCGCCTCGGCGCGTTTCCGTTCTTCCTCGGCTCTGCGCAGGATATTATCGGTTTCTTGCGTACCGATAGCGCTTCGAACAATGTGGAAGGATTCGGCATCACGGCGAAGTTCGTCGTTTTCAAAGGAAAGACGTCTGCATCGTACTTGGTAATAATCCTTTTCTTGGATTGCCTTGCTCCACATCTTTGAAATGTCCTTTATGGTCACGATGAGCTTGCGAATAACGTCCTTCAGCTTGGAGATCAGAGGAAGCGCGTGCTTATTGCGGAAGGTCTTGGCGCTCATCAGCGCGCTCGGTTCGGGCAAATCCCATTCCTCGCCGTTGTACTTGCTGAGTTCAAGGTCAATACTATCCTTGTCCTCGGTCAGCGCGGAAAGCTCGGCTTTCATCTTTTCAAGACTTTCCCTCATTTCCTCGGTTTCCCGTTTCGCCTCGGCGTTGGTTTGCTCCAACGCTTCTGCCTGCTCGGTAAGTTCTTCGACCTCTCGGCTGCGCTCTTGCTTCTTGTAATCAAGGACAGACAGATGCTCCCGCTTTTCTTCCTTGTCCTCGCTCCGTGTAATTCCGTAACGCTCCATCACCTCGGCAAGATATTTCTTCTCTGCATTCGCCCATTGATTGCCCTCGGTGTTCTCCCGACCTTCTCCCTCAAAGCCAAGTACTTTTAGCGCTTGTTTGAGTGATACTCTCGTTTCCAATCCTCGCTTACTGTTCTTGGCAAGGGGAATAAAGTCAATGTGCAGGTGCGGCGTTGCCTCATCCATATGCAAGTGCGCGGAGAACACGTGCAAGGTATGGTTGCGCTCCCGAAAGCCCGTAAAATATTCGTCCAAGATTTTCTTGGCAAGTTCGGCATTCTCGCCCACAGCACTCATATCCTCACGGTTGCCGACTTGGATGATGATTTCGTGGAACAGCTTTTCTTGTTTTCCCGTCCGTATCTTTTCGTAGTAGTCGGAGATCCTTCGGTCATTGCGCATTTGCTTCGCGTTGTACTTTTCAAGTGCCTCGTCAAAGAGCTTGTGATAGACCTCCTTTATCGGCTCATTGACATAGGCGATATTCAGATGCGTTCTGCTGCCGTCCACGTTGTCTGCCGTGAAGCTTCGGTCGTTGTGGGTAAGACAGCCATTTCCAAAAGCTACGCTTATACTTCTTACTATAAAATCCACCTCCTGTGTTTTTGCCTTTTCGGCATATTTTCTTATTGCGAGTGAAACGAGCTATCATTGGTTTTGTTACTTTTGACAAAAGTAACGCAAAGGCACTTTTGACACTCCGCATCAAAAGTCCATTGCGCTCTGCCGAGGGCACAACGCGGGATTTGCTCGCCAATCCCGTGTTGATGTTCGCTCATATCTTCACGAACATAGCGTATTGCGCGCGCTCGCAACACGCTTATATGTGGACAATATCCTCACTCGCTCGGATATTTCCCTATGCAACGAGCAATGAATTTCTCGTTGCTACCGCCTCCGCTACCTCCTTTCTCTCGTCGGCGGTTATGTATTTGTGGGGGCAGTTATCATATATCAGACGATACTGCCGCCGTGTTTTTCGGGTGGTGTTTTCTCACTTCGGCTCACTCTGAGCCGAAGTCAGCCTCGTGCCAAGATGGCACGAAGCGCGGGAGAAAACAAAAAAGACCCGTACTTCACATACAGGTTACGGAGAGAAACACCAAAAAGCGAACGGCACTTGTTCGCTTAAAAAGGTGATCTCCGTGCCCTTTATGTATGTAAAGTACGAGTCTAAAGACCTCGTGAACGCTGTGCTATGCGTATAGAAAGACGGGACTTACTCACTGCCCGCGGCACTTATAATCGTATTCAATTTGTATAAGGGATAAGTCAAACAGCCTAAGCTTATATTGAAGTAGGTCAGCCCAACTTATTGCTTAGAAAGAGAGCTTCGGCTCTCATTTGTAGGCATAAACAAGCGGCTTATGCTCACAAATCAGAGGTCAAGGTAGGACGCGAAATCGCGCCTTGACACGCTCAAAAAACTTTTCATTCGGATGTATATGTATCAATCCCGTGGGCAATACTAACAATAGGATAGTGTTACCGAATCAAAATTTGGTATTTCATTTTACCATAAGAACCAGAACTTGTCAATGGGTTTTGTAAAAGTTTTTTGAAAAATCGTAAAAAGTCCTCGTTTCACTATAGAATAAGGGTTCCTTTATGTTTTAACTTGACAATTTTCAACGCTTGCGATGCACAAAAACAAAAAGTTGAATCCTATTCAAATGCAAGCTTATCAAATATGCTTGGCATTAAAAGATTTTTGATACTCTGCAAATAATATTTTAGGGCTGACGATTGATTTCGTCAGCCATTTATCAAGTCTATCACACAGACAAATTGGAATTTGTCGCGCTTTGTTTTATAACCGAAAAGTTTTCGTAGCAATCGTTTCTCTAAAAGCTTTATCGTGTTCTACAAAAATCATCGTAGGCGAAAATTCTTTTATGAGCTGCTCAATTTGCATACGGGAATACACATCAATAAAGTTAAGTGGCTCATCCCATACATACAGATGCGCTTGCTCACAAAGGCTTTTCGCTATCAACACTTTTTTCTTTTGACCGCCTGAAAAATCTTGCATATCTTTTTCAAACTGTACGCGCTCAAAGTCCATTTTTCGCAGAATTGCTTTGAATAAACTTTCATCTATATGGTTTTCTTCAGCGAAAGCTGATAAACTCCCTTGTAGATGCGAGGTGTCCTGCGGTACATAGGATATGATAAGTCCCGATGCAAGCTGTATCGTACCCGTATGCTCGATTGACTCACCGATTATAAGCTTGAGCAAACTGCTTTTTCCGCTTCC
The DNA here is from genome assembly GCA_017483305.1 of Clostridia bacterium. Taxonomy (GTDB): domain Bacteria; phylum Bacillota; class Clostridia; order Oscillospirales; family CAG-272; genus SVTX01. The sequence continues at coordinate 11,624 of JAFULC010000010.1, read as the reverse complement.
GTTTCTACCGTCAAGAACAACTCTATCTCCTTGCCGTATTATAAATGAAACGGGTTCGCATATCGCATTTCCGTCGTAACAAACAAAAACATCGGAAAATGTAACGAGCGTTTCAGCGTGATATATCAATGGAGTAAGCTTCAAATTTTCGGCAGTTTCGATATTTTTCAGAAGTCCCGATTTTTGCTCGATTGCCTGCTGTTGTCTTGCTTCGATTGCTTTTGACCGTTTCATCATCTTTGCCGCTTTATGACCGACATAGCCCTTGTCGGCTGCTCCTTTTTTCGATGCTTCTACACGATCTGACCACACTGCAGAGCGTTTCGCCGATTGTTGTAATCGAGCAATATCCCTTTGTAAGCGTTCATTTTGTTCGAGTTCAAATTCTTGTTGTCGTTCAAAGTTCTCCATCCAAGACGAAAAATTTCCGCTTTGCACTTCAATGCTTGCTCTGTTCAGCGACAAAATATGATCAACGCATCCATCTAAAAAGGCGCGGTCGTGAGATACGAGTATAAAACCTTTTTTCTTTTTCAAATAAGCCGATACCATTTCACGAGCGTGAACGTCCAAATGGTTTGTTGGCTCGTCAATCAAAAGAAAATGTCCTTCGTTGCAAAATAAAGCCGCTAACAATATCTTTGTCTGCTCACCGTTTGAAAGAGTTTCAAACGGACGGTAAAGCACGTCTGCCTCCACATCCAAGTAAGACAGCTCTCGCATTAACTCCCATTCCTCTGCCGCAGGAGCGATTTCAGAGAAAATTTCACACGTAAGCTTCGTTTTATCCGATACGGGATATGGAAAATAATCAAACTGTACAGATGCGTGAATTTTGCCGCTATATTCATACTTTCCGAGCAAGAGATTTAACAGCGTTGTTTTTCCTCTGCCGTTTCTTCCCACAAAGCCGAGCTTCCAATCGGTATCTATTTGAAAGCTTACGTTATCAAAAACATTATCATAACTCGTTGGATAGGAAAACGTAAGATTTTCTATTTTAATTATTGACATAAACTAAATCCTCCTTTGTATGTCTTAATAAATACAAAGTCGGCGTTTCGGTGATATTTCACTCCGTATAGATTTCACCGTTTTATACCGACACTATACGGAGCAAATCATGTGTAACAATCATTTCTTCTGTTTTCATAGGTAGTGCCTCCTGAAAATTGTTTGTTGTTTTAGTCTAATTGGAATTTACCGTGTCAGCATTTCTACGGCTTCATCCTGTGTGGCAACGAAGAACACGTCCTTGCCTTTATTACTTTCATAGATAAAGTCTTTTAGCGGCTTGCTTGTGTAGTGCGAGTAATCCCCAAAGATCGCGATCTTTGCTTGATAGGTGATGAATTTTTCGAGTATTTCTCCGGCAAGTCCACGGCTGAGAATAAAGAAATCCTCTGCCACGGCACTTTTTTCAATGGCAATCAAATTTGTTCCAGCCTCATATTTTGCACTCATAATGAGGTCAAGAGCCGATTGCACGTCGGTCAATATTTTTTCACTTCCCGTAATCACGGCAACCGTTTTTTCATTCACCGCTACTTTTTTTACATTCATTTTGTAGTTTCTCCTTTGGATATTTCACGATTTTGGGTTTCCTCCTCCAAGATCCTGCGTACCGCTTCTTTCAGTTTCGCATTGGCAGGCGAGGAGGGATCAAAGCACATAGTCAGAAATGCGGAAAGCTGCGCATCCTCGATGGATTTCGGCTTGGCATCGTATAACTGTCCGCACGGCTCGTCACAGCGTCCGAATATATAATCGAGCGATACGCCAAAAAAATCCGCATACTGCATCAGCACGCCGTATGGCGGAAAGGATTTACCGCTTTCATAACGAAAGATCGCAGGCTGATCCAAATCGAACACCGCCGCAAGCCTCGCTTGAGATACGTGTATTCCTTCTCTCAACTCGGTCAACCTTTGCGCAAAAATGACAGGCTTCTTTTCCATATTTCTCTCCCTTAATCGTAATAATACAAATATTATATATTAAAAGTGCATTTTTGTCAATACCGAAAATGAATTATATTGCGAAATTTAGAGCTGACGATTGATTTCGTCAGCCCTCTGTCGAGTCTATTTCACCGACAAATTGGAATTTGTCAACCTTCAATAACGATTTTGATTGGCGAACACTTACCGCCGTTGCACTTGCTTTCGGATACACTACAGGCAGCAACGCCGAGGCGCACGTCCATCAAGGCTTTCAGAGTGATAGAATCGCCTGCCTTCGAGGGTGGCGTTTCAACCGATATGCTACCGTCGGGATTGATAAGTGTGTTCATAAACAGATTAACGGGAGTTATGATCGGTCTATGATCGCCGAGCGCACCGTTGATATTATCAAGGCAGTTCGGGTGTCCCTTGCCGTTATGATAGAAGAAATCGTACATTTCGGGACGGCAACAAGGGTGAAGCAGATCGTGCTCTCCCACGTCGTCCGAAATGACCTCGAACATTTCACGATACTTATTTGTGTAGATGATATCGCCAACATTCAAGCGGAGCGATTCGTTGCAGTCAATGGTTACGCCCGTTGACAAAAACTCCGTAGGCTTACCCAACACCTCCGCAAAGAAGTCCACTACCTGTGAGCCTTCCAAATCTATTACCGTTATCATTTGATCTTTCTTTACTTCAATAGCCATTCCGCTACAAGCGGAGATAAAATATTCCTGTTTCATTCTATTCCTTTTTCGTCAAATTCTTATCTATCGATGAAATTATTATATCATATTTCTATGAACAATTCAATCATTTCGGGCGTATTCTTTGACTTATCCGACGCATTTTTTGAGGGCTGACACTCGGTCAGCCCTCGTTAAATTATGCGATTAGTGTTTCAATAGCGACTTTCATCCCGAGCTTGAATGCGTAACAGAATATCGCTTCTTCTGAAAGCGTTGCGTACTCATCCCAACAATCGTGGAACTTTTCAAAGATCTCCTTCTGCTCGTCGGTGAAGGTCTTTGACAAATTCTCGTGATGTCTTGCTATATATCCGAGTAGCTCCTTTATTTCCTTTGAGTTATTTCTACTGTCCTCTTGCGACACGATATTTCCGTGCCATAGTTCATTGATAACCGACCTCATACGTACACCACCTCCCGCAAAAAGATTTCTTCTGCGCTTGCCTTGATATTGTTCATCTCGGCAACCCAACGGATCATATCGCGAGCTTTCAAATCCTCGTCAATACCTCTTTCGGCAGCAAGGCGGGGGATGATGCTATCAAGCATTTCATTTGCTTCAAGGTCTATTTCGTGTAACCGAGCGTTCAACTTGCCCTCAGTCAAGAGCGTTGTGTACCTTCCGCGACGGTGCTGCTTGATGTAGTCAAGGTGCATCCGTCCATATTTGCCGATCTGATAGTCACTTTGTTCGGTAAGGGTTACGTTAGGAATAAGGTGTCCGTTTTCCTCGCGGTATGTACCACCGAGCTTTTCATAAAGATTATCAAAGTTCTTTTTCATTTTCATTCTCCATTACATTTTATTTTTATAAGCAAGTATTGTAATGGATTGCCTTTATGTCTTTAATTAAGTCAGTGGTTGCGAAGAAAAGAGGACAGAGAGTGTAAAAACATTCTCTGTCCTTTTTCCTGTCTGTAGATACTATTTCCTATTGAAATTAAAAACTGTCCTTTAGAGTACAGCTCATATAGTTCTCGGTTTTTTAACTTTCGGGGTGCAAAAAGCAGGTCTTATCGTGCGAGTTTATTATACCTACTGCCTGAAGGTAGGAATAAATTATCGTTGTGCCGACGAATTTCATTCCGCGTGATCTCAGGTCGTTTGAGATCGCGTCCGAGAGGGGCGAGGTCGTTTTATCGCACTCGCAGATGATCTCTCCGCGAGTAAAGGTCTTTAAATAGCCGTAAAAGCTACCGAACTGGTCGACGATCCTGCCGAAAATCGCGGCGTTTGTGACCGCGGCTTTTATTTTCAGTCGGTTTCGGATAATATTCTTGTTCTCATAAAGCTCGGCGAGCTTTTCTTCGCTATAAGCGGCTATTTTTTCTCTGTCGAAGCCATCGAACGCCGCTCTGAAGTGCTCCCTTTTATTCAGTACGCACTCCCACGACAAGCCCGCCTGAAACGACTCGAGAATGAGCATTTCAAAGAGGTATTCGTCGTCTGTGCGAATTTTTCCCCATTCCTCGTCGTGATATCTGACGTAGATCGGGTTTTTCAGATTACACCAAAAGCATCTAGTTTGCATTTTTGATCTCCCCATTCTCCGAGCAGAATTCGGAGCGATACTGCCCCGGCGAGACACCCTTATATTTCTTGAAGCATTTTGAAAAGTAGCTCAGCTCATTGAAGCCGCATTCAAACGCCGTTTCGGTCACGTTGAGCTTGTTGACCGTCATTTCGTAGCAGGCGCGGTCGACGCGCAGGCGGTTGATGTAGTCGATCGGGGTCTGCCCTGTGAACTCCTTGAAGAAGCGGCAGAGATATTTTTCATTGATCTGCGCGATCTCGGAGAGCTCCGCGAGGGTTATTTTTCGGCTATATTCCCTCTCGATCTTATCAAGAAGCAAAGTCATAAGCGCGCGGCGGTGGGTGAGCCGCTTGTTTTCGTCCTGCGGTGCGCGCACTGCCCCCGAGGAATACATTTCGTAGATCATTTCTGCGGCAAGCGAGGAGACCTTAAGCTCGAAGTAATCTCCAACCTCGGCGACAGACTTAATAAGCTCTCTTGCAACAGGCGCGGCGCTATCACAGGTAATATCGATCTCAATATCTCCGCTTATTATCGGGCGGATCATCGACGATATTTTCGTATTATTGTAGCCCGAGACGATGCTAAGGTCAAAAACCACGCACTCGTAGATGCAATCGGTCGGCTCGGCTCTGTGGAGTGTGCCCGACGCGATAAATACGACGTCGCCTGCGGTCGCGATATGCTTTTCGTTGTTGAGGTATAACACAAGCTCGCCCTCAACTACTCTGACAAGCTCAAATTCGCGGTGCCAATGCAGGCGCATGACGTATCTGGGGTGCTTCTCGTCAACTAAGTAATACTGTATCGGAAATGAGCCCGAGCCGCGTTGCTCGTTCTCCTCGTAGTCGGAAAATTTCATTATTTTCACCTCGCAAGAGTAATGCTGACTATTGTGCAAACATTTTGGATGTTTGTACAAGTATTTTAACATAAAATATACTATAATTCAAGTAGTAGATAAAAATTTCTCTATGTTTAATTTAATATTTTATTGGAGGACAAAATATGGCAAAAAGCAGACTTATCGGAAGCTACCCCGTTATCGGCATACGCCCCACGATCGACGGTCGTCGCGGAGCACTGAAGGTTCGCGAGTCGCTCGAGGATCAGACCATGAATATGGCGAAGCGCGCGGCAGCACTCTTCACTGAAAACCTCAGATACTCCAATGGCGATCCCGTGAAGGTCGTTATCGCAGACACAACTATAGGTCGCGTCGGTGAGGCGGCGGCGTGCGCGGACAAGTTCCGTCGCGAAGGCGTTGATATCACCCTCACGGTCACTCCCTGCTGGTGCTACGGCGCGGAGACGATGGATATGGACCCCAACACGATCAAGGCGGTATGGGGATTCAATGGAACCGAGCGCCCAGGTGCAGTTTATCTCGCCTCGGTTTTGGCAACTCACGCGCAAAAGGGTCTGCCCGCGTTTGGTATATACGGTCACGACGTTCAGGATCTTGACGATACCACTATTCCTGCGGACGTTGAAGAAAAGCTCCTTCGCTTTGGTCGTGCGGCGGTTGCGGCGGCTTCGATGCGCGGAAAATCTTATTTGCAGATCGGCTCGATCTGTATGGGCATCGGCGGCTCGATCATTGACACCGATTTTATCGAGGATTATCTCGGAATGAGAGTTGAGTCGGTCGACGAGGTTGAGATCATCCGTCGAATGACCGAGGAGATATACGACAAGAAGGAATACGAAAAGGCGCTTGCCTGGGTCAAGGAAAAGTGCATCGAGGGCTTTGACAAGAACCCCGCCGAGCTTCAGAGAAGCCGCGAGCACAAGGATGCCGACTGGGAGTTCGTGGTCAAGATGATGATCATAATCAAGGACCTTATGAACGGCAACGACAATCTTCCCTGTGGCTGCGAGGAGGAAATGGTTGGTCACAACGCGATTGCGGCAGGCTTCCAGGGTCAGAGACAGTGGACAGACTTTTATCCCAACTGCGATTTTCCCGAGTCACTCCTCAACACCTCGTTTGACTGGAACGGCGCAAGAGAGCCTTATATTCTCGCTACCGAAAACGACGTTCTCAACGGTCTCGGTATGCTCTTTATGAAGCTTCTTACCAACCGCGCGCAGATGTTTTCCGACGTTCGCACCTATTGGTCGGGTGACGCGATCAAGCGTTGCACAGGCTACGACATCGACGGTAAGGCGAAGGAGAGCGACGGTATTATTCATCTTATTAACTCGGGCGCTTGCTGTCTCGATGCTTGCGGTGAGGTCAAGGACGAAAACGGAAACGCGGTCATTAAGCCCTGGTACGAGATGACCGAGGCAGACTGCGACACTGTTATGGCTAACACCACCTGGAACTACGCCGACATCGGCTACTTCCGCGGCGGCGGATATTCCTCGCGATTTGAGACCAAGGCAGAGATGCCTGTTACTATGATAAGACTCAATCTTGTCAAGGGTCTCGGTCCCGTATTGCAGATCGCGGAGGGCTGGACTGTTGCCCTGCCTCACGATGTCAGCGACACATTGTGGGCTCGCACCGACTACACCTGGCCTTGCACCTGGTTCGCTCCCCGTTGCACCGGCGAGGGCGCATTCAAGACAGCGTACGACGTTATGAACAACTGGGGCGCTAACCACGGAGCGATCTCCTACGGTCACATAGGCGCAGACCTTATTACGCTCTGCTCTATGCTCCGCATTCCGATCAGCATGCACAACGTACCCGAGGAAAAGATCTTCCGTCCTGCCGCGTGGAACGCGTTCGGTATGGACAAGGAGGGACAGGACTACCGCGCTTGTGCCGCATTCGGAGCACAGTTTAAGAAATAAATTGATTATAAAAAATTGGGGAATGAAAATTCCCCAATTTTTTTTAATTATCTACCAAATTCCATTCTTTTCCGTCGCTTATGATGACAACGGTGCCGTCCTTGTCGGTGCGGTATATCGTGACTCCCTTTGCGGTCAGTCTGTCGACCACCTCCGCGTGAGGATGTCCGTAGGAGTTACCCTCTCCGCAGGAAATTACCGCGGCATCGGGATCAAGCGCGTCAAGGAAGGCTTGTGTGGTCGAGCTGTCTGAGCCGTGGTGTCCTACCTTGAGAATATCGACCTTGAGCTCGGCAGCCGACCAATTCTCGAGGATTCCCTCCTCGGACTCGACCTCGGCATCACCCGTGAACATCAGCGATGTCTCGCCGTGAACCGCCTTGATTACAAGGCTCATTTCATTCGGGTCGTCGAACTTTTCTGTGGGTGCGATGACCGTCATCTGCAACGAGCCGAGCGTAAATACGTATCTCAGCTCGGGAATTATGACGTTTGTGCCCTTATTTTCGATCGCGGTCAGCAATCTTTCGTAGGTCTTGGTGGTTGCCGTATAGTCGGTCATCATTACCGTGTCTACGTCGTAATTCTCGACAACGTAGTCGGCGCTTCCGATATGGTCGGCATCGGTATGTGTCAGTATAAGATACTTAAGCGAGGTGATATTCTGCTCGGCGAGGTAGTTGACGAGAGCCTCTCGCTCGCTCTTTTCGCTCGTATCGATGAGAATATTTCCCTCGGCGGTCGTGATAAGTATCGCATCGCCCTGACCGACGTCAATAAAATGGAACGCAACCTCATCTCCCTCGGTGACTATCGGTGCTTTCGGGATAGATGTGGTCTCCTCCTCATCTTCGTCTGCTCCGATCAGATCAAATATGCCATAGCCGCCAAGATCAACGTCGACTCCGATATTGAGATCAAAATGATCCGCCGCGCTGATAAAAACGTACGCGAAAAGCAGTATGATCAACGGGATGATAACGCCCTTGACTACTCTTCTCTGTATCTTTTTTGCCAATCTGCTTTTCTTTTTCTTCTTTGCCATTGTCGTTCTCCTTACAGTGATTCAAAGCATTTTATTTTGATCTGACGTAAAAGCTATGAGAGCATCTCGGGCATTTTACCGAGTGCTTTCCCTTCTTTCTCGGCAGGCGCAGAGTCGCTCTGCATTTCGTGCAATCTCTGAAAATATAATATTCGTTATCGCGGTTGGCGCTCTTTGTTCCTCGTGACGTGTTTCCGCTGAAAAATCTCTTCACCGCACCGCTTATTTTAAGATATTTTTCGTTTTCAAGTCGGCGCTTATAGATATTTCTCGACATTGAGCGGAAAAGCATCCAGAAAAGCAAAGCGTAGGTCAGTATACTGAGCGTAAGGCTCACGATCGCCGCGGCAAGTCCCTCATCGAGAATTACCTGCATAACAAGGCTGACGACCATCAGCACAAGGATCAACACAAGACAAAACTTATAAAGCTGGTCCGTGCCGTATCTTCCGTAGAAAAAACGGTATAATTTTTCTTTGAATTTTCTCATTTTCTCTTTCTTCCAATAAAAACTTAAATCCTTATTATATATATTATGATACCACACATTGATGAATTTACTGTGAAGATTTAAATATTTTTAGCCGTTATTTTTCTGTTTTTTGGTCGAATACGGAAAATGACAGCCCACCTCTCCTGATTTTGCGGATCGGTGGGCTTATTTCTGTGTATTTATCAATTTCTTGAAGCCTTTTCGGCATCGATCGCGAGAACTATCATAAGAGCCGCAAGTGCATTTGCGGAGTCGTAGACGTTGATCGAATAGGTATCGGTCCAATTAAAGATTTCCTTGCAGATGACGGCAACGGGGTCTCCGTTGGCGGCGAAGATCGAATAATCCCACTCGACCCAGTCGCCCGAAACGTACCAGCCGTTGCAATTAAGACTGAACGAGGGGTGAAAAAAGGTAAAATCCTTTTTGATCGTGCCTATGAAGCGGTCTCCTACGTATATTTCGAACGTGGGCAGAAAGCTGAAAACCTTTTGCTTGAGCGTGCCCGCGTATTTACCCGAGGCATCGTATATATTCAGCAGCTTGCCCCAGGAGAGCTCGCCCTTTACACTGAAAACCGTCTCGCCTGCGTCGTTGTAGACGTCGTAGCTATCAAACCACGAAAAAAAGCGTTGCTTAAACAGAAGCTTCATCGTCTTCTCCCCTTCTTCTCTTTAATATTTTCGTAAAATCGATCTGCGAGATGACTACACCCGCGAATATCACGGCGCATCCGACGTATCCGACCGCCGATATATGCTGATCGACTGCGAGCGACGCGGGAACGATCAGATTCCAAAGCACACCGCCGATCGCCGAAAAGACCGACTCGGTTGACATAATTATGACGGCAAAGACGGGGCTTGTCAGTCTCTGGCCGACTACCTGCAAGGTATACGCCACGCCGACCGACAAAACGCCGCAATAGAGTATCGACCACTTCGCGTCGAGCAGATTTTGTACCGTCAGTCCGTCGCGCTCGAAAATGAACGCGTATATGAACGACAAGATCACACAAACGGTATATTCACCGAGTGATAGCTTGAGCGGACTTGTCTTTTGCGCAAAATGTCCGACCGCGAGGATCTGTGCCGTCCAGAAAAACGTGCTTATAAGCAATATGATGACGTCGGGGCCAAACGAAATACTGCCGCCGTCGGTCATACAAAGCATATAGAAGCCGACGATAGAGATCGCGACCGCTATCCAGACGTTAAGCGCAGTCTTATGCTTGAAAAAGACGAAATAGGCTACGGGCGTCCAGACCGTATAAAGCGCGGTGATAAATCCCGCAAAACCGGGGTTTGAATTGATCGAGATCGCGTACTGCTGAAGATTCGCGGCAATAAAAAGTGCGACACCGCTTACAAGCGAGCCGACAAGAAGGCTTTTTTTGCCCTCTGCGCTCTCTTTTTTGCGGTCGAATATCAGAACCACGGGAACTAACGTCAACGCGCCTATCGCAACTCTTACGGCATTGAAGCTCACCGGACCGAGTCCGCTATTCGCGCTGAGCGCCTGTGCCACGAAGGCAAAGCCCCAGATCACCGCCACGATGAGCAAAATCAGATTTCCAAGATGTGTTTTTTTCATATTTATCATCAAATGCCGATCTGTTTATCAAATCGGCATTGGTTTTTTATGTTGTTTTAAGGTCGCCTCAGGTCATTCTCCGAAGGTGACTATGCTTTTATAAAATTCCTCGAGCGCGGCGTAGGTCTTCTCGTTCGAGCTTGCGCCCCAGATGTGCGCTCGCTTCAGACACACGACCGTGTCCTCGGGAAGAAGCTGAAGCTCGGGACAGAAATCGTAGATAGCAAGGTCGCAAAGGCGTACTCCGTATCCGTCGGCAAGAGCGCCCTCAGGCAGCTTTTCACCGAAAAGGTCGGACATAGGGCGAAGCGTATCGTTGTCGCGAAGACTCTCATACAAATACTCGCTTACAAAGAGTATCGACGCCTCTCCCGTCCTTAAATATTCGAGATAGGACTTGTGCTCCGTGCTGTTATGGCTTGACGAAACCTTTGTTATAAACTGACCGTTCTCGTTGGTCTCCTCCTCGTTAGCCGCCTTCATTTCCTCCTCGGAATAGATCGAATAGGTCATAAGGTAGAGGCTCTTTTTGCCGTCTCCGTTTATGTCGGACGGCATCAGGGCCTCAAGCGTATCGGTTATGCCCGACAGATCCTCGCCGTAGAAGGTAGTAGGTGCGGCAAGCACGATATACGTGTCGTCCTCCTCCTTCTGTATCATCTGGACGATGCCAATGATAAAGATGATGGCGAAAAACGAGACGATTATTACGGTCCACTTATTGTGATACCAGAAATTTGAAAGCCACGAAAGCACCTTGTTATCCGAGGTCAACCTGATTTCAGTCGTATCAAGCTTTGACTCGTTGAAATCCTTGTTGTCTCCCATAATTGTTCTCCGTTCGCTTGCCTATTACTTTCTGGTTACGTTCTTGATCTCCATGTGGATCGTGCCGTAAGGAACCTCGATAACGACGGTGTCGCCCGCCTTTGCGCCCATCAGCGCCTTACCGATGGGAGACTGGTCGGAGATCTTGTACTCCATGGGGTTTGCCTCGTTAGAGCCAACGATGCTATAGGTGATCTCCTCGTCCTCCTCTACGTCGTAAACGGTTACGAGAGAGCCGAGAGATACTACGCTTGTGTCAAGCTTGGTCTCGTCTACTACGACCGCATTGGCAACGAGCTCCTCAAGCTCCTTGATTCTTGCCTCGGTCTTTGCCTGCTCGTTTCTTGCCTCGTCGTACTCGGCGTTCTCGGAAAGGTCGCCGAAGCCCTTTGCTACTGCGATAGCTTCCTTGATCTCTTCTCTTCTGGTGGTCTTAAGGTAGTTGAGCTCGTCGGTGAGCACCTTGTATCCTTCTGCGGTATAAAGCATCTGCTTGTTGTTTGCCATGGTAATTCTCCTTAAATTTTATTTTTGTGTTATTATTTAGATAGCTTTCTGAAGATGATTGTCCAAATGATCGGTCATGAGGAAGAAATTGTATTACATTGCCTCCTCGCTGAGATCGATC
>JAFULC010000009.1 GCA_017483305.1 Clostridia bacterium | reverse complement strand
CTCCCGTAAATATTTCGGGTAAATATTTCAATATCGTTCCTTACAGTGTTTCGGATGATGATGCTATGCTTGATTACGAGGCTATCAGGGCGACAGCGCTCGAGTGCAAGCCCAAGATGATAATCGCAGGTGCAAGCGCATATTCGAGAACTATCGATTTTGAAAGGATCGGTCAGATCGCGAAAGAGGTAGGCGCCTTCTTTATGGTCGATATGGCACATATTGCAGGTCTTGTTGCGGCAGGACTTCATCCCAGCCCCGTGCCTTACGCCGACGTTGTGACTACCACTACTCACAAGACTCTCCGCGGTCCTCGCGGCGGTCTGATCCTTTGCCGTGAGGAGCTGGCAACGCGTATTGATAAGGCTGTTTTCCCCGGCACACAGGGCGGTCCTCTTATGCATATCATCGCAGCAAAGGCGGTTGCGCTCGGTGAGGCTCTTACCCCCGAGTTCAAGGAATATCAGAAGAATATCATTGAAAACGCCAAGGTTCTTTGTGATGCACTCAAGGCAGAGGGCTTTAACATCGTATCGGGTGATACGGACAACCATCTTATGCTCATTGATCTCCGCCCCTTCGGCGTTACAGGTAAGGATATGGAGCACCGTCTTGATGAGGTTAACATTACCGTCAACAAGAACGCTATTCCCAACGACCCCGAAAAGCCTTTTGTGACAAGCGGTATTCGCGTTGGTACTCCTGCGGTCACTTCCCGTGGCTTTGGCAAGGAGGAGATGCTTCTCATTGCAAAGTGGATGAAGCTTGTGGCTACTGATTTTGATGCCAACAAGGAGCAGATTAAGGCAGAGGTCGAGGCCCTTTGCAAGAAGTTCCCGATATACGAATAATAATTGATCAAAAAAGGAGAAATAAATTATGGCAAAGTTTATCAATGAACCCTCGCATACCTTTAACGAGTATCTGCTTATTCCCGGTTATTCGTCCAGCGAATGTATCCCTGCCAACGTAAGCCTTAAAACGCCTTTGGTCAAATACAAGAAGGGTGAAGCTCCTGCAATTACTATGAATATTCCTATGGTATCGGCTATCATGCAGTCGGTATCGGGCGACAGACTCGCAGTCGCGCTTGCGACCGAGGGTGGCGTGTCCTTTATTTACGGCTCGCAGTCGATCGAGGATCAGGCGGCTATGGTCAAGCGCGCAAAAACTCACAAGGCAGGATTTGTTCGCAGTGATTCCAACGTGAGCCCCGAGTCTACTCTTGCGGACGTTATCGCGCTCAAGGAAAAGACCGGTCATTCGACCGTTGCGGTTACCGAGGACGGAACTCCCGACGGTAAGCTCGTCGGTATCGTTACCGGACGTGACTACCGTGTAAGCCGTATGTCTATCGATACCAAGGTTGCTGATTTTATGACTCCCTTTGAAAAGCTCATTACTGCTCCCGAGGGAACTACGCTTAAGGAAGCAAACGATATTATCTGGGATAACAAGCTTAACAGCCTTCCCATTATTAACGACGAGCAGAAGCTCTGCTATTTCGTCTTCCGCAAGGACTACGATTCTCACAAGCAAAATCCCAACGAGCTTCTTGATTCCAAGAAGAGATACGTGGTTGGCGCGGGCATCAACACCCGTGACTACGCGGAGCGCGTTCCTGCGCTTATTGAGGCAGGCGTTGACGTAGTTTGCATTGACTCCTCCGAGGGCTTTTCCGAGTGGCAGCAGAGAACTATCGCGTGGATACGTGAGAGATACGGCGACAGTGTAAAGGTTGGCGCAGGAAACGTCGTTGACGCGGCAGGCTTCAGATTCCTTGCCGATTGCGGTGCGGACTTTATCAAGGTCGGTATCGGCGGCGGATCAATCTGCATTACCCGTGAGACCAAGGGTATCGGTCGCGGTCAAGCAACTGCGCTCATCGAGGTCTGCGCGGAGAGAGACAGATATTTTGAGGAGACCGGCGTTTATATTCCCGTTTGCTCGGACGGCGGTATCGTTTACGATCATCACATCACTCTTGCGCTTGCTATGGGTGCTGACTTCGTTATGCTGGGCAGATATTTTGCACGCTTTGATGAGTCGCCCACAAACAAGGTAAGCATTGGCGGCACTTACTATAAGGAATACTGGGGCGAGGGCTCGGCAAGAGCGCGCAACTGGCAGAGATACGATCTCGGCGGAGATAAGAAGCTTTCCTTTGAGGAGGGCGTTGACTCCTACGTTCCTTATGCGGGAAGCCTCAAGGATAATGTTGCTATGTCCTTGGCGAAGGTCAAGTCGACGATGTGCAACTGCGGCGCTTTGACTATTCCTGAGCTTCAGGAAAAGGCAACTCTCACTCTCGTTTCGGCAACGAGTATCGTTGAGGGCGGCGCACATGACGTTATTCAGAAGGATAAAACGGCTCTGAAGTGATATAAAAAAAATCGGCGCGATATGCGCCGATTTTTTGTCTTTTTATGATTTAAGGAGGCTCTTTTTCTTGACAATTTCTGAAAATTTTAGTATAATGATGTCATAATACGTAAAGGCAGACGGTTTGTATGAAAAAAGAGTCAAAAATATATAAAACCTACGTTGAAATAATGAGATGTGAGCTTGTGCCAGCTATGGGCTGCACTGAGCCGATCGCGGTCGCTTTTTGTGCGGCTAAAGCGCGGGAGGTCTTGGGAGGTTTGCCCGAGCACGTGCATATTCAGGCGAGCGGCAACATTATCAAAAACGTGAAAAGCGTTATCGTGCCGCACACAAACGGCTTGCGCGGTCTTGAAGCCGCGGCGGCGGTAGGCATTTTGTTCGGTGACGCGGACAAGCAGCTTGAGGTGATCTCCTCGGTGACGGCAGAGCAGGAGCTCTCTCTTGCCGAGAGAATGAAGGACTTTGAAATCAAGGTCTCGCCGCTTGATACTACACACCTGCTCGATCTTGTCATAACGGTCACTAAGGGAGAGTGCTCGGTGTCTGTGCACATTGAGGACGAGCACACCAATATCACACAGATAATTGACAATGGCAAGTGTGTGTTCTTCGAAAGAGAAAAGGCTTGTGAGGATGAGGCGAAGCCCGATCACAGTCTGCTTAGTGTGTCAGATATTTTCGATTTTGCCGAGACTGTTGATATCGCCGACGTGGAGGCTATTCTGCAGCGGCAGATAGATTACAATACCGCTATATCCCGCGAGGGCTTGACGAATAATTACGGGGCGCGGATCGGTCAGCTTCTTATGAAGCGCGACGACAGTATCCGCACTCGAGCAAAGGCTTACGCGGCGGCAGGCTCGGATGCGAGAATGAGCGGCTGCGATATGCCCGTCGTTATTAACTCGGGAAGCGGTAATCAGGGAATGACGGCGAGCTTGCCCGTTATCGCTTATGCGGAATATCACGAAAAGAGCCGCGAGGAGCTGTTGCGCGCTTTGACCTTATCGAATCTTGTCACGCTGCATCTCAAGAGCGGAATAGGCAGATTGTCTGCATACTGCGGCGCGGTCAGCGCGGGAGCAGGAGCAGGGGCGGGAATTGCATATTTGCTTACGCGTGATCTTCGCGCGATAAATCATACTCTCGTCAATGCTTTGGCTATCTCGAGCGGTATCGTTTGCGACGGCGCGAAGGCGAGCTGTGCGGCAAAGATCGCTATGGCGGTCGATGCCGGTATTATGGGCTTTGAGATGTTCTCGGAGGGCTGTCAATTCTACGGTGGCGACGGTCTTGTGAGCAAGGGCGTTGAAAATACGATCCGAAATATTTCGATTCTCGGTCACGACGGAATGAAGGAAACAGACCGAAAGATCATTGAGATCATGACGGGATGCTGACGATTGGTTTCTCTTTTTGTTAATAAAAAATGCAGGGCAGCTTTGATTTTGTATTAAAAGTTGAATTTGTGAGAAAATAATTCTTAAAATAGATTTTGAGAGGTTATTTTATGAGTTCACTTTGGTATGACGGATCAGAGCTGCCCGTTTTTTCGTCGCTTAATGAAAATAAAAAGACCGACGTTCTGATCGTCGGCGGCGGTATGTCGGGTATATTGACGGCATATTTTTTGAAAGAGAGAAATATTCCTTACATTCTGGTTGAAAAGGATCGCATTTGCAGCGGTGTGACGGGATATACCACGGCAAAGCTGACCCTGTCGCACGGATTGATTTACAGTAAAATAATTAAGAAATACGGGGTCGATGTTGCGGCTTCATATCTGCGCGGATGCGTGACGGCGTTGAACAAATACGAGGAGCTTTGTCAGAATATAGATTGCGATTACGAGGCAAGGGATAATTACGTTTATTCTCTTGACGATCGGCAAAAGCTTGAGAATGAGGTGTTGGCGCTTGAAAGGCTTGGATTTGATGCCGATCTTTGCGAAAAATTACCTTTGCCTATAGATACTGTCGGTGCGGTGAGATGTCATGATCAGGCGCAGTTTCATCCCTTGAAGTTTATCTCGGAGATCGCAAAGGATCTTAATATTTACGAGCATACGCAGGTTATAGACGTGGAAGGATCGCGCGCTTTTACCGACAAATATTACATTGATGCAGAGATAATCATTATGGCGTCGCACTTTCCGTTTATTGACCGATACGGTGGCTTTTTTCTAAAAATGTATCAGCATCGCTCTTACGTGACTGCACTAGAGGGAGCAGGGAAGCTCGACGGAATGTACGTTGACGAAAGCGGAGATGGGTTGTCATTTAGAGGCTATGAGAATCTTTTGCTGTTGGGGGGAGGAGGTCATAGAACGGGAAAGCGCGGCGGAGGATACGCCTGCTTGCGAGATTTTGCGAGAGATAATTATCCCGATGCGAGAGAAAAATTCGCGTGGGCAACGCAGGACTGCATGACGCTTGACGGGATCCCTTACGTTGGGCGGTATTCGGAAAGCGCGCCCCATCTTTACGTGGCTACTGGCTTTAACAAGTGGGGAATGGTTGGTTCTATGATGGCGGCAACGCTGCTTTGCGACATGATATGCGGTGAGAAAAACGAGCTTTGTGAAGTGCTGAATCCTTCGAGAAGTATTTTGCACGGTCAGCTTTTTGTAAATGCTTTTGAGACATTGACTAATATTCTTCGCCCGACGGCGCCACGGTGCTCTCATCTTGGGTGTGCGCTTAAGTGGAACAGTGCCGAAAAGAGTTGGGATTGTGCTTGTCACGGCTCGCGATTTGATGAGAATGGCAGGGTGATCAATAATCCTGCGAATAAGGATCTGAAGCGGAGATAAAGAAGCGGCAACGCGAGTGCGTTGCCGTTTCTTTATCTTATTTTAGTCTTCCTTGCCTGTCAGAAACTGCTTGTTAAGTCCGCAAGAGGTGAATTCGGTGCATCTGCCTCCGCGATACGAGCACATAGGCTCGAGAGTGCCGATAAATTCGGGGCACTGTTCTTCAACTATTCTCTTTATCTCATTCATTACCTTACGGGTCGCGGGGTCTGCCTGCATGCACAGACGGCGGCGAGCCATAAACATAAGCTCCTGCGCGTTTATGTACATCATGTGAGAAACGGGGGAATCCTGCGGCGCTTTGGTGCGGTCGTAGTTTTCCTGACGGTCGTTTCTCTGGCTCTGCACGAAGTGGGTTACTCCGATGAAATGGCGGCAAAAATGGACCGAAACGTAGTAGGGAATTACCATTTTGATGCAGAAATTGAGAGTTCTTATCGGGCTATGCTCACTCAGAAGGAGCTTTTTTCTCCATTCCTCTGTGGGAAGCTTCGTGCTGGTCTTGCCAACGGTGTTGAGAGTGCAGAGCTTACACAGCATCCAATCCTCTTCGGTGGGGTATTTTAAAAGTTCAACGGTGAAATCCATATATTAATCTCCATTCCGCCGCAGACGGAAACCCCCAAAGCTCACTTAATTCGCTTCGGGGAACCCCGTGGCGGCATAAATAATAGTCGATGAATTTTGCCATCGGCGAAATTCATGCGTGAAACAGTTCGCCCCACGTTTAAATGAAAGCAATTTTCACGCTGGGCTCCTTTTTGACAAGATTTGATATCATCTGATTAATTGTAACATAATATTTTTTGTTAGTCAATAGTCAATCGGGGGATTTTTCGATTTTTTGTATATTGACATTTGCCCTGCACGGTGGTAAAATATATATAAAGTTAAAATTCAGTTAATATTGTGAAGTTTTTTTACGGGAGAGTATCTTATGAAGATAAAATACGGTGTCAGTTACAAGGAGCTTTTGGAAAAGCCCGAAAAGAAGCAAAAAAAGCCGAGCAGACCGAGCTTTTTCTTCCGCACGCTTATTCGCACGCTCTCGATCCCCGATCTTGTTGCGACAAAATTCAAATATACCTCTGTCGGAATGGAGAAGCTCTCAAAAAAGGAGCCCTGCTTTATTCTGATGAATCACTCGAGCTTTATCGATCTGAAGATAGCCTCGAGGATACTTTACCCGAGAAAATATAATATCGTTTGCACCTCCGACGGCTTTATAGGCAAGAATTGGCTTATGAGACAGATCGGCTGTATACCTACGAAGAAATTTGTCAGCGAGGTGTCTCTGCTTCACGATATGCTCTATGCCGTGAAGCGATACAATTCGTCAATACTTATGTACCCCGAGGCGAGCTACAGCTTTGACGGCACTGCTACGCCTCTGCCCGAGAGTCTTGGACGGTGCGTGAAGATGTTTGGTCTTCCCGTGGTGACTATCAGGACAGACGGCGCTTTTTTGCGCGATCCGCTTTACAATAATCTTCAGCTTCGCAAAACTCAGGTGACGGCACAGGTCGAGTATCTTTTGTCTCCCGAGCAGATAAAGGAAATGACGCCATGTCAGATCAACGAGCTGTTGCGCGAAAAGTTCTTGTTTGACAACTTCCGCTCGCAGCAGCAAAAGGGTGTTAAGATAGACGAGGATTTCCGCGCGGATCATCTCAACCGTGTGCTTTACAAGTGTCCTCACTGCCTTGCCGAGGGTCAGACCGAGGGCAAGGGAACTACCTTGACCTGCCACGCCTGCGGCAAGCAATACGAGCTTACCGAGGACGGATTTATGCGCGCTATTGAGGGCGAGACTGAATTCGATCACATTCCCGATTGGTACGCCTGGGAGCGCGAGAACGTAAGACGCGAGCTCGAGGACGGCACTTATTCGCTTGACGTAGCGGTGGATATTTACGCTATGGTGGATACCGATTGCATTTATTCGGTTGGAGAGGGCAGACTTACGCACAACCGCGAGGGATTCCACCTGGTCGGATGTGACGGTGAGCTTGATTATGTTCAGTCGCCGCTTTCGTCGTACAGCTTATATGCCGATTATTATTGGTACAAGCTTGGCGATATAATCTGCATTGGCGACAAGAAGATGCTTTATTACTGCTTCCCGAAGGATTGCGGTGACGTGGTTGCGAAGACGCGTCTTGCCGCAGAGGAGCTTTATAAGATCGTAAGGGCAGAGAAGCGGTCGGTGAGGAAGGAAACTGTTTGATTTTGGATTTAATGTTGAGAGAAAAATGAACATTAAATTTTAAACCAAAGAGAGATATAAAAGCCTTCTCCTGTGGGAGAAGGGGGACCACGATAGTGGTGGATGAGGAGTAAGTTTAAGTGTAAAAACACCTCATCCGTCACGCTTCGCGTGCCACCTTCCCCCACTGGGGAAGGCTTTTGTTTTGTTGATGCGTTTTTTTATCTTTATTTCCATTTGCCAAGTTCTTCTTTTTTCTCTTGATCTTTACGCTCTTGGTCTTCAGAACACATACGACCGTTTATTTTTCCTTTATGTTTGATTCGATATATGAGAAGTCCAACGACCAAACCAACAATGTAAACCAAAATCGAAAGTGCTTTCACAAATGACGGAAAGAAAATAACGAATGGAATCATCCACGGAATTGTTGCAAAGAGAAATTTTGAACCGCTGTCAAGCAGATCGTTTTCCTCGTCAGAGGTCAGATTCGAGCCGTATGCTGTTCTGGAGCTATTTTCTACCTTCTCGCTTTTGAAATATTTTGCTTGAAAAATCATCAATGCAATCAAGAACAGGGGTATAATTGATAACACGGTAATATTTATACTTTTATGGAAAACAAATGCGGCAACAATGTTTGCAATAATTGCTATGCAATAGTATATAAGCATAGTTACTCCTCCGTTTCTTTTGAAATGCGACAAAAACTTTTTGTTTTGCAATTAGGGCATTTGAAAACGCGGTTATTATTGATGTGAATAGACACTGCCGCCGACCACCACTCTGGATAGAATGTTTTATTACATTTAGGGCAGATATATTTTTTGGACGCGATACATTTGCCTGCAACGATCCAGACGATTAAAGAAAATATAACTACGGGAATGGCGATCATCCACCAAGGAACGTCGTAATGGCGATCAAACCAATTCACCTGGCACGAGGTTAACGAAAGAATCATTATGCATATCAGAACAGCTATGAGAAAAATTTTCTTTTTCATTTTGATCACCTCGTTTTAATATCATAATAGCCGAGCCAAAGGCCGTCAATTTGTCCACCGTGAAAGACAAAGGTTATTTTTAGCCCCAATTTTGAGAATTTAATGAAATAAAATATTTGATTTTTATATTTTTCATCAATTACTGTTTTATCGATCTCAACGAATGAACCAAGAGGGAACATGGTGTCTTTTCTGACAGTGGTAAAAACGTCTTTAGGCATATATTCCGCTAACCTCGGACTCAAATAACGGTAAAGTGTATCGCTATCATTGAGAAGAATTGCATCAGTGCAGATCCTTGCAATTTCTTTCTCATTAGATTTAACTTCAGGCGAGTGCTGCCAATCGTGATTGAATATATCTTTGCCGGACTCTATTGCGGAAAGAGCTTCATTGATAAGATTAATTTCTTGGATGCGGGAATCAATGTGTGCATATATTTCTGCGCGCTTTGATAAAACTGCATTTTTTAGATCTGTTTCTTGGTTTTGCAATTCCACAATTGACCTGATAGATAATCCAAGAGCTCGGAGTATCAAAACATTTTTAATATGAAATAATTGATCGTCTGTGTACTTACGGCGAGAAGAAATTCCCTCCGTCGTGCTTTGTATAAGGCCTTTTTCCTCGTAAAAACGAAGCGTTCTTGAGGTTGTTCCAAGCATAGTGCACACCTCTGTTATATCGTAAAGACGGTTTTGGTTCATTTACTCACCCCCTCTATATCATATCACTTGACGCGGCGTCAATGTCAAGATAAAAACAAAAGATAATAAAAAAATTTTAAAAAAGGCGGGATTTCATTTACAAGCAAAATGGATCCCGCCTTTCGTTATTTGATTGCGTTTTACCGTTGATTTTCAGACATAATGTCAAGCGGTTTATTCTTTCTTCTCAAACTCCTCGGCGACCTGCTTCAGAAGTTCTCTAATGGGGAGACCCTGGGGGCAGATCCTTTCGCACTTACCGCAGCCGATGCAGTCACTTGCCTTGCCCTTGTCTTTGGTATGTATGCCGTAATAATAATCGGAGTTCCAGTTCTGCCAGATCTTTTTGTCGTTCATACACGCGAAAAGGTTGGGTATCGGGATCTGCTTGGGGCAACCCTCGGTGCAGTAGCTACATCCTGTGCAGGCGATAAGTCCTTTGCCGCGGAGGATTGCGCAGACCTTGTCGATGGCTTTGCGCTCACGCTCGTCGAGGGGCTTGAAATCCTTCATGTAGCTGAGGTTGTCGTTCATCATATTCATATCGCCCATGCCCGAAAGAACCATTTTAATTCCGTCGAAGCTTGCGGCAAATCTGATCGCGTAGCTTGCATAGCTGCCACCCTCGAGTGCATCGAGCACTGCCTTTGCATCGTCGGGGAGATTGACGAGGCTACCGCCCTTTACGGGCTCCATAACTATGACGGGCTTGCCGTGCTTGCGACAGACCTCGAGGCAGAGGCGAGACTGCACTGCGGCATCGTCGTAGTCGAGGTAATTGAACTGTATCTGCACGACCTCGAGCTCAGGGTATTCGGTGAGGATCTGATCGAGAACGTCGGCGGTATCGTGGAAGGAAAGTCCTACGTGCTTGACCTTGCCCTCTGCCTTAAGCTCAAATGCGGTCTCATACGCGCGGCATCTCTTGTATTTTTCATAAGAGCCGCGGTTCTGCGCGTGCATAAGATAGAAGTCAAAATAGTCGACGCCGCATATTTTGAGCTGCTCTTCGAAGAGGGGTCTTATTTCCTCATTCGAGTCGAAATAGTTGACCGAGAGCTTATTGGTGAGGATATAGCTATCTCTGGGATAGCGGGAGGTGAGGCATTTTTCGAGCGCGATCTCACTTGCTCCGCGGAGATAGCCGTGCGCGGTGTCGAAATAGTTAAATCCGTTTTCAATAAAGGTGTCTACCATACGGGTAAACTCGGCGTAATCGACCTCATCGCCGTTCATGGGCAGGCGCATACAGCCGAATCCAAAATTCTTCTTTACGTTTTCAAAAGCCATTTTTTGACCTCTTTTCTGTTATTATTGATTTTATTATACATCCTTGGGTGGCTTTTTGTCAAGTAGCCATAGCGGTCAGAACGAGGCGGTGTCGAGAATAAGTCTTTCGACGATATCTACGACCTTCTCAAGAGATTCTATCGGGATATACTCGAATCTTGAGTGGAAATTCTCGCCACCCGTGCAGATATTGGGGCAGGGCAAGCCCATAAAGGAGAGGCGCGCTCCGTCTGTGCCTCCTCTTATCGGCACGATCTCGGGCTCGACTCCGACCGCCTTCATTGCGGCAATTGCACGCTCGAC
This sequence comes from Clostridia bacterium, assembly GCA_017483305.1. GTDB lineage: Bacteria > Bacillota > Clostridia > Oscillospirales > CAG-272 > SVTX01. Next base: position 61,595 of record JAFULC010000009.1, on the reverse strand, counting down.
GGTGTACATATTTTGGTCGATGATCTCCTTCATGTTGTAATAGGAGTCCTTGATCGCAACGGTGCAGGAGCCTGCGCCGTATTTTTCTTCTATCTTTTTGGAGATTTCAGAAAGGAGTGCTTTCTTTTCTTCAAATTTCGCTCTGTCGTGGTCGCGGATGATATAGATCAGCTCGGCGTATTCGCAGTCGCCGTGGGATTCGATGAGGTGGAAAAATCCCTCGTAGCCCTCGGTCGCGGCGGGAGTCTGATCTGCGGGGAGCAGAGAATTGAACTCCATTGCCATAAGCTGTGCGTTTTTCATCTTGTCCTTTGCGCTGCCCGGGTGTATAGAGACACCTCTGAGCTCGACCTTTGCCGATGCGGCGTTGAAGTTTTCGTATTCAAGCTCACCAAGTCCGCCACCGTCGACGGTGTAGGCATAATCCGCGTCGAATTTCTTAACGTCGAAGTGGTCTGCGCCTCTGCCGATCTCCTCGTCGGGAGTAAAGCAGATCTTTATACATCCGTGAGGGAGGTTGCTCTTTATGACCTTCTCAACGGCGGATACTATTGCACATACGCCTGCCTTATCGTCTGCGCCGAGCAGGGTAGTTCCGTCGGTGACTATAAGATTATTACCGACGTATCTGTTAAGAGAGGGGTATTCCTCGGGAGAAAGCCAGATATTCTTTTCTTCGTTGAGGCAGATACTCTCGCCCTCGTATTTTACAATTTTCGTGTTGATAGGTCCGTCGCTGACGGCATCCGAGGTGTCGACGTGCGCTATAAGACCGACGGTAACGCTACTTTCGGCATTTGCGGGGAGAGTGGCGTAGAGGTAGCCCTTATCGTCGAGCTCGACGTCTGTAAGCCCGAGGGCTTTCAATTCCTCGGCAAGATAACGGCTGAGTACAAGCTGCTTATCCGTGCTGGGCACGGTTTCGGAATTTTCATCCGACATGGTCGGGAAGGATACGTATTTTAAAAATCTTTCACTGATCGTCATATTATGCCTCCGTATAGAGTGTTTATAAAGTTAATTATACCACACAAGCGTTCGGCGGGCAAGAGAAAAAGACTAAAAAATCAAATTTTGTTTGAAAAATGCGGTGTTTGAATAAATTTGGGTTGAAAAAAAGTGAAAGCTATGGTATACTTGTTAGTGTGAATGAAAAAGCAAGAGACTTTTTACGGAGAATTTTAATGATTAAGATAAAAAACTGGTTACGGAAGGAAAAAGAGGAGACGGCGATTTTGCTGCGGTGCATTCCCGCGACTGTCGTGACTCTGTTCGTTGTGAGCGTTGTTTGCATGAATCTGCTTGCGAACAAAACTCTTTTACAGCTCGATTGGATCGCGCTTGACGGCGGTATTCTGATCTCGTGGCTGTCGTTTATGTGTATGGACATAATCACCAAGCATTTTGGTCCTAAGGCGTCAAACAAGATCTCGATACTCGCGGCGATGATAAATCTGTTGACTTGTCTTATATTTTTTGTGGCGAGCATCATTCCGTCGACCGCCGACGATTACAGCGCGTTCAACTCTATTTTCGGCGGCACGTGGTTCATTCTGCTTGGAAGTACGATCGCGTTTTTGTCCTCCGCGATAATCAACAATATGCTGAATTTTGCGATCGGCAGGGCGTTCAGAAAAAATCCTGACGGCAAGCTTGCATATGCTATGCAGTCTTACATATCGACCTTTATCGGTCAGTTTTTGGATAATTTTATTTTTTCAATCATCGTTTTCGTTGGTTTCGCCCCGATCTTCTGGGACGGCTTTCACTGGACGGTTCTACAGTGCGCGATGTGCGCATTGACGGGCGCTGTAGCAGAGCTGATAATGGAGATAGCCTTCTCGCCCATTGGATATCGCTTGGTCAAAAAGTGGAAGACGAACCGTGTCGGACACGAATATCTTGAGTATGTTGAAGGGAGAAAAAGCTGAAATGAAGGTTTTGATTACAGGCACCTCGCAGGGAATCGGAAAGGCGATAGCAGAGGCCTTTTTGAATAAAGGACACGTCGTGGTCGGCATAGACAGACAGCCTGCGACAATTACTCACGAGGGATACGTTCATTACGTTTGTGACGTTCGAGATTATGAAAAATTACCCGACGTGGACGGCGTTGAGATACTTATAAACAATGCGGGTACGCAAAACGAGGCGGATATTGACATAAATCTCAAGGCGTTGATCCATATTACCGAAAAATACGGCGTGAGAGAGGGGATAAGGTCAATTCTCAACATTGGTTCGGCGAGCGCGCACACGGGCGCGGAATTTCCCGAATACTGCGCGAGCAAGGGAGGCGTTCTTGCTTACACCAAAAACGTGGCTATGAGGGTCGCAAAATTCGGAGCGACCTGCAACAGTCTTGACCCGGGCGGTGTGCTTACGCCTCTTAACGAGTGCGTTATGAGTGATCCCGAGCTTTGGGCAGAGATAATGGATGAAACTCCGCTGAAAAGATGGGCGACACCCGAGGAGATCGCCGAGTGGGCGTATTTCCTGACGGTAGTTAACGGCTTTTGCACGGGGCAGAGCATACTTGTCGACGGCGGCGAGTCGATCAACTATAATTTCGTTTGGAAGAACTAAATATTGTGGCTCGGTGCTGCGCCTTTGCAGTGCCGAGTTTTTTTATTATTTTTGACTTGAGAAATATGGGAGATATATCGATCATATTATTTATCTGAGGGACAAACCCGGCTTTTGAGGGCGTTTTTAGGTAAAATATGACGAATAACTTTGGCATATTACACAAAATTGAAGAATATGTGAATTTTATGTTGACTTGTGAAAAAAAAGGGTATATAATTTATATAATTATAATCTATAATGTCGAATTATTCACTTTTTTAAGGAGGTTACGATGAAACGAACCGTGAGGATGACGGCGTTGTTATGCGCGTTCGTCATCTTGTTATCCACCATGACGGTGTTTACCTCGTTTGCTGTGGACACTGATTCGAGCGAGGTCAGGTACACGCAGAAGATCGTTTCTGTTGTGTATGACAACTCGGGATCGATGTCCTACGGAAATCGAGGAGAGCTTGCCACCTACTCAATGAGAATGCTGATGGCGATGTTCGACGAGAGAGATACTTTGGTGATAACACCTATGAACGACCTGAACGGTAACGTAATTACGGTGCCGGGGTACGGAGTTGAGGTCAACCTTGCCGCCCCCGACCGTGAGGCAGAGATCAACAGAGTCGTTAACACTTCGGGTATTTTTACCGAAAACGGAGGAACTCCGTCTGAGCCGATAGGTCTGGCGGTCAGTGAATTGATCAACCGCGGACTTAAGGATGCAGATCATCTGTACGAGGCCGAGGATAACAAGGAATATTGGCTGATCGTAATGACCGACGGTGATATCGATGGAGGAGCAGAGCCCTCTATCAGCGCTGCGGTGAGTGACTACCCCTCGCTCAATACCATATTTCTTTCACTTGACAATCCTACGGTAAATCTTAAGGGCAGTGATCTTGATAATAGCGGCTTACACTTTGACGCATATAACGCCGATCAGGATACTCTTGTCAGTGTAATGCAGGAGATTTCCAACAAGATGTCAGGACGCTACACACTGAAGAAGGATGCCGATTATACGGTAAACGGAAACAGGGTTACGATAAATCTTGATAACCTCGGATTTGCGCTGTCGTCTGTTTCGGTCATAGCTCAGAACTGCGGAGCGACGATGACGTCGGCAATCTATCAGGACCAGTCCGTTACTATAACGAACGGATGCGTAATTGAGCCCAAAGGCATTGATGGACTTAAGAGTGCGCACTCGGCGTTGCTTGACGGAAACGACTATTTCTACGAGGGCACTATTGAACTGACGTATTCAGGAAATGTTGATGCGAATATGCTTTCAATTTTTGCAGAGCCTGCTTTGAGAATAGTTCCTTATATGGAGTACCAGGATGGCTCTGATTGGATAAGAGTTGATATACAGTATATCAATGAAAATCTCACTCCCGGCGATCAGATCCGTGTGGGATACGAGGTGTATGAGCAAGCAAGCGGCGACCCCATTGATCTTACCTCGATATTCGGAAAAGCAGAGGAGAGTGTTACGTACGGCGGTAACGTATATAAAATCGGAGACAAGATCCCCTTGGTTGCCGGTACGCACGAAATAAGGATCGCTGTCAGTGTTATGGACGGCGCTTACAGCCTGGTATCAAGTGAATTTTGCACGGTTGAGCAGAATCCGAGCTACTACCGAGTTGAGTGTGACCATAACGAGACGGTTACCTCGTCGGGCTTCTCCGGAGACGTGACCTACACGGTATTTATTGATAACCACCCCGCAACCGTTGCCGATCTTGCTACCTACACCTACTCCGCAACGATGTTCACGCCCGACGGACGTGAGATAAATATTCCCGTTACGGTCCAAAGCGACGGTAAGATCGTTGCCTCGATCAGCGAGAACAGCGGAGCTTTCGGTAAATACAACATAAGCTTCTCGATCACGTCAGAGTACAGAACGACGCGTAGCGCTGAATATACTGTCACGGTTGCTCCTGCATCTATGACGGTCGGCGTGAGCGGATCGGATCACCTGTCGATCACGCAGTACGATCTGAAGCACAACACCGAGCCATTCATCTTCGATCTTTCGGCAGAGGGAAAGCCTTTCCCGTTTGATAGCGGTTTGGTTACATATAAGCTGACCGTTGGAGGAGTTGACGTCACCGAGTATACGACGGTGAACGAGGGGGCTCTTACATACATACCGACCGAGGACAGTCTGCTCAGTATAATCAATTCGGTAGGCGATCACGACGTGGTGCTTACGGTTGAATATCCCGAGATGACCTCGCTCAACACCTCAACTACCGCAAAGCTGACTATAATTAAGACCGCTTACACGGTTGAGGCAGTCACTTACGGAAGCCGCAGTATTGACCGATTCAATATTGGCAAAACGCAGGCGGCGCTCTACTTCAAGGTCCTCAGAGACGGAAGGGTGTTTACCCTTGAAGAGCTGCAGGACTCCTACGACAAGGGAATGATCGGAATAAACCTCCCCGGAGCATTCACCTTTGGACTGATCCCCGTAGGAGTTGAGATCTCGGTTGAGGAGCTCAACGGAGAGGCGGTAATCGCGATACGAGCAGTCAAGGATATGAAGGATCTGCCCGCGTGGTTCACATCGATGCTTCTCTTTGGAAGCGAGAAGGGAGTTACGGTATCCTATTCGGATGTGGACACCACTGCGGATTTCGTGATCACAAACAGCTCGCTGTTTGAGTATCTGATCCGTATTCTCGTAATACTTCTGATAATCGGATTCATTATCTACATTATTATTTATATTATCGGCTTCAGAAAAACGGCGCTTCTGCCCAACGGTACGTTCGTTATTATTAAGGATGACGGAATGGGCTCCTGCCGTGTGAATACGGTTGAGATCAACAACTCCTGGCTCAGAGTTATCGGCTGGCATTTGACCAGACTTCTTATCTGGAAGATCTGGAGCGTTCAGCCTCTCAAGAGAAAGAGGGGAAATGAGGCGAGATCCTTCTCGGCTCACAAGATCCAGCATTGCAAGTCTCAGAACGGCAACATTGATTTCGGTCTCAGAGTTACTAAGGTCAACGCTTGCTGGGCACTCAATCTCAACGCTGCTCAGAAGAAGAGCATTGATTCTATCATAAATGACGTTTCAAAGGGAATCCGACTCACCAAGAGCACGACCAAGCTTCCCGAAATAAAGAAGGTCTTTATGAAGAAGAACAACGTAATCAACAAGGATTCCAACTGTAATTGCATAGGCGATTGGTACGGCGGATTTGCAAAGAATCTCGACGATCGCGTAGTATTGCAATATGCGATAACATTTGTACGTCGCAAGAGACGTTTTCGTTGATCGGAATGTGAAAATACATTCAAGGTCTATATAAATTAATGAAATTAAAATTTTTGATATAATTTTTAAGGAGAAAAATTATGAAAAAGAACATTCTTTTGATCGGTGTTGGCGGAACCGGTAGTAACGCGGTTGATACTTTCTTTAAAAAGTATCACGAGCTTGGAAATCAGACCGACAACAAGGTTACGGCACTTGTATTCGATACCGATGCCGGCGATTTGAAGAGAATCACCGCTGCAAAGACGGTTGCGATGTCCGATACCGCAAGCGTTGGTACCATTTGTGACCGACTTGGCAAAGAGCATCTCAGAGAGTGGTTCCCCTGCGACGTACAGGCAGTTCGTTCTCAGGAGATGGTCCGCGGTGCATCCCAGTGGCGTAAGAAGTCCTATCTCGCATTCCTCAACCTGATGAACAAGTCCGCTGAGCGTTCCGTATTCATCAGCGCGCTTGAGGATATGGTTCAGGATCCCGGTGCTTCCTGCGAGGTTTACGTTATCGCATCCGTTGCGGGCGGTACAGGCTCGGGCTCGTTTATCCCGATCGCGCTCTATGCTAAGCGCTACATCCGCAAGGCTCTCGGTAAGGACCCCATAGTTAACGCTATGATCGCTCTTCCTGACATCTATGCAGACTCCCAGACTCCCGAAAACCGTATCAAGGTTTATTCCAACGCGTATGCAATCCTTCGTGAGCTTAACGCTATCAACCTCGTTTCCCGCAACTACAACGCAGGTCTCGCGGCTAAGAAGAAGGCTCCCATCCGCTTCCGTATCGGTAGCCCCGATGAGCCTAACGTAGGCGTACTCTTTGATGCTTCCGACAAGCGCTTCTGGACTCCTGAGGCTGCACCCTTCTCGCAGGTATTCCTGCTTGACCGTATCCCCGGTCTGAACTCTGTTGCAGCACACGACATGGTGCTTGCTAACTCGCTTTATACCATTATTTGTACCGAGATCGGCGCTGCCTTCGACAGCGAATTCTCCAACCACGAGCTCGTTCGTTCGCAGAACAACGGTAGCAACGCTATCTACGCCGGTATTTCTACCTCGCAGATCCGCTTCCCCAAGGATTCGGTTCTTGAGTATCTCGCATGCAAGAAGACATACGATTCCTGCAACGGCGAATGGCTGATCATTCACCAGGCAGTTGAAAATGCTATCGCCGAAAAGGGCAGAGAAGCAAAGGCAATGAAGCGTACCTTCATTATGGAGAACGACGCTTATGCAAGAATGCTTATCGAGAAGGTTGAGGAGAAGCAGGATGAAAACTGCGACGAGGTCATCTCTCTCGTTGAGCGCGGTGTTGACCAGTACAACGAAAAGGGCGAGCGCCGCTCCGAAACTATCGGCGAGCTCTTCCTTGAGACAATTGAAGGCTATATTTCCAGCAAGGTTCCCGTTGCGGCATCTATCGATGCAGAGCTTGAGGGCATATTCCCCAGAGATCTTTCCGGCGGTACTTTCGACAAGTCCAACGTAATCAGCGCGGCTGTAGACTCCCGTCCTATTCTCGACAAGTTCTACCGCAGATGCTTCGATACTGTTAAGAGCATTCCTACCAGCACCGCAGACGCTATCATCACTCTTGAAAAGAAGAAGATCGGCGTTATCGGCGATAAGTATTCGGTTGTTAAGAACCTTCTCGAGACCAAGAACGGCAAGATGGTACATCCCGTTGCGGCTATGATCCGTTTGTGCCAGTTCAGAATCGCTCTTAGCGAAAAGCTTTCCGTAGAGCCTAACGATTGGCCTGAGCTCAAGCTCCGCAAGGCTCCCGCGCTTCCTGAGGGCTTCCTTACTCTTGATGACAAGGGCGGACGCACCAAGAGCGCATATCTCGGACTTGGAAAGACCCGTTTCGCAGAGATCTCCGATGCTGACGTAGAGCCTGAGGAGTACAACTCCAAGAGAACCAATGCAACGGCAGATATGGAAGCGCTTCACAACGACGTTCAGCAGATCGCGAACAACGTTGCTAACGAGGCTTATGAGCTCGTTTCCTTCCAGGTATACTCCCGCATTGCAGCTGACGTCGACCTTCTTATCGCTAAGTACCGTAACTTCTTCAATCGCTTTGAGAAGGAAAAGGAAATGCTTGAGGATCTTACGAAGGATGCTCTCCGTAAGGACGAGGATGCTATCGACAGTATCATCAACGTATATTGCTCGCAGAAGAACAAGGAAAGCATCAGACTTACTCTTGAAGAGGGTAACGGACCTGTTACCAGCGAGGCTGTTGCTGATACCGACGATATCGTTGGTAGAGGCGTATTCGCTTCCGTATTCGCATCCGCAGTTGCAGAGCGCTCTGAGGATACAGGCTTCAACGATAAGGACTCCAGCGCTTACCGTTCGCTCTTCTCCAGCATGATCGCGGCTTACCGCACCTCTATCGCTAAGAGTGAGCTCTTTGGCAATATTGCTTCCTACAACGTAGTTGAAGCTATCGTTACCTCTTGCGGTGACGGCGCTTCCTCCAAGGAGATCGACGACGCGCTTCGCGTATCCTTCTCCGTAGCTCAGGATCTTGCTATTCCTTCTCTCAGACTCGACGTTGCATCTGTTGAGGACGATCTCGTAGTTCCTTCTCACATTATGGTATTCATGATGTCCAAGAACACTGCAAGATACATTAAGAGAAATGCTGAAAAGTTCGGTCTGAGCATTCCTAACGATCAGAACAGCGAGGGCGCTATGCTCAAGGCTTGCGCAGAGGCGTTCATCCGCGACTTCTCGGGTAACAGCTCTGCAAGAGTTGCTATCGTTGATTCTATCCCCGATCAGGTTCTCTATTGCACCGGTGAGGTTATGGATATTACTCCTCTCCGCATTGCGAAGTTCAACGAGCTTGGCGAGGACTGTGTATACTTCAAGAACTACACCGAGGCTCTTGCAAGATATAAGAGATATGAGACCGATATGTGGAACCCCCACCTCGGCAACAACCTCAACAAGCGTGGCTGCCTGCCTTACATGAACGCAAAGATGGAGCAGGCTTGCGATGAAAAGATGGTTAAGGCTCTTATCTACGGCTTCCAGAGCGGCACTATCCGTTATACCGACGGTATGGGTGAGGCTCGCGGACGCTACTACTTCTCCTGCAACGGTACTAAGATCACCGATCCTGAAGGAAAGTGGATCAACAACAAGAACATCGCTCAGCTTCTCGCTTGGATGCGTAACGAGGATGAGCTGGTTGAAAAGTGGAGTGCACGCTTTGATGCTGACGTCCTCCGTCAGAAGAATGCGCTTCCCAGCCTTGCAAGCGACAACGAGGGTGAGGTCAGAAATCTTGAGGCGACTCTTACCAACTCGCCTATCATCAGAATCCTGACCGAGAGCCTCTACGCTGATTCCTCGAGAAAGACAGAGCAGAGACCCACCGCTGACGGTGAGTGGAACGATCGCGTAGGTCCTACCGCACTTGAGTTTGCTTACATGATCAAGACAAGCGAAGAGCTTGGCAGAGACTGTGACGATGCAGAGAGAATCCTTAGAGTTCTTTACAAGACCTTCAAGGAGATGATCTCTCACCGCACCAGCCCCGAGACTACACCCGAGCGCTTCATTCAGGTTTACAAGCAGCAGCTCAGCAAGGTATACGAGTCCTTCGCAGGCGCAGAGATCGTTTGCAGAGCAGGCAACGAGTGTGCAGCTCACTTTACTCAGCTTGTTAACTGGCTCCAGGCAGCAGACGTATTCTATACTATTTCGGATGATATGCCCATGGATGAAACCGGTAAGGTGCTTATCAATTCCGTATTCGATTACAACAGACCTTCCTCTAAGGTCAAGAGCGTTCTTAATGCTATAAAGAATCGCTCCAAGAAGATAGCATCCGCACCCGCTGAGGATGCTAAGGCATAATTGCCACAACACTACATAAGCCGTGAGGCTTTCGCCTCATAGCAAAAACGCTTCGCTTCCCGAGGATCCTTATTCTCGGGGGCGAGGCGGGGAAAAAACAGGGAAACGAAGGGAGAAATCTTCATGGGAAAGCAAATTCTTTTGCTTGGATTAGGTCAGATGGGATGTGCGGTTGCAGATCTTTTTGCGCGCAAAATGGGCAAAGAGGGGCAAGCTGTACACGCTTTGGCTATTGATACTGATGAAAGAACCTTAGAAGAGATTTCCGATGCGGTGATCATTCCTATGGTTGAAGCCTCCAATCTCGGACGTGTGCTCGACACTCTCGATCCCGAGATTTTGAAGGAGTGGTTTCCTTGTGACCGTAACAGTGACGGCGTAGAGTATTTTGAAGGTCTCGCGATGAACGAGGGCTCGAATCAGTGGAGAATGAAGGCGCTTTTATCGTTTACCTCTTTCCTTTCAAAAGAGAAGAACGCAGAGATGCTGCACTCTAACCTTGATGCTCTGGTTGCCAAAGAGAGCGACGGAGAGGAGTCCGACGAAAACGTTGAGGTTGAGCCGACTCACGTCGAAATATACACGGTTGCTTCCTTGGCGGGAGGCACCGGATCGGGATTGTTTATGCCCGTCGTAATGTACGTAAAAAAATATCTGGAGGAGAAGGGTGCTGTCGTTGATACGTCGACCGCTATACTGACTCTCCCCGAGGTTTGCGAGGATCTTATGACTCCCGAGCAACGCGTCAAGGCGAAAGCTAATGCGTATGCTTCACTTCGCGAGCTTCAGGCAATCAATCTTTCGGGAGATAAGGCTTCGGATGAGCCTATCAGGATCGGATCAAACGACGACCCGTATCTTGGCTTGCTTTTCGATTCTTCTGTTCCCGAGTATAATAAAAATGAAAAGAAACCGTTTGGAAGGGTCTATCTTGTGCGCCGTATGCCCGGTGTCAGACAGCTTGCGCTCTATACCGAGATGCTTGCAGATTCAATTATCACGCTTTGCGCTACGGGTAAGCTTCAGAGCACCGAGACCTCCAACCAAAATAACCAAAATTTGAATACGACCGATGCGATCTACGGCGGTATGACTCTATGTAGGACTATATATGCCACAGACAGCATCGTATCATATATCGCCATCCGAAACGCCTTTGAGAAGGAGAGCGGTGAGCTTTCGTATCTTCACGAAAAGGTGCTTAAGGAATTGGCAAGAAAACGTCAGAATTGCTTTGACGAGGGCAAGGAATTTGACAGAAAGGCGGACGCTTACGTCGATGCTATTCTTACCGCCGCATCGACGGTGGTTGAGGACGGCGAAAGCGATAGCGCGTTGCTTGGTCGTGTCTTTGAGAACGCCGAAGATGATACCGCTCCGATAGATCGCCTGCCCAAAAAGCTTGTCGGCGAGCTTCTTGACGAGATCGACAGAGAATTTTACAGTGAAAGCGCGATGAATATTCAGGCTGTGCTTGAGGAATCCGAGGAGCTTGAGCAATTGGCGGACGAGAAGAAGAGAAGGCTGGTCAAGGCGAATGCCGAGGAGCGAGTAAGACTCGAGGAGACCGCAATAAACTGCGCCGAGTGGCTTCAGGACGTTTATGCAGTCGGATTTAAGCGCGTTATCGAGGGAGAGGCTAAATTCCGAGACAGAATACGTGCAAAGCTTGACGCGGACGGCTCGGAGGAGTGCGGAATCTCACTTGTCGATAAGCTTTTGAAGGATGACGGAGCGTTTATCAATCCCGTTTTCGCGCTTGTCCGTCTCTGCACACTTTATCGGGAGATCGATGGCGAGATCGCTCCGCTGAGACTTATAAATCAGAGCGATCCGATCACGGAAAACGAGTTCCCACAGTGGATAATGAAAGCAAACCAGAACGTCGCGCTCGATTGCAAATATGCTTCGAAAAAATACGGTTCGGGAAGATTTTTGGCTCTGACAGGCGGTCAGGGCGGAATGGTTAAGGGCTCGATCAACGATAGACGTATGTTTATATACGATCTCGGAAGCTCTTACGAGCATCTTCGCGATATCTTCAGACTTCTGCGCGGAGAAGCATTCCTTGATGTGCTTGGCGACGTTATTATGGCGTATCACAAGGTATTTGCATCGCTTTCAGTTGGCTTTGGAGAGCTTGAGTCGGACGTTACCACGGCGCTTCGCAGATGTATCGGGGACAGAGGCTTGACCTATTACGTGGGGACCTCCGAGGAAGAGAAGCTCGCTTTCTTCGATAAATTTGCTGAATTTATAAAGGATAGCGACAAAAAGGTCGACTATATTCGACAGCAAGATGCTCTGCTCGGCGAGCTTACGCTCAGAAATCTGGGTAGCGACGGTGTCGCAGTCTGTCTGACCAACGCTTTGGCGGACAGAATTGCGTTTGAGTGTCACGATAGCGGATTTTATGCAAAGGAGCTTGACAGAAACGTTCTTGAGGTCATTCTGACTCAGAAGGATAGCTCGTGCGCTCTCAACAAGGCGTTCTTGGCGAAGACCCCCGCGCTTCTGTATCAGGTTCCAGATGCTTATGATTCCTACAAGGCGATAAGAGCTATCAAGCATCGCACGGTATCGCTCGTTTCCGAGGAGATACGTGAGTATATCGAGCAAAATTCCGAGCTTTTCCGCGGACGAGTCGGAGAGGCTGCGATCGTATCGCTTCTTGCTCTTGCGGGAGAGTCTGACGGACAGGCGGCGTTCAGCAGTACGGTATCCAAGGATACGATCTACGTTTTCAGGGATATTACTCAGCTTAAGCTTTGCTATCTCGAGGCGTTCTGCGAATGCTCGGCAGATCCTTCGTATTACAGGGCTTATAAGAAAACGCTCGTTATTAAGGAGGAGCAATCCACGGATATGTGGGATCCTCATCTGCAGAGAGGCTTTTCGAAGGAAGGTATGCTTCCGCACATCGATCCCTCCGCAGTTTGAATAAAATCAATCGAAATTATTTTATCCGCGAAAGCGGAATGAGTACTTCAAAACGGCTACGGATGCTCCGTGCCGCTTTGGAAAGGGGAAAAACATAAATGTTAACGTATGTAATAAATACGTCCGAGAACAAAACGTTTGACAGTGACAGACTGTTCGACCTTGCCGGATACAACAAGATCCGTTGGCATAACTGTTTGCTTTCTGAGATAAAGCAGTGCGCTCAGGAAATATTCGAAAAGCAGAATATTCTTGGCGCAGACAGATTCAGAATTGCCGTGCTTATCGACTTTTACGGCTTTGACCGTGTAAGAGTTCCTTACGGCAGACTTGGATTTGGCGGTGAGTCCGGTGTTGACATCAGCCTTTATATGCCCTATATCGAGGCGTATCTGATGGACAATCTGATCGCATATCTCGAGCTTCGTGAGCTTTATGCCGAGGATTTTGAGATCTACTACGTTCAGAACTCCAAGCTCGAGCGCTACGAGTTCGTTCAGGGTGCTGAGGAGCAGCTTAAGCAGGTGCTCGGAGGACTTGACGTTGTAGAGGGCTCTGAGGAGGAGGCGCGCCTTAAGGTCGAGGAGCTGAACAAGCAGAAGGAAGAGCTTGAGGGTGACAAAAAATCCAAAAAGAAGGATAAGTCCAAGGACGGCGCGGAGGATCTTCCCGTCGTGCGCTATGACGATGAGGTTGACGAGGAATTCGTTGTCCCCGAGGTGCAGGACCTTGTACAGTATAGCTCCTTCTCGCTCTATTGCACCCCGACGGTGTCACTTAACTTCTATCTGAAGGACTATCCCTACGGCTCGACAAAGATGACTCTCGGTCAGTTTTTTGAGGCGCTGCGCGACCGTATGGGCGTTCGCTCTACTATCAGACGCTACTATTACGTTACGAGCTACGGCGGAGGAAAGGCAAGACTTGCCTTTGATACTCTGTCCTTGTCGCTGTATCTGATACGTATGTATGAAAGAGAAGAGTCCTTCGATCGAGACGGCGAGATCAAGATATCCAGACTTGACGCCAACCGTCTTAAAGAAGTGCTTGAGACCGCGTGGATCAAGGTCTGCATCGCATCTGAGGTGGCTAAATCGAACGATTCCAAATATATTGCACTGTCTGACAATCTCGGAGCTGATTACGACGAGGTGCTTGGCACTGCAGTCGCTCAGGATACTATTCCTCTTTCCTTGGGTAAGGAAAATCTCACGGTCGAGCAGACCTATGAAAAGATCTGCTATCTGGCAGAGAGAACTCCCGAGCAGGTTGCAGAGGATCACCGCAAGGACTTTGACGATATAATGGAAAAATATCTTGTCAGCAGAGACGAGACCCGTGAGAGAAACATGGAGATCGAATTTGAGGAGAGAATTCACGAGGGTGCTTTGAAAAAGACCTCCTACTGTCCCTCCAAGGCAGAATTTGACGCTCTTGTTGCTGACAAGCAGAAGAAGATATCGGATCTGTTTGCCGATGCTCTTGATGCCGACTATATCAGCGTTGACTTTGAGGAAGAGAAGAAGAACGCGACCAAGATATACCGCGAATACGTAAACGCGAAGGCTTGCCTGCCCAAAAAGATGCTTGGCGACCTTATCATAATGCTGCTCGCGATGATTGCCGTATTCGTGCCCTATACCGTGCTTCAGCTTGCTCACTACGGCTCGGGAATCAATGTTTGGCTGTTGGCGATCAATATGCTGATGCTTTTTGCAGGTCTTTACGTTCTGGCGGCGATCATTCGCCTTGCTCCGATACTCGGTAAGCTGAGAAAGTGCAAGGAGGCTATGAATCTTTGCTATGCAAAGTGCAGACGCAAGGAATCCTATTCGATGTCCAAGATCCGTCACCGCTACGAGATCGATCTTATTAACATAGAGCGTCAGAGATACGCTATCCGTCAGTTGAAGCGTTTTTACGATGCTAACGTTGCTATAGACCGCAACATACAGAGACACAGAGATATGCTTCGCGAGGTCAAGGACCGCATTGCAGGTATCCTTAATAACCTCGACGTTGAGCCTATATTCGATCCTTATGAGTCTGTTGAGGGCGAGTTCGACGTCAACAAGCCTATCAGATCCAAGGATAACAAAGTTTACAGGGTATTCTCGATCGAGACGATCGAGGCTATGTTCCCGAAGAAAGGAAGTGATGATCGGTGATAACAGCGATAAAGGTCATTTTAACTATCGGCATACTGCTCATCTTATCATATCCGTTCATTCCGCTTCCCGGAAAGCTCAAGAAGCTTTCGTTTGCGTCGTCGGTAAAGTATCACACGCCGCATAACAGAAAAAACGTATTTTTCCTTATTCTTATTGCCGTTGAGTTTATTGTATTTGCAATAATCTTCTCGCTTTTCAATAAGCTTTCGGCGTTTATCGGCGGAATACCGTTTGTCGGTAAGCTGATCACGAATGCGGTCAATTCCTTGAATTCGCAGGTGGATTTCATCATTTTCGCGATCAAGCTTGTGATCGTAAATCTTCTTGCTCTTTATGCATTCGTATTCCTTAAGATATTGCTTAAGAAGCTTGTTGTCGATCCCTTGTTCAAGCTTACCAAAAAGCATCTTGACAAGAAAAAGGATCAAGAGGCAGCCGAGGTCACCGAGGAGGAAACACCCTCCGAGGAGGACAGCAAAAAGAAGCGCAAGAACAACCGAATCGCCATGTTCCTTCATACTCTTGAGGACGATGATGACGAGGAGGAGACGGATGAGGAGAAGCCCGAGGGCACCGAGGGCGACGGTGAGGACAAAAACGAGCCTGAGGAAAAGCTTTACGGTCCCGTATCCTCGTTCTTCTTGGGTCTCTTCTTTGAGGGAGACCAGTTCCAGTACGCGCGCAGCTGGGTAGTTCGCACGAGAATGGTTCTCCAGTGCTTTATTGTGCTTGTTGAGATCCTGTATCTGTTCTTTATAGGCGTAGTTCTTCTTTCGGTCTTCTTCCCGTTGCCGAAGATGCTCTACGATATGCTTATAAACGTATTTAAGATAGGCGATTGGTATCTGTATCCCGTATTCTCGGTAATTTTCCTTCAGGAGCTTTGCAATATTTTCAATACCGCGAAGCCTGAGGAAGAGGAGGAAGAGAAGAAGGAGGAGGAAAAGAAGGCCGTTGCCGACAATAAGCTTGAGGCGCGTCTTCGCAAGGTCCTCTCCGAGCTCAAAAAACGCTTTGACGGCGAGCACTCTTTGCGCTACTATCCCGAGGCAAAGCGTGACAAGGTAACCAAGTATAAGCCTACCAGCAGCACCTACGCAAGTGCTCTCGAATACATCCGTAAGCAGATGGATTCTTATGCGGGACACACCGTAGAGAGCTATATGGAGTGCATCGACGCTATGTTTAACGACGAGCACGTCTATTTTGCGGCGTCCTTCTATTCCGAGCTGGGTGAATATCTGGTTGCATATACGTACATACGTCTGCTTTCGGGCGAGCGTTTGATCTTCGTAGTCGAGGACCCCGAGGAGAGAATAACCCTTCGCAGATTTATCTGCGAGCGTCTTATGAGACTCACGGGTAGCTCCGCGGCGCATAACTGGCGAGTTTACACCTCCGAGGAGAGACTTGATCAGGCAGACATACTTATAGCGTCGCCTCAGGATTTCCGCGACGGAGCTATGGTTTCGAGATATCCTGCGTTCTTTGAAGAGGTATCCGATGCAATATTCGTTGATGCTGACCGCGTTATTTCGTTCGACAGCTACCTCTGCTCGCTTATCTCCAACAGTCTTATTAAGGCTACCGAGGGACGTATCAGATTCGCATTCCTTACTCTCGACTACTATCAGGGCTTTGCGGCGAGCAGCCTGCCCAAATTCTTTGGCGTTGAGCACGTGCTATCCTTCAGTAGCGCAAAGGAAAACGAGTCGGTATCCTACGTTCTGTGGAACAAGGAGAGTAAGAGCCACAGAATTTATAGCAAGTACGGTCAGAAGCTGACCAGCCTTGAGTTTATCATCGCAAATCTTGCTTTCAAATACAACGTTGACGGTGTAAGAGTTATCACGGAATCTCCTCTCGACCACGCAGAGAAGAAGATACTCGCAAGCCACAACGTTGAGATCAATAAATTCCACCGCGACGTTGCCGACGTAAACTACATGGTCTACTCGGACCACAGATGCAACCTTTCTGCATCGATCTATGCCTGCACACGTTTCCGTGGAAAGAAAAAGTCGATAGTTCACATTCTGAGCAAGCCCTACTTGCTCCGTGAATACTATATCTCCAAGATGGCTACGGAGGACTTTATCAACCGTTCTTCGTTCATCCAGCCCAGAGTTACCGAGCATATTGAGCGCCACAAGCTCTCCTTGATGCGCGTTTTCTGTAGCTTCGATCTCGACGGCGGTATTCTTGTCAAGGATTTTGAGAAGAAGATGCGAGAGGTCATCACCTTCAGCCTTGAAAGAGGAGATATTATTTCCTCCGTATTCTGTAAGCGTCTGGTTGCAAGTAAGCCTGTAAATGAGCTTAAGCTCGGTGAGCTTGCCGCATATCTTGTTGCAGGTCTCTGCGACACCGACATTTATTACAGCGAGCAGGAGGAGAACAGATGCTTCGCAGAGAGTATCGGACATCGTGCGAAGGACTTTTACCTCGTTATCGATCCCGCAAAGGTCGATTCCTACACGCTGACGAAGGAGAAGACCATCGTATTCAACAGAATGCATGAGATTCTCGACCGTCTGCTTCACTGCAACGATCGCGTTGAGCTTCGTCTTAACGATAAGACCATCGGTGTGCTCGATTCCTTCCCGAGTCGCGTTCATCTTGAATATATCGTTGGACAGAGCATACTTTATAACAACGCTGAGTATGAGATCGAGCATATTTCGGCAGACGGACGCGTTATCTGTCTCAGACACGAAAACGTCAAGCTCCGCAACTGTCTTGATACCGTTCATCTCCGTAGATACAGCGTTGATTCGGTCGTTCCTTTCGAGAAGGTCGGTATTCTTCACAACACAAAGCTTATGCTTGAGGAGATCCGTGTTACCAAGTGTCAGGCCAAGTTTATCGGCGAGACGTACGGCTTCTACGGTCTTACGAGCGACAAGCAGACTCTTGACTTCTATCACAAGGACGGTATCGACGGTAATCCCCACGTGCCGCATCCTCACACCAGACAGATCGGCGACGGACGTATTCTCAAGGTCGAGTTTGAGACCCGTATGGAGTGTACGGACGGCATGAGATTGCTCCTTGCTGCTGCATTCAACGAGTTCGCAAAAACGATCTTCCCGAAATCTTACCATTGTATATCCTTCTGTCCCGTGCTTGCAGAGCCTCTGCCGTTTGATGAAACGGTCGAGCCTGAGACCGAGATAGAGCATATCAAGGCACTTTATCCTTATCTGAAGCATCCCGGTGAGGAGTTCATCGAGACCGATCCCAACCGCATCACCTTCTTCGTTATTAACGATTGCTTTGAGGACGTTGGCGTTTTCGATTGGCTTTATGACCCTTCGGGAAGATATATGCAGGAATTCCTTGCAAATATCTACTCCTACCTCCACTGGCTGAAGATAAGACCTAAGCTTGAGCATTACATCTATTTCGGCGGCGATCAGTTGCCCGAGTGCTATGATCTTGAGGGCTGCTGTAAGCTCCTCGAGGGATACAACCTCCTTCTTTCCGACCTCGGAGAGCACGACGTTGAGACCGCGGGAGACGATATTGAGGACGAAAAGCCCAAGCGTTGTGCATTCTGTCACAAGGTTATGGAGAGCGGCAGATATTCGCTCTTTGATAACAATCGTTATATTTGTGCTGATTGCTTCGAGACAGTTGACGATCCCGACAAGCTCGACGATATGCTTGCCGAAATGAGAGAATATCTCAAGAAGACTTATCCTGAGATCTCTATCGGTGTGCTTAAATCCGCGTTTGATCCCGTTGGCGATCTTAAGGAGGAGCAGTCGCTCAGTGAATATTATTATCGCTTGGATACAACCGAGCGTACCGTATTCGTCGAGCGCGACGATCCTATTACCAACGTCCGTGTGTCCTTGCTCAGAGGTCTTATCGGAATGTGGCAGTCGGATAATCAGCTTATGATCGACTATGCGGCGGCTCAGCTCTATTACGAGGAGCTTCTGTATCTGCGCTCGATCGGAAAAGACGAGTCGGCAGACTGGATACTCGAGGCTCTCGACGTCACTATTAAATCCAAGCTCGACGAGATCGCGGAGTATATAGCTTGCAACGATCTTGACGAGAAGAAGGATTCGGGGGACGAATCCACGGACGAGACTCCTGAGTCGGATGAAAATACCGAGGAGGATACCAACGAAACTCCCAAGGATAAGGACGAAGAAAAGAGCGAAGATAAGAAGGACACCGTAAATGATGCCGACCGTCCGAGAAGAACCAGCTTCAGCTTCCTGCGTATGAAGTACGAGGAGCTTGGCGGAGGTCAGTCGGATGACGGTGAGGATGAGACCGACGAGGACTACTCCGACGGACTCTACGATCCCAACAAGGTTCCGAGATTCTGGAAGCGTTATTTGCGCAATCAGAAGGCAGAGGACGGCAGGGAGGAGGAGCTTCCCGAGGACGAGGACGGAGATGAGGAAGAGGATGATGTCGGAGACGGCGAATTCTCGAACGATCTCATGACCGATAACATCAATGCGCCTAACGAGACAGACTTTGACGAGCTTCTTGGCGATGCCGAGGACGAAATCTCCGATGAGGATAACACCGTCACTGATGACGTGGTTGATGGCGATCAGACTCCCGAGGAGGACGATAAGGACACCAAGAAAAAGAAGGAAAAGAAGAAGTTCTCTCTGCGCGATCTCTTTAAAAAGAAGAAAAAGGACGATACTGTCGTGGATGAAGAGCCTGTTGTTGACGATGATCAGGTTGTCGATGATGACAACAAGGTCGTTGAAGACGATAAGAATACTGATAATGACGTAGTTGACGGAGATCCCGCTCTTGACGACGATCAGACCTCCGATGAGGACGACGACAGCGCAAAGAAGAAGTCTCAAAAGAAGGACAAGAAAAAGAAGAGCAGCAAGAAGCTCTCCTCGTTGCTTAAGAAGAAGGGCACTCCCGGTGAGCGCATCGTTCCTTACGAGGAGGACGAGAAGACCAATCCTAAGATCCGTGTTTATAACGATCTCGTGAGAGCCGCTTATAACTATAGCGAGGAGCCTATATCCCGTAAGGGAATTACCGACTCCGAGCTTGAGCAGGTCTTTATCTACATAAAGGGTGACTATCCCGAGCTCTTCTGGCTGAACTCCTATATGTACACCAGCGAGACCGTCAGACATAATTTCCGTTGCAAGAATGCAAACGGAGTGCTTGACGTCAAGCAGATCAACAAGAAGAGGGCAGAGCTTCGCAAGGGAGCTAAGACCTTTACAAGAGGCATAACCAAGAAGACCGATCCTTACAAGGCATTGCTGACGATCTACCGCAGACTTATTCTGACGCTTGATTATGACGGCATTGGTCTTGACGCGGGATTGGATCGCGATACAAAGCAGGATGACAAGCTCAGATCGTTGCATAGCGCACTCGTTGAGCACAAGGTCGTTTGTGCGGGATACGCTGCGGCGCTTCAGTATCTGTTGCAGTCCGTAGGTATCGTTTGCGGTTACACGATAAGCCGTGTAAGCAACGACGGCGGCAGCTGCCACGCATTCAACATTCTGAAGATAGGCAAGTATTGCTACTATATCGACGCTACCTGGGGAGATTCCTCCAACACCAAGAGCGGCGACAGAATGAAGGATATGGTTTGGTACGACTACTGCTGTACTCCTTTCGAGGAATTTATCCGCACGCCCGAGGGTCAGGAGCCTCTCCACTATCCCAGAGAGTCCTTGTATCCGACTCTTGAGAAGTTCCATAATACCAACCACGAGTATTTCAGATACCACAACGCATATTTGCAGTCCTACAAGGAAGAGGAGATCGTTCGTATCCTCTCCGAATCCGCACTCAGATATAACGCTGGTGAAATGGGTGATTTCGTTGTCGGAATCAGATTCAGCACCAAGGCTCAGGCCAAGTATGCTATGGAAACTCTGTGCAAGAACGGAAACGCGTCCCGTTTGGTTGCGCTTGCTCGCAATCAGCTTGGCAAGAAGGGCAAGAACGCCCAGAAGCTTCTTGAAAGAGGATACGGATTCTACGTTACCGATGCAGGTGTGCTTTATATTGCTTTCGAGTCGCCTAAAAAGAACGACAAGAGAAGCAAGAAGTAATTTTAGCATTATTATTTGATAGAGAGGAAAAAGAAATGTCAATTGTAATTGATGCTATACTCGTAGTACTGTTTTTGATATTCGTAATCATTTTTACAAAATTCGGATTTGCAAAAACGGTTAGAAAGATCGGAAAGACCTGGCTTGCAGTTTTCTGCTCGGTTATTCTCGGTCCTTGGCTTGCGGGCCTGCTTACAGACCTGTTCCTTCACGATTGGATCGTTGGCGGAGTGCTTAAGACACTTACCAGCATCGTTGAGAAAAATGCGAACGGCTACGATCTTGTGCAGCTGTTTGAAAATCTGCCCGAAAACTTCGTAAACTTCCTCAATCATCAGGGAATCAGTCTTGCGGAGCTTGAGGCACAGTACGGTAGCTATTCCGAGGCCAGCACCGAGATATTAAACGGTATGGCAATTCAGATCGCAACCCCCTGTATCGCGATGGTTTCTACTATCATCGGTTACATCGTCTGTTTCGTGATCCCGAGAGTATTCTTCTGGTGGATCGAGCGCAAGGTTGACCGCAGTGACGATCACGTCATTCTGACCTTCTTCGATCATGTTACCGGATTCGTTTCGGGTGCTGTGGTGGGATATATGGCGGCGCTTGGCGTTGCACTCCTGCTGTACACGGGATTCCAGGTGTCGCTTGCGTTTGATACAAGCACAGGCGTAATGACGATCTATGAAAAATCCTACGTATTCAAGTTCCTAAATGAATTTGATACGCTTGGTGCAATAGGTCACGTACTTAAATCACTGCGTTAATAAATAAGCGCGGACAAAGCGACCGTCTCTCTCCTTTGGAGAAAGACGGTCGCTTATTTTGCAAAACTCTATTGAACTAATTGCAATATCGTGGTATAATAGAAGCGGAGACAAGATCATTTGTGGGTCAGTTGGGCAAGACGAATCTGATCAAGATCGAGGATATCTGATAGCACACGTATATTTCGAATGGAGGTGAGACTGTGCCGCTTAAGATAATCAGACAGGATATAACCAAAATAAAATGCGATGCGATAGTCGATCCTACCGATACGTATTATTCACACGGCGGAGGAGTCGATGCGATGATACACGAGGCGGCGGGTGAGGAGCTTTACCGCGCCTGCTTGAAGCAGAGAGATCTTCTGGAGGGTCAAGCGGTAGTAACTCCCGCGTTTTCACTCCCGTGCAAATACGTGATACACACCGTAGGACCCGTGTGGGAAGGCGGAGATTACGGCGAGGAGGCAATCTTGCGCTCCTGCTACTCGTCTTGCCTTGAGCTTGCCGTGAAAAACAAATGCAAAAGCGTGGCATTTCCTCTGATCGCTTCGGGAACATTCGGGTTTCCAAAGGACAGGGTGCTTAAGATCGCGGTGGACGTGATCGGCGACTTTCTTTTTGAAAATGAGATGCTGATTTATCTCGTGGTCTTCGACAAGACCGCGTATTCGATAAGTGAGAGGTTGTTTTCCGACGTTTCTGCATTTATTGACGATGCTTATTCGGAGTGCCGCGCGCCATTTTACGATTCGCTCAGGGAAAGTTACAATTTTGAGGAATACAGTAAGTCAACGCGGTCGAAAATTTGCAGAAGTGAATCGCTTTCGGTCTCCCGCGCGCTTGCGAGCGAATGTGATTTTGAGAGCGCGAAAAGTCTTGACGAGATGCTAAAAGAAATGGACAAGGGCTTTGCCGAGACTCTGTTTGGGTATATAGATGAAAAGGGGATCTCGGACGTGGAGTGCTACAAGCGTGCCAACGTCGACAAAAAGACCTTTTCAAAGATCAAATGTAACAAGAATTACAAGCCCAGCAAGGTCACAGCGATATCCTTTGCGATCGCGCTGCGGTTGAACCTTGAACAGACCAATCACCTGCTGAACACCGTGGGGATGTCTCTCTCGAGAAGCAATAAATTCGACGTGATAATTGAATATTTCATTATGACGGGTAATTATAAGGATATTTTCGACGTTAACGAGACCTTGTATCAATTTGATCAGGTAACGCTGGGGGTTTAAAAGTCTCCCGACGAGCGACCACACCTCCTTTTGCTTGTGCTATAATTAAAGCACAAAAGCAAAGGGAGGTTTTTATTATGAAAAACAATATTACAGAAATCGTATTTATTCTTGACCGCAGCGGCTCTATGTCGGGCTTTGAGGCGGACACAATCGGCGGCTTCAATTCTATGATTGAAAAGCAGAAGGAAAAGGAGGGTAAGGTTTATGTTTCGACAGTCCTTTTCGACAATTACAGCGAGGTGTTGCACGACCGCGTGGATATCGGTGAGATCGAGCCTATGACACGTAAGGATTATGAGGTCAGGGGCTGCACCGCGCTTCTCGACGCTATCGGCGGCGCGATACATCACATCGGAAACATTCATAAGTACGCGCGTCCCGAGGACGTTCCCGAGCATACGATCTTTATTATCACGACCGACGGTATGGAGAATGCAAGTCACCGATATGACAGCCGCACGGTAAAGGCTCAGATCGAGCGTCAGCGCGAGGAGCTTGGCTGGGAGTTTATATTTCTCGCCGCAAATATCGACGCGGTAGAGACTGCGGAGAGCATTGGAATCAGAAGGGAACGCGCGGCAAATTACCGTCAGGATTCAAAGGGAGTTAAGCTTACCTATGAGACGATGAGCGATGCGATCGTAACCCTCAGAGACGGAGGTGATCTTGATAACGCGTGTTGGAGAAAAAAGATCGATAAGGCTAACAAGGGAGGAAAGAAAAAATGATAGGTGCAATTTTTGGAGATATCGTAGGATCGGTTTACGAATTTGACAACATAAAGACAAAAGATTTTCCGCTTTTTTCGCCTTTGTGCGAATATACTGACGACACCGTGATGACGGTTGCGCTTGCGGATACACTTATGCAGTTTGATGAGATAAATGACGTGGAAGAATTCAAGAGGGCCTTGGTGAAGACCTTTCACAGATACGGAAAGAAGTATCCTTACGCGAGCTATGGCGGTCATTTTGGCTTGTGGTTGACGACTGAGGAGACAGAGCCTTATGGCAGCTACGGAAACGGCTCGGCTATGCGAGTTTCGCCTGTGGCGTGGTATGCGAGATCTCTCGATGAGGCTCTGGCTTTGGCTAAGGCGTCTGCTGAGGTTACTCACAATCACCCCGAGGGCATCAAGGGCGCGGTCGTAACCGCGGGGGCAACCTATCTTGCGCGTACGGGTGCAGTCGTGGAGGAGATAAAGAATTTTGTAAGCGACTATTACGAAATGGACTTCACGCTTGACGAAATACGTCCGAACTACCGATTCAACGAGACCTGTCAGGGCACGGTGCCGCAGGCTATGCAGGCATTTTTTGAGTCTGTGTCGTTTGAGGATGCTATCCGCAACGGAATTTCGATCGGCGGAGACAGTGATACGCTTTGTGCTATCTGCGGGGCGGTTGCCGAGGCTTATTACGGCATTAGCGAGGGCGAAAGGAAAAAGGCTCTTTCATATCTCGACGAGCCCATGCGTGAGGTCGTGCTGAAATTCAAAAGCAGATAATTTTGGTCGCCGACGGGAGCCTTTCCCTTCGGCTTTTTCTCAATTTGGTTGAAATTTATATTTACATTTTGCGATAAATGTGCTACAATAAGGTGTAGTAAAAATATTTTTGAAAGAGGTTTGATTATGAGTAGCTTTGAAAATCTTAGAATCGTTGACAATTTTTATCAGACGTCACTTTATTTCCCGATGCCCACGGTCATCATCAGCACGCTTTGCGAGGACGGTACGACCAATCTCGGTCCGTATTCTCTCGTTCAGCCCTATTACGTGGCAGGCAAGGATTACTACGCTATGCTTCTGTGCTGCAGAAACTCGTCCAACACGGCGAAGAATATTCTTCGCAACGGCAAATGCTCCCTCAATTTCATAGACGATAAGCCGTCTACCTTTAAGGAAGCGGTAAAGCTTTCCTGGCCCGGCGACAAGCCCTCGGAAAAGATGCCCCGATGCAATTTCAAGCTTGAAAAGAGCTTGATCGAGGAAGAGAGCGGAGAGGCAAGACCTATGATACTGACCGACGCGATCGAGGCGATCGAATGCACGTGGATGCGCGAGCTTGACGGCGCGGACAAGGACGTTGCAGGAGAGCTTAACGGATATGAGGGACCGTATCACGATTTTAACGGTATTACAAGTAAATTCGGAGCCCATTTCATTCTCCGAGTTGACAAGATATTGATGAAAAAGAAGTACCGCGACGCTATCATCAACGGCGTGCGTGCAAAGGATTTTCCGCCTCTGCCCGTTGACTACGGATACCGCGATTCCAAGAATTTCTGGTTCCACAGAAAGACCAAGATGAGAGCGGAGCTTCTTCAGATGCGCCAGGCATCTCTTGAATCGGTTCGCTATGCCGCAGACAGAGCAGACGATAAGGTCAAGTTCACCGACGATGCGCTCAAGACCGTTCTTGCAGTGCCGAGAGTATTTTTGCCTCTCGTGCTCAAGGGATGCGTTGATTGGGCAAAGGAAAACGGAGTTGAGCTGATCACGGCAGAGCATATGCAGATCATTCAGGATAAAAGAGCAAAGGAAAAGAATAAAAAATAAGTGTCAGACGATTGAGGAGATAGTTATGAATTTTACCGAAATTGCAGAGTCGCGGCAGTCCTGCCGCAGCTACGACCCAAGCCGAGAGGTTGAGCAGGAAAAGCTTGACCGCATACTTGAATCCGCCCGACTTTCGCCGTCGGCGTGCAACGGTCAGCCTTACCATATCACAGTTTGTAAGGGTGAGTATGCGGGGAGGGTAGCTAAGGCAGTTCAGGGAATGGGAATGAACAAATTTGCATCTGACGCTCCCGTTCTTCTCGTTTTGTCGGAAAAGCCGTACGTGCCGTCTGCGGCGCTCGGCGCAAAGGTGAAGGGAAACGACTACCGCTCGATCGATATCGGAATTTTGGCGGCATACATTACCGCGGAGGCAACCGCCTTGGGTCTCGGAAGCTGTATTCTCGGTTGGCTTGACGATGCCGAAATCCGAGAGATCTGTGGTCTTGACGGAGCGGTCCGACTCGTTATCACGGTCGGATATGCCAAGGACGATAAGCTTCGCTCGAAAAAGCGAAAGGACACTGACGAGCTTGTAAAGGTGCTGGAGTAAAAAGGAGAGCGTTATGGAAAAGCTATCTGATAAAACCAACGCAGTATTGCTTGAGAGGTTTGGTAAGGACAGTATAATTGCGCTGGCGACCGCCATTGATAATAAGCCGTTTGTTCGCCAGGTTGACGCTTTTTACGAAAACGGAGCTTTTTACGTGCTTACTCACGCCTTGTCGGGAAAAATGAAGCAGATAGAGCAAAACCCGACGGTTGCGATCTCGGGTCAATGGTTCACCGCGCAGGGCATAGGCGAGAATTTAGGGTATTTCGGCAAATCGGAGAATTTGCGTATTGCGAGCAAAATGAGAGATATATTTTCTTCGTGGATCGATAACGGCCACAACAATTTTGACGATATAAACACCTGCATTCTCCGTATAAGGCTAACCGAGGGAATTTTGTTTTCAAACGGTGCTCGTTATGAGATCGATTTTACGTAATTGAATGATAAAACCCGACAGATTTGAGAATCTGTCGGATTTTTAATTGTAAATGAGCGGTGTCGAATAGTGTCATTTTGTGTTTTTGCCATAATTTTTTTGAAAAATTTAGCTCAAACACCTTGCTCTTTGGTTAATATGATGGTATAATATTATGTGCAGAATAAATTTCTTGTTGCATTTATATAAATTTGGAAAGGATTTTCATTATGAAGAGTTACACCAAGAATTTTGGCTTTGAACACAAGGCGGGCGTGATCATGCCCGTAAGCAGTCTTCCGTCCAAGTACGGTATCGGAAGCTTTGGCAGACAGGCGCACGCTTTTATTGATTTTCTCGATGCTACCGCTCAGAAGTGCTGGCAGGTGTTGCCGCTCAACCCTACGTCTTACGGAGATAGCCCGTATCAGTCACCCTCGTCGGTTGCGGGCAATCCATATTTTATAGATCTTGACACTCTCGCAAAGCAGGGACTTTTGACAAAGGAGGAGCTTGAGGAGCAGAAAAACGACTCTAAAAAGATCGACTACGGTTGGCTCTTTAACGCGAGATACAAGGCGCTTAGACTCGCTTTCTCACGTTTTACTCCCAACGCAAAATATGAGAGCTTTGTGAGGGAAAACTCGGAGTGGCTTGAAAAATACGCGCTATTTATGGCGCTCAAGGTCAACTATAACTACTGCCAGTGGACGCTTTGGAGCGAGGAGCACCGCGATTACAAGAAGGCCTTGCTTCACAAGGAGGAGTTCGAGGGCGAGATGGCATTCTGGCGTTGGGTACAGTATGAATTCGCACGCGAGTGGCAGCTGATAGTGGATCACGCTCATAAAAAGGGAATTATGATCATTGGAGATATGCCGATCTACGTGGCTCACGACAGTATGGACGTTTGGGCGGCTCCCGAGCAGTTCCTGCTTGATGAAAACTACAATCCCACTGTTGTTGCGGGCTGTCCTCCCGACGGATTCTCGCCCGACGGTCAGCTTTGGGGAAATCCCATATACAACTGGGAGCTTATGAAGGAGCAGAAATTCGGTTGGTGGGTTGACCGAGTAGGCGCGGCATTCAAGCTCTACGATATTTTGAGAATAGACCATTTCCGCGGCTTTGCGGGATATTACAACGTGCCTTACGGCGAGTCTACTGCGAAAAACGGCAAGTGGGACAGTGCACCCGGCATAGAGCTTTTCCGTACTATTGCAAAGGTCTTCCCGAAGGCAAAGATCATTGCAGAGGATCTCGGATTTATCACCGATGACGTTCGCGAGCTTCTGTCGGATGCCGGATTCCCCGGAATGAAGATGCTGCATTTCGCTTTCTATGACGAGGACAGTGAGTATCTGCCGAGGATGTTTGAGACCAAGAATTGCGTAGTATACGCATCCTCCCACGATTCCGACTGTACGTATAGCTGGATCAAAAATCTTGAGGGAGATGCCAAGGAGAGATTTGAGCGTGAGTGCCCGAGAAACAAGGCGCAGAGTCGCACCTGCGATCTTATCGAATTCGCGTTCAACAGCATTGCCAACCTTGCGGTAGTTCCTATGCAGGACTATCTTGAGCTCTCGAACGAGGAGGGCAGAATGAATACGCCCGCAACCGCGGCAGGCAACTGGACCTGGAGGATCAATCCTCGCTACAACACAGGGAAGCTGAGAGAAAAGATGCTCACACTTGCAACACGCACCAAGAGAAACAAATAAAATTGAAAAAGAGAGGCATACTATGAAAAAGACACTTCGTTTCGTTTCGATGACCCTGGTGTTTCTGATGATATTCTCCCTGATATTGACCGCGTGTGACAATCACGTCGGAAACGGTGAGGAGACAACCGAGGAAACGACCACCGGACAGACCTGGAATCCCGAGGATGAGTATAAGCTTCCTCTTGAGGACGGATATAATCAGCTGACGCTTTACTGGACCTATAACGGCACTTATGAAAACTGCGATATTTGGATCTGGTGGGGCGATAAGGCGGGTCAGGGATATACCTTCCACGAGTGCTCTTACGGCGCGAAGGTGGTAATTAACGTGCCCGAGGGCGTAGAGGAGGTCGGATTTATCGTCCGCAGAGATTGCTCCGAGCCCGGAGGAAGCTCATGGGGCAGCGCAACCAAGGATTTTGAGCAGGACAGATTTGCGATCATCGAGGGCAAGGAGACGTTTATTTATCTCAAGCCCGGCGATCCTGAGCAGTACAGTAGCAACGATGGAGGAAAAACTCTTACAATGATAAAGAAATTTTCAATGGCAGGTATGGTCGAGGAAAATAAGATCCAGTACAGGATCACACCCAAGGATACCATATCTGAGCTTAGCAGGGTCAAGGTCTACGAGGGCGACAGAGAGATAGCAGTTGAAAGCATTTCCACTCTCGGCAAGGAAGCGGCTATGGGATATATCGTAGTCGGCGAGACTCTTGATCTGTCGAAGAATTATCGCGTAGTTATCGAGGGCTACGGCGAGAAGGCGGTTGTTCCTACCGGCATTTTTGATAGCGAGTATTTCGCTGAAAATTATCACTACGACGGCAACGATCTCGGAGCTATCATAGACGGCGACAACACCACGTTCAAGGTATGGGCTCCCACGGCGTCCAAGGTGGTGCTCAATCTCTTTGAGAAGGGCAACGGCGTTGATGCTTATAAGACCGTTGAGATGGTCAGGGGTGAAAAGGGAGTTTGGTCGCACACAGAGGCGTGCGGTCACGGCACATACTACACCTATACGGTTACTACCGCGGTCGGTACTCAGGAGGCGGTCGACCCCTACGCAAAGGCGGCAGGCGTTAACGGTAAGCGCGGAATGGTCGTTGATCTTTCGCTTACCGATCCTGAGGGTTGGGATGATGCTATCCTTGCTTCTCCCATCGAAAAATACTCCGATGCTATCATCTGGGAGGTTCACGTAAGAGACTTCTCCAATAAGATCGCATCCTCGCAGTACAAGGGCAAATATCTCGCGTTCACCGAGAGAGGACTCGTTAACGAACACGGAGAGGCGGTCGGTGTTGATTACCTTGTAAATCTCGGTATCACTCACGTGCATCTGCTTCCCGTATACGACTACGCGTCGGTTGACGAGACTCATCCCGACGATCAGTTCAACTGGGGATACGACCCCGAAAACTATAACGTTCCCGAGGGAAGCTACTCCACCGATCCTTATAACGGCGAGGTTAGAATCCGCGAATACAAGGAGATGGTGAAGGCTCTGCACGAGGCAGGCATCGGTGTCATTATGGATATGGTTTACAACCATACCTACGATGCTAACAGCTCGTTTAACAAGATAGTTCCTTACTACTATTAAAGATACACCTCGTCGGGCGCGAATTCCTCTGCGAGCGGATGCGGAAACGATACTGCATCTGAAAGATATATGTACGGTAAGTTTATGGTCGACTCCACGGCTTACTGGGTCGAGGAATACAAGCTTGACGGACTTCGCTTCGACCTTATGGGTCTCCACGATCTTCAGACTATGCAGGAGGTTGAGAGCGCGGTTCATACCGTCAATACCAACGCCATTCTGTACGGCGAGGGTTGGACTATGGGCTCTACCATTGACGGAAGCAAACAGGCAAATCAGTCGAATATCAGTCAGATCACACCTACGGGCGATGCGATCGGCTCTATCGCGGTATTCAACGATGCTATTCGCGATGGCTTGAAGGGAAGCGTGTTTGATGCAAAGTCGAAGGGCTTTATAAGCGGCGCTGCGAAGGCTAATCTTATAAAGGTTATGTTCGGTGTCAACGGCGGTGCGGTATCGGGTACTACCTGGAGAGTTACCGACTCTATGGTAATAAACTATATGAGTGCACACGACAACAACACCCTTTGGGATAAGCTTCTGCTATCAAATCCCGACAATTCCGACGGCGATCGCAATAGGATGAATAATCTTGGTGCGGCGATCCTTATGATATCCAAGGGAACGCCCTTCTGGCAGGCGGGCGAGGAAATGCTTCGCACCAAGGGCGGCGATGAGAACAGTTATAAATCGAGCGATGCGGTCAATAATATTGATTGGTCGGTTCTCAAGAGCGGAAGCAGAGAATACGAAACCATGCTCTACTACAAGGGACTTATCGAGATGCGCAAGGTATACGGTATCTTCACGGATAACTCCACTGTGATCACTCACGAGGAGCTTGGAAGCGGAATTCTTGTCATTACCTATGACGACGGAAACGGCGGCAAGGCTATGGTAGTTGTCAATCCCCATAACACGAATCTGCCTTGCACGATCGAGGGCGAGTGGAATCTCGTTGCGGACGGTCAGAGTGCCGGCTCTGCGGTAATCGCACGTGAGAGCGGTGATATCACTGTGGATAGGATAAGCGTGAGGGTATACGTGAACGACGAGCTTGCTCAATAATCCCGATAGGAGAAGGTTATTATGAAAGCTTTGAAAAAAATATTGATCTGCGGTCTTGCGTTGCTCACCTTGACGGCTATTTTGCCGTCCTGCAACCAAGGCTCAGGCATCAATAGCGATTGGAGACCAAACGATATGAATTCAACGGCAACGTCCGATTCACTGTACGTAGAAAAGGTAGAAAATCTGCCCGACGATTTTATAATGGGCATGGACGCATCCTGTGTGCCATCGCTTGAAGCAGGCGGAGTGAAATATTACGATCACAACGGCGAGGAGAAGGACGTTTATCAGATCCTTGCCGAGAATGGAATTAATTACATCCGTGTACGTATATGGAACGATCCCTTTGACTCTGAGGGTCACGGCTACGGCGGCGGAAACTGTGATATTGAAAACGCCATCGAGATTGGAAAGAGAGCAACACAGTACGGAATGAAGCTGCTTGTCAATTTCCATTACAGCGATTTCTGGGCAGATCCGCAAAAGCAGATGGTCCCCAAGGCGTGGGCAAAGATGAATATTGACGAGAAAACAGAGGCGCTTTACAATTACACCAAGGATTGTCTTCAGAGACTCGTCGATGCGGGCGTGGATATAGGTATGGTTCAGGTTGGTAACGAGACCAACGGCGGTATGTGCGGCGAATGGAGCAGTGCGCTCGGTGGCTGGAAGAAGATCACCCAGCTTATGTCGGCAGGCTCCAAGGCGGTACGCGAGGTCTGTCCCAACGCGCTCGTTGCGATTCATTTTGCTAATCCCGAAAAGGTAACAAACTACGAAAGCTACAGCAAAAATCTTGATTATTACGGCGTGGATTACGACGTTTTCGCGTCCTCGTATTATCCTTTCTGGCACGGAACTCTCGATAATCTCGCGTCGGTGCTCTCAAGCGTTGCTGAAAAGTACGGTAAAAAGGTGATGGTTGCCGAGACCTCTTACGCTTATACTCCCGAAAATACTGATTTTTACGGAAACACGGTGGGCGAGGGTGACGGACTCGTTAAAAATTATCCCTATACCGTTCAGGGTCAGGCAAATCTCGTGAGAGACGTTATTGATACCGTTGTCAATAAGACGAAGAACGGAATCGGCGTATTTTATTGGGAAGGCACCTGGATAGGCGTTGGCGGTGAGAGCTACGAGGAAAATCTCGCGCTTTGGGAAAAGCACGGCTCGGGCTGGGCTACCTCTTACGCGGGCGATTACGATCCCGAGGATGCGGGTCAGTGGTACGGAGGCTGCTCGGTGGACAATCAGACCTTCTTTGATGCAAACGGAAGGGCTATTGAGTCTCTCAAGGTGTTTGCGCTTGTAAAAGAGGGAAACAACATCGAAAATAAGGCGGATGCTATCGAGGACACCCATCTGATGATTGACCTTAACGGCGAGATCGAGCTTCCCGAGACTGTAAACGCTATAATGCTTGACAACTCGAAGAAGCAGATACCAGTTGAGTGGTTCAACGTCGACAAGGAGGCTATGAAGGCGGGCGGAGTGGCTAAATACACCGTCAGCGGCAAGGCCGGTGGAATGGATGCGACCTGCTACGTTTCTATGGTTGAATACAACTTCCTTTCGAACTGGAGCTTCGAGGACGGATACGACCCGTGGGTAGCGACCGCGATCGGCAGGTTTGACGAGTTCAATATAGAGGATAAGATAACCGACTCGATGACTGGCACAAAGCACTATCATTTCTGGGGTGCGGCGGCAAATTCGGTTGAATTTACGCTCGAGCAGGAGGTCAAGAATCTCAAGAGCGGTAAGTATAATTACTCTATCTCTATAATGGGAGGCGACGGCGGCGCGACAGAGATCTACGCTTACGTCAAGATCAACGGAGAGATAGCTTACAGGCAGACGACCGAGATCACGGTCTACGATGAATGGCATACCGCCACCATAAGCGGCATTGACTATAACGAGGGTGACGAGATAACAGTCGGAATTTACGTCAAGTGTGCCGGCCCTAACGCGTGGGGCAAGATCGACGATGCTATGCTCAATTCGGCAAAGGAATGAAGGTGGAGTAATGACTAAAAAGAGAATATTTTTGACAGTATTGGTTTTGGTGTGTGCTATGATGCTTTCGATTTTTACCGTTGGATGCAATAAAACGCCCGAGGCGGCTCCCGATACGGTGGACGATAATTACAGATCGTTTTATCAGATATTCGTTGGCTCGTTCTCGGATTCAAACGGTGACGGATTCGGAGATATCCGCGGCATCATCAACCGCTTCGACTATCTCAACGACGGAAACGTCAACTCCGAAACAAGCCTTGGAGTGCAGGGGATCTGGCTGTCTCCCATCTTCTCGTCGCCTACCTATCACAAGTACGATGCAAAGGACTATTATAAGATAGATCGGCGATTCGGAGAGGAGAAGGATCTTAAGGAGCTGATCGAGCTTTGTCACTCACGCAACGTTAAGATTATACTTGACCTTGCGATCAATCACACGTCCGATCAGCACGAGTGGTTCCTTAAATTCAAGGAGGCGCGCCTGAGCGGTGACGTTGAAAACGAATACTACGATTTTTATTCCTGTGTGACCGCCGACGAAAAGGTGGGTGGTATCAGCTACAGACAGCTGACGGGCGAATTTTGGTACGAATGTAATTTCGACGGCGCTATGCCCGAGCTTAATTACGACAATCCGAAGGTCAGGGAAGTTATGCTTGACGTGGCAAAATATTATCTTGAGCTTGGAGTCGACGGCTTCCGCTTTGATGCGGTCAAGTACATATACTACGGAGACACCGCCAAGTCGGTTGAGTTCTGGGAATGGTATATGGATGAGCTTTATAAAATTAATCCCGATATTTACTGCGTCGGCGAATGTTGGTCGGGTGAGACGGAAATACTTGATTATTATAGCGCTATGAATTGCTTTAACTTCGCAATGGCGCAGGCGGAGGGCGTGGTTTCGACTGCCGCAAAGGGCAATTCAGCCATTTCCAAGTTTACAGGCTACGTTGAGTCTTATCAGAGCAAGGTGCTTGCGAGAAATCCCGACGGAATGGTGATGCCGTTCCTGTCAAATCACGATATGGACAGAATTGCGGGAACCTTCGTTACCGAAAACAACATGCGAATGGCGGCAAATCTCTATATTCTGTGCAGTGGCTCGCCTGTGATCTATTATGGCGAGGAGCTCGGTATGAGGGGCTCGCGAGGAAGTGCAAATACAGATGCGAACCGCCGTCTTGCGATGCTTTGGGGCGATGGAGACACGGTCAAGAATCCCGTTGGATCGAGTTATGCCTCCGACAAGCAGATCAGCTCTACGGTTGAGGATCAGATGGAGGATGAGAACAGTCTTTACAGATATTACTGCAAGCTGCTTTCGATACGCCACAGGTATCCCGCTATCGCGCGTGGTGTATACACGGCGATCGATTGCGGACACAAAAATCTTGGTGGCTTTGTGATCGATTACGAGGGAGAGAGCCTTATTCTGATACACAATACCTCTATGGAGGAGCTGTCATACGATCTGAGCCAATGTCCCGAGCTTGAGGACGTGGATTTCTCGAAGATCTGCGATTATATTGGGCAGGGAAAGGCTAAATTGAACGGTACTGTTTTGACTTTAGGTCCGCAGACCAGTGTTTTAATCAAGTAAAGTAATTTCGGCAATTTGTTAAAAATTGGCACTGTTTTTTGTTAAATGTGCCAAAAATCAACTAAAAGTTTATATTGTAGTTGACAAATCGTATAAAAAATGATACAATAATATGTGCGTGAGACACGCAAATAACAATTATTTATTTCAAGGAGGTTTACTTATGAAAATGAGTAAAATCTTAGCTCTTGTTCTGGCGGCTATGATGCTTGTTGCATGCTTCGTTGGATGTAATAACAACGGTGGCCAAACAAACGACAATTCTGAGCTTGCTGGTACTTACGATATTACCATGTGGGTTTCTGAAAAAGAAGGCGTTGCAGACCAGTTCAAGCAGCAGATCGCAGCTTTTATGGAAGCTAACCCCGGCATCATCATCAACGCTTCTATCGAGGGCGTAACCGAGGCTGATGCAGGCTCCAAGGTAGTTGCAGACGTTGCAACTGCTCCCGACATTTACTGCTTCGCACAGGACCAGCTCGCTCGTCTTGTTCAGGCAGCAGCTCTTGCAGCTCCCGGTAAGGCAGCA
The DNA here is from genome assembly GCA_017483305.1 of Clostridia bacterium. Lineage (GTDB taxonomy): Bacteria > Bacillota > Clostridia > Oscillospirales > CAG-272 > SVTX01. The sequence continues at coordinate 26,545 of JAFULC010000009.1, read as the reverse complement.
GCAGACGCTATCAAGGCTAACAACGATGCAGGCTCCGTTGCAGCAGCAACCGTTGCAGGTACTATCTATGCTTATCCTATGACCAGTGATAACGGTTACTACCTCTACTACGATAAGAGCATCATCTCTGAAGAGGATGCTGATAGTCTCGAGGCTATTATCGCTGCATGTGAAGCAAACGGCAAGAAGTTCCGCTTCGCTCTTGAGAACGCTTGGTACACCGCTTCCTTCTTCTTCGCAACCGGTTGTCACTCCAACTGGACTATGGATGAGGGTGGCGAATTCGTTTCTATTGACGACACCTTCAATTCCGCTGAGGGTATCATTGCTATGAAGGGTATGCAGAAGCTTGCTAAGTCTTCTTGCTACGACTCCGATGCTGATACATTTGCAGACGCAGGCGCTATCGTTACCGGTATCTGGAATGCAGGCGCAGCAGCAGAGCACTTTGGCGAAAACCTCGGTGCTACCGATCTTCCTTCTTTCACTGTTGACGGTACTTCCTATCACCTCGGCTCTTACTCCGGTAACAAGCTTATGGGTGTTAAGCCTCAGACCGATGCTAAGAAGGCAGCAGTTCTTTCGCTCCTCGCTCAGTACCTCACCGGTGAAGAGTGCCAGAAGCAGAGATTCGAGAGCTTCGAGTGGGGTCCCTCCAACAAGAATGCTCAGGCATCTGAAGCAGTTCAGTCTAACGAGTCCCTTGCAGCACTTGCAATGCAGAACGAGCATGCGATCCCTCAGTGTCAGATAGGCGGTTCTTGGTGGGATATCGCAAAGGTTCTTGGCGCAGAGGCTAAGAATGCTAAATCCGATGAAGATATCCAGAACGCTCTTAACAACTATGATACTGCTATCGGTGCATGGCTCGATCTCACTCCCGAGCAGAGAAGAGCTTGGACAGTTATCGGTCAGGTTAACGGTTCCAACTGGGACGTTGACGTAGCGATGGTTGAAAGCCCCGAAAACACCTGGACGGCTACAGTTGAGCTTCCTGAGGGTGGTGAATTTAAGGTTCGTCAGGGTTATGCATGGACACACAACTTTGGTGTGGATCTTACAGATAACCAGGGTGCAAACTTTAAGGTTGAAGAGGCTGGAACTTACAAGATCGTATTCTCTTGGGATGGCGGCAACTACGGTGACGTTAATGTTGAAATCACAAAGGTAAGCTGATATCGGTTTAAGTTGATATTTATCTAAGGGATAGCGGATCCTTGCGATCCGCTATCCTCGACAAAGGCATTGTTAGCCGATGCATAGGACGGACACTTGTCTTGTGTGTCGGCTAACAATGTCTTCTCGTTATGAGCACTCTGATCGGAAAGGAGTTATATAAACTCGGTTTATATTTGTATTATGAAAAGACTAAGCGATCTGGATTATTTAAAACTGAATAAATGGCAGGCTTTCTGGTATAAGTTTGCGTTATTCTTTTGCGCTATTCCGTCGGCTTTATGGAAGGGAATAAAGAAGATAGGTGGATTCTTCAAAAACTGCGGCATCGCGGTCAAAGACGAATTCGTTGACATCGGATCAACCTTCAAGCGCGGAAACTGGGCGGTAAAGCTATCCTTCTTTATTTTTGGATTTGGAAACCTGTTCTACGGACAGGTAATGCGTGGAATCCTATTCCTTTTGTTCGAGCTTGTGTTTATCGCGTATATGGTCGTTCCTACGGGCGGTATATATTGGCTCTCGAAGGGAAATTGGTTTCAAAAGGGTGCAACTATTGGTACCGTTCAGGGCGGATTCCAGTACAATGAGGTTTTCGACACTGACGTTTGGGTACCGGGAGATGACTCTGTAAAGGTAATGCTCTACGGACTTCTTACCTTCATATTTATCTTTGCCTTTATCTACACATGGAGACTTCAGGTAAAGCAGTGCCGTATCTGTATGGATATCACTGCAAAGGGCAAAAAGATAAGAAGCGGCAAGGACGATGTGAAATCGTTGCTCGACGATCAGTTCCACAAGACGCTTCTGGCTCTTCCATTGGCGGGAATTCTGGCGTTTACCGTGCTTCCCATTATCTACATGGTGCTCGTTGCCTTCACAAGCTACGATGCAGCACACGACGGTTATTCCAACCTCTTCAGCTGGGTAGGTCTCGATCATTTTAACGAGCTCTTTAACTTCAGCCAGGGTGGTCTTGGTCTTACCTTTGGTGAGATCCTTTCCTGGACTCTTATGTGGGCGTTCTTCGCAACCTTTACTAACTATTTCCTTGGTATGTTCGTTGCGATCATGATCAACAAGAAGGGAATCAAGATCAAAAAATTCTGGAGAACGGTTCTCGTTATGACTATCGCGATCCCGCAGTTCGTATCTCTGCTTTACGTTTCGAAGCTCTTTACGACCTCAGGACTTATAGGCCGAGTTCTCGAGCAGATACCCTTCATTCACAACTGGCGAGTTGCAAATAATTTCGTATCCCTCTGGGATTCGCCGACAGTTGCGAGGATCTTGCTTATCGTTATCAATATCTGGATAGGTATTCCTTATATCATGCTGATGGCAACGGGAATATTGATGAATATTCCTCAGGACCTTTACGAGTCCGCAAAGATAGACGGCGCGAGCTCGGTTCAGCAGTTAACGAAGATCACGCTTCCTTATATGCTCTTTGTTACGGGTCCCTATCTGCTTACGAGCTTCGTAGGTAACCTTAACAACTTTAACGTTATTTATCTTCTCTCGGGCGGTAACCCGATCAAGGGAACGGCGGGAGGAGCGTCGGTAGGTCACACTGACTTGCTTATCACCTGGCTCTTCAAGATGACACTTGGAAGCACGGAGAGTAAGTATTATATGGCATCAATTATCGGTATTCTTGTCTTCCTTGTGGTCGCGGTACTGTCCTTGATCGTCTATAACGTAATTCCGTCAACCAGAAATGAGGAGGATTACAAGTGATGAAAAAACAAAACGATAACAAAATCAGAAAAACCGGGCTGGGTGCGCGTGCAAGCAGAAGAATAAGCAACACGATAATTTATATTGTGCTCATTATTATCACGATAGTTTGGCTTTTTCCGTTTGTCGGTATCCTTCTTGAATCCTTTAAGACCGAAACAAATATGCAGACTCCTTACCTTTTCCCAAAGGAATTTGGTTTTGACCATTACGTCAAGCTCTTTACAAAGACCGACTTCCTTAAGTGGTTCGGCAACACCGCGATCATGGGCGTTGCTACCGCAGTGCTTCAGACGATATTTATTCTGTCTATGAGCTACGTTCTTTCCAGACTTCGCTTCAAGGGAAGAAAGGCGCTGATGAATATGATGCTCATTCTCGGAATGTTTCCCGGATTCCTTACTATGATCCTTATCTACAAGGTGTTTGCGGATGCACATTTGATCGAGGAAATGGCTCCCTTGGGACTTATAATCGTTTACTGTGCGAGCAGTGCTATGGGATACTACGTATCGAAGGGATTTTTCGATACGATCCCGAAGAGCCTTGACGAGGCGGCAAGAGTGGACGGCGCAACGCGCTTCCAGGTGTTCTACAAGGTTATTATGCCGCTTTCCAAGCCGATCGTTATTTACACTATCCTTATGGGCTTTATGGCTCCTTGGGGAGACTTTGTTCTTGCCAGCTATCTCATTCATGAGAACAGTCAGGGTATGAACGTTGCGGTCGGTATGTACGAATGGCTCTCGCGAACTAATATGAACACGCATTACACTATGTTCTGTGCCGCGGGCGTTATCGTGGCGATTCCCGTAGTTGCGGTCTTCCTCGCATTACAGAAGTACTACGTTGAGGGCGTAACCGGCGGAGCAGTAAAAGGATAATTGGAGGAAAATATGGCAAGTGTTAAATTAACTAACGTAAAGAAGATATACGGCAAGGACACGGTTGCGGTTCAGGAATTCAACCTTGATATTGCCGACAAGGAATTTATCGTTTTCGTAGGTCCTTCGGGATGCGGTAAGTCCACCACGCTTAGAATGATCGCGGGTCTTGAGGATATTTCGGAGGGTACTGTTGAGATCGACGGTGTAGTCGTTAACGATCTTCAGCCCCGTGACCGTAATATCGCGATGGTATTCCAGAACTACGCGCTCTATCCTCACCTGACGGTATTTGAGAATATGGCGTTCAGCCTCCGTCTCAAGAACGTTCCCAACGAGATCGTTTACGAAAAGGTAACCAAGGCAGCCGAGATACTGGGCATCACCGAGTATCTGACGAGAAAGCCCAGAGCTCTCTCGGGCGATCAGAGACAGAGAGTTGCGATCGGACGCGCAATGGTAAGAGACAGTAAGGTATTCCTTATGGATGAGCCGCTCTCCAACCTCGACGCTAAGCTCCGTAACCAGATGAGAGCAGAGATCATTTTGCTCCGTCAGAAGATTGACACTACATTTATTTACGTAACTCACGATCAGACCGAGGCTATGACACTCGGAGACAGAATCGTTATCATGAAGGACGGATTCATTCAGCAGGTAGGCACTCCCACAGAGGTGTTTGATATGCCGCTCAACCTTTTCGTTGCGGAATTTATCGGCGCTCCCAAGATGAACACCTTTAAGACCAAGCTTGTTTGTGAGGGCGATAAGTATTACGTCAATCCCTACGGCGCAAAAATAGAGGTGACCGGCAAGAAGGCAGAAATGCTCAAGGGTAAGAGAATCGGATCTCGCGAGGTCATTCTCGGTGTTCGTCCCGAGCACTTCGTTCTTTCAAGCTCCGACAACCCTGAGGCTATTCCTTGCAAGATCGTGGTAAACGAAATGATGGGAAGCGAGCTTCATCTCCACGTGGTAGAGGACAACGGTGATAAGCTCATCGTTCGTATTCCTACCGTTTCGCTCAGCGATGAGCAGAGAGCCTCGCTCGTTTACGGCAGCACCATTTACGTAACCTTTGAAGGAAAGGTAATGCATTTCTTTGATCCCGAAACGCAGGCTAACCTTCTCGTATAATCTAATTGAATAACGAAACAGCCGATGGGGAATCGCGAGAAACCTCATCGGCGTATTCTTTTTTAGGATTGACTTTTCCAGAGTATTTTGTTATAATTAAGTTGGAAGATTTTATGGAAACGAAGGAGAGATGGATATGAGAAAGAATTTCGGCGCAAAAACATGGCTTTATCCTATGCCCGTGCTGATTATTGGCACTTACGACGAAAACAATGCTCCCAACGCGATGAATGCGGCTTGGGGCGGCATTTACGACACTAATCAGGTCATGGTCTGCCTTGCTCACGATCATAAAACCACGGAAAACATCAAAAAAACAGGGGCGTTTACTCTGAGCTTTGCGACGGCAGGCAAGGTCGTGCCTTGCGACTACGTTGGGATCGTTTCGGCAAACGATGTGCCCGATAAATTTGCTAAAGCGGGATTTCACGCTACGAGGAGCGAGTTTGTAAACGCGCCTATCATCGACGAGCTGCCAATGACTGTCGAATGTAAGCTTATAAAGTTCAACGAGGACGGTATTTGCATCGGCGAGATAGTCAACGTGTCTGCCGACGAGAGTGTTCTTGATGAAACCGGCAGAATTGATGCGAAAAAGGTCGATCCCATAATTTATGACAGCGTAACGCACGCTTATTGGAGCTTTGGAGAGAAGGTCGGTCAGGCGTTCTCGGATGGAAAGAAGATCAAATAATAGAATGAAAAGGGTTATTGTGATCGGGTGTCCGGGTTCGGGAAAAACAACCTTTGCGGAAAAGCTGAGAGATAAGAGCAATCTGCCGCTGTTTTATCTTGATGCCATTTGGCACAAGCCCGACAGAACACATATTTCGAGAGAAGAATACGATAAACGGCTTGCCGAAATCCTTGCGCTTGATGCTTGGATAATAGACGGCAATTACAGTCGAACAATAGAAAGTCGGATCGCGGCGTGTGATACTGTGTTTTTGTTTGATCTGCCATCGGAGGTGTGTCTTGACGGAGCTATTTCTCGTCTTGGCAAGGATCGCTATGACATGCCGTGGATAGATACCGAGCTCGATCCGAAGCTGAAGGCGGAAATTGAAGAATTCTCAAGCAAAAATTTGCCGTCGATCTATGCGTTGATCGATAAATACAGGGATGGCAGAGATATTGTCGTTTTTAAAAGCCGAGAAGAAGCAGATGAGTTTTTGAAGGAGTTGCAATCATGTTTGAACTTACTAATGAACAGAGAAAGTGTTTTGCCTTGACACCTGTGCTTGAATCGTGGCGTAAAATTCAGATAAAAGCAGGGGGAAACGATGATTTCATTACCTATGCATTTTTGGATGGTAAAAGAATAGTTAAAGTAATACAAGTATGTGATTTTGCAGGAAAAGAAATGTATTATGAATATGGCGTAGATCTGCTCCTATCCGACGACTGTACAAAAATAATGCCGAAAACCAGCAAGGGCAAGCCACAGATTTTAACTGTTTCAAGTCTGACAAGTAAAACGCCTGTAGGAATGGCGCTTGCATTTAATCGTGGCAAAATAGTTGTAGTAAACAATAATACCAGTCAAAATTATTATCGTTCTGATTACGAATCCAATGAGATCAAAGATCTTCAAGCTTTTGCTGATTGGGTAGAGATGTGGTGTTGTCATACGGGGGTTGAGGAGATGTCAGAAATAAATGAGTTTTCTCAGCGTAAAAAGACGCACAAAAAATATCAGGAGGGAGATTTTTTTAGATTTAAAATAAGTCGACATCTGTACGGATACGGCCGTATTCTTGTTGACTATGCCAAGATGAGAAAAGACGGAGTTCCATTTTGGGATATATTTATGGGGAAACCGCTTTGTGTAGCAGTGTATCATATTGTAACCGAGGATAAAACCCTCACACCTGATCAGCTTGTTGGCTATAAAATGTTGCCTTCACAAATGATTATGGATAATATTTTTTATTATGGTGAATGTGAAATAATTGGAAACATACCTATTGCACCCGACGAAGATAATTACACAGTTCACTACGGAAGAAGCATTGATATTAAACATCCTAATGTTTTTTGTTATCAAAACGGCAAAGTCTTTGCCCAAATTGCGAGCTTATTAGCAATTAAAGCCGATTATAGCAATAATGGCATAGGATGGAGCTTAAATATTAAGCTTCCCATATTACTTAAGTGCATTGAAGAGGGGTCAAATGTGCCTTATTGGGATATGATGCCGCAATGGAAGGTGGACGGGGATTTAAGAAACCCGAAATTTGAGGACGAATTAAAGCGTATTAAAGAGAGAATGGGAGTCAATTGAGAAGGACTTGCGATGATTGTTGAAACAAATCGTCTCATTCTGCGCCAGTGGTGTGAGGATGATGCTGATAACGAGAATGTCCCAAGAAAAGAACAAGTAATCGATTTGAACGGAGGAACAATATGAGCACTATAAACTACTACGAGGATCTGCGCAACGGATTTCTACTTGCACACGAAAAGACGTATGATTTCTTTGTTATTTACAACGAGAAAGAACAAAAGTGGGTCGATTGCGGCATAACCTTTATGCAATTCAGACACGATTATGAATTCAGAGAGATGAACTCTGATGAGGTTTCCGACAGAACGGGCGGCAGATTGCCTGAGGCAGAGTACCGCCGGTACCTAGAGAGAATAGATAAGCTCACGAAATAAAACAAGCAATTTCATTTTTATTTCAAAAAGAGGAAAAGGAATGAAAAACATAAAGAAATCAATACATCCCGACGACACCTTCCATTATGAAAAAATGGGATTGAAGAAAAATGAGGTCGAGCTATGGGAGGACGGGTCGCGCGTTGACGGCTCAAAGGGCTGCTATGAATGGTGGTACTACGATTCACATTATCCCGACGGAACGGTGCTTGTTATCTTTTTCTTCTCGAAAATGCCGATCGACGTTGACGGTCCGATAAAGCCGATATCCACGATGGAGCTGACTCTCCCCGACGGAAGAAAGTTCTCCGAGGAGGTCTATGCAACGATTGAGGAAAGCCACTACGCGAAGGATAAGTGTGACGTAAGGATCGGCGAATGCCGATGCAGCGGCGACCTCAAGCATTATGACGTTGTCTTTAAGGGTAAGACAATGAGCGCCCATCTCACGCTTGACGGCACGATAAGAGCCTGGCGTTCGCAGACGGGAAGCATCTTTTTCGGCGACAATGAGGAGTATTATTTTGCTTGGTTGCCTTCCATACCCGAGGGCGTTGCAGTGGCTGACGTTGTCTATGACGGTGGGAAGGAATTGCACCTTGAGGGCTCCGGATATCACGATCACAATTGGGGAAATATCTCAATGCCCAAGCTTATGCACCATTGGTATTGGGGTAGGGCAAAGATCGGAAATTATAAGGTCATCTCCTCGTGGATAACCGCAGAAAAGAAATACGGATACAAGGATCACGACGTATTTATGATCGCAAAGGATGGCGAGATACTTGGTGATAACTCAAATCACACTTTGAAATTTATGCCCGAGGATAGATATATCGACGAATATACCGGAAAGCCTGTGTACAATAAGGTTATTTACGAATATACGACCGAATCGGGCGACGAATATCGAATTATTTACGAGCGTAGCGGAGATATCAATAAAACTCGCTTCGTTGACGTTTTGCCAAAGCCTCTCGGTCTTCTTGCCAAAATGATCGGGTTCGACGGTGGATATTTGCGATTCGAGGGCGTTGCAACCGTAGAGAAGCTCGAAAAAGGTGAGGTTGTTGAAAGAGTCAGTGATCCTGCGGTGTGGGAGCTGATGTATTTCGGCAAATCCTGCGCTGACGAAAAATACAGAGCAGCGCAAGACAAATAAAATGGATATATTAGCGAAAGGATATCTCAAATGAAGCTTGCATTCAGGGCCTTGGTAAAATTCATTTTCGGTTTGATTTTAGTGGGAGCGTTACTGTTCCTGCCTGCAGGGAGCATAGAATATCTGAATGGGTGGCTGTTTATCGGACTTTTATTTGTGCCGATGCTCATTCTTGGCGTTGTTCTTCTGATAAAAGCTCCCGAATTGCTTGAAAAACGAATTTCAGTCAAGGAAAAGCAGAACACGCAAAAGGGAGTTGTCGCCGTTTCGGGATTATTGTTCGTTGCAGGATTTGTCGTTGCGGGACTTGACTTTCGCTTCGTATGGTCTGAGGTTCCGATATGGGTCGTAATCGCCTCGTCGGTCATATTGCTGATCTCTTACGCGCTTTACGCCGAGGTGACGCGGGAAAACGCCTATCTTTCAAGAACAGTCGAGGTTCAGGAGAACCAAAAGGTGATCGATACTGGACTTTACGGCATCGTCCGTCATCCAATGTATGCGGTGACTATCTGGCTCTTTCTTTCGATCCCGCTTGTGCTTGGATCGTGGTGGGCGCTCCTTTGCTTCGCACCGTACATTGTTGTGATCGTTGTTCGTATACTTAACGAGGAAAAGGTGCTTGAAGCAGGGCTTGAGGGCTATACGGAGTATAAAAAACGCGTTAAATACAGATTGTTGCCGTTTATTTGGTAAAAGATATCGTAAAGAGGTTTAAAAATGTTTGATTTTAAAGGAAAGGTTGTCGTTGTAACGGGTGGCGCAAGAGGAATTGGCAAGTGCATACGCGAAAAATTCGAGGAGGCGGGAGCAACGGTCTGTGTTATCGATCTGCTTGATAACGATTGCTTCGTGGGCGATCTTGCCGACAAGAAAACGCTTGAGGTCTTCGCCGAAAAGGTAATAAAAGAGCACGGACGCGTTGACTGTCTTATCAACAACGCCGCGCCTAAAATGTGCGGTATTACAAGCTGTAGCTATGAGGATTTTGAATACGCCTTGAAGGTTGGCGTGACCGCACCGTTTTACCTTGCAAAGCTTTTTGCTCCGTATTTTGTCGAAGGCGCGAGTATCGTCAACATCTCCTCGTCGCGCGACAGAATGAGTCAGCCCGAGACCGAGAGCTATACCGCAGCAAAGGGTGGAATTTTCGCTCTGACACACGCGCTTGCGGTTAGTCTTGCAGGGAAGGTGCGTGTAAATTCGGTCTCTCCCGGATGGATCGACAACGATTACACGGTCTACACAGGCGCGGATGCTACTCAGCAGCCCGTTGGCAGAGTGGGAAATCCCCCCGATATCGCCAATATCGTGCTTTATCTTTGCTCGGACATGGCGGGATTTATCAGCGGAGAAAACATTTGCGTTGACGGCGGTATGACGCGTCAGATGATCTATCACGGTGACCACGGATGGAGTCTTGATAAATAAACCTGCACGGTTTTCAATATGTTTTTCCTCATTATTCGGGAAGTTACAAGGCTTGTAAGAAGTTTGAAATCCAAAAAATCAGGAAATAAATCAAAAAACACCGACGAACTATGTTCGTCGGTGTTTTTGCGTTTATGCATTCAACAAAAGCTCGAATGCACGGCGGTCTACCCACGCCAATACTACGTATTCAGCCTTGGATATTCCGTCTTTAAGGTATCCCGAATATACGGGCACGTATTCGGTGGGATTGTAGTTGGTCTTGCTGGAAAGCTTTCCGCCACCCGTAATATTTCCAAACATTTCTCCCCATCCACCGTAATAATTGAGATATTCCTGAAAATCATTGTAGTGGTTGTAGGTGTAGAAGACGAAAACTACGTCGTTTCCGTCGTTTATGCCGTTGTTGTTAAGGTCGTTCCAGGTATAAACGATTCTTGCCGCGCCGCGAGTTATCTTTGATCCGTTATTATACAGTGCAGGACGGTAAGAGGGATCACAGTCGGTACCTGTGGTTCCGATGTCCATTTCCCAATATTGCAGATCTCCGCCGCATCCGCTTATGCGCGGAAGCTCGGGCTCATAAGGGTAGCGTGAGGTGTCTCCGCTGAATCTTGTGTGGTTGACTCGCAAATATGATTCCCAGATGCTTGACGTGGGCTTGGTGCTCTTACCTGAGGCATGATTTGCAGGCACAGATCCAAAGGCATAGACGTACGCCGCAACCTCCTCAAGCGTTATGTATGCGCCTCCGCGGTAGATGCGGAAGACCTCGCGCCCATAAGCGTCGATGACTACGTACGTATTATAATCAATATAATACGAATCGTTGTTTTTAATGAATTTTCCGTCCTTCATCGGTTGATATTCCGAGATGATCGGAGCTTGATCAGGGACAAAGGGATAACCCGAAAGCTCGCCGTTTTGAGAACGATCCAGCGCATCCTCGTAGCTTCCTGCGGGAGTGTAGTCCGAGGGAGAGTTGACCGCCTCAAAGATTTCGTCAACGGGACGCTTTTCAAGCTCATCTCGTTCTCCGGTTTCGACGGATTCAGTAGTTTCTTCGGTTGCTTCTGTCGTGACTGATTCGGTGGTCTCGATCTCCTTTTCAACAACGTGAATTACGATACTGTCGGAGATGCTGCCTACAAACGCGGTAACGGTCGCATCACCTACGGAAAGGGCAGTTACAAGTCCGTTTTCATCAACGTATACGGTTTGACCTTCGGCGAACCAGCCTACAGTATCTTTGATAGAAGCCGACTTGTAAACCGTCAATCTTATACTGTCGCCAACCTCTAAAGTGTATTCGCTGCCTTGGAGAATGGCAATACTGCCGTTATTTTCGACCTCTGTCGTCGTTTCGTCTCCCTGCATCGATTCCTGCTCGGTGGATTCTTCCGACGTCTCATCGGAGGGAAAATTATCAGAGGTTTCGCTCGAGCTTTCACCGGTAGTTTCACTCGGCAAATCGTTGAAATCCGAAAAAGGATCACAACCCGTAAGGACGGTGATGAAAATTACTAATGCAAGTAATAGCGATAGTAGTTTTTTGCCTGAATTCATATTTTGACCTTTCAAATTAATATCGATGGAATAATTATACTACATTTTTCGACTTTTATCAATATCTTTATGAAAAGAAATCAAAAAAATGGCACTCGCAAAGCGAGTGCCATAATTTTTATTTTACAGTAGAGACTTATTTGTTAACAAAGTCAATAGCTGTAATTTGGATTTTGTGTTTTTTTGTTTACAAATCAATTATTATATTCGAGGGGGAACTGGCTTACGCCGGTATTCTCTGCACTGATGTAAGAAAGTTTGGAAGCGCTTATGGTGTTAAAGGTGTTGTAGGTTCCAAGGTAGTACTCGGCATTCTCAAATACGGTGACCCAAGCGTTAACAGTTGCATCGTACTCATATACGGAGGTGCCTGCAGCATCGTACTTAACCGAAAGCTTGCCCTCGTCATTGTTGTATACGGTGATGTACTGCTTTGCATCCTCAACGATAATGTAGAACTTGAAGCCGCCATCAACCTTTTCAGCATATACTGCTACAGCATTTGCAACATTCTCGGTAGTGGTGAGGTATCTGCCGCTTACGCCACCGTCGAGATAAAGAACTTTGTTCTCAAGATTAACCTGAGTAAGAGATCCGGTGTAGGAAGCGCCGGGAGCTGCTGCGAGGAGCTCAAGGGGGAACTGGCTTACGCCGGTGTTCTCTGCATTGATGTAGGAAAGGTTGGATACGCTGATTGTTTCAAAGTTGTTGTATGTGCCGAGGTAAACGTCATTACCGCCAAAGTTGGTTGTGAAGGCGTTTACAGTGGGATTATAAGAGAATACAGTGGTTCCGTTTGCATCGTAGTTAACGGAGGTCTTTCCATCAGCATTGTTATAAATGGTGATGTACTGCTTTGCGCCATCAACGAGGATGTAGAACTTGTAGCCGCCCTCAGCCTGCTCAGCATATACTGCAACAGCATTAGCCACGTCGGTGGTGGTTGTGAGGTATCTGCCGCTAACGCCACCGTCAAGGAAAAGAACCTTGCCTGCGGTTACTTGGTTAATATAGGGTGTGTAGGGACGAGTTGTGGACATTACAAAGTTAGCAGCAACGTTTACGGTGTATTCTTTGGTTTCGGTAACTTTGCCGCAGGTTGCAGTAACAGTGAACTTGAGAACGACTGCATTAGCAGTAAGTACAATTTCAACCTTGCCGTCTTCGCCAATAGCATACTCTGCATTGTCAACGGTCCAAGCAAACTTAACGTCGTCGTAGAACTGACCAACGAGAGGAAGAGCAAGAGTGGTATCAGCAGTAATATCTCCGGAAACAACAAGCTCCTCAAGCTCAGCCTCAACCTTTTCAGCATCGGTCTTAGTAACTACGGTATAGTTAGAGAAGCAATCGGTGCTGGTAGGAATGAGGTAGGGCTTGCCGCTGTAAAGAACGAGGATACCGGTAGCATCTGCAGTGTTACCAAAGTTAGCTGCATGTGCTGCATCGATGGTAGCCTTGTCTGCTGCCTTAAGAGTGGTGGGGAAGTCGGTTACGTAGGTTCTTACGTATGCCTTCTGACCGTTAAGCTCGAAGTTAAGGTACTCGCTGGTTCCGCCAAGCTCCTGGTTGGAGATAGTAACACCCTTAATGGTTACTACGAGACCTACGTAGTTCTTGAGGCTCTCGCCTGCTGCGAACTTTTCGGTGATATCAAAAACAGGAATATCCTTGATGGTCTCGTCAATGATTACGAAGGCTCCACCCTTGGTCTCCTGCATTCCGCTGTAGGGAGATACGGGAGCGGTAACGGCTACGGTCATACCAAGTTCAACACCTGCCTCAAGGGGATCACTGTCGAGCTGGTAGCAGTAGTAACCGCCCTTGCCGTCAACGTCAGCGAGGAAGAGGTGGTTTCTGGTGTTGCCTGCGCTCTTAGCGTTGATACCGACAACGATACCTGCAACGGTAACGTTGCCCTCGGTAGCTGCCATATAGTCCTCGAAGGAGGTAACTTCAAACTTAGGAACTACGCGATCGTAGGAAACGGTAGCGGTTGTTCCGTCGGGTGCGGTAACGGTAGCGGTGATCTTGTAGTTAACAGTCTCAAGCGACATCTCGTTAACCTCGATAGTCCACTTAGGGCTGCCCTCTACTGCGTTAACCTTATCGCTGTCGACTGTCCAAGTAACCATGTACTTGTCGAGACCGACCATTACCTGACCGTAAAGCTCATAGTCAGCTGGGGTAGTCTGGTCCTTACCCTTGTACTGAGAGTTAAGGAATTCAATCGCTGCGTTAACGTCGTATGCGGACTCGGAAGCAGTAGTTTCCTCGGAATCGCCTACGGTTGTTTCTTCAGAGTCACCTACAGTGGTTTCCTCGGAATCGCCTACAGTGGTTTCCTCGGAATCACCTACAGTGGTTTCCTCGGAATCGCCTGCGGTGGTTTCATCCTCCTTTGTGGTGGTCTGCTCGTTGCCGTCTGTGGTGCCATCTTCACCGGAGTTACCTGTACCACAAGCTGCAAAAACAGACATGCACAAGAGAAGTGCTAAGCAAAGTGCAAGTAGTTTTTTCATAACGTCTCCTTTTAATTATGATTTTTTACTTATATATTACTTGATAGTAATATTATTCTGATTAAAGACCTTGATCTGATAGTCGCCACTGAAATATTCAATGATTCCTTTTACGTCAATGGTCTTGCCAACGTAGTAATCGGTGGTGACGAGCTCGCCGTTTTCATCTCTGAATACGGTGGTGCGAATCTGCACGGTTACACCGTTGGCTTCGCAGATAAGAGTCATTGCTCCGAAGTCGTCGCTTGCCTGATTAGTGGTGGCATACGCTCTCTTTACGTAAAGTCCTTCCATGGAGATGGAGGAATAGATCGCAAGGGCAGCGTAATCATAGGTGTTGGTTGTTACGTTATCTTCGCTATCCGTGAGTGTTACGTCAACCTTTCCGTTTGCATAACGCTCGGGGGAGGTGGGAAGATATACGGGCTCGTGACCGTCGCTTATTTTCTGGATATTAGAGGGATCGTCGGGCTTCATCATACGGTAAGAAAGTCCCGACACCTGATATGTATTACCCGTTTCATAGTAGGAAACGGTACCTACGATTCTTACCTCGTTGCCTACGGAAAGAATTTCAAGGGCATCACCATTCATATTGAAGCCGTAGTAAATGTACATTCCGTACCAAACGCCGGTTTCCTCGTCGTAGCTTTCGACGTAGACCGCGTTATCATGGTCCTGAGTTACGATCGCGTTGAAGGCAACCTTCATACCGTTGTAGCTTTCAATGTTGCAACGGAGCTCCTTGAGTGTGAGCTCTACCGACTCGCCATAGTAGAAGTTGGGATCCTTTACTCCTGAATAAACACACAGCTTTTCAGCTCTTGCCTGGGCGATAGCCGCCATGCAGGTGTCGCCGTAGCGGTTGTTTGAGGAGTTAGATGCGATTGCCAATCCGTTCTGGAGAATTTCAATGTTGAGGTTACGGTACTCGTCGCTTTCAGCGGTCTTGTACCAGATCCAAAGCATATATCTGTCTCCGGTGGAGTCTGCATTGAGTGTTTCAGTGTCCGATTCGATAATGATAGAAGTAGCTGTGGAAAGCTTTTCTTTGGTGAATGCGGCTGCTGTTTTGCCCCATTCCTCGATCTTACCTGTTGACTCGGGAGTATTGATGGCGAGATATCTCGCCTTGATAACGCCTGTCTCAATAACCGAGGTAGGCACGTTGAAGTGAGTGGTGTCACCGTCGATGAACGCCTTTACCGTTACCTCTTGCTTAAGAGTGTCGGAGTTCATATCCAGCTTTACCTCAGCGGCATAGTCAACGTGAACGTCGGCAGCTGTTGTTTCATCTTCCGTTTCACCCTCGGTTGTCTCACCCTCGGTTGTTTCACCCTCGGTAGTGCTTTGCTCGCTACTCGTGGTGTCTTCACCGTCTTGAATTACAGACTCGGTGGTCTGCTCCTCGGTGACGGTTGTTTCGTCTGTGTTGCCTGCGGAGTTGCAGGCTGACAGGCAACCGAGAAGGGAGCCTATCAGCAATGCAACTACAAGCAAATTGCTAATGATTTTTTTCATTATTAATTTGTCCTGTGTAATAATTCGAAATTAAGAGAGGTACTTGCACTTTTCTACCGCATCCTCAAACGCCTTTGCGATCATAGCATCAACGTCGTCGGTTTCTGCGGAGAAGCAGTCCTTGATAAGCTTACCAACCTCGTCACGAGCAACGGAGGAGCCGTTGAATGCAGGGGAGGTGTAGTATGCGTCTGCCTGATCAAGACAAACCTTTGCGGAGAGCGCTGCAATGTTTGCACCGCCGTCAGCCTTATCGAGCCAAGCTGCATAGGTTTCATTTTTTGCAACGGACTTAAGAACAGGAACGTAACCCGATACCATAGAGAATTCTGCCTGGAATTCAATGGTGGTGGTGAGGTACTTCACAAAGAGCCAAGAAGCATAAACCTCCTGAATGTTTGCCTTGTTGAAGATGCAGAGCGAGGGACCCTGAGAAATAACCTTGGGCTGATCGGGGTTAGCCTGAGGAATGCTGGTGATTCCAACCTCAAAGGGATACTCGTTGTCAACCTTTTCGGGACGCTGGTGGGTAGCACCTGCGGAGGATCCGATGGACATATAGCTTCTCTGCTTGGAAGGATCGGGTTCTACAAACAATCCAGAGGTGTATGCACCGAAGATATCCTGAGTGGTTACGTAGCCAGCCTCGAACCAGCTTCTGAATTCCTTAACAAACGCTCTGTTTTCGGGAGTGTTGAAGAGGAAGTGTTCGCCTGTTGCGCTGGTGTAGGGAGTACCGAGCTGCTCGGTCATAGTGATGAACCAGTTAGCTTCGCTGTCATATCCGAGGGGGATGCAAGTGGGATCGATCTCCTTGATCTTCTTGCAAAGCTCCTCCATCTCATCCCAAGTGGTAGGAGGAGTGAGACCGTGCTCTGCAAAGAAGGTAGCGTTGTAGTAAAGAACCTCGGTAGACTTGGACATAGGAAGTGTATACATCTTGCCGTCACCGAACTGCTTACCCTCAGCGTAGTAGCCGGGGATAAAGTCGTTGATCTGCTTCTGTGTAAGACCCATACGCTCGGTGGTGCCGTCTGCACGGGTTACCTCTGCCATATTGTCGATGAGCGCGTCAAGCGGATAAACTGCCTTGGAGATGTTGTAGACTGCAACGTGGTCGGGATAGCAGTACGCGATGTTGGGCTGGTTACCAACGGTGATCTCGGTACTGATCTGGTCACGAACGTCGTCGTAGCTACCAACCTGCTCATGCACGATGGTGATGTTGGGGTAGAGTGCGTTGAATTCTACGATGTAAGCATCGAGAACTTCACGAAGGTTCTGACCCATAGTGTGATAGAAGGTAATGGTTACTGCGCTTCCATCATAGCCTTCATCCTGATTTGCCACTCCACCTGCGGTGGTTTCGTCGCCGCCGTCAACGGTGGTTTCATCGCCACCAACGGTGGTTTCGTCACCGCCTGCAACGGTGGTTTCGTCACCGTTTGTAACGGTGGTTTCGTCGCCGTCGGCTACTGTAGTTTCGTCGTTGTCGGGAACTGTTGTGATTTCTTCGGAAGAACCGTTATCACACGCTACGAACGAAAAGCAGCCCAAACAACAGAATACCGCCATCAAAAGCGCAAGAATTCTCATTTTCATGGTTTTTGTCCTCCATATAATAAAATTATATTTGTGTTAAGCTCTTTCTTTTGGTCGAAAAAGCGATTAACCCTTGATACCGCTTCGGCTTACGCCCTTCATGATGTATTTTCTGAAGAAAATGAACACCAAGAACAAAGGAAGCGAAACGAGTGCGACCGCCGCCATCTGACGGGGGTAGTCTGTGTTACCTGAAACGTCGTTAAACGCGTTTCTCAGACCGTTCGTAATAAGTCTGTGAGCATCGTCGTTTGCAACGAGTCGGGGCCACATGTAAGAGTTCCAAGCGCCCATCATCTTGAGTATCGTGATAGAAATAATGGTGGGGAGCGCAAGGGGGATCATAACCTTGCAGAGATACTTGATGTCGCTGGTACCGTCTACCTTAGCGGCGAGGTAAAGCTCGTTGGGTATCTGCAAAAAGTTTTGTCTGAGAAGGTAAATATAGAACACACTTACCAAGAAGGGAACGATCAGAGCCGCAAAGCTCGAATCAACGAACGGGATACGGAAATCAGGACCAAAGAGACCGAACATATTTCCGAGACCGTTAAAGAAGGTGGGGAACCAACCGCCCTTAGTCATAACCGTTGCGTAGTTCGTGATGGTGAAAAGCTCACCGGGGATCATCATAGTTCCGAGAAGCGCTGCAAAGAGCGCGTTTTTACCCTTGAAGTTAAGTCTTGCAAAGGCAAATGCGGAAAGCACGGTGATGACCAATGACAGTATCGTTGAAACGATACCTACGAACATGGTGTTTCTGAAAAGAGTGAAAAGGTCGAAATCGTTGGTTGCGGCTTCGGGAGAAACGAGCGTTCCTACCCAACCGTTAGCCTCTGCCATTTCAAACGGGATGAGTATGTCGGTATAGTTCTGGAATTTCCAGGACTGAGGAATCAGAGTGGGAACAGCCAATCTGTATTCTTCAAGAGACTTCAGTGAAGAAATTATCATGAAGTAGAAGGGGAAAAGCACTATCAGAGCCATTATACCGAGGAAGGTATAAACGAGGATCTGACCAAAGACCTTAGCAACCTTCTGGGTAGAGGCAACCTTGCGGATATCCTTTTCCTTCATTACCTTCAACGAGGAGTTAGAATTATTTTCCATATTAGACGTGCCTCCTCTCTTAATAATGGGTGCTCTTCTTGCTTATACGCAAGTTGATCATTGTTACGATAAATATGATTACGAACAGCATAAGCGCCGCTGCGCCTGCAAGACCGTAGTCGCGAGTAATTGTAAGGTGATTCTGAATATGTCCTACTATGGTATTCATATTCGCACCGCCCGCAACTGCTTTATCCTCACCGAAGATACCGACGACGCTGGAGTATTCCTTGAATCCGCCGATAAAGCTGGTGATGACAGTATACGTGAGCATGGGGGAAAGCAACGGAACTGTGATTCTGGTAAGAACGCGCCACTTGGGAGTGCTATCGATCTTAGCCGCATCGTAGTACTGCTTGTTTATGCTCTGAAGACCGCCGAGAAGAATGAGTATCTTGAAGGGGAGAGCATTCCATACGATGTACACGATAAGGGCTGTGAAGCTTGCCCAGGTTTCTGCACCGTAGTTGATCCAGTTGATTCTTTCTACTCCAAATACTCCCAATATATTATTGATGATACCGACAGACTCCTGCGTGGAGTTGATACCAACTATATTGAACATTGCCGCGAATACCATTCCTATTGCGATAGAGTTGGTAACGTAGGGCAGGAAGAAGATCGTCTGCAGGAGCTTCTGCAGAGGCTTGATGGAGTGAAGTCCTACCGCGATGAGAAGTGCGAGAATGGTGGAGATCGGAACGGTTATAATTGTCAGAATGAGAGTATTCTTCAAGCAGACTATGAAGTCACGTCCTCTGCTGGTAAGAACGTAGATAAAGTTGTTCATACCAAACTTGGAGAAGGACTCACCGTTTACGAAGTCCTCGGTCAACATCATTCCACCGCCTACAGCAGCACCTGTGGTGATATATGTCTGAGTTCCGTCTGCCGCGCGGTGTGCACCGATACGGTATGCGTCGTCCTCGCTGAGATTTGTCATTTCAACAGCTGCAGATGCCTCTCCTCTGTGCATGTACATTACTGCGGGAGTAGGAGCGTTTTCTGCGCCGATATCTGCAAGAGCATAAACACCGATTCTGTTGATTCCGTCAAGTCCGAGATAATACTCGGCTTCGTTAACAAGGCATATCCACGCCTTGTGAGTGCTATTGTAATAGAATCCGACACCTTGATCAACGGTGTACTCTATTGAAACCTCGCCTTCATCATTTACTACTGTGTTGAGGTAGAGCCAGTTATAGTCTTCATCCTCATAGTAGAATTTGAATCCGTTATTTTCACCGACCTTGCACTTTTCGGGCCAGAGCATTGCTGAGTCGTTAAGAAAATCGGTGGTGTTGAGGTAACCCTCCTCGGAGGAGGCAATAACGTATCTTACAGCCTCGGAGACACCCTTGAAAATTCCAAAGTTGTAACCTTTATTGGGATCAAGCTTGCTTGTGGCGTGCTTGTTGGCTGATTCTGAGAAAAGGCTTGCGGGGTATATGGACGAGCCGAGCTTTTCAACGTTTTCATCGTTTATTTCAAACAGGGAAGCATCGGAATCGTCTGTAGCACCGATAAAATACTGCTTTTCTCCGACTGTAACGGTCCATGCGGTAAGATCGTTGTCGTACTTAAAGTTGCCGTTTGCGCCGTCGGGAGTGCTGACGTATTCCAGATCAACGCTGCCGTCCTCTTCGACGACTGCGCTCATATAGTACTTAACGCCTTCCTCCGGATCAACGTATGTGAAGAGATATTCCTCTTCAGCGTTTTCCACGACTTCAACTTGTATGGTTACAGGCTTGTATTCTACATTATATATAAACGCAGTGGCGACCGTGTTGATTATGGGCCATAGCGTAAATATAAGCAACAGAATAATTGCTGGAAACAAATATAGCCAAGCCTTCCATTGATGCTTACTATCTACCATTACTTCACCTCAAAATAAATTCTTTCTTCAGTTTCCTTGTTGAAGATGAATACCTTGTGGGGCTTTAAGGAATACTTGATGTTTTCTGCAGTTACGTCGATCTTGTTATCAGCATTTACGATCGAGCGTACGATAGGATTAGCGGATGCCTCGTGTGTGGAAACCACGCTTACGTCTCTACCCATAACCTCTACGTTATTAAGCTTGCAAACGAGCGCACCGTTATCGTCGGGAGTAAATCCTTCGGGACGGATACCTACCCAAACGGGCTGGTCGTCTACGCCGCCGACCTCAAGAACGGCATCGTTTCCGATGTAAAGAGTGCCGTTTTCAACCTTTCCGTTGAAAACGTTGATGGGAGGAGTACCCAAGAACTTGGCAACAAACAGGTTGGTGGGGTCATCATAGATATCCTGAGGCTTACCGATCTGCTGCAGAACACCGAGCTTCATAACCACGATCATATCGGAGATGGACATAGCCTCTTCCTGGTCGTGAGTAACGAAAACGGTTGTAATGCCCGTTTCCTTTTGAATTCGTCTGATCTCCTCACGTGTCTGGAGACGAAGGCGTGCGTCGAGGTTTGAGAGCGGCTCGTCGAGAAGCAGAACGCGAGGCATTTTTACAAGTGCGCGTGCAATAGCAACTCTTTGCTGCTGACCGCCCGAAAGCTCGCTGGGCTTACGGTCCATAAGCTCGTCGATCTGAACAAGCTTTGCTGCCTCAAGTGCTCTTTCCTGCATTTCCTGCTTTGAAAGCTTGTCTGTACCCCTGAGATTCTGCAAAGGGAACATGATGTTTTGCTTAACAGTAAGGTGAGGGTATAGCGCATAGTTCTGGAACACCAGACCTACACCTCTGTTTTCGGGTGACAGCTCGGTAACGTCCTCGTCACCGAAGAAAATCTTACCCGACGAGGGCTTCTGAAGTCCGCTGATCATATAAAGAGTGGTACTCTTTCCGCATCCCGAGGGACCGAGCAGACCGACCAGCATGCCGTCAGGAATAGTGAAGGTAAAATCATTTACCGCTGTCACCTCTCCACCCGACTTTTTGTTACGGCTGGGGAAGATTTTTGTTAAGTTTTGCAATTCGACTTTCATATTACCTCCTGAAAGTTTAAGCAATCTCGACTTTCATAGACGAGCTGCATTTTATGTAATATTTTTTGAGACGGTTTGAAAAGAGATCAGTACGGCGAGTTGCGTACCGTTTCCTCGTGTAGCTTCTTCTTGTATTCTATAAGATCCTCGGGGGAATCAAACATCATTTGACTGTTTACGTCAACCACAACTGTTACTGCCATGTAGTCGTGTATAGTGGAATTGTTCTTGGTTGCTATCAAAAGTACTACCTGAATAATGAAGATCAAGGCGGTAATTATGAGTCCCATACCCGACATTGCGCCAAAAAATTCGAGCATAATCACCAGTACGGGAATCGTTGTCTCCATTAAAAATTTTCCGAATACAGAACGCGCGAACAGCTGAAAGCTTGAGATCCTGACGCCGTCTACACGCATAACCCCCAGAGACAACATCTTCTTTCCAAGCGTCTGACCGTTTTTGAAAATCAGCGGTATTGCCAATTCTGTAACTATAAATGCAAAGAAAAGGGAAATAAGCACTACCAAAATGGTTTTATTCATAAGTGACGTATAAAGCTTGACGATTTCCTTATCCTTTGCCAAGGCTTTGGATGCCTCCTCGTAGCGTTCCTTTTGCTCGGGAGTTAATTTGTCGTACTCGGCGGCAGACATATTGGCATCAATTTCATACTTTTCTTCATATTGTTTATAATGTGTTTCAAACGCCTCTACTGTGCTAGGGTAGTCGAGAACAGCCGATATTGGTACTGCTACAGCCACGGCTACCAATATAAGAATGATACTGTCAAGCAAAAAAGCGGACAATCTTTTAAAAAAACTTGCTTTTTGGATATCAATTATCATACTGTGACCTCCCTTCGAGAATTAAATATAATTATACACACACTCTCAATTATTATAACATCATAAAAGCATAAATGCAAGTGTTAATCGATTATTTCTAACAAAAAACGATTTTTTCGGCGTTTTGACCAATTTGATATCCGAACAAATGTTGCAATTCTTTTCAAAATTTTTAATTTAATAAAAAGATGTTGTCAGCAATAGCGATATAGAGGGTCTTGAGAACGAGAAAAATATATTTTTTTGAAGTTTTGCTGTAGTTTTTTTTCGTCAAATAGACCAAAAATATTAGAACGCTGCAATTTAAAAAGATATGTGCTGATTTGGTCAATTGGCCTCTTTATCATAAATAAAAAAATGTTAAAATTATGTGAAAGCATGTCACAAATATTCCAAAGTCTATTGAAATCATGGAAATAATATGTTATACTGAAAGCGTAAGAAAAAGAATTCGCTCTAATATTATTAAAGGAGAAGAAAAAATGTTTGATGCTGTAAGAATTAAAAACGATTGTGTGAATTGGATCCGCGATTTTTTTGATAAAAATGGCCCCGGATGTAATGCCGTACTGGGTATTTCAGGCGGTAAAGACAGCTCTATCGCGGCAGCTCTCTGTGTAGAGGCTCTCGGACGCGACCGAGTTATCGGTGTGCTTATGCCTAACGGTGAGCAGTCTGATATAGACATGGCATATATGCTTGTAAACCACCTTGGCATCAAGTATTATGTTGTCAATATTCACGATGCGGTAGAGGGACTCAAGAGTGCGATCCCGATGGAGCTTTCCGAGCAGAGCCGTGTTAATATGCCTCCGAGAATCAGAATGACGACGCTTTATGCAGTATCTCAGTGCTGTAACGGTCGTGTTGTCAACACATGCAATCTCAGTGAGGACTGGGTGGGATATTCCACGCGCTACGGAGATTCTGTAGGCGATTTCAGCCCTCTGTCGCGTCTTACGGTTGCAGAGGTGCTTGAGATTGGTCGTGTTCTCAATTTGCCTCGCGAGTTGGTTGAAAAGGTGCCCTCCGACGGTCTGTGCGGAAAAACCGATGAGGATAATCTCGGATTTACGTATGCCGAGCTTGATAGATATATCCGCACAGGCGAGATCGAGGATATGAAAAAGAAGGAACGCATTGATCATCTGCACAAGGTGAATCTTTTCAAGCTCCAGCTTATGCCTTGCTTTGAGCCTGAGATTTGAAAGATGTTTATTATCTGAATGGGTAAAGAAGAATTTGAAATTTGAACTTGCGGCCTCTACCACCACAAGCGAAAAATATAGTATATTTTATCTCCAAAAACACTATATGTAGTGGTTTTTGCTCCGTTTCAAACGCTTTGTACCACTCTTAACTCCGTTGGTTCCATCGCTTCCAAAGCGGTCTATGGTCAACAATGGGGTCAAAAACGCTTGGGTGGAGCAGGCCGCAAAACAGCAGAGAAAAGAGAAGAATGGTTACGCATAGAGCAGGGCACTTTCAAAAATTGAGTCACCAATCAAAGAAAAAGTGCTACTGATCAAAAAGCCTTTATATGAAGTTCAAAAAAGAGTTGACAAAGTGGCTCCGTCGTGATATAATAATAACGGAGAGAACCGATGACGGTTGCTATCCCGAATAAGTTAAAGAATTAACCGCCTTGAGTTGCAGCAAAAAGGCGGTTGTTTTTTTATTTGTCACGTCGATTATTAAAATACTCGGCGAGAGCGATAATCAAGGATAATATCTTTAGTGATTCAACCAATGTTATAATCAACGAGTGCAGATCGAAACAATCGGTCTGCACTTACTTTTTGCTTTAGCAATAAAACTTTCAACTGACCTTCATAAAAATTCACAAATCCATCATTGACAATTTCAATTTCGAATAGTATAATATGAAATAGTTCAAAAACGAACAAAAGGAGTTTTTTATGATAACGATTCAGGAAATGAATGGACACGCAAGAAAGATAGGCTTGGCATACGAAAAGGCATTATTGCCACTGGCTAAAGAAACCGATATGCCCCATACTGCGATCAGCATCCTTCTTTTTATTGCCAATAATCCCGAGTTTGCTACGGCAAGCTATATTTGTGATATGAGAGGACTGAAACGTCCCGTGGTATCCGCTCATGTTGAGAGTTTAGTGCAGGGGGGATACATTGAAAGACGAGCTGTTCCCGGTGACAGAAGAAAGGACGCACTTGTATGTACGGAAAAGGCGCAGAAGATCGTTGAAGCAGGACGGGAGCGTCAGATTCAGTTTGCGAGTGCCGTGCTTGAGGGAATCAGCGAGGAGGATCGCGCCGTAATGGAGCGGTGCTTCAAATTGATGGACGCAAATATTGATAAGATCATAAAGGAGAAATAATTTCAAGATGCTCAAATTGCTGAAATACATGAAAAATCGGGAACGGTGGATGGTTCTCGGTTGTATTGCTTTGATCATCGGACAGATCTATTTTGATCTGACGATGCCCGACTATATGAGCGATTTGACGGTTTTGATCAATACCCCCGGAAGCGAAATGGCAGATATTCTGTCGGTAGGAGCAAAGATGCTCGGCTGCACGCTTGCAAGCGCGGCACTTGCGATCGCTTGCGGATTTTTGACTTCGCGCATTGCCGCAGGATATAGCTATGCCGTCAGAGAAAAGTTGTTTTCTCACGTGATAATGCTTGGCAAAGCCGAAACGTCCAAGTTTTCAATTCCGAGCTTGATCACAAGAACGACCAATGATATTACGCAATTGCAGATGATCGTCGTTATGGGCTTGCAATCGCTTGTAAAAGCGCCTATCATGGCGGTATGGGCGATCATCAAGATCCTCGGCAAGAGCTGGGAGCTGTCTGCCGTAACGGCATCGGCAGTCGTTGTGATATGCACAACAGTCCTTGCCATTATGTCGGTCTGTCTGCCTCGCTTCCGTAAGGTTCAGAAGTTGACCGATACGCAGAATCGCATGGCAAGAGAAAATCTGACGGGCATCAACGTGGTTCACGCCTTCAACGCTGAAGGCTATCAGACCGAAAAGTTTGATGTGCCCAACACCGAGATGATGAATACGCAGCTAAAAAATCAACGCCTATTCTCCTTGATGCAGCCTGTGATGGGAAGTTGTATGAACGGTCTGTCCTTAGCGATCTATTGGCTCGGCGCGGCTCTTATCAATCAAATAGCACTGACCGACGTTGCGGGCAGAATTGCGATGTTCAGCGACGTTGTGGTGTTCAGCACTTATGCGACCTACGTGGTCATGTCGTTTATGATGATGGTCATGGTATTTATGATGCTTCCCGCCGCGCAGGTCTCGGCGGAGCGTATCAACGAGGTGCTTGACAGACAGACAACGGTTACCGAGGGAGCAAGGAGCAATACCGATGAGGTTGGAACGGTAGAGTTTAAGAACGTGTCTTTTGCTTATCCCGAGGCGCAGGAGGAGGCTATTTCCGATATCTCCTTCCGCATTGAAAAGGGACAGACACTCGCAATTATCGGTGCAACGGGATGCGGTAAAACAACGCTGATCTCTTTGATTGCGCGCTTCTATGACGCGACCAAAGGCGAAGTCCTTGTAGACGGTGTCAACGTTAAAGATTATACCTTTGATGGCTTGTATAATAAGATCGGCTATATCACGCAAAAGGCAGTACTGTTTGCAGGCAGTATCCGAGAGAATATTACCTTTGGTGAAAGCCAAGACGGCTTTGACGAGGGAACGGTGGATATGGCGATCTCGCTCTCTCAGGCAAAGGAGTTTGTGGATAAGACCGAGGGCGGTAAGGAGCACCGAATCGTACAGCTTGGTAAGAACGTGTCGGGTGGACAGAAGCAACGTCTTTCGATTGCCCGCGCTCTTGCAAGAAAGCCCGGAATACTGATCTTTGACGATTCCTTCTCGGCGCTTGACTATAAGACAGATGCAACGTTGCGTCACGGACTTGAAAAAGAGCTGTCGGATACCACCAAGGTCATCGTCGCGCAACGTATCAGCACCATTCGAGACGCTGATAAGATCATCGTGCTTGAGCGCGGTGAGGCAGTCGGTATCGGCACACACGACGAGCTGATGGAAAGCTGCCCCGTCTACCGCGAGATCGCGCAGTCTCAGCTGACTGCCGCGGAGCTTGCGTAAGGAGGTGCCGATATGAAACAAACACTTTCTAAAATTTTCAAATATATGGGCAACGCGCCTCTCGTTATTTTT
>JAFULC010000063.1 GCA_017483305.1 Clostridia bacterium | reverse complement strand
CAGCCCGAGAGGGTGAGCTGACGGTCGAGGGCGTCGCTGTCTACTCGGATTCCCATTGAGGAGAGCTCAAGCGAGCGGTCAAGCACCTCGTCCCAGAAGAACAGATCTCCGTTGAGCTGCCAATCGTCGTAGTCGGGAGCTCTTCCGTCGTGCGGCTTGCCCGAGCGGAGCTTGCCTCCTATCTGCATTATAAACGCGGTCTTATGCTCGCGCAGATACGCGTGCTCGCGGTCTGACGGAGTGAGGCTTGGATACATATCCTCGAGCTCCTGCGTTGTGATAAACGAGACCTCGGGGCAGAGATCGGTGCGAAGCTGGGGGTAGCGGACGTGAAGTCTGTCGTTGGTGTTGCAGATCGCGCGGACAATTGCGCGGACGATCAGCTTTAGGTAATCAAGGTTGCGGTTTTCACGTGTGATTATCTTTTCCCAGTCCCACTGGTCTACGTATATTGAATGGACGTTGTCGAGCTCCTCGTCGCGACGGATCGCGTTCATATCGGTGTAAAGTCCGTTGCCGACACTGAATCCGTATCTTTTAAGCGCGAGTCTTTTCCATTTTGCGAGCGAGTGAACTACCTGTGCCTCAGCGCCGATCGCGGGAACGTCGAAGGAGACGGGACGCTCGTAGCCGTTGAGGTTATCGTTAAGTCCCGACGCTTCGGTTACGAACAGGGGCGCGGAGACTCGCTTGAGATTTAATACCGAGGAAAATTCCTCTTGAAACGTGTTTTTTATAAATGCGATGGCGCGCTGTGTGTCGTACGCGTCAAGCACGGGCTTGTAGCCCTCGGGGATGTAGCTTTTTTTCATTATAGGCTCCGTTTTTTTCGCGAGCTTTTATGCGGGCGAGGTTTTTGAAAATATATGAATCATTATAGCACAAACATTTTTCTCCGTCAATACGTTTGGCGCATTTTTTGTTGTACGTGTTGATGAAAAACATCAAAAAGTGCGAATTTCGCCGTTTTTTGAGCTTAAAAGTGGGCAGATTCGGACTTTTTTATAATTTGGGGGTTGAAAAACGGTTTTGGGTGTGGTATAATTCAAGAGTAAAATGAAATAATCGCGCTTACGCGCAATACGGAGGACAAAGATATGGCAAAGGAAAGAAGTCAGGTCCCTGCAAACCTTAAATGGAGAGTAGAGGACATTTATGAAAGCGTTGACGAGTGGAATAAGGTTTACGCCTCTCTTGAGGATAAGCTCGACTTCTCGAAATATGAGGGCAAGCTTGGCGATCCCGAGCTTTTGCTTGAGTGCTTGCAGGGAATGAATGCGGTTTCGCTTCATCTTGTTCAGCTTGCGGTATATGCTCACATGCGTCACGACGAGGACACCAGAAGCTCCGAGTTTACCGCGCTTCAGTCGAGACTTGATATGCTCTGGATGAGACTTATGGGCAGCGTTGCTTTCGTTGAGCCCGAGCTTACCGAGCTTCCCGTTGAATATCTTGAGGGTCTTATCGCGGATGAGAGATTCAAGGATTACGATTATACTCTCCGTCAGACCATAAAGAGAAAGCCTCACGTGCTCTCCAAGGAGATCGAGGCGCTTTTGTCGCAGGAGAGCAGAGTTTTCGACTGTCCCTCGCAGGTGTTCGGAATGATCGACAATGCCGATTTCCCATATCCTACGATCAAGGTGGGCGGCGAAAAGGTTACGGTTACGCACGGTATGTACGGAGTTATGCTTCACTCTCCCGACCGCAAGGCTCGCCGTGATGCCTTCCGCGCATATTACAAGGCTTACATAGGTCTTATCAATACGATCACCGCGGCTTACGTCGGCAACGTCGACAAGGACGTTTTCCTTGCTCGTGCAAGAAAGTACAATTCTTCGCTTGAGCGTGCACTTGACAATGAGGACGTTGACGTAAAGGTATATCAGAATCTTCTCAAGAGCGTTAACAAGGCTCTTCCTCTGCTTCACAGATATTACAGAGATAAGAAGAAGATTCTTGGCTACAAGTCTATGCACATGTATGACGTTTACGTTTCCCCCGTTGAGGATGCCGAGATCAAGGTTGACTACGAGGATGCGTTCAAGATCGTCAAGGAGGGTCTTGCGCCCTTGGGTGAGGAGTACGCAAAGCTGCTTCAGGAGGCTCACGACAACGGTTGGATAGACGTTGAGGAGACCGCAGGAAAGAGAAGCGGTGCTTACAGCACGAGTGCTTACGGCACGAAGCATCCTTACGTTCTGCTCAACTATCAGAAGACCACAAGCGACGTGTTCACGCTTGCTCACGAGCTTGGTCACGCTATGCATTCCTACTATTCCGACAAGAATCAGCCTCAGGAGAAGGCGGGATACACCCTTTTCGTTGCAGAGGTTGCAAGTACGGTCAACGAGGTTTTGCTTCTTAAGTATCTGATGAAGACTACCACCGATCAGAAGCTGAAGAAGTATCTGCTTTCCTACTATATGGATATGCTTAAGGGAACCTTGTTCAGACAGACTCAGTTTGCTGAATTTGAGTATATTGCTCACGATATGGCGGAGAAGGGTCAGCCCTTGACCAAGGATTCGCTCAACGAGGTTTACTACAACCTCAACAAGAAGTACTACGGCAGAAGTGTGGTTTCCGACCCCGAGATCGCTTACGAGTGGGCGAGAATTCCTCATTTCTACAGAGGCTTTTACGTTTACAAGTACGCTACCGGTATAATCACGGCGGTTTCTATTGCCGAGAGGATTTACAACGAGGGTGAGGCTGCGGTTGCAGACTACTTTAAGTTCCTGTCCTCCGGCGGAAGCGACAGCCCCGTTGAGCTTCTTAAGCTTGCCGGTGTCGATCTGACGAAGATGGATGCTTTCAATTCCTGCATGGCTTCCTTCAAGGCGGCGCTTGAGGAATTTGAGGCGTTGGATTAATTTTACTTGCTGGAGGATCTTATCTTGAAGATCAAGGATGGGTTCGTTTTGCGTGAAGTTATGGGTAATTACGTCGTTGTTGCAATTGGCGAGGCGAGCAAGAGCTTTCGTGGAATGATCAAGCTCAACGCTACCGCCGCCGACATCTGGAGCTGCATTATGCAGGGAATGGACGAGGACGGCATATACGATGCTTTATTCGATAAATACGAGGTTGACGGCGATGTCTTGCGCGCGGATATCAGGTCCACGGTCGAGACGCTTCGCGCCAACGGATTACTTGAAGGATAAAATGAACAGACGAATTGAGGAGCTGCTTGCCGAGGACGGAATGTACGTCAGCACGACGTCCGGAGTCAGCATGATGCCGATGCTCAGAGACAGGCGTGATACTATCGTTATTACGCCTGCTCGCGAGCGGCTTAAAAAGTACGACGTAGCGCTTTATCGCAGGGGTGAGGATTATTTGCTTCACCGTGTGGTAAAGGTCCTGCCCGACTCGTATATTATTTGTGGAGATAACTGTGTCACGCTTGAGACGGGTATAACCGATGCTCAGGTGATCGGCAAGCTGACCGAGGTGCGTCGCGGCGAAAAGAAGCTGAGGCTTGACGGTCTTGGATACGCTATTTATTGCCGATATATAGTTGCGACCTTTTACCCGCGCAAAACTTTCAGGAGGGTGAAGGGTGCTGTATGCTCTGCCGCAAAAAAGCTTTTTGGCAGAAAGAAAAAGGGTTGACAACAACCAATGGAGGTATCCCTTGGAGGACATTAAATCAATTATTGCGGAAAATATCGTGCGGCTACGTCACAGGAGCGGTATGACTCAGATCGGACTCGCCGAAAAGCTGAATTATTCGGACAAGGCGGTCTCGAAATGGGAGAGGGGAGAGTCGGTCCCCGATATTTCGGTGCTTAAAAATATTGCCGATCTTTTCGGTGTTACCGTGGATTATCTTATTGAGTCGGGGCACGAGGATGACGATGACGCGATCGAGGTAGTGGTTGACGAGGCTGCTCTCAAAAAGAAGAAGAGGAGCCGTGCGATGATCACGGGAATGAGCGTTTTGCTCGTCTGGCTGATCGCTTCGGTGATATTTGTTCCTATCGACATTGCTACCACCGACGCGGTGGCGCACTGGTTGGCTTACGCCTATGCGGTGCCTGCTTCGATGCTGGTCTGGCTGATATTCAATTCGATATGGTTTAACCGCAGAAGAAATTATCTTATTATTTCGCTGATGGTCTGGACGCTTCTTGCCGCAATTCACCTATCGGTGCTTGTGGGCGGATTTAACGTCTGGCAGATCTATCTTTTGGGTATTCCCGGGCAGCTGATAATTTCGCTTTGGTCGGTTATTGGAAAGAAAACATAACATAAAATCCCTTTCGCTTGAACGAAAGGGATTTTTTTATTTTTTTCTGACGCTTCGGTTATAGAGGCGCAGGAGAGTATAGCTTGTGTAGCGGAGAATAAATACGGGAAGGATGCTGAGGACAAAGTTGACTGCGATAACGGGGATGCACACGGAGAGTGCATTGCAGTATGGGATAAACACGATGAGAACGCCGAGCAGAGCGTTGGCGATGTGTATGATAACTCCGTAATTTGCCTCGATTATGAAGCGCTCGAGATATACGGGATCGCTTTCGCTTTTGAGCTCATTTTTGTGGAAGCTTGTAAATCCTCCAAGCTCGGGAACCTTATCCTTCCACGCCTTGATCTTCAGCTTGTTGTAAAAATTCTTTTCCTTCTTTGATACTGTGAAGATCCTGCGGTTCGGGCGGTACCACGATTTTGGTGTGAGGCGGCGCAGGATGAGTGCTGAGATGCCGTCGATGACAAATGCCGCCACCGCACCGATGCAGACTGCGCCCGCCGTCAAGATCAGGTTTTCAACCGTGAAGGGCAGGAAGAACAGAAGATTTACAAATACGGTGATTATTATTGAAATGAAAATTGCTATCAGGTAGTACATACGTCAAATTCAACCTCGGTGGTGTATTCAAGCTTTTTGCCGTAGAAGCTCTCGTAGGTCTCCTTCCACAAGCGATAGTTTTCGCGGCAGATGCGCTCGGTGTCCTCGCGCACTGTCAGATTTTCGTCGGGAAAGATGGGTGGGAGGATATGGACAGTGTAGGCCTGTACAGGGAGCCCCTCTGCATCTGTTTTTTCGGTGTCCTCAAGAGTG
>JAFULC010000062.1 GCA_017483305.1 Clostridia bacterium | reverse complement strand
TCTAGAATGAGTAAGGTCACTTGCAGACTACAAGTTTGATAGGTCGGAGGTGTAAGCACAGTAATGTGTTCAGCTGACCGATACTAATAGACCGAGGGCTTGAACCTCCTTTGTTGCATGACGAAAGTCAACGCTACTGCAACACAGGAAGTTTAAGGTTGTTTGAGTTTCGGTTTCTCAAACTCATTCCTTTTACCTTGACGATTGTGAGTTAATATGCAAAATGCGCGGCAATAGCCGTGTTTTTTGTTTTTATAGGCCCTTTAAGACAACAAAGCTCCCGTGTTTTAATAACACGGGAGCTTTTGTCCTTTCTTTTGGATTAAAAGCAAAAACAGTGTCAACAATTAGATTGAAAGAAAGCAGAAAAGAGGATAAGATATGGCAAAAATAGCGATCGTTGGCGGAGGTGTTTCGGGACTGTCCGCAGGCATCTATGCACAACTGAGCGGACATACGGCAACAATTTGCGAGCGACATAATGTCGCTGGAGGTAACCTTACGGGATGGCAGCGCGGCGAATATCATATCGACAACTGCATACATTGGCTCACGGGCACGAATCCTGCATCCGACGGCTACAGAATGTGGGAGACCCTCGGCGCACTGGGTGATGTGGACGTATATCAGCCGCCAACCTTGTACACCTGCGAAGAAAACGGCGCTTCGATCTCATTGAATGCCGATCTCGAGCAAACAAAAAACGATATGATAAAAATATCCCCCGACGACAAAAAAGAGATCTTGTCACTGGTCAAAGCCGTCGAAATGGTGCAGGGAATGTCAGGAATTGCAGGTAAATCCCATAACGAAAGGTATAGTAAAGCAAAAATTGCAATTTCGGTGCCGAGTCTCATAAAATATTACGACCTTTCGGCAAAAGACCTTGCTCAAAGGTTCAAAAGTCCGTTGCTAAGACAATTCATTTGCTCCTTTTTAAGTGATGAATTTTCCTCCCTCGCCCTGATCGCGATCTGGGCACATTTTTGCGGAGAAAACGGCGGCTTGCCAAAAGGCGGCTCGTTGGCTATGGCTAATAGAATGACCGACCGCTTCAGAAGCCTCGGCGGCGAATTGCTTTTAAAAACCGAGGTGATTGGCATTGAGCGCGAAAAAAACAAAGCCCTTGCCATCAACCTTTCAAACGGCGATAGGATATCAGCCGACTATATCATACTGACCGCCGACCCCGCAGTCATGTTTGACAGACTCTTGGATATTCCCATGCCAAAGCAGCTCAAAAAACTCTACAATGATCCCCAATTGCACCGTTTTTCAAGCTACCAGTGTGCCTTTTCGTGCGACACTGCCGAATTGGGATTTTCGGGAGACCTTATGATCGAGATTCCGCCCAAATATCGCTCGCTTTTGCATAACGAGGCCTTTGCACTCCGCGAGTTTTCACACGAAAAGAGCTTTGCCCCCGAGAATAAACAGATATTGCAAGCCCTCTGCTTCTGCGACGAGAATACGTCGCGCGATTTTATCAATATGCGTAATGATAAAAGCGCATACAACGCCGAAAAGCAGGAGCTCGCCGCAACGCTAAAGAGCTTGATCGAAGCTAAATTGCCGCACCTGAAGGATAAGCTGGCCTGCATCGACGTCTGGACTCCCGCGACCTATCAAAGATACGTAGATTCACAGATCGGCTCGTTTATGAGCTTTGCCCTGCCGAAAGGAAGATTGCCCATCCGACAAAGCAACCGTATTAAAGGACTTGATAACGTGATTTTAGCGACCCAATGGCAGCAGATGCCGGGCGGCTTGCCGATCGCGGCGGACGGTGGCAAGAAGGCGATCGAGACCGTCAATGAGCTCGAATTTGAAAGATATCAGGCAAAAGAAAGAACAGAGAAGACCAAACGCCGAAGCCTGCAAGCGCATACGTGATCTTGAACGCAATTTACACTTGACTAAATCACTTTTTTGTAGTACAATATATTCGTACGAAAAAAAGTAAGGTGTAAAATGAAAACGAGATTTATAATGATCCGTCACGGCTTCAGCACGGCAAACGATGTGGGCCTGTTCGCAGGCTTTATCGACGTGGAGCTGACCGAAACGGGTAAAAAGCAGGCAAGGCTGTGTGCCGAAGCCTTGAAAAACGAAAAAATAGACGCTATATATTCAAGCGACCGAAGCCGCGCCTACGATACGGCTTTGCCAATCGCAAAGACACACGGTCTCGAGGT
This sequence comes from Clostridia bacterium, assembly GCA_017483305.1. Taxonomy (GTDB): domain Bacteria; phylum Bacillota; class Clostridia; order Oscillospirales; family CAG-272; genus SVTX01. Next base: position 44,710 of record JAFULC010000062.1, on the reverse strand, counting down.
CATCAAATGCCCCGAATTGCGTGAGATAAACGGCGGCGAGTGGGAAGGGATGCTCTACGACGACCTTTGTACGACCTACCCCGAGGAGTACTCAATCTGGCGCTATGACATTGGCAATGCGGTATGCACGGGCGGTGAGAGCATCAAGGAGCTTTCTGCTCGTGTGATCTCACTGCTTGAACGCGTAGCAAGAGAAAATGAAGGCAAAACCGTCTGCATAACCACCCATGCAACTCCCATTCGTTCAGTATGTACCGCCGCCGCAGGGCTACCCGTCGAGAGAATGAAGGAGATCAGTTGGGTAGGAAATGCCTCGCTGAATATTTTTGATTACGAGTACGGAATTTTTACCGCCGTAAAGCTCAGCGATACGTCGCACCTTGGCGACCTTTGTACCAAATTGCCCTCAAACGTATAACAAAAAGGGACCGTTTCAAACGGTCCCTTTGTTTGTAACAAACAACATTTTGGGAATTGCCTACTTAATTTTTTCATCATTAATGTACGTATAATCAATTATTTCTAAAATTCGTCCTCGTTTTTCAGCATAAACCAATTTGCCATTATATGTGCCGCCATAGAAACAATCGGCATCCTCATATGTCAATGTGCGTCTTTTGCCATTTTCATAGATATAGACATAATTTCCGCGATAATAGTCAATCGAAAAATCGCCTTCATATACAATGTAAGACTTGTTCTATATATCGCTATGAGTATTATGCAACAACATAATAAAATTAATTGATACAGAAACGATCACAACAACAATAAATATATTAGAAATCCATTATTCCCTTCGCCATAGCATTCGTTTTAGTTAGTTTCTATACATACAACCCAATTTGAATGTTGAGTATAGATAACCGTACCGTTATATTCACCACTGTCTATATCGTCCATCACACATTTGCATTGTTTCTTCGTGCCCTCAACCGCAAAACTAACAACATTAACATCTTGGCCTAATACATTTTTATAATCAAATTCACCGCTATAAACTATATAGCATTCATTTCTAACATCATAACTCAGTATAGCAAATGAATATACCATATATGCTAGCGAAACACCCAATACAAAAAAGATAATCAATAAAATTTTTTTGGACATCAACTTGAGTTTAATACAAACAATTAATAAAACAGTTAAAGTTAACAACAAAGCTAACAAAGGTAAAAATCTTATTATTAAATATTTCTGAATAGCATCAATAGCGGTTTGATATATACTCATAAACTAAAGCTCTCTTTATTGTTTTTTAAAAATATCGATGAAATATTATTCATAATAAAATGACTTCAAAAGTCTCATTTCTTAACGTCAAGATCTCCCACTTTAATGCTATCAAGCCCCTCGCGTACTCCTCTTAAACCACGCCCTGATTCCTCTGAACCCCGTGGAATTATTCTGCTTATCAAACCCGTGAATCCAATCCGAGAACAGATAATAGAACAGATAAATGACCGAGCTTATCGCCCACGTCAAAGGATATGCCCAATAAATCAGCCCGATGTCGTTAAACAAACGAGTTACAAGCGCGATATAAGCAATACGCACCGCGCACCAGATCGAAAGCATTACGAACATGGGCACGAATGCCTTGCCCGCACCGCGACAGACCGCGGCTACCGCGTGAGAAAATGCAAGCAGGAAATAGAAGAGCGCTGCAGTGCGAGCCTGCTGAACTCCAAGCCTTATAACCTCTGCGTTATCGTCAAACATACCGATAAGCTGCGGCGCGAAAATGTAGATCAGAACACCGACCAGCTCGGCAAGAAGCACTGCGGTTAAAATTCCAAATCTCGCGCCCTTCTTGGCCCTGTCGTACTGCTTCGCTCCGAGATTCTGACTGATAAAGGTCGTAGTCGCCATATTGAAGCTCATCATCGGCAGGAATGCAAAGCCATCGATCTTGGCGTGTGTTCCGTACGCCGCGGTGGCGAACTTTCCAAATCCGTTGATCTGAGTCTGCACTATAACATTGGCAAATGCGATTACGGAATTCTGCACACCCGACGGAAGACCGTAAGTCAGGATTTCCTTGAACATATCCCCGTGTATGCGAAGCTTTTTGATCTCCACCGTAAAGATATTGCCCTTTTTGAGAAGATAGATCATACAAAGCACAACGCTCGCAAGCTGGGAAATGACCGTAGCAAATGCCGCTGACCATACGCCCCACCCGATAACTCCAACGAAAAGCACGTCAAGAATTATATTGAGAACCGATGAGAATATGAGATAGTAAAGCGGACGCTTGCTATCTCCCACCGCGTTCATAATTCCGCGGCAGATATTGTACAATACAAGCCCGACCGACCCGAAGAAATACCATCTGAAATATTCGATCGCCTCGGGGAGCACGTCGGGGTCGGTCCTCATCCACACAAGAAACGTGGGAGTGAATAGAACGCCGATAACTGTAAGGAAAACACCGCTGATAAGACCGAAAACAATATTGGTATGTATAGCCCTTGAGACGTTGTCGCGGTTATTTGCGCCGAAATAGCGGGATATGACGATTCCCGCGCCCATAGCCGTGCCGTTGAAGAAGCTGACCAAAAGAAAGATCAGAGTACCCGAGGAGCTGACCGCCGCCAGAGCGTCAGTTCCAAGATAATGACCGACTATAAGCGAGTCGGCGGTGTTATATAGCTGTTGGAAAACCTGGCTTAGCATGATTGGGAGCGCAAAGGCAATGATATTTGAATAAATACCGCCCTTTGTCATATCCCTCGTGCCCTTTGCGCCGGCAATAGAGGAGGTAGCCATTTTTATGCCTTTCAAAATCCGTTTATTTCTTATCTGATAATAACCCTGTGCTCGCTTCCCGAGAAGTTGGTTATTATGAATCTGCCCTTGAATCGAGTGAATTTTCGTTTCCATTTCGTCAAGGGTGTTTCAAGCTTTTTGATAAATCTCCCAAGCTCCTCGCTCATGTCGTCCACGTCGTCGGTTATGGGGAAGATCTGAGTAAAGAATGGAGCGCCAAAGCCGATGTCGTCGCCGTCGGCAAATCCGAGCACGAAGATTATTTTGTCCGAAATTATGTCACCTATCGCGCTTATCGCCTGCTCGACCGATATGGGAAAATATCCCACAACATCAGGTATCTGCCCAACAGAGATAAGACAACCCGCATCGCTCACGCTCACGGCAATGGGCATTGACGGTTGTTTTGCGTTGGGATATATGATCTCGCAGAATTCACCTCCGCGATTGTCCACGTCATATCTCACCTTTTTGTCAAATCCCGGGAGCGCACGGCGCAAATATTCGATTTTTTCTTCAATATTCATATAGCTTAGCCCTCCTGCGATTGCAGATATCTTTCATAATAGAAAAGATACTGCTGAGCGATACCCGCATATTGTCCGAGACTTTCGGGTTCAAACTCCGTGTCAAAATATTTTGCAATCACCTTTTTGATCCAGACGTCGATGGGAAAAGCATCAAGCTTTGCAAACCCGAAGAGCAGAGCACAGCTCGCAACCTTTGGGCCTATTCCTTTGACCGAGCATAGATACTTCACCGCATCGGCGGTGCTCATTTCTTCAATCAACCCGAGATCTATCTCGCCCGAGCACACTCGACCTGCCGCATCGAAAATATATTTTGCGCGGAAACCGGTCTTAAGCGCCGCAAGTCCCGCAATTCCGAGATCAATAAGGCTTTCAGGGGTCGGAAACGAATAAAAATTGCCCTCGTGCGCCTTGTGAGCGTCGGCAATGTGCCCCTCCATACCCGAAAGATCGACACGCTCGCCACATTCCAAGGAAATCGCCGCCACCAGCTTTTTTATCCTCGGAATATTGTTGTTTTGCGAGATTATAAACGAGCAGATCGCCTCCCAGGCATCCTGATAGAGAATTCTGATCCCCGACGAGCGCGAGACTGCATCGTAAAGCGCAGGATTGTCCGAAAGCGCGAGAATGTTGGCGTTGATCTCACCGTAATCGCGGTCCAACCCTAAAAATTTTTTCCAGACTGACTCGTATTCCTCAACCGTCGCGTTGTATATGTAGACCGTGTCGCCGTCCTGCGCTACGGAAATATATTTCCCAAAGGCGACCCCCGCAAACTCGATATCGTGTCGGGAGTCCAATACCTCGTCAAAGCGAAAGCACTGACCGCAATCAAAGACCTTGCCCGCGTCAAAAAGCTCAACGCCGCAAAGCTTCACAACATTTATTCCGTTTTCCTTGATCGCAGATACCGAGACCGTCGCGTTAACCATAAAAATAAACTCCGTATTAATAAAATATACTTGAAAATAAGCGAAAAATGTGTTAAAATAATCTATATGTCTATTATATCAGTATCGACAAAAAATTTCAATAAGATTTTGTAACTAATTTTATATATCCGAAAAAAACTGAAAGGATCTCAAAGATGGAACAGATCTATACTATTCCCGTCAACGAAGCGTTTGAAGCGTCGGCGGCAGACAAAAGCTGCGGATGCCCCTTCTGCGCGATCTATAATAAGCTTGAAAACAACGAGCTTGACCTCATCCTCGGCGCATCGATGATGGAGCCCGACGTGAGAATAAAGACCAATAAAACAGGCTTTTGCCGCACGCATTATGATATGATGTTCGTCCGTAAAAACCGTCTCGGCATGGCGCTCACGCTCGAAAGCCACCTCGACCAGCTCAAAAAGGAGCTTAAGGATGGCGGACTTGGCGGCGGCATGGGCAATAAGCCGATCAAGCGAATTATAGAGCTCGAGCAGACCTGCTACGTCTGCGAGCGCATAGCCTTTAACTTCGAGCATATGATCGAAACCGCAGTCCTGCTCTGGAATACCGACGAAAATTTCCCCGCAAAGCTTCAGGCACAGCCCTATTTCTGCCTGCCTCACTACAGAATGCTGCTCGAGTACGCACAGCATAGACTCCCCAAAAAGAGAATGCAGGAGTTTGCAAAGCAGGTAGAGGCAATAGAGGAAGGATACCTCGAGGAGCTGAAGGACGACGTAAGCTGGTTCTGTAAAAAATTCGACTACAGATATGACGAGGAGCCCTGGTATAACTCCAAGGATTCGGTGGAGCGCTCGATGAAATTTTTGCGCTCGGACATACATAAGCAAGGACATGGTAAATAATAATGATAGATCTACTCGACCTGCATAAGCAGTTCATCTTAACACATCTCAAGGAGGGCGACGTCTGTGTGGACTTCACGATGGGCAACGGTCACGACACAGAATTTCTGTCCAAGACCGTCGGAGAGAAGGGACACGTTTACGCCTTCGATATACAGCAGTCGGCAGTCGACTCCACCGCGAAAAATCTCAAGGCGGCAGGCTGCCCCGAAAACTATACGCTCATCTGCGACTCGCATCACAACGTAAAGAATTACGTCAAAGAGCCGATAAAGGCGGGAATGTTCAACCTCGGCTGGCTTCCCGGCGGCGACAAGAGCATAACCACTATGCGAGAGACCACAATTCCTGCAATCGAGGCGGCGATCGAGCTTCTCGACAGCGACGCTATCCTCAATATAGCGGTATACCCCGGACACCCCGAGGGAGACGCTGAAGGCAAGCTTATTGAGGAGCTTTTATCCTCGATCAGTCGCTTCAAGGTCTGCGCCACCAAGGTCAAGATCGTAAACAGCGCAACCTCCCCCTACTTCTTTATGATAGAAACCAAAGCAAAAAAGGATTGAAAAAATGAAAATAAAAATCACGTCAGTAATCTCGGCGGCTCTTTGCTCGGTGTTGCTTTTCGGCTCGATCGTTGGATGTAACTCGAATAATGGCAAAAAGGGAGCAAGCACCGAGGACTATACCTATAAGACCGACGTCGCACCGGTTGCATCTGTTCTGAACACGACCGATGATGCTTATCTTGTCCTTGCAAATAAATCCGTCGTCGTCGGACAGGACTACGTTCCGAAGAACCTTACCATGATCAATCAAAAATATACCCGCAACGGCAAAGAGATCTACCTCGAGGGCTACGCCGTCAAAGCGGCTGAGGCGCTTGTCAAGGAAATGGCGGCGCACGGATATGAGGTCTTTATCACAAGCGCGTACAGAAGCTACGAATATCAGCAGACCTTGTATAACACGTATTTCGAGCAGGAGAAGGCAAATCACCCGGGCTGGACCGACGAGCAGATCAAATCGCAGGTACTCACCTATTCGGCATATCCCGGCACAAGTGAGCATCAGACCGGACTTTGTATTGACCTTATAACCAACGAAATGGAGGGACTTTGGAACTACGGAAGCGAGACTCCGAACAACCCCTACGACAAAGGCTTTGCTGAAACGAGCGCTTATACTTGGCTGCTCGAGAACGCCCACAAATTCGGCTTCATCCTCCGCTATCCCGAGGATAAAACGAATATAACGGGATATAGCTATGAATCCTGGCATTATAGATTCGTCGGCGTTTCCGCCGCAACCGAGATCTACGAAAAGGGAATCACTCTCGAGGAGTACCTCGGCAAATAAAAAAATCCGTTGTGCATAATTGCACAACGGATTTTTTTGTTTATTGTTCTTCACCGCTTGGGGTGTCATTGTTGTCAGAAACGTCCTCGATTTCAACCACGGATTCCTCAGCTTCAACCGCCTCGGGCTCCTGCGCCTCGGGCCCCTCAATTTTGTCAACTGCCTTAGTCTTATCGACCTCGGCAGCCTTAGCCTTGTTGTCCTCAAGACTCTTCTGCTTTTTAGCCTCGGCAATAGCCTCGATCTCCTCTATCACAGGGCACTCGCTTTCCATAACGGCTTTGAACTGATCGCCGTCCATAACCTCGTTCTTAAGCAGGAACTCGGCGATGAAATGGAGACGGTGAATGTCGCCCCTCAGAATCTCCTTAGCCTTGTCGTAAGCGTTGTTGATGATCGAGTTGATCTCGTTATCGATCTTCGCCGCCAGCTCCTCGGAGTAATCCTGCGAAGCCGAGAAATCACGGCCCAAGAAGACCTCGTTCTGATTGTTACCGTATGCGCGAGGACCTAAGGTGTCGGACATACCGAGTCTCATGATCATCTTCTTTGCGATCTTTGTAGCGCGCTCAATATCGTTGGAAGCACCGCCGGTCACGTCGTCGTAGATGATCTCCTCTGCGGCGCGACCGCCGAGAAGCATCGAGATCTCCTTCTTCAGCTCGCTCTTATACTCGCTGTATTTGTCCTCTGTGGGAGGATTGAGCGTGTAACCGAGCGCGCGACCCGAGGGAATAATGGATATTTGCTGAACGGGGTCAAGCTGCAAATGATAAGCTATCATAGCGTGACCTGCCTCGTGATAAGCCGTCTTCTTCTTTTCGTCATCCTTCATCGCTCTCGCCTTCTTCTTGGGACCCGCGATGACTCTGATGAAAGCATCGGAGATGTCGTCCATACCGATAAGACTCTTGTTGCGTCTTGTCGCAAGGAGAGCGGCCTCGTTAAGAAGGTTTGCAAGATCCGCACCGGTAAAGCCGACGGTCATGCGAGCGACTTCCTTAAGGTCAACCGAAGCCTCAAGAGGCTTGTTGCGAACGTGAACCTTGAGTATCTCAACACGTCCGTTGATATCGGGATAGTTAACGGTTATCTGACGGTCAAATCGACCGGGACGAAGCAATGCGGGGTCGAGAATGTCGGGACGGTTGGTTGCGGCAATAACGATAATACCCTCGTGAGAGCCAAAGCCGTCCATTTCAACGAGAAGCTGGTTAAGCGTCTGCTCACGCTCGTCGTGACCGCCGCCGAGACCTGCGCCTCTGTGACGTCCGACTGCATCGATCTCATCGATAAATACGATAGAAGCGGGAGCCTTTCTTGCCGTGTCAAAGAGATCGCGCACACGCGACGCACCGACACCGACGTACATTTCAACGAAATCCGAGCCCGAGATAGAGAAGAAGGGAACGCCGGCTTCGCCTGCAACAGCCTTAGCAAGCAATGTCTTACCCGTACCGGGAGGGCCCATAAGAAGCACACCGTGAGGTATCTTTGCGCCAAGCTTGGCGAATTTAGCGGGATTCTTAAGGAATTCAACGATCTCCTCAAGCTCCTCCTTTTCCTCGTCCGCGCCCGCGACGTCTCTGAACGTAATCTTGTCGCGGTCAGAGGGATTAGCCATCTTCGCGCGCGATTTTGCAAAATTGTTCATCTTGCCACCGCCGCCGTTGCTGATCTGACGAGTCATAATGATATACATTACGATAAGCGCGACCACGATAAGAATGATAGGCAGATAGGAAAGCCAAGCGGCATACTGTGCGGGAGCGACGTATTCGCCCTCAAGAGTTCCGGCGGCTATCTGATCCACGATAACGTCACCGAGGTCGGCGTGGAAAATACTGATGCTTGCAAGGCGGTATTTTGCGATATATACGCCCTCAGAGTTCTTCGCACCGAACTTCTGTCCGATCTCGGAATCCTCTGTAAATTTCATTGTGATCACGTTGTCCGTGTCGATCTCAAAGCTTGTGACCTCACCGCCCTTGAAGGCTGCGACAACGTCCGAATATTGCATCTTGTCCGAGGCACTGCTCTGGAAAAGGAAAACGCAGATGCCAATGACAATCGCAATCAAAACAATGTAAAAAATTAGTTGTTTTGCGGTTTTTTTCATTTAGTCCTCCATATATGTTGTTGTGTCGCTTGCGCGTGAGCGCAAGTCTCACGTTTTGCCGCCCGAAGCAAACGAGCGGCAGTTGATTTTGACCTCATCATCTTATTATATGCCTAAAAAGTCAATTTCAACTGAAAAGCAAATATTTATTTGCTGAAAGATTATAACATTTCAATGTTAACTTTGTGTTACGGCTTTGTGACGGTTGTGGCAAGTTTGCCGCAGATTACGAATAGACCTCGCGCTTAAGAACCGCAACATAGGGCAGGTTGCGGTATTTTTCGTTGTAATCGAGACCGTATCCGATCACAAACTCATCCTCGATCTCTGTGCCGCAGTAATCGGGCGTGAAGGGGACCTCACGGCGAGAGGGCTTGTCGAGAAGAGTACAGGTCTTAACGCTGTTGGCGTTTCGGTTTTTGAGAAGCTGAGTAAGACGGGAAAGAGTTCTTCCGCTGTCAACGATGTCCTCAATAATAAGAAGATCGTACTGCTCGAGGTTTTCTCTTGCAAGATCGAGATGTATCTTGATCTCTCCGGAGTTCTTCGTGCCCGCGCCATAGGACGAGACCTTCATAAATTCGATCTCCAAGGGAAGAGCAAGCTTCTTTATCAGATCGGAGGCAAAGACCATCGAGCCCTTGAGTATTACTATAACCACGAGAGGCTTTGTTGAGTTTTTGTAGTCGTTTGTGATCTGTTCTGCGAGCTCTGTGGTTATTTTTTCGATCTGTTTTTCGTCCACAAGCACTCTTTCAATGTCCTTAAGCATTTTCTTTTTCCTCCGAAGTGTGTTTTTTGTATATTGAAATTACGTATTGACGGTCTTTATCTGTCGCTCTCACCCTGTCGGCAACAGCGCATAGCGGGACGTAGATCGCCTCGCCCGACTGACGTATAATAGGCAACATTTGCCTGTCGGATGACGGGACCTTTTTATCACACATAATTTTTTTGACCTTTTTATGCATGTTGTTTTCGAATATTGTTTCACCCTCGCGCCTGCTTGAAGCAGAGCAGAGCGAAAGGTCAATATTTTTAACGTATGCTTGCGCATATAAAGCATACGACTCACCGTCGGAGCAAAGCTCGGGGCGATCTTCAGCTTCACCGACCAATATTGCAAAATCTGTGCCGCTTATTTCGGCAAATCCTTCCGTTAGAGGAATTTCATAGGATAATTTCTCCGATCTCTCACCGTCAGCGGCAAACTCCAGCCTACCGTCGCGAACGATCGCGGCGGTTTTGCAGGGCAGAGATATCCGCCCGTTTTTCTTTCCTCCGTTATCGCGGATAAAGCACAAAATATCCTCAATGTGTACGGACTCAAGCGACGGTTCAAATGCTCTGCCGTAGGCAAGCATAATAACTCGCTTAGCAAGCGCGGGGTGCAGAGCTGACAGAAGCTTGGCGTCAATCGTTTTGTCCGCGTTAACGATCTTTCTCGCCTCAAGATCTATGAAATCGTCATCCTCGGCGGCAGAGCGCGACAAGCGCAGACTCGCCCTCTCGGGAGACCCGAAAAGCTCCTTGAGCTCGGGAAGAATATTGTGACGAATACGGTTTCTTGTGCAGTCATCCTCAAGATTTGTCGAATCCACAACGTATTTGATGCCGTTATCGGCACAAAATTCAAGAATTTCAGACTTGCTCGCCGCCAATATCGGTCGGATAACAAGGCCGATCCCGTCAAACTCGCGTTTTTCGGGAATTCCGCTCATTCCCGACACGCCGCAGCCGCGGCAAAGGTTGAATATCTGTGTTTCGAGATTGTCGTCGGCATTATGCGCCGTGATAAGAAGCTTTATGCCTCTCGAAACCATTATTTCTTCAAAAAAAGCATATCTCGCATCTCTCGCCGCCGTTTCAAGACTCTTTCCCTCACTCTCGGCAAGCATGGGCACGTCGATCTTGTGAACAAAAAGCTCAACTCCAAGCGACTCGCAGAGCTCGCGACAAAATTGCTCGTCGCGCAAGGCCTCGTTGCCATAGCTCTCACCACGGATGCCGTGGTTGACGTGAGCCGCATAGAGAGGAAAGTCATGATCCTCGCGAAGCCGACAAAGCAGGTGGAGCAGGGCAGAGGAGTCTGCGCCTCCCGAAAGCGCGAGCAATATGGGCTCGTTTTTCGGCAGACCTGCGATCAAATGCGGATCCTTAAAAAATCCAGGTAATTTTCGGGTCATTAAAAAATCTCCGATGTAAAACTAAATGTAAAATGATCAGTGAGGCAGATTTTCCTCGTTTGCTATCTCGCGGAACTTCGTATATCGACCGGTCCATCCCACCTTGACCGTTTCGGTCGCGCCGTGACGGTTCTTTGCAACTATGACCTCGGCAATATTCTGCTCGGTGTCGGGCGAAACGTTTTCACCCTCGGCGGTCTTGTAGTATTCGTCACGGTAAAGGAAGATGATAACGTCAGCATCCTGCTCGATAGAGCCCGACTCACGAAGGTCGCTTATCATAGGCTTCTTGCTGGTACGGCTCTCTGTGCCTCTGGAAAGCTGCGAGCAGCAGATAACGGGCACGTTAAGCTCCTTTGCAAGGATCTTGAGCGAGCGCGAGATCTCGCTGACCTCCTGCGTTCTGTTTTCGATCTTTCGATCGGACTGCATAAGCTGCAGATAGTCGATAACAACGAGACCGAGATTGCTGACTCGACGTAGCTTTGCCTTCATCGCGGTGACAGTAATACCGGGTGTATCGTCGATAAGAATGTCACAGCCCGAAAGCGAGGACGCCGCCTGCGCAATATGATCCCACTCTGCGGGCTTGAGCTCACCCGTGCGCAGCGCATAGCTGTCCACGAGCGCTTCGCTCGAGATAACGCGGTTGACAAGCTGCTCAGCCGACATCTCAAGCGAGAAGATAGCAACCGCCTTTTTTGTCGCCTTTGCTACGTTCGTACCGATGTTAAGACAGAACGAGGTCTTACCCATACCGGGACGCGCGCCGACGATAACGAGGTCGGAGTTGCCCATTCCGGCAAGCACTCGGTCAAGCGAGCGGAAGCCGGTCGCCGTACCTTGAGCTGCATTGGGATCGGTCACCATCTCGCGAAGGTGAGCGTAAACGTCGGTCAGCACCTCGCGGATATGACGGAAGTTTTTGGTCTCACGACCCTGAGTGATCGAATATAATCTGTTCTGCGCCGACTCGAGAATACCAGACACCTCGTCCTGCTCGGAGTAGGCCTGGTCGGAGACCTCGTCGCACATACGGATAAGCTGTCGCAAAATGCTCTTGTCCTTGACTATTTTCGCGTAGTCCTTGACGTTAAGCGCGTTGGGAACGGTCTGTGCTATGACCTTTATGTATTCCTCGCCGCCCGATTTTGAGTAGATGCCCTTTTTAACGAGCTCGTCGATCAGAGTTACTATGTCGATCTGACTGTTCGTGATAAAAAGACCGTGCATCGCAAGGTAGATCTGCTTGTGCTCCTCAAGATAAAAATCGTCGGCGGAGATCATATCCGCAACGAGATTTATCGAAGAAGGATCTATAAGGATAGAGCCGAGCAGAGATTGCTCCGCGATCGCGGAGAAGGGCAGTTTTCTGATAATATCTTCAGCCATTGTAATAATCCTTTTGGGTTGTTATTTTAGGGATCTGAACGTTTGGATTTACCCTTGGATAATCCTCAGTAAATCCTATAGGTTACTCCACGTAGAAAGATTTGCTTGGATTTACCCCTTGGGTTACTCCACGTAGAAAGATTCGTTTGGTTTTACCCCTTGGGTTATTCCACGTAGAACGATTCGCTTGGATTTACCCTTTGGGTTATTCCACGTAGAAAGATTCGTTTGGATTTACCCCTTGGGTTAACCCTCGCAAACCGAGACCTTCAGCTTTGCGCTGACCTCGGGATATATCTTGACCTCGACCTCATAAGTGCCGTAAGCCTTGATGTTTTCGCTGAGAACGAGCTTCTTCTTGTCTATCTCGACTGCGTGCTGCTTTTTGAGCTCCTCTGCGATGTCCTTGGAGGTCACCGAGCCGTAAAGACGGCCGTCCGCACCCGAGGTAGCGGTGATCTTAACGGTAAGTGAGCTTATCTTTTCGGCAAGCACCTTTGCCGCTGCCTTTTCCTCCTTGAGTCTGAACTGCTTGGATTCCTCGCGGTTCTTCGCCTCGCTCATCACTTTGGAGTCTGCCGCAACTGCAAGCTTCTTGGGGAAAAGGAAGTTGCGCGCGTATCCGTCGGAAACCTCAACTATCTGATCCTTTTTGCCCTGACCCTTAACGTCAGCTAAAAGTAATACCTTCATAATATGTTCTCCTGTTCTTTATTTATTGTGTTGGGGCGATTTTGAAACGCCCTGAAATTTTACGCTTCCTCTGTGTCGTTGTGATCAAATTCGTAGTAGTCGTCGATCGCATCGGTCAGCATCTCAAGAACTCTCGGCAGATCGGCATTTCTGATCTGCGCGCCGGCAACGTCAAAGTGTCCGCCGCCCTTGAGCTTTTCAAGAATAAGCTGAACGTTGATCGCACCCTTCGAGCGACCGGAAATGACCACGTCGTCGCCGATGCGAACCATGGCAAACGAAGCCTCAACTCCCTTGATTCGAAGGAGCTTGTCCGCCACCTTGGAGGCAACGACTCTGTCCTCGGAGGACGAGGCGCGGTCGTCATCGATCCAGGTGATCGCGATGTGATCGCGATAGATCTTCGCCTTGGACTCAAATTCGCCCGTGAGCAAAAGCTCCTCAAGGCTCTCGTTGAAGAATTCTCTTACAACGGTCGTATGAGCGCCGCGCGAGTAGAGATAATGAGTGATCTCAAAGGTCTGCGCACCGGCATTTCTTGTAAAGTTATTTGTGTCAAGCATGATTCCCGACAAAAGCACCTCGGCCTCCTCCTTGAGAAGCGACTGACTGAAATTACTGCGGAGCAACATCTCCGCAACGATCTCGGATGCAGACGACTTGGTAGCCTCAACGTACTGTAAGAAGGGCTCGAATGTCAAAGCGCTCGCTAAGCGGTGGTGGTCGAGAATAGCAATATTGGAAACGGTCTGTGCCAGCTCGGACGCCTCATAGATGTAGGGATTGTTCACGTCGCAGATGATGAGCACCGTGTCAGCGGTCACAAGATCCTTAGCGGCCTCTCGATTAATGAAAATCTCGTCGTAAATACCCAGTGAGGCGAGCTGCTCGCGGCAGATATTGAAGGATTCGTTGTCCTTGTTGATTACAATATTGACTTTGGGACGGTTTTCGGGAGCGATATTTTTGTGCTCGTCCTCAATTACCGACATCGCAAAGCGCGCCGCGCCTACACATGAGCCTATAGAATCGAAGTCGGGGTTAGCGTGTCCCATAATGAGCACCTCTGTTGCGGTGCGAAGCTTCTTTTCAAGTATCTCTCCGCTGACTCGCGAAACGATCGCGGTGTTGTTCTCCATCGTCTTGTGAGTACCGCCGAAGAAGTAGTATCCCGCAGAATCCTCACGTCTGATCGCGATCTGGTTACCGCCGCGCTTGACTGCGATGTCAAGTGCCTCGGAGGCAGCTCTCTCCTTTTCGCGCAGAGAACCGCTTATCGCTGCGATACCCATAGAAACTGTGATCGGGAAGCTGTTGTCGCCGACCTTCAGGGACATTATTTTGTTCTGGATTGCAAAATCGTTCTGCATCTGCTTGTCCAGCTCCTGCTTGGAGAAGACAGCAATAAATTTGTCGGTGTCGCAAACGCCGATAAATCCGTTCATATCAGCGACCCAGGACTTGAGAGCGGTCTGGACCTCAGCCGCCGCAAGACTGTAATCCGCGCGAACGTATTGAGCAAGCTCCTTGAGGTTGTCGAGCAGAATGTACGCGACCGCAGGACTCTCTCTCCTTTCCTTTTCGGTAAGAGAAAGCAGATTTTCAACGTCGTTGAATACCGTAAAATAGTAATTTTCGCCGTGCATCTTGAATATGTAAGCCTCAACCTCATATCTTCTTCCGTCGGCGAGACGTGTGATCGTTGAGCCGTTGACGACCGTCTCGGTCTCAGGGAGCTCAAAAGCGCCTTCTCCGAAATCGTCGCGATTTTTCGCAATGGCGGTTATGGATTGCATAGAAACCGAGCAGAATTCAGAAAGATCGACTCCGCTGACAGCACTCTTGTATCCAAGAATGTCCTGGAGCGCGCCGTTCATCAGCTTGACCCTTCCGTTGCCGTCGGCGATCAGGTACGGAAAATCAATAACGTATCTGAACATATCGTAGATTTCGGTCTCCATCCTGAGCGCTTCCTTTCTCGCCCTCTTGACCTGATTGGACTTGATGACGAACGAAAGGCAGATAAAGCCCGCCGAAAGAATGTAAAACGCCGAAAAAACGACTATCATCGTCGAAAGAGTCTGCTTGTTTTTAAGATGGAAGCCCACCGCAGCGAGTATCGCGAAGAGCGCGGTAGCCTCAACGACGCAAAAGATCATAGGAGCGGAGAGATCGAGATGGAATCTCGCGTGTCTGCGCGCCTGTGACGAGTTCTTATTGCTTGAGGATGATTTAACAGTCATTAGTTATCTCCTTTATTGTAAAATTCCTTCGCCCAGGAGTCGATATTCCGTATGATCACGAAACATGCTCCGACAAGCGCAAGAAGAATGAAAAATGACGAGAATTGGTTGAAAAGCAGAATAATCAGCAGTGCGATCGGGATTATTCCCAAAATTCCGATCTTTTTCGGCAGGATCGCCAACGCGCCCAGACCCGTCAGAGCCAGACAGGGGATCAGCATAAACGAAATGTTGCCGAAAACCACCGCAATAAACGAGGTGTTGTTAGAAGCATCGGTCGTAAACGACATTATGTGCGACGCAAGGAAGACCAGAGCGGTCACAGCGCTGACCGAAAGCGTCCTGCTCTTGACAAGTGCCTTTTGATCGTAGCCCTGATTCTCCAAAAGATCGTTTTTCAGTGAATGAATAACGAAGGATATTGCAAGACAGATCGCCACGATAAGCCCGGGAGCTAAATTGACGTAAGAGTTGACCAGCTCTGCAATTTCGCTGTGGATCGCCGCTGTAATCTCGGTTTTTCCAACAAACGAGACGTATTCCTTGACAAAGTCCCCGAAAAACGCGCGGATGTCGGCAGCTGCACTTGTCATCGCCGCCAATGAAAAGCCTCCGTATCTTGAATAGGTAGAAATGGAAAAGAATGCAATCAAGGGGGCGATGGTTGCCACGGTGCAAATAAGCACCGATCTGTTGAGGTCGGATCCAGCCTTGGATGCCAACCCGAGCGCAAGCGCGGGTATGATGAAAACAAGCGAATATATTGATCTTACGGGGTCAAGCGTCAGCACGTACGCGGCGGCGTATATCAGAAGCGGCGTGATGATCACGAAGGAAAGGTTCTTCTTGCCGCAAGCGCAAACGAGAGTAGAGTAAGCGCAAACGCCAACGACAGCGCCAAGTAGCATCGCGGGAATAAGCGGAGACCCCGAAAACGAAATGAACATAAGGCTCATAAGCACTGTCAGAAAGGTCCAGCGAATCTTTTTGACCAGAAACCAAACGAACAAAACGCAGACAACTGTCATCGCCCATGCCCAGATCTCAAGATGAGTCTGCGAGTTGCCAAGGAGCAGCGGAATGAGCAGGGAAAAGAGCAATGCTGTCACGGACAGCATAAAGCAGCATGTATAAGACAGCTTTCCTTCTTCACGGTAATGAAGATCTCGGATTTCGCCGTTGGTTATTGTGTGAGATCGCACACCTGATCCGTATCCGTTCATAGCAACTCCTTTCCGCATTAATGCCAATAATCATACGTTATAACATTATATCATATAAAAGCGGTTTTGTAAACAGAATTTTGCAAATTTGATCAGTTTTATATATATTTAATGAAATATTTTGATCAAAAAAGAGCTTGTCCGTGTCTTTTGCGCCCGTTGATCCTGAAAAAGTCAAACAAAACGAATATTTTTTGAAAAAATTTTGAAAAACTATTGCAATTTAAGAAAAAGTGTGGTATAATGCGGTGTAGTGTATAGAGTATGCTGGAGTGGGTTGAGAGATCCACTCCTAAATTTTACCCTGCAACAAGTCAGGAAAGGAATTTGGTCATAAGTGTATGAAATCTAACGGAAACAAAAATATCGCCTCTGTTGTAAAGGATCTTGTCGCACAAACGGCAGACGAAATGGGCTATTACCTCTGGGACGTCGAGTTCGTCAAGGAGGGCGCGGATAAATATCTTCGTATCACGCTCGATAACGAGGAGGGCATCACGATAGAGGATTGCGAAAGGTTTCACAGAGCAATAGACCCCATTCTTGACGAGGCAGACCCCATCAGCGAGGCTTATATCCTCGAGGTCTCCTCCCCCGGAATCGAGCGCGAGCTGAAAACGTCGGCTCATATCGAGGCGTGCGAGGGCTGGGACGTTGAGGTCAAGCTCTACGCGGCAAAAAACGGCTCAAAGTCCTTCCGCGGAGTGCTCTGCGGCTACGACGAGCAGGATAACATCGTTATTTCATCGGGAAAAGAGAAGCTCAGCTTCAAGCCCGACGAGATAGCAAAGATCGCCACCTATTATGATTTCAGCAAATCGTAATCGGTAATTGACTGAAGAAAAAATAAGCATTATAAACGTACAACGATTGAAAGGATTTTTGGATCAAATGAACACAGAGTTTTTTACAGCACTTGAGCTTCTTGAAAAGGAAAAGGGTATTCCCCAGGCGTATATGATCGAAAAGATCGAGGCAGCGCTGGTATCCGCATTTAAAAAGGAATACGGAAACAATACTAACGTAAGAGTGCACATCGACCCTGCTAAAAAGGACGTAAGAGTATTTCAGCAGAAGGAGGTCGTCGAGGTAGTGGAGGATCCCGCTACACAGATCTCTCTCGTAGACGCAAAGGCTATGAGCAGAAGAAACGTTCTCGGCGGTACTGTCGAATTTGAAGTAAAGACCAAGAATTTCCGCCGTCTCTCCGCAGGCGCGGCAAAGTCGGTTATCATTCAGGGCATACGCGAGGGCGAGCACAGAGCTATGCAGGAGGCGTATGAGTCCAAGCGTGAGGAGATCATCACCGCAACCGTTCAGAAGATAGACTACGAGACAGGCAACATCCTTCTCGATACAGGCAACGGCTTTGCAACTCTTCTTCGCTCCGAGCAGATCCCCGGCGAATATTATGAGGTCGGCGAC
The DNA here is from genome assembly GCA_017483305.1 of Clostridia bacterium. GTDB lineage: Bacteria > Bacillota > Clostridia > Oscillospirales > CAG-272 > SVTX01. The sequence goes on along the minus strand of JAFULC010000062.1, from coordinate 26,961 downwards.
AAGATCAAGGTGTTCATTCAGGAGGTCAACAAGGAGCTTCGCGGACCGCTGGTCACTCTTTCGAGAGTCCATTCGGGTCTTGTAAGACGTATGTTTGAGCTTGAGATCCCCGAGATCACGGACGGTATCGTAGTAATCAAGGGCGTTTCGAGAGAAGCAGGCTCGAGAACTAAGATCGCAGTCTACTCCAGAGACGAGAGCGTTGACGCGGTCGGCGCTTGTATCGGTGCTCACGGAATGAGAATTGACAGCATTCTTAACGAGCTTGGCGGCGAGAAGATCGATATCGTCAAGTATAGCGAGGATCCCGCACAGTACGTAACTGCGGCGCTCTCTCCCGCAACCGTAATCTCCGCAGAGATGGAAAGCGAAAGATTCTGCCGCGTTGTAGTTTCTCCCGACCAGCTCTCTCTGGCGATCGGTAAGGAGGGACAGAACGTTCGCCTTGCGGCAAGACTTACGGGTATCAAGATCGATATCAATGCAGAGGGACTCGAGAAGGCTCCCAGAAACCTTTGATAAAGCTTTTGAAAAAAGTTTGTAAAAATGGAAAATAATAATCAGAAAACGCGTAAGATCCCGATGCGCCAGTGTCTCGGATGCAACGAGCATAAGCCGAAGCGCGAAATGATCAGAGTCGTCAGAACCCCCGAGGGAGAGATCGAGCTTGATTTCGTCGGCAAAAGGTCAGGCAGAGGAGCGTATATTTGCCCCAAGAAGACCTGCTTTGCCAAGGCGAGAAAATCCAAGAGAATAGAGAACATTCTCGAGGTAAAGCTCCCCGAGGAGATCTACGACGCGATGGAAAAGAGCATTTCGGAGGCTGAAAATAATGGCTGACGAAAAGAATCTGCTTGGACTTGTCGGCATCTGTAAAAGAGCGGGCAAGACGGTCATCGGCACGCCGATGATATGCGAGCATTTACAGAAGCGCGCACAAAAGCAGGCGAAATCACGCGGCACGGAGGACGAACCCGATCTCATCGTTATCGAGGCGTCGGATACGTCGGACAATACGCATAAAAAAATCAGCGATAAGTGCATATATTATAAAGTGAAGCACGTCAGAATCGAGTCGACCTGCGAGATATTGGGCAGAGCGGTCGGTAAGAGTGCGGTCGCGGCGGTGGCTGTAGCAGATAAAGGCTTTTGCCGCGCGATCCTTGGAAAGCTTCCCGAGGACAATTAAAATTTTGCAGTAAACCGGAAAGGTATGGGTATAATTTATGGCAGTAAAACCTCAGATCAAAGCAAATCAACTTGCAAAGGACCTCAATCTTAAAAGCAAGGAAATAACCGACATAATGGCGGGAAAGGGAATCGAGCTGAAGACTCAGAAGGCGCTTGAGCCTCACGAGTTCGACGTTCTTTTCGACGCACTCACGTCGGCATATCAGATCGAAGGAATCGACGATTATATAGACGGAGTGACCTTCATCCCCTCCAAGCTTGAAAAGGTGGAGAAAAAGGCTCCCGCAAAGGCAGAGCCCGCGAAGGAGATTGCCGTCGAGGAAAAGAAGACCGAGGAGCCTGCAAAGGCAGAATCGGCAGAAAAACCGAATAAGAGCGAGAAGCCCTCTCCCAAGAGCGAGAAGGCGGCACAGCCCGAAAACAAGGTAAAGGAGACTGTCGCTGCCAAGACAGAATCCGAGCCTAAGAAGGACAACAAGGAAGAAAAGAAGGCTCCCGAAGCGGCTGCTCCCGCTGTAAAGACTCAGCCCAAGGTCGACAGAGCAGAGGCGCTTGCACGTGCGGCAGCAATTGAAAAGGCGGCACAGCAGAAGGCGGCGCAGAGAGCTGCACAGGGCGGCAATCAGGACAATAGACAGAGACCTGACAATAACAATAGAAGGACCGAAGCTCCCCGTCGCGACAAGCCCGCGTTTGAGCAGAGACCCCAGGGTCAGCAGACTCAGCAGCGTAACCAGCCGCAGACAAACGACCGTTTCTCGCGTATGGGTACGCCTAACTTCGACAGACAGGCGGCACCTCAGAGAAGAGACGACCGCAAGCCTCAGAAGCCTCAGTTCAACAATAACAGAAACGGAATGGATAAGGACGATTATATCCCCTCCGCACCCAGAGAGAAGTTTCAGCCTCAGGCTATAGTCCGCGCACAGACCCCCAAGGGCGGCGACGGTACCAGTAAGAAGGGCGCGGCAAAGACCGTCGATATCCGTACCTCAAGCGTAGATCTTTCCAAGTACGACGAGAAGCTCGATACCTTCGTTTCCGAAAACGAGAGAGACTTCCGCGGCGGAAATCAGAAGCTCAAGAAGCAGCAGAACCAGTCGAGACAGGAAAACAGCTTCGGCGGCAAGGGCAAGAACGGCAAGAAGGGCGGAAAGCCCGAGCAGAAGCAGCCCGTGACCATCATCAAGGGTCCCTTGAAGGTGCAGATCCCCGAGGAGATCATCGTCAGCGATCTCGCGGCAATGCTCAAGGTCACCGTCGGTGAGGTCATCAAGAAGCTGATGCTTCTCGGCGCAATGGCAACCGCCAACCAGACCATTGACTTCGACACCGCGGCGCTCGTTGCCGTCGAGTGCGGAGCAGAGCCCGAAAAGGCAGTAGTCGTTACTATCGAGGAAAAGCTCTTTGACGAGACCGAGGATGCTCCCGAGCAGCTCGAGACCCGTGCTCCCGTCGTCTGCGTAATGGGACACGTTGACCACGGTAAGACCTCGCTTCTTGACGCTATCAGACACACCAACGTAACCACCGGAGAGGCGGGCGGTATTACCCAGCACATCGGTGCTTACAGAGTAAAGATCAACGGTCAGGACATCACCTTCCTCGACACCCCCGGACACGAGGCGTTCACCGCAATGCGTGCCCGCGGCGCACAGTCCACGGATATAGCTATCCTTGTCGTAGCGGCAGACGACGGCATCATGCCCCAGACTGTCGAGGCGATCAATCACGCCAAGGCGGCAGGAGTAGACATTATAGTTGCTATCAATAAGATGGATAAGCCCACTGCAAATCCCGATGCGGTCAAGCAGGAGCTTACCAAGTATGACCTCGTTCCTGAGGAGTGGGGCGGCGACGTTATCTGCGTTCCTGTATCCGCACTCACGAGAATGGGTATAGAGGAGCTTCTCGAGAACGTCCTGCTCGTAGCAGAGGTCAAGGAGCTCAAGGCTAACCCCAACAGACGCGCAAAGGGTCTTGTCATCGAGGCAAAGCTCGACAAGGGACGCGGTCCCGTTGCTACCGTCCTTGTTCAGAACGGTACGCTTCATAACGGAGATATCGTTATCGCAGGTACGTCCGTAGGACGTGTCAGAGCTATGACCGACCATAACGGCAAGCTTCTCAAGGTCGCAGGTCCTTCGGTTCCCGTTGAGATCATCGGTCTTGCCGAGGTTCCCACCGCAGGCGACGAGTTCGCGGCAGTTGAGGACGAGAGAATGGCAAGAGAGCTTGCGGATCAGAGAAGGTCCAAGGCTAAGGAGGAATACTTCAAGGCTAACGCAAGAGCAAACCTTAACGACCTGTTCGCTCAGATCAGCGAGGGTATCAAGGATCTCAATATCATCGTCAAGGCAGACGTTGTAGGCTCTGCCGAGGCGGTCAAGGCATCGCTTGTCAAGCTGGCAAACGAGGAGGTAAGAGTCAACGTTATTCACTCCGCAGTCGGAGGAATTACCGAGGGCGACGTTACCTTCGCGGCGGCATCCAACGCGATCATCGTCGGATTTAACGTCCGTCCCGATAAGGCGGCGCTTGACTCTGCCGAGAGACAGGGCGTTGATATGAGAATGTACCGTGTCATTTATCAGTGCATCGAGGAGATCGAGGCAGCGATGAAGGGTATGCTTGCTCCCAAGTTCCGCGAGAACCTTCTCGGTCATGCCGAGGTCCGTCAGACCATCCACGTACCCAACGTCGGTACGATCGCAGGCTCGTATATCCTTGACGGTAAGATCGCGAGAAATGCGCAGATCCGTGTCGTCCGTGACGGCGTGGTCATCTTCGAGGATAAGATCTCGTCGCTCAAGAGATTCAAGGACGATGCCAAGGAGGTAGCTCAGGGCTACGAGTGCGGTGTCGGTCTCGAAAGATTCAACGACATCAAGGAAGGCGATATTCTCGAGGCATTCGTGATGGAGGAGATCGAGAGATAAGCCCAAAACCGAATTTGAATATTCACACAAATATTCAAATTTTAAACAAAATATTCACTACAGTACGGATATAATCCCCGCGCAGATCAGAAATGCAGGCTCATATCGGTGAGCCTGCATTTCGGGTTTAAGACCTTAGTGTTAGGAGGTGAGAAAATGACTTTTGAAAAATCCTGCGGTGCCGTAGTTTTTCGCAATGAGCGAAAGGACGGAAAGCTGCAAAGGTACGTGCTTATGATAAAGCACTCGGAGCACGGACACCATTCGTTCCCGAAGGGACACGTCGAGGTGGGCGAGACCGAGAAGATGACTGCGGAAAGAGAGGTTCATGAGGAAACCGCAGTTCGCATACATATCAACGAAAAATTCAGACAGCCCGTTTATTACAGACCCAAGCCGGGAGTAAAAAAGGAAGTCGTTTATTTTCTCGCCTTTACAAGACAGACCGAGATAAAAGCGCGACCGGGCGAGGTCGCGGAGGTCGCTTGGATACCGATCGAGCAGGCGGAGTCGTTGCTTACTCATGGAAACGATAAGAGAGTTTTGTCTCTCGCCATCGATTATATCGAAAAGAAAAATTGACTAAAGTTGCGATATGATCGCCGCCAACGTCAGTATTAAAACACCGGCGCAGATTAAAAAAGCACGTTTCCACGATAAAACAACACGGATCGATAAGTGTATAAGTATACACAATTCGCCTGTTGACAATTGCATAAAAAAGAAGCGACGGAGTCCTGAAAACAGGTCTCCGTCGCTTCTTTTTTGATCTCTCAAAATGCTAAAATTAACTCTAAAGGCACAACATCAGCCTCCTTGCCAAGACGCAATCGCCGATAGTTTAGCACCTGCAAAGAGCAAAAATGCCGTTTGTAAGCATGCAGATAATTATACCGCAAACGGTGGGTATTATTGCCGCCGCGAGAGTCCAAAGCCAGCTTCCCGACTCCTTTTTGACAGTCAGAAGCGTGGTCGCGCAGGGCCAGTGGAACAGTGAGAAAAGCATTGTACACAAAGCGGTTTTCGCGGTCCATCCGTTGCTCAAAAACAATTCCTTGAGTTCAAAAAGCGAGCTGTGATCGGTCAGCATCGCCGCCGACGTGTACGCCATAATAATTATCGGAATTACTATTTCGTTAGCAGGAAGTGCAAGTATAAATGCCAATAGGATCACGCCGTCAAGCCCCAAAAGACTCGCAAACGGATCGAGAAAATCCGAGCAAATTGCAAGAAGACTCACGCCTCCAAAATCGAGATTTCCCATAAGCCATATAAGGATTCCCGCAGGCAGAGCCGAGATGATAGCCCTGCCCAAAACGAATATTGTTCGGTCAAAAACCGAGCGTATCAAGGTCTTGCAGATCTGCGGTTTTCGATAGGGCGGAAGCTCAAGGGTGAATGCCGACGGCAAGCCGCGCAGAAGCGTAACCGATAGGATTTTTGACACTAAAAGGGTCATTCCTACGGCAAGAATTATCAGTGCCGTCAGTAGAATTGCCGAGACAAACGATGACGAGATCCCAACCGCGCCACCAACAAAAAATATCGACAAAAGCGTTACAAGTAAAGGAAATCTGCCGTTGCAGGGAACTAAGGAATTAGTCAGCATGGCTATCATACGCTCTCGCGGAGAATCTATGATCCGGCAGCCGACGACACCCGTTGCGTTGCATCCGAAGCCCATGCACATCGTCAGTGCCTGCTTGCCGCAGCTATTGCACTTTTTGAAAGGCTTATCAAGATTAAATGCGACGCGCGGAAGGTATCCCGAGTCCTCAAGCAGAGTGAAAAGCGGAAAAAATATCGCCATCGGAGGCAGCATTACCGAGACTATCCAGGCAAGCGTGCGGTAGGCTCCGTCTATCAAAACGCCGTATAGCCAGTCGGGAATACCTATATGCCGCAAGAGAATTCCGAGCTTGTCGCCAAGAAAAAACAACGCCGTAGACAGCCACTCGGACGGATAGTTTGCTCCGACTATGGTGATCCAGAATATGATCGCAAGCAGAGCGAGCATAATGGGATAAGATGTCTTTTTCCCGATGAATAAATAGTCGTAAAGACGGTCGCGATCTTGATTTTTGCTCTTTTTTTGCCTGCACACCTCGCGGTAGATGCTTTCGGCGGCGAGGACGACCTGCTCCGAACCGTTATCGGAGTTTTCTTCGTTTTCTGCTGAAATGTTCTCTGAATCAAGGTTGGATCTCGATGCGTTTTGTGAGGGCTTTCTCTCGAGATTTTCCTTATCAGACAAGCAAATCTCACTTTTCTTGGTGCCTTCGCTCGGCGGGGCATCAGAGTCCTTTTCTTGAGTGGATAAAAGCGATTCGAGTGCTCGGGTCAGGTCGCGAAGACCGCCCTTTTTACGCGCCACGGTGCCTACTACCCTCACACCGAGCCGTTGCTCCAGCAGTACGATGTCAACGTCGATTCCTTTTCGCTTTGCCTCGTCGAGCAGGTTGACACAGATGATAGTCGGTCTCTTCAAGGCAAGTATCTGAAGCGCTAAAATCAGGTTTCTTTCAAGGCAGGTGGCGTCGCAGACCACCACAATGGCATCTATATCGGGGGAGTGCAAAATCCCCCTTGCGATCTCCTCCTCGGCGGAGCGGGCGACGAGCGAATATGTACCCGGAACGTCCACGGCAACACAGGTCTTGCACCCTAAAGCAAAGCGGCCCTCCGCAAGACTGACGGTCTTTCCCGTCCAGTTTCCCGTGTGCTGATTCATACCCGTCAAGGCGTTGAAAACCGTGCTTTTACCGACGTTGGGATTGCCGACTATCGCTATTTTGAAATCAGGTGTGAGGCTTTTTTTATCGCGGCTCAGTGCAGACCCTGTGCTCTTTGATGTCAGACCCATCGAACTCCACCTCCTTTTCGACCAGAACCGATCTGCAATCCTCATTTCGTATCGCGATGACCGCGCCGCGTATCAGATACGCCTTCATATCGTTGCCGCGGCTTCGGTGCAGACATTTTATCCTTGTTCCGCGGATAAGCCCGATGTCTAAAAAGCGTTGTCGGATGTCTCCGCATGGCAAAATTTCGACTATTCTTGCCGACTCGCCTGCCGAAAGATCGCATAATGCATAAGGTTTATTCATAAAGTTTATCTCCGTATTTAAGTATTGGGAGTTTCCCATTATCATTATATTTTGCCCTCGGCGAAGGGTTACGGATTATGTCGAGAGATGCCGATTCTTTTTTGCAAATAACATTGACAAAACGGCTATGATAGTATAAAATTATATTGTTTGAATTGATAGTGAGGAAATATTATGAATTCTGAGAAGGTAATTGTTTTTGATCTTGACGGCACGTTGCTTAACACGCTCGACGACCTGACGGATTGTGTTAACTATATGCTTGAAAAGTACGGATTTTCTCCAAGAAGTCGGTCGGATATACGCCGATTTTTAGGCAACGGAGCAAGGAATCTGATCGAGCGATCGCTTGACGGAGGGCTTGCAGGAGATGACTTTGAGAGATTTTTGGAGGAATACAAGGCCTATTATGAGCAAAATTCGGGAGTCAAGACCGCGCCCTACGACAATCTGGTCGATTTGATCGGCAGATTGAGAAAAAGGGGATTTAAGATAGCGGTCGTGTCGAACAAGCCCGACGGCGCGGTGCAGTCCTTATGCGAGCTTTATTTTCCCAGTCTTGTCGACTTTGCCGTTGGCGACAGAGCGGATATTTGCCGTAAGCCGTCTGCCGATCCCGTCCTGCTTGCAATGAAAACGCTCAGATGCGGAGAGGCGGTGTGCGTCGGAGACTCCGAGGTAGATATTCATACCGCAAAGAACGCGGGCGTGCCGTGTGTTTGCGTGACTTGGGGCTTCAGGGACAAGGACGAGCTTATAGAGTGCGGTGCGGACTATTTTGCCGACAGTGCGGATGGGCTTGAGGCGATATTGCTTGATATATTAACGAAAACGGGTGAAAGGACAGAATGATATGCTTCCCGTAAAATTCAAGGAGAGAATGGAGGGCTTGCTTGGCGAGCAGAGCAGTGCTTTTTTTGAAGCAATTGAGACTCGCGAGGCAGTTAAATCCTTCAGAGTAAACGAAATTAAGTGCTCGGTGCAACATTTCGAGGCGCTGGACGTGAAAATTGACAAAAGAAAGGCATCTTTTCCGCCCGACGCTTATTACACCGAGGAACAATTCCCGGGGCGGCTTCCGTGTCACCATTCGGGAATGATATATATGCAGGATCCTTCTGCTATGGCGACAGTTCACGCGATCGAGATCCCGAGGGGAGCGAAGGTGCTTGATTCATGCTCGGCGCCTGGCGGAAAGACCACCCAGCTTGCATCAGCCGTTGGCAAGAGCGGAGTTGTAGTTGCCAATGAATATGAGGCGAAAAGATGCCGCATATTGCAGGGAAACGTGGAAAGAATGGGCTGTGTGAACACGGTCGTTGTCAATCTTGACACTGCCGTGCTTGCAGAGACTTATCCAAATGAGTTTGACGTTGTTTTGTGCGATGCGCCCTGCTCGGGAGAGGGTATGTTCCGTAAAAATTCACTTGCTATTGACGAGTGGAGCGAGGAAAACGTTGAGATGTGCGCGGAGCGTCAAAGGGAGATACTGACTAATGTCGAGAAATGCGTTGCGGAGCAAGGAGTTCTTATCTATTCGACCTGCACGTTCTCGCTTGAGGAAAACGAGATGAACGTGGCTTGGTTTCTCGACAAATACCCCGATTTCGAGCTTTGCGAGGTCACGGATGGGCTCAAGCGGGTCACGTCGGACGGAATTTGCTTTGACGGTTGCCGATACGACATGACAAGGACGAGGAGGTTTTATCCTCACGTGTCGGATGGTGAGGGTCAGTTTATTGCGGTCATGCGCAGACATGGTGATAATTTATGTAAGAATGAGCCGACCGCGAAGCAGAAGGGCAAAAAGGGCGTTGTGCAGAGACCCGGCAAGCAGGAGGTCGAGGCGATTGCCGCCGCGAAGGCGTTTATTGACGAAAATCTCGCCGAGGGTAGCATTGACGGAGAGTTATACGAGCTTATATATCTGAATGAGAAGGTTTACATAAAGCCCAAGATAGCTTTGCCGAAGTATTCGGTTTTTGCGGCAGGCGTTTGCGTGGGAGAGCTTGCAGGCAGGAGATTCGTGCCACATCATCAGCTTTTCTCGGCATACGGAAATTGCTTTGCCCGTAAGGTGTTGCTTGGCGGCGAGACCATGCAGGCGGCGCAGTATCTGCGCGGTCTTGAGATCTCGGTTGAGGGCATTGAAAGCTTTTGCGGAAAGGCGGACGGCTGGGCGGCGGTGCTGATTGACGGCTGTGCCGTCGGCGGCGGAAAGATAAGCTCGGGTGTTTGCAAAAATCATTACCCAAAGGGGCTCCGAAACCAGCAATAAGAAAAGAACGGTCGTTTACGACCGTTCTCAGCGTGTCGAGAAAGTCTTGACACGCTGGGAGACTTCGAAAAAGGTAGGTATATTTTTCGTTCTTACATTCGTCGGCGTACGAGGGTACGCCAGAGTGTAAGAAAGGAAAAAGCAAGCAAGCACAAGGATTTCTCGATGAAATTCTTGTGCTTATCTTTTTTCTACGCTTTTTCTTTTTATGCTGCCTTCCTATCTCTGATTTTTTTGCTTGCGGTAGAACGGCTTTTTCGGCAGTCTCAGAGCGGTCGTTTACGACCGTTCTTTTCTATCTTGTGCGGGAGTATGGGGGGATATAGCCCGAGACCGAGGAGAGCGGGTATATATACGCGTTGGAGTCTATCACAGTGCCGGGATTGACGACCGAGGAGGCTCCCACGTGTGCGCCGTCGCAGATGATCGCACCGAGGTGAGATCTGCCCGAGATATATCTTTCGTCGGGCATATTTATCGAGACGTTGAGATTGTCGAGTCTTGTGTCGGTTATCATTGCGCCCTCACCGAGAGTTGCCTCGTAGCCGAGGATCGAGGATGACAGAGAATTATGTCCGCAGAGCCTTGAACGGTCGAAGGTGATGCTGCTTCTGACGGTTGACATCTCGCCAACCGTACAGAACGAGCCGATTATCGATCGCTCGACAAGAGTATGGTTACAGATCCTCGCGCCGCCGCAGATTATCGCAGGGGATTCGATCTTTGCGGTAGGGGCAAGGTAGGCGGAGATATGCACCCAGACTCCGCTCGCGATCTCGTCGTATTGATCGTAAGGTAGCTTTGGGCCGTATTCGTATATATACGCGCCTATCCCGAAGATTGCTTCCCACGGGCGTGAGCGATCGTGAAAAAGCTCCTTTGCGGCGGTTCGGGCAAGGTCCAGGGTAGGGTAAGGTCTTTGTGTTTTGGAGATTTTGGCGATGCGATTCATAAATACACCTCTTTTTGACGTTTTCAAATAAGAGTGTTTGACATATTTCTTGATGCATAATCTTTGGGAGGAACATTTTTGCCGATATATTTATTTGTTCTTGACAAAGAGTTATTTATGTGATATAATTTTAGCATAAGATATGCCGACACTTCGGCATTTTTGGAGGTAAATATGAAAAAGTTTAAGATCATTGGCATTATTGCGGCTGTTTTGCTCGTAGCATTGATAGTTATATTGGTGATTGAAAATATCGACGGATTTGTTGAAGGCGAGGAAACTACGGTTGATAATACCGAAGACGTTACCACTGATGCTGACGAAACCACTCTTGCAGGCTTCGTAGAGGATGAAGAGGTAACTATGATCGAAATTCCCGTAGATGATTGATTTTAAAGAGGCAAAGATGAAAAACGCGAAGATATTATTAGCTCTTTTCGTCGTGCTTGCTATGATTTCGGTGGCGGCTGCGTGCCGAGAGCCTGCGGTCAATCCCGGCGGAGACAATGAAACCACGTCAGGCGATGAAGAAACCGTAGTTGTAGAAGAAACGACTGAGGATAACGGTGAGGAAAGCAGTGCCGAGGAGACAACTCTCGGAGAAGATTCTTCCGGAGAGGATAGCAGTGCTGAGGAGACAACTTCTTCCGAGGAGGATAGCTCTGATGATGAGAGCAGCTCCGATGAGACAAGCGGCGACGGGGATGAAAGCACGTCAGAGGATGGTTCTAATGAGAGTGATACCGAGCAGACGAGCAAGGAAGAGGTAAGCTCCGAGGAGACCGAGGAAACCACCGAGGAGGAAACTACCCAATCGGGCTATAACGGTGACTGGGGACTGGGTCCTGTACCGATAGGTTAATAAAAAAAGAGAGCCGCCGTGGGCGGCTCTTTGTGAAGGTGCGATATGGAAGATTTTTATATAAGGATCGCTGAATTAAACGTCAGAATGGAGAGCAGGTACGCGCCTACGCGCAGGTATTGCTCGGACTATATTGTGGATGCGACCGATGCGGAGATAGCTGCCAAAACCTCTGATGACGAAATAGATGCTGAGCTGAAGCTTTACGACAGTCCGCACGGCAGAGAATATTGCGAGAGTATTTGTCTATACCGCTCGATCGCCGAGAAGCTTCCTTTGTTTGACAGATTCGTTTTTCACGGTGCTGCCGTTATGGCTGACGGCAAGGGCTACATATTTACCGCGCCGTCGGGCACGGGAAAAACTACTCACGTAGGTCTTTGGCTTGAGACCTTTGGCGACAGAGTCTCTGTGATCAACGGAGACAAGCCTATTGTGAGGATGCATGGAGGCGAGGCGATCGTATACTCTTGTCCTTGGGCGGGCAAGGAGGGCTGGAAGAGCAACACCTTTGCTTCCTTGGGTGGAATTTGTCTTATTCACCGTGGAAAAGAAAACAGGATAAGAAGGATAGATCCATCGGAGTATTTTGACGAGCTGATGCATCAGGTCTACATTCCGAAAAACAGTGAGGCTATGCTAAAAACGCTTGAGCTTATAGATGCTCTTGCGAAAGCAGTGCCGTTTTATCTTCTTGAGTGTGATATTTCCGAGGAGGCGGCGCGCACCTCGTTTGAGGCGATGGTCAATAACGGATAAACAAAAAGGACTTACTCACAGGTGTGAGTAAGTCCTTTGGTTTTTTAAAGCAGGGGCACGTTATGCTCCTCACAGACCTGCACCGTTTCGGCATCCCAGATGCTCGACTGCACCTCGCCGATGTGGGCACAGCCCATCATAAGCATACAAAGACGCGACTGACCGATACCTCCGCCGATAGTAAGAGGAAGCTCGTCGTGAAGAAGCATTTGATGGAAGGGAAGCTTTCTTCTCTCGTCGCAGCCCGAGAGGGTGAGCTGACGGTCGAGGGCGTCGCTGTCTACTCGGATTCCCATTGAGGAGAGCTCAAGCGAGCGGTCAAGCACCTCGTCCCAGAAGAACAGATCTCCGTTGAGCTGCCAATCGTCGTAGTCGGGAGCTCTTCCGTCGTGCGGCTTGCCCGAGCGGAGCTTGCCTCCTATCTGCATTATAAACGCGGTCTTATGCTCGCGCAGATACGCGTGCTCGCGGTCTGACGGAGTGAGGCTTGGATACATATCCTCGAGCTCCTGCGTTGTGATAAACGAGACCTCGGGGCAGAGATCGGTGCGAAGCTGGGGGTAGCGGACGTGAAGTCTGTCGTTGGTGTTGCAGATCGCGCGGACAATTGCGCGGACGATCAGCTTTAGGTAATCAAGGTTGCGGTTTTCACGTGTGATTATCTTTTCCCAGTCCCACTGGTCTACGTATATTGAATGGACGTTGTCGAGCTCCTCGTCGCGACGGATCGCGTTCATATCGGTGTAAAGTCCGTTGCCGACACTGAATCCGTATCTTTTAAGCGCGAGTCTTTTCCATTTTGCGAGCGAGTGAACTACCTGTGCCTCAGCGCCGATCGCGGGAACGTCGAAGGAGACGGGACGCTCGTAGCCGTTGAGGTTATCGTTAAGTCCCGACGCTTCGGTTACGAACAGGGGCGCGGAGACTCGCTTGAGATTTAATACCGAGGAAAATTCCTCTTGAAACGTGTTTTTTATAAATGCGATGGCGCGCTGTGTGTCGTACGCGTCAAGCACGGGCTTGTAGCCCTCGGGGATGTAGCTTTTTTTCATTATAGGCTCCGTTTTTTTCGCGAGCTTTTATGCGGGCGAGGTTTTTGAAAATATATGAATCATTATAGCACAAACATTTTTCTCCGTCAATACGTTTGGCGCATTTTTTGTTGTACGTGTTGATGAAAAACATCAAAAAGTGCGAATTTCGCCGTTTTTTGAGCTTAAAAGTGGGCAGATTCGGACTTTTTTATAATTTGGGGGTTGAAAAACGGTTTTGGGTGTGGTATAATTCAAGAGTAAAATGAAATAATCGCGCTTACGCGCAATACGGAGGACAAAGATATGGCAAAGGAAAGAAGTCAGGTCCCTGCAAACCTTAAATGGAGAGTAGAGGACATTTATGAAAGCGTTGACGAGTGGAATAAGGTTTACGCCTCTCTTGAGGATAAGCTCGACTTCTCGAAATATGAGGGCAAGCTTGGCGATCCCGAGCTTTTGCTTGAGTGCTTGCAGGGAATGAATGCGGTTTCGCTTCATCTTGTTCAGCTTGCGGTATATGCTCACATGCGTCACGACGAGGACACCAGAAGCTCCGAGTTTACCGCGCTTCAGTCGAGACTTGATATGCTCTGGATGAGACTTATGGGCAGCGTTGCTTTCGTTGAGCCCGAGCTTACCGAGCTTCCCGTTGAATATCTTGAGGGTCTTATCGCGGATGAGAGATTCAAGGATTACGATTATACTCTCCGTCAGACCATAAAGAGAAAGCCTCACGTGCTCTCCAAGGAGATCGAGGCGCTTTTGTCGCAGGAGAGCAGAGTTTTCGACTGTCCCTCGCAGGTGTTCGGAATGATCGACAATGCCGATTTCCCATATCCTACGATCAAGGTGGGCGGCGAAAAGGTTACGGTTACGCACGGTATGTACGGAGTTATGCTTCACTCTCCCGACCGCAAGGCTCGCCGTGATGCCTTCCGCGCATATTACAAGGCTTACATAGGTCTTATCAATACGATCACCGCGGCTTACGTCGGCAACGTCGACAAGGACGTTTTCCTTGCTCGTGCAAGAAAGTACAATTCTTCGCTTGAGCGTGCACTTGACAATGAGGACGTTGACGTAAAGGTATATCAGAATCTTCTCAAGAGCGTTAACAAGGCTCTTCCTCTGCTTCACAGATATTACAGAGATAAGAAGAAGATTCTTGGCTACAAGTCTATGCACATGTATGACGTTTACGTTTCCCCCGTTGAGGATGCCGAGATCAAGGTTGACTACGAGGATGCGTTCAAGATCGTCAAGGAGGGTCTTGCGCCCTTGGGTGAGGAGTACGCAAAGCTGCTTCAGGAGGCTCACGACAACGGCTGGATAGACGTTGAGGAGACCGCAGGAAAGAGAAGCGGTGCTTACAGCACGAGTGCTTACGGCACGAAGCATCCTTACGTTCTGCTCAACTATCAGAAGACCACAAGCGACGTGTTCACGCTTGCTCACGAGCTTGGTCACGCTATGCATTCCTACTATTCCGACAAGAATCAGCCTCAGGAGAAGGCGGGATACACCCTTTTCGTTGCAGAGGTTGCAAGTACGGTCAACGAGGTTTTGCTTCTTAAGTATCTGATGAAGACTACCACCGATCAGAAGCTGAAGAAGTATCTGCTTTCCTACTATATGGATATGCTTAAGGGAACCTTGTTCAGACAGACTCAGTTTGCTGAATTTGAGTATATTGCTCACGATATGGCGGAGAAGGGTCAGCCCTTGACCAAGGATTCGCTCAACGAGGTTTACTACAACCTCAACAAGAAGTACTACGGCAGAAGTGTGGTTTCCGACCCCGAGATCGCTTACGAGTGGGCGAGAATTCCTCATTTCTACAGAGGCTTTTACGTTTACAAGTACGCTACCGGTATAATCACGGCGGTTTCTATTGCCGAGAGGATTTACAACGAGGGTGAGGCTGCGGTTGCAGACTACTTTAAGTTCCTGTCCTCCGGCGGAAGCGACAGCCCCGTTGAGCTTCTTAAGCTTGCCGGTGTCGATCTGACGAAGATGGATGCTTTCAATTCCTGCATGGCTTCCTTCAAGGCGGCGCTTGAGGAATTTGAGGCGTTGGATTAATTTTACTTGCTGGAGGATCTTATCTTGAAGATCAAGGATGGGTTCGTTTTGCGTGAAGTTATGGGTAATTACGTCGTTGTTGCAATTGGCGAGGCGAGCAAGAGCTTTCGTGGAATGATCAAGCTCAACGCTACCGCCGCCGACATCTGGAGCTGCATTATGCAGGGAATGGACGAGGACGGCATATACGATGCTTTATTCGATAAATACGAGGTTGACGGCGATGTCTTGCGCGCGGATATCAGGTCCACGGTCGAGACGCTTCGCGCCAACGGATTACTTGAAGGATAAAATGAACAGACGAATTGAGGAGCTGCTTGCCGAGGACGGAATGTACGTCAGCACGACGTCCGGAGTCAGCATGATGCCGATGCTCAGAGACAGGCGTGATACTATCGTTATTACGCCTGCTCGCGAGCGGCTTAAAAAGTACGACGTAGCGCTTTATCGCAGGGGTGAGGATTATTTGCTTCACCGTGTGGTAAAGGTCCTGCCCGACTCGTATATTATTTGTGGAGATAACTGTGTCACGCTTGAGACGGGTATAACCGATGCTCAGGTGATCGGCAAGCTGACCGAGGTGCGTCGCGGCGAAAAGAAGCTGAGGCTTGACGGTCTTGGATACGCTATTTATTGCCGATATATAGTTGCGACCTTTTACCCGCGCAAAACTTTCAGGAGGGTGAAGGGTGCTGTATGCTCTGCCGCAAAAAAGCTTTTTGGCAGAAAGAAAAAGGGTTGACAACAACCAATGGAGGTATCCCTTGGAGGACATTAAATCAATTATTGCGGAAAATATCGTGCGGCTACGTCACAGGAGCGGTATGACTCAGATCGGACTCGCCGAAAAGCTGAATTATTCGGACAAGGCGGTCTCGAAATGGGAGAGGGGAGAGTCGGTCCCCGATATTTCGGTGCTTAAAAATATTGCCGATCTTTTCGGTGTTACCGTGGATTATCTTATTGAGTCGGGGCACGAGGATGACGATGACGCGATCGAGGTAGTGGTTGACGAGGCTGCTCTCAAAAAGAAGAAGAGGAGCCGTGCGATGATCACGGGAATGAGCGTTTTGCTCGTCTGGCTGATCGCTTCGGTGATATTTGTTCCTATCGACATTGCTACCACCGACGCGGTGGCGCACTGGTTGGCTTACGCCTATGCGGTGCCTGCTTCGATGCTGGTCTGGCTGATATTCAATTCGATATGGTTTAACCGCAGAAGAAATTATCTTATTATTTCGCTGATGGTCTGGACGCTTCTTGCCGCAATTCACCTATCGGTGCTTGTGGGCGGATTTAACGTCTGGCAGATCTATCTTTTGGGTATTCCCGGGCAGCTGATAATTTCGCTTTGGTCGGTTATTGGAAAGAAAACATAACATAAAATCCCTTTCGCTTGAACGAAAGGGATTTTTTTATTTTTTTCTGACGCTTCGGTTATAGAGGCGCAGGAGAGTATAGCTTGTGTAGCGGAGAATAAATACGGGAAGGATGCTGAGGACAAAGTTGACTGCGATAACGGGGATGCACACGGAGAGTGCATTGCAGTATGGGATAAACACGATGAGAACGCCGAGCAGAGCGTTGGCGATGTGTATGATAACTCCGTAATTTGCCTCGATTATGAAGCGCTCGAGATATACGGGATCGCTTTCGCTTTTGAGCTCATTTTTGTGGAAGCTTGTAAATCCTCCAAGCTCGGGAACCTTATCCTTCCACGCCTTGATCTTCAGCTTGTTGTAAAAATTCTTTTCCTTCTTTGATACTGTGAAGATCCTGCGGTTCGGGCGGTACCACGATTTTGGTGTGAGGCGGCGCAGGATGAGTGCTGAGATGCCGTCGATGACAAATGCCGCCACCGCACCGATGCAGACTGCGCCCGCCGTCAAGATCAGGTTTTCAACCGTGAAGGGCAGGAAGAACAGAAGATTTACAAATACGGTGATTATTATTGAAATGAAAATTGCTATCAGGTAGTACATACGTCAAATTCAACCTCGGTGGTGTATTCAAGCTTTTTGCCGTAGAAGCTCTCGTAGGTCTCCTTCCACAAGCGATAGTTTTCGCGGCAGATGCGCTCGGTGTCCTCGCGCACTGTCAGATTTTCGTCGGGAAAGATGGGTGGGAGGATATGGACAGTGTAGGCCTGTACAGGGAGCCCCTCTGCATCTGTTTTTTCGGTGTCCTCAAGAGTGATGAAGATCGGCAGGACCGGGACTTTTTCTTTTACCGCAAGTCTGAAGCTGCCCAGCTTTAACGGACGGGGCTTTTTATAGTCGTGCCACATGCCCTGCTCGGGATAGATCAGCACCTTTTCGCCGCGCTCGAAAAGGATATGAAGCGCCGCAAAAAGCTCCTTCATACACGTGAGCGATGAGGAGAGGGGCAGGGTGTTACAATGGCGGAAAAGGTAGCCGTAGAGACCCGGGAAAGAGGTGTAATTGCCTTCGCGGATGATCTTATAAAGATCTCTTTTGCCAAGCGTTTTTTTGAGTGCTTTATATACGGCGTAGTTGTCGAAAACGCTGAAATGGTTGCAGGTAACGAGTGCGCCGCGGTCTTTGACGCTTGCAAGATTTTCCTGCCCGCGTATTTCTTTGAGCACGACGTCGCCCTTTTTCATCATTTTTTCAAAATGGTTTTGTCCGATCCTGTTTGCTGTTTTTGAGGCGATCTTGGTTGAAAGCTTCTTGCAGGTATAGTCGACCTCGCCCGGCTTTAGCGGTCGGGTGGGGGGATCGTCGTTGATGTCTCGGTCAAAGTAGCCCTTTTTTTCGTATTCGGCTATTCGGTCGAGTCTTTTTTGCGCTTCGGGGGATATTGGCATCTTACACCTCTGCAAAGATCAAATTTTCTGCGGAAAGCGCACTTTCTCCCATTGCTTCGACCTCGGAGATCGCGAGGTTTACAAGTCCCTCGTACTGCATCTGGTCACGCAGCTTTTCCTCGGCGGTATAGGTCACCTTCTGATTAAGGAGATCTGTGTAGAAATGAGTATTTTCCGCGTATTTCCAGAAAAGCTCGGCGTAAGGGATGTTGTCGTATCTCCAGGGCTTGAAATTTATCTTATAGTGAGCGATCTTGGGGATCATGCGGCGGTTTGAGTCGGGCATGGGGGTCTTGTTCCACTTGGTCGCAAGCAGGGTGGTCTTGCGGTAGCAGATGACGTTGAGATAGTCCTGATCCTGTGCGACGCGATAGGTCCTTTTGCCCAGGAGGGTTGCAAACTGCTCCTCAATTTTTACGTTTCTCATTTCGGCGAGGTTGAGGGTAAGTATTCCTGCGTTGAAATACTCATTTCTCGGGATACCGAGCACCTTTTCGGAATACTGCGCAAAGACCTCGATGTCGGTGATCACCTCATCGGGAACTGCCGCTACGAGATTCTTTCCGAGGGGTGCGTGGTAGAGCTTTGCAATGTCGTCGGTGATGACTATGTCGCAGTCAAGATATACGCCGCGGTCGTACTCGGGGAACATTTCGGGCACGAAGAAGCGATAGTAGGTCGCTTTGGTGTAGTAGTCTCGCATGTGGAGGCGCTCGCAGATGCCGCGAAGCTTATCGGCGACGCTGTAAAAGCCAACTTTGACGTTTTCGGTCTGCATATCGCGGAGTATCTGTTTGTTTTCGTCGCTCAGAGTGTCAATGAGGACGTGTATCTTATAATCATATTTCGGGGAGCTGTTTGCGATGAGCGAATTGAGCGCCACGCACAAAAAGGGGACATAGCGGTCGTCGGTTGCGAAAAATATCGGAATCAGCTCTTTTGTCTTGTTGTTCATAACCATTATCCTTTCCTGACTGAAGTGTTTTGTCTGTCACGTAAAGTCTGTAAAACGTCGCAGGGCGGCTACCGATGTCGGCGCCGCGCTTTCTGTATATTATAATACCCCGTTTTCGCGGTGGAGTCAAGGAACTGATGCGTTTGTGGAGTCTACGGCTGGATTATTGCGACTCTACTGAGAGTAAAATTGCGATTCTACTGCCGGTAGAGGAGAAAATTTCCTTTGTGGACAAGGCTTTTTAAAAAGCACGACAGAGAACATCTTTTTAAATGTAGTTTAGCGGAGAAAGTGAAATGGGAATTTTCAAAAAACAATTAACCTCTTTTTTCCATACATTTTTCGAAATATTGAGCGACATAATAACATCAGAGATGCAAAGCAGGTCGATCTCACGGGATGATTTGGTTTGACGCGAAATAATGAAAATTTTGCGCCGCAAGTCGTCATCGGTTATCGCAGGACTTGCGGTGCAGCTCGATTCAATATAGATTTTATTATGTGTAAAAATCGCCTTCTCTATGAAGGCGGAATGGAGAATTAATATGGCAAACAAGAATGCTAAGAAGGCTCTTGAGCAGTTCAAGATGCAGGCTGCAAGCGAAGTAGGCGTTAATCTTAACCAGGGTTACAACGGTGACCTTACCTCCCGTCAGGCAGGTAGCATCGGCGGTCAGATGGTTAAGAAGATGATCGAGTCTTACGAGAACTCTCTTCAGAACGGTACTACCAGATAAGATTGATCGTTTTGGTCTGATCTTTCTATAAGAAAAGCCTCCGTGCCAGTGGCGCGGAGGCTTGTTTTTGTTGGGATCAGTTATTTGCAGTTTCAGGAGTGTCGTCTTGGGATTCTTCGATATGCTCGCTCTTTTTGGTGGGCATGAGCAGAGCTCCGAGGAGCGCGACAAGAAGAACGACGGTTACGCCGAGTCCTCCTTCAAGCCCGAAGTCTCCGCCGTGAAGGATCGCACCGACGTTAGACTGTGTGCTTGTGAACACGGAGTCGAATTTGACGATCCCGCTGACGTTCATTCCAAAGACGTTGCCCTGGAAGAAGTTCCAGATGGCGTGGATCGCTCCGACCGCCCATATACTGCCTCGCTTAAGCATAAACACGCCTGCGAAGACTCCGAAAAGGAAGATGTTGAGGAAGGCGACAAAGCTGAAGCTTGCGTTGCCGAGGTGGAAGAGTGCAAAGAAGAGCGCACTGATCAGTATTGCGGGCCAGACCTTGAGCTTGCGCGCCAGCGATGTCATAAGATAGCCTCTGAAAAGGGCTTCCTCTGCCATTCCTTGTATCAGAAAGGCAAGGAAGAAAAGCGCTATCATAGGATAATTTGCATTTTGGGTGAGAGTAAGGGAGACACTGCTTGTGGCGATGCAAACGGCGAGAGGAAGCGAGATCATTATAGCTCCGATTCCTATGCCCATCAGATATTCGGGCAGGCATCCGCGAGCGGTGAAGCCGAGGGTATACGCCTTTCTCTTTTCAAAAAGCTTACAGTAGAGGATCGCGGCGACGATCATAAACGCCGTTGAAATAAGGACGATGGCATAATAGAGCGAGGGAAGGCTGCTCATAAAATTATAGACGTACTCGGTTATTGCCTCGGGGTCGACCGTTCCTGACATAATCAGATCGTAGTAGGTCGGGTCGGTGAGCATAGCGATCATTGTATATACGAAGGAAACGATGCTTTGCGGCACCTCAGCGATTATTGATACGAGCAGAAATATGAGAAGGTCGAGGGCGAACGGGCGCGATCTTTTTTCAAGCGGAAGGCTCATTTGCGCGCCTGCGAGCATTCTCGTCAAACCGATATGATATAGCATAAAAACCTCCATTCCGCCGACATTGCGGCACAAACAGTAATCAATGTTTTGCCAAAAGGCAAATTTTGCGCGCTAAACAGTTGATTCGCCTATAAATTGAAAGCAACCTTCACGCTAACATCTTTTTCAGTGATTATTTTCAGTATAGCACGGAAATATTAAATTTTCAATAATTTTTTATTAAAAGGTGACAAATATGAGTTTTTATGGTATAATTAGTTACGGTACGCTTGTCGTGCCAACTTGATTATTTGTTGATTTTGAGGTATTTGCTATGAAAAAAACTATATTGAGACAGTATGCGAGAATGCTTGTTAAGTGCGGAATCGCGGTCAAAAAGGGTGACGTGGTCATCATCAATGCGGGACTTGATCAGCCCGAATTCGTAAAGCTTGTGGTTGAGGAGTGCTATCGCGCGAAGGCGGCGAGAGTTATGGTCGATTGGTCCTATATGCCTCTGACCAAGCTTAACGTCAATAATATGAGCGTCAAGCTGCTTGGAACTGTTGAGGCGTTTGAGGAGGAGAAGCTCAAGTACAGACTTGAGAAAAATCCTGCAATGCTTTATCTCGTCAGCGACGATCCCGACGGACTCAAGGGCATCAATCAGAAGAAGTATGCACAGGCTATGATGGCTAAGCAGAAGGTGATCAAGCCCTACAGAGATCAGATGGACAACAAGTACAAATGGTGCATCGCGGCGGTTCCCGGCGAGGCTTGGGCGAAAAAGATCTTCCCCGGTGAGCGCAAGTCGGTTGCTATCGAAAAGCTTTGGAACGCGATCCTTTACACCTCTCGCGTTATCGACAGGGACGGCAATATGCTCGACGCGGTCGGAGAGTGGGATAAGCACAATGAGAGCTTTGGACGTCGCTGCAAGATCCTTAACGAGCAGGGTCTCGTTGAGCTCAGATACAAGTCGGCAAACGGCACTGATCTGAAGGTCGGTCTTATTGAGGAGGGCAGCTTCCTTGGCGGCGGCGAGCACACGCTCGGCGGCGAATATTTCAATCCCAACGTACCCACAGAGGAGATATTTACCACTCCCAAGGCGGGTGTTGCCGAGGGTATCGTTTATTCCTCCATGCCGCTTTCCTGGAGAGGCGAGATCATTGATAATTTCAGCATGAGATTCGAGAACGGCCGCGTTGTCGAGGTGCATGCAGAGAAGAACGAGGAGCTGCTTAAGACTATGGTCGGAGTGGACGAGGGTGCTTCTATGCTTGGCGAATGTGCTTTTGTGCCCTACAATTCTCCTATTCGCGAGAGCGGTATTATGTTCTACGAGACCTTGTTCGACGAGAATGCGGCTTGTCATTTCGCGATCGGCGAGGGCTTTACAAACACGATCGTTGATTATCAGAAGTACACCAAGGAGGAGATGCACGCTATGGGCGTCAACGACTCCGCGCTTCACGTTGACTTTATGATCGGAACGGCTGATCTTTCGATCGTTGGTGTCAGAGGTGACGGAAGCGAGTTCGTTATCTTTGAGAACGGTCTTTGGGCGTTTTGATTTTTGATTTTTAAATCTTATCGAAAGGAGGCTTCACGATGCCGAGAAGACCGAAGCCGAAGAACACTCTTTCGGCAGGCGAAAGAGTTGCGCTTTTTGAAGCGGAGCAGCAAGAAAAACAGAAAAGACTTTCGTCGGGCAAGGACGACGTGATGATTGCCTCCGAGGGTGAGAAGATTGCGCCTGCAAGGGATGAGGCGGTTGCGAAAAAAGCGGTGCAGAAAAAGCTGCCAAAGCCCCAGCACGCGACCGTTAGGGTCGATTTTGCGATACCTTTAGGCGAGGTGAAGCCGATGCACTCTATGTGCAACGGACCGAGATCCTACGGGGCGGATATTTCGGGTATTTTTAAGGAGATCGGGGTGCCTTTCGTGCGATTTGACTGCACGGACACGGCTATGTCCGCTCGCGCGGTCGACATTTCGCGGATTTTTAAGAATTTTGATGCCGATCCCTCCGATGAAGGCAGCTATGATTTTGAGTGCACCGACGCTTACGTTGAGGCGGCGCTTTTGTCGGGTGCGAAGGTGATATTCAGGCTTGGGGAGAGCAAGGATATGCTTGAGCCTGAAAGAAAATTGCCTTATATTGAGGATCCCGACGTGCTGTCGCGGGTATGCGTGAATATTATCCGTCATTACAACGACGGTTGGGCGCGCGGATACTATCACGGCATTGAATATTTTGAGCTTGGCGGACTTGGCGGGTCGGACGGCGGATTTGACAGATACCGACACGTTGCTAACTCGATCAAGCTTTACGATGAGAATATCAAGGTCGGTGGGCTGAGCTTTGACGGCTTTGGCGCTTCGGCTAAGGCGTTTTTGAGATATTGCAGAAAAAATCGCGCGCCGATCGATTTTGTGACGGTCGATTGCTTTGCATCCGATCCCGAGGCTGTTGGCGTTGAGGCGGAGAAGCTTGTTGCGCTTGCGCGCGAGCTCGGATTTGGCGAGCTTGAAGTAATTGTCGGCAAGTGGAGCTATATTGACGGTGATGCTTTGTCGGGCTTGTCGCTTGAGAGGGCGCTTACGGGTGCTGCCGACGGCGGCGAGATACGGAGAAAAATCTTCGAATCGCAGAGGTCGGTGAAGGGCGCGGCGTTTGCTATGGCTTTGTTGCTTCGCCTGTCGCAGATCGACGGGATAAAGACCGCTTGCTTTTACGATGCGCAGCCGACGGTGTCTCCGTTTTGCGCTTTGACCGACCGATTTGGAACTCCCGAGAAGCCGTTTTACTCGTTTAAGGCTTACTCTGAGCTATATCGCGCGAAAAACGCGGTGCTTTGTGAGAGCGAGCAGATCGAGGGCTTTTTACATACGGGAATTTATGCCGACGCGGCGGTTTCGGACAGCGGGGAAGGGGTCGTTGTGATCTCTTCGTTCGGTGGCTGCGGAGTTATTGATCTGAGGCTTGACAATATTTCCGACGAGCTGTACAATGCCGATATTTACATGCTGGACGGCGTGAAGAATCTGACGCTTTGCGATTCGGTGCCGATATCGGGTATGAGGAAAAGACTTTTGCTCAACGTCAGTGAGTTTGGCGTTGTGATGGTGAGGCTGCATTGATATAAAAAGGAGTCTGCGGTGTTCAGACTCCTTTTTGTGTGGATATGTTAGTCGATGTCCTCTTTTACTGTTTCGGGGGGATTGATGAGGGTTGCGGGGTTTTCCATGTATTTTTTGAAGGCTCTGAATGCGGTTGCATACTGGAAGCCGTCGCAGGTGCGCTCGTCGGTAACGACCTTGAGATCAACTACCTTTTTGGTGGTGACGTTGCCGTTTTTGTCGAGCTCGTAGACCTTACGCTTCGTGCCGTAGGAAATAAACACGGGGAGATTTCCGAGGTTGTAGAGGTGGTGATATATCGGCTTGATGCCAAGAGATCCCATGCTCGTGATTATCATCGAGCCCCAGAAGGGAAGGCTTTCCGTGAGAGACTTGGGACACCAGCCAAAATAATCAAGCGCCTTTATGAAGCTTACTGCCGCTCTGAAAATAAAGCGGGGGAGTTTGGAGAAGCCGTTTGCGATGCCGTCGGTCTCGTTCTTGGTGGTGGTTGCTCTGATGACCTGCTCGTTAAATCTCTCGTACACGTCGAAAACCGTGTCGCGAGGATCGAAAATGACGTTTATCGAGGTCTCGGGCGAATCAAGATTCATTGCCTTTTTTACGACCATAAGGACCTCGATCTTATGGCGGGCGAAGATTCTCTGACCGCTTACGAAGCGGTTAAGATAGGGATATTGCGAGATCGTGCGGACGTATGCGGCGAGGATGACGTGGAGGAGCGAAAAGCCCTCGTTGCCTGCCATTAGCTGCTCACGGACGAATTCGTCTGCCTTGTCGATGTTTACCTCCTCGGCAAACTGATTGCAGGCGTCGTTTCTGTCCTTCATAACAAAGGGGGTTGCGACGTGGAGTCCGTCGAGCGTGCGGAGCTTTCTTCCGTCGCGGCGGTCGCCGAATCTGCGCTTTCTTACTTTATATGCGGGGGTATCGTAGGTTTTGGGTCCCTTGGGGGTCTCTGCCTCGGTAGAGATGTTGTTCTGAACTTCGGTTGTCATAAAGTCGACTCCTTTAATTTGGGTTGCGGTTTGTGTTAACATTATATTACATTTGTGAATAAATGTCAATAGTGCGGTGAAAAATAATTGATACGGTATATTTTGGTCGATTTTTGACGAAAGGCAGAAATTTTATCGAGACTGCTTGATTTTTATTCTCAAAAGTGGTATACTGAATTATATAAATGAATTTACAGAGGTGCTTGATGAAACACGTTTACATATACACCGACGGCGCGTGCCGCGGAAATCCCGGACGCGGAGGATGGGGCGCGGTGCTTGTTTATGAGGGCAGGGAAAAGGAGCTTTCGGGCGGCGAGGCGATGACTACCAACAACCGAATGGAGCTTTCAGCCGTTATAGCGGCGCTTTCGGCTCTTAAGGAGCCCTGCGAGGTCACCTTGACTACCGATTCTCAGTATGTGGTGAATGCTATCGAGAAGGGGTGGCTTGAGTCCTGGAGGCGTAATAAGTGGAGAAAGAGCGACAAAAGCGCCGTGCTCAACGTCGATCTTTGGGGGCAATTAGTAGAGCTTATCGAGAGACACAAGGTGTCGTTCGTTTGGGTCAAGGGGCATAACGGTCACAGCTATAACGAGCGATGTGACGCACTTGCGACCGCATTCGCAGACAGCTTTGAGTAATAAAAAAGCCTTTTCCTTTGTGGAAAGGGCTTTTTAGATTGTTTGAAAGCTGTGCTGCTTGAAATATACTGAAAATGCAACATCATAATATTTATTGTAAAAAACGAAAAAAGTCTATTGACAAAGGTCTTTTTGTGTGATATAATAGGTTAGTGTAGTATCATTAAAATGCGGTTAGTATTGGTTTGCCAATTGATCGCGCGAATTATTTAGATTCGGAGTTTTAAAATGAACGAAAATAAAAGTGAGAAAAAAGAGCTATATGATGTAGACGCCTTGCAGATAGTAAAGATGCTTCTCAAGCGTTGGTGGGTCATAGTGATCTCGGCTGTGCTTTGCGCGGTTGCGATATTTGCCTATACTCAGTCTACGACCGTGGCGACTTATAGATCTACCTCTACGTTGCTGATAAACGGTGACAGCTCGATCTCGTCTGCTTACCAGCAGATACTTGCTGGACAGTATCAGTCTAACGATTATCCTTACATTCTGAAGGCTAACGATACGCTTAATGACGTTGTTGACTATCTTGAGGAATATGATTTTGCAGAAAACGGAGGAGCTCCTTACAGAACGTATACCGCAAGCGTGCTTTCGGGTATGGTCTCCTTTGAGGTCATCGAGGATTCGCGTATTTTCCGTATAACCGTTACCAGTGTTGATCCCGAGGAGTCGAGAATCGTTGCAGAAGCGGTTTCCAAGGTGTTCGTCGAGCGCGCAGAGTACATAACAAGTGCTGATGTTGCGATTGTTGACAGTCCTATTTCCGGCTCTGCTGTGTCTGCGGGATATGGCAGAAAAACGACGTTTGGCTTCCTTATCGGTCTTGTTATCGGTGCGGCGCTGGTAATCGTTCCCGGACTTATGAACGATACGATCGATTCCGACGAGTGGTTGCAGACCCAGTTCAAAGACGAGATCCCCGTGCTTTCAACAGTTCCCGATGCGTACTCGGATAATAAGTCCTACAGATCCTACGGATATTACCGTTCGCACAAGAAAACCGACGGTGAAAATAAATAACGGATGCGCGGATTGATTTGATTAATCTTGTGATTTCGTTGGAGAGTTGATAAATGTTTAATTTTAACAGAAAAAAAGTAGATGCTACGGAAAGAAAGCGTAAATTCGGAAAAGATCTGGATTTCGCGTCGGTTGAAGCGTACAATCTGCTTCGAACCAATCTCTATTTCTCCCTGGCTGACGTTGCAGGGGGGAAGGTCGTGGGCGTAACCAGTCCGTGTCCTCAGGAGGGAAAGAGTACCACCTCGCTTAATCTTGCGTATGCTCTTGCATCGGCCGGACACAAGGTAGTGCTTATAGACTCCGATATGCGCCGCCCTTCGTTGGCAGGCGTTCTTGAAATGCCTCTTGCTCCAGGTCTCTCCAATCTTCTGGTTGATGAGAATGTGG
>JAFULC010000061.1 GCA_017483305.1 Clostridia bacterium | reverse complement strand
GGCCTCTTCCTCGGTCTTGTGACCCTCAGCTACGAGATCGACAGCGATCTGCAGAGCTGCGGGAGCGGTTCTCTTACCGTTACGGGTCTGGAGCATATAGAGCTTACCGTGCTCAACGGTGAACTCCATATCCTGCATATCGTGGTAGTGGTTCTCGAGGATCTCGCAAACCTTTACGAACTGCTCGTAAGCTGCAGGGAACTTTTCAGCCATCTGCTGGATAGGCATAGGTGTACGAACACCTGCAACAACGTCCTCACCCTGTGCGTTGGTAAGGAACTCACCCATCATCTTCTTCTCGCCGGTAGCGGGATCGCGGGTGAATGCAACGCCGGTACCACAGTTATCACCCATGTTACCGAATGCCATTGCCTGTACGTTTACAGCGGTACCCCAGCTGTAGGGAATATCGTTGTCGCGGCGGTAAACGTTTGCTCTGGGGTTATCCCAGCTACGGAATACTGCCTTAACTGCGCCGATGAGCTGCTCCTTGGGATCGGTGGGGAAGTCGGAACCGATCTTAGCCTTGTACTCAGCCTTGAACTGGTTAGCAAGCTCCTTAAGATCGTCAGCGGTAAGCTCAACGTCCAGCTTAACGCCCTTTTCTTCCTTCATCTTATCGATGAGCTCCTCGAAGTACTTCTTACCGACCTCCATAACGACGTCGGAGTACATCTGGATAAATCTACGGTAGCAGTCCCAAGCCCAACGGGGATTGTTCGACTTCTTTGCCATAACCTCAACAACCTGCTCGTTAAGACCAAGGTTAAGGATAGTGTCCATCATACCGGGCATGGATGCACGGGCACCGGAACGAACCGAAACGAGAAGGGGATTCTCAAGATCACCGAACTTCTTGCCGGTAACCTCTTCCATCTTTACGATGTACTCGTTGATCTCAGCCATGATCTCGGGGTTGATCTGACGACCGTCCTCGTAGTACTGAGTGCACGCTTCGGTGGAAATTGTGAAGCCCTGGGGAACGGGGAGACCGATGTTGGTCATCTCAGCGAGGTTCGCACCCTTACCGCCGAGGAGCTCACGCATGTTTGCATTACCTTCTGTAAAGAGGTAACAATACTTCTTTGCCATTGGATTTTCCTCCATATTTATAAAATATTTTTAACTTTGTTCGGTTAAAAAACTCCGCAAAAACAGATGTGCGGACAATATCCGTACATCATCGGTCGTTTTTTAGCGGAATATATTATACCATATATTTTGACATAATGGAAGAGCTTGTCACAAAAAAGGAAGGGGAATATGTGTAAATTTTTTGTGAACGGAGGAAAATTTGTACAAAAAGGGTTTGACAATGGGGGGATAATATAGTATAATTTATTGAAAGTTAATAAAAGAGCCGGTTTTGCGTTACACACCCCCCGTTTCGCGAAAGTGGCGTTGTTTGTTTTGGTTGAAAAGTGACTGATGTGAGGAGGGGACGTTCATTTTCTGCCCACAGCGGCAGAAAACGAACCAAAAGAACGCTGCTCAAGGGGGACAGGGCTTATGATTCGGTAACAAGGCGCTTCGGTTTGAAAGATCAAAGCCCGAATCATTGCGCCATTCCCCCTTAAGAACCCCCCTATCCGCCTTCGGCACACTGTGTTTCCGAATTTGTAGCCGTGTGGTTGATCTTCCTGATGGGGTTCTTTAGTCCACTTAAATCGAGCTAATGCTTATTGCTCGCACACGCTTGTGCTTCGCAAGGGAACGGAAAAAGGCGTTCACTTGATCGATAAATCGAAAATAATTATTTACTTTAGTAAAAAAATATTGACAAACAGCGCGATTTATGATATGATGGTGGTAGAAAGGCGGTGGATATATGTACATTGATTACAGCAAGCTCTGGAAGCTTCTTATAGACAAAAATATGACCAAGACCGATCTTTTGGAGCTTACGGGTATAAGCTCAAG
Organism: Clostridia bacterium; assembly: GCA_017483305.1. Lineage (GTDB taxonomy): Bacteria > Bacillota > Clostridia > Oscillospirales > CAG-272 > SVTX01. The sequence continues at coordinate 67,583 of JAFULC010000061.1, read as the reverse complement.
GGTTCTTGCGAAGCTTTCGAAAAACGAAACCGTTACGACCGACACTATCGCAAGGATATGCACGGCGCTTAATTGCGACGTGAGCGACGTTATGGAGTGCGTAAGCGAGGATAAAATGTCGGTTTACGCGTGCTACAGAAAGCTTGGCAGGGTAGAGGAGAAGGGCGAGACCTTCAAGGTCGTCCGCTTCACGTTGAACGGTCAAAAATATACCGTATACGAATCGAAAAAGACTGCCAACGGCAGCATTACCGTCAGGTGCGGTAAAAACGGCACGGTTATGTGGGAGGAGCCTAATCACGCGGGGCATCTTAATTTGCCGCCTATAGTGAGCGTGCTCGTCAAGCCCACGCGCAACAAGGACGAAATAGCTATCGTTCTTATAAAGGGAAAGCCCGGCTGCATCAGCGGACTTGACGAAAACGGGTTCGTTTCAAGCAGAAACACCTTGAAAAATGATACCGATATTTACGTTATGAGCGAGGCGGCTTTCAAGCTTTTCAAAATAAATTGAGAAAGCACGAGCTAAGCATATAGAAAGGAAATTGCTATGTCCAACATTTTCGACATATTCAAGAAGATAGAAAAAGAGAAGAGCGATAAGGCGCTCTCACCCGTCACTCACCTTGTGGTCGGTCTCGGCAACCCCGGCGACAAGTACTTTTACACGCGTCACAACGCGGGATTTCTGGCGATGGACTACATCTCGCAGAAATGCGGTGCGACCGTTAACCGCTCAAAGTTCAAATCTCTCGTAGGTGAGGCGACGGTCGCAGGCAAGCGCGTTCTTTTGATGAAGCCGCAGACCTTGATGAATGCCTCGGGCGACGCGGTCATCGAGGCGGCGAATTTTTATAAAATCCCGATCGAAAACATAATCGTGCTCTCGGACGACGTTAATCTTGACGTCGGTCGTATTCGAGTCCGCAAAAGCGGATCGGACGGCGGTCAGAAGGGCTTGCGCTCGATAATTACCCGTATGGGAAGCGATAATTTCCCCAGAATCCGTTTCGGTGTCGGCAAAAAGCCCCACCCCGATTACGATATGGCGGATTGGGTGCTCGGAACTCTCTCCGATGCCGATAAAAAGGCCCTTTTCGATTGCTTTGTCGTCGCTTACGACGGACTCGAAAAGCTCCTCTGCGGCGACATAGACGGCGCGATGCAGGTTTGTAACGGAAAGAAGTAATTGAAGATTAAGGGAAGTTAGCGAGTGAGACGAGTGCCTTCGGCGAGTCGCTTTTTTGGGAAAAAAGCTCCGCAAAAAACTTCCGATATTTTGGGTTCTAACAAGGGTGGACTGACGCTGATTTTTCGACAAGTCGAAAAAGTCAGCCTACTGAGATAACAAACGTCCTACCGTATTGAACCTAAGACACATAATCTAACTTTAACTTAAAGAATCTTTGAAATAAGTTGTTTTATCTCGGCTGGGTTCCAAACCCTTGCAATACAAAAAGGTCAGTGAGGGATTTTTTCAAGGCTTGCCGAAGAAAAAATCCACCGCCACCCTAAAAGGACCCCAAATATGTGGGAAGTTCTTTGCCAAGCTTTCTTTCAAGAAAGCGACCTATCGTGACATTCAGTAACTATTATTCAACACTCTAAGGAGCACAAATGCCCAACATTATAACCACCCCAATACGTGCGGACAGAGAATACACGGGACTGCTTGAAGCGGCCCTGAAGTGTTTTCGCGGCAAGTCGTTGCCGATCTTAGCGAGCGGACTGTGCACGGGCGCGGCGGACGCGCTCACGGTCTGTCTTTGCGAGGACAGCGAGGCGAGTCGGCGGACACCCGTGCTGATCATCTGCCCCGAGGAAAAGGAGTGCCAAAGACTGCGCCGAGACCTCGAGCAATTTGGACACTCATCGGCGTTTTTCGTCGCGCGTGACCTCACCTTTCATAACGTGACCGCCTCCCGTGAGTTTGAGCACGAGAGGCTAAAGGTGCTTTCGGGCATACTTTCGGGCGACTACGATTTCGTCCTGACCACGCCCGACGTTGCGCTTGGCTACACGATGCCGCCGAGCGTGCTGCGAGAGAGCGTTATAAGGATAGATCACGACACGAGGACCGAGCCTGCAAAGCTTGCCGAAAGGCTTGTCGCGGCAGGATTTTCGCGCGTCGAGAGGGTCGAGGGCGCGGGACAGTTCGCGCTCCGCGGCGGCATAGTTGACGTCTACGCTCCGAACGGCGAATTCAAGACCGCAGACGGTGACACAAGGCGCGGCGCGATACCGCTCCGAATCGAATTTTTTGACGACGAGATCGACCGAATGAGCATCTTTGACGTCGAAACCCAGAGGTCGACCGTCAACATACGCGAGGCGACCTTTACACCTGCAAGAGAGCTGCTTATCAGCGCCGAGGTGCGCGAGCGACTTGAGGGCGCGATCCGCAGCCGCTTCCGCGAATCGAAGGACGAAAAGGTCTGCGAGACCCTGACGCGCGAGCTTGCGGCGCTTTCGGGCGAGCTTTCGGAGGTCAGCTTCGTCGATAAATATATCTCACTTGTCTACCCCGAAAAGTGCAGTCTGCTCGACTATTTCGACGAAAAAGCACTGGTCATCGTCCGCTCGACCGCGGCGGTAAGCGACAGAATAAAGGCAGAGAAGTGGCACGAAAACGAAATGATCAAGGAGATAGTGTCGGGCGGCACACTCTCCCCGAAATATGCCGAATACTCGAAGAGCGAGGCGGCTCTTGAGCTCTTTTTCGACGAAAACGTCACCGTACACCTCAATTCGCTCTCGGGCGGACTTGGCGGCAAGCGACTTGCGGGAATGTTCGGATTCCGCACCCGTCAGCCCGTCAGCTACACGGGAAATCTCGACCTGCTTTGCGAGGACCTCGTGACCTATCAGCATAGCGGCTACGCGGTGATAATCATGACCGAAAACGAGACCGCGGCGAAAAATCTCGCCGAGATCTTGCGCGATGCCGACTTTACTCCGCTCGTCACGTCGGGAGCGATCGAGCAAGGTGAAAAATTCGACCCCAAGCTCGTCTATATTACGTGGAAAAAATCGCTTTCGGGCTATGAGCTCATCACCCCGAGGATCGCGGTCATCTCGACCGAGGGCGGTCGCTCTACGGGCGGACTTCACGCCACGGGCAAGAGCCGCGCAAGGCGCAAAAAGCGTGACGACGCAAGGGCTATTCTGTCCTACGCCGAGCTTAATGAGGGCGATATCGTAGTCCACGAAATATACGGTGTCGGTCGCTATCTCGGACTTGAAAAAATCAAAATTGACGGCGTCACGAGGGACTACATCAGCATACAGTACGCGGGCTCGGATAAGCTCTGTATGCCGGTCGAAAAGCTCGATCTCGTGTCGAAATATATAGGCGCGCACTCGGACGACGGACTTGTCAAGCTCTCGAAAATGGGCGGCGAGCAATGGAAAAAGACCAAGAGCAGAGCCAAGAGCGCGGTGCAGGAGATGGCGAAGGATCTCATCAAGCTCTACGCCGAGCGAATGAGACGCCCGGGCTACGCCTTCGACCCCGACGACGATATGCAAAGAAGCTTTGAGGAGTCGTTTGACTACGACGAGACCGACTGCCAGCTCGATGCGATCGCCGAGGTCAAGCAGGATATGATGAGGAGCACACCGATGGACCGACTCCTTTGCGGCGACGTAGGATTTGGCAAGACCGAGGTCGCGTTCCGCGCGGCGTATAAGGCTGTGCTCTCGGGCAAGCAGGTCGCGATACTTGTGCCCACCACGATTCTCGCGCTCCAGCATTTTCAGACCGCGCAGAGCCGAATGAGAAATTTCGCGGTCAATATAGATATGATCTCGCGCTTCCGTACACCCAAGCAGATCGAGCAATCGCTTCGCCGACTTGAGCGCGGAGATACCGATATAATAATAGGAACTCATAAGCTGCTCGGAAAGGACGTAAAATTCCACGATCTTGGTCTGCTGATCGTCGACGAGGAGCAGAGATTTGGCGTGGCGCAAAAGGAGAAGCTCAAGCAGCTCGGCGGCAACGTCGACGTGCTGACGCTCTCGGCAACGCCGATCCCGAGAACGCTCAATATGGCGATGGGAGGAATCCGCGATATCTCACTTCTCGACGAAGCACCCGACGACCGACTCCCCGTGCAGACCTACGTTCTTGAATACGACGACCTTATAATCTTCGAGGCGATCAGGCGTGAGCTTCGCCGCGGCGGACAGGTCTTTTATATCCATAATTTCGTCGAGTCGATCGATAATATAGCCGCGCATATCTCAAAGGAGATCCCCGAGGCGAGAGTCACGGTGGCGCACGGAAAGATGGACAAGGACGAGCTTGAGGATATCTGGAGCCGAATGCTCGCAGGCGAGATCGACGTGCTGGTCAGCACCACGATAATCGAAACGGGAATCGATATCCCGAACGCGAATACGCTCATAGCCGACCGTGCCGACCGACTCGGACTCTCCCAGCTCCATCAGCTCAGAGGCCGTGTCGGACGCTCGTCGCGCCGCGCCTACGCCTACTTCACCTACCCGAAAAACAAGGGGCTCAGTGAGATCGCGCAGAAGCGACTCGAGGCGATAAAGGAGTATGCCGAGTTTGGCGCAGGCTTCAGAATTGCCTTGCGCGATATGGAGATTCGCGGAGCGGGTAACATTCTCGGAGCGGAGCAGCACGGTCACCTTGAGGCGATCGGATACGACCTTTATATCAAGCTCCTCAACGACGCGGTGCTTGAGGAAAAGGGAGAAAAGCCAAAGGAGCGAGAGGACTGTACGGTCAGCATCGAGCACGATGCGTTCATTCCCGATACCTACGTTCGCTACCCGGGGCAGAGAATGACTCTTTATAAGCGCATAGCGCTCATACGCAATCAGTACGACGCCGACGATATAGCCGACGAGCTGCTCGACCGCTTCGGAGAGCTGCCGCGCCCGGTTGAAAATCTCTTGCAGGTCGCACTGCTGCGTGCGCAGGCGAGTGAGCTTGGCATCCGTCAGGTCACCGAGCTTCAGGGCGAGGTCCGCTTCTATCAGGGCGAGCTTGATATCCCCTTGTGGCAGGAGATGTCGTTCATTATGGGCGGCAGGATACGCGTGATGATGGGCTCGGTTGGCGAGAGCTTCGTCACACTCCGCCTCAAGAACGGCGAGAATTCGCTCACCATAGTTAACAAAATGTTTGAAAAATATCTTGAAACTGTACAAAATGAGGATAAAAATTCCGAACAATTATGATGTATAATTGTTAAGATACGGATATTTGGCGAAAAAACGCCGAAATATCCCCCCGAAAAACTCATTTTTGCTTGAAATTTCTCAAAAAGGACAAAATTAATGAAAAAAACGATTAAATTTATCGCCCTCTTGCTCTGCTTTTGTATGATTGGAGCTCTGCTTTGCTCCTGCGCGGGCAGAGGCGAGACAATGATGACCTTCGCCGACAAGAGCCTGACGGTCAACACCTACGAGCTGATGCTCTCACGAATGAAGGGCACGCTTGCGGGCTACGGATACGAGGTCGGCTCGGAGAATTTCTGGAAGACGGTCATCTCGCCCGACGGCACGACCTACGACGATTATTTCCGCACCAGCGTGATGGAGCAGGCGAGCCGATACATCATCGCAGACTATCTTTTCGACCGTCTCGGTCTGGTTCTGACCGACGAGCGAGAAAAGCTTGTAGACGATCTTATGGACCTTATGGTCGAGCGCGCGGGATCAAAGACCGCCCTCAACTCCGAGCTTCGCGGCTACGGCGCGAACTACGATATTTTACGCGAGCTTTACCTGCTTGAGACCAAGATCGATATGCTCAAGGATCATCTTTACGGCGAGAAGGGCGAGCTTATCAGCGAAGCGGAGAGGCAGAAGCATCTCGAGGAGAACTACGTCGCATTCGGTCAGATCTACCTCGCGTCCTACTACTATCTCATAGATACCGACCGCTTTGGCGATCACGTCTATTACACCGACGATAAGCACAAGGAGATCGCGTACGATAAATCGGTCGGCAAAACACAGACCGACGAGTACGGGCTTACGATCAAGGATATCTTCGGCAACGACGAGTATTTCACCGAGGACGGCAGGATCGCTTACGACAAAAAGAACGGAAAGCTCGGCTACCTCTACGACGACAAGGGCAATTACGTCACCGAAAATTACGACGACAAGACGCTTGGCGAGCTTTACGATAAGGCTCACGCATACGCCGAGGCGTGTGACGGAGACATCGACAGCTTCCTTGAGCACGCGAGCATCTACGACGAGATGAGCGGCAAGGGAGAGGCGTTGTATCTCTACTCTCAGCCCAACTACTACGGACTTCAGAGCGAGGCGTACGCTTATCTTGACGAGGTTACAGAGGCGCTTGGCAAGATGGAGGTCGGAGAGTGCAGAGTCATCGAATCCGACTACGGCTACCACGTGATCTGTAAGTACGAAATGCCCGAGCGCGCCTACGAGGACGAGGATCAGAAGGAGGTCTTCGAGGGCTTTATGGAGGAGCTGATCGCAGATCTTTTCGATGCCGAGTGCGCGAAATACGAGTCGCAGGTCACGCTTGTGACCGAGGTCTTTGAGTCGGCTCGCAAGATGTCCGAGATCGGCACGAACACCCGCTACTGATAACTACTAACTGCAAAGGAAAAACCGATGAAGATAAATTTTAAGCTTCTGAAAAAGGCTCTTGCGCTTACCGTTGCGCTCTGCGCACTGCTCGCGCTCTGCGCGTCCTGCGCCAAGGAGCCGCCCGTGCCAGACCCCATACTCGAGTGCGGTGAAGAAAAAATGCCCCTGTATTTCTATGAGTTTATGCTCTCGAGAATGAAGGGTGAGCTTGCAAGAAATAAATATCCCGTAAAGGAAAGCTCGTTCTGGTCTACCAAGGTCGAGGAGAGCGGCGAGACCTACGAGGAATACTATAATAAGTCGATCTTTGAGAGCTGCAAGAAGTATTTTGCCGCTGCCGTGCTCTTTGACGAGCTCGGATACACTCTGCCGAAGTCGGTGCTTGCATCGATCGACGAGGAGATCGCGTTCTATATCGATTACGACGGCGACGGAGAGAAAAACGCCTTCAACGAGCTGATCGAGGCTTACGGAGTCAACGCCGATGCCCTGAAGCAGTGCTATATCATCGAGAAGAAGTACGAGTATCTTATCAACGCTCTTTACGGCGGCGGTGAGCTTATAGCCGACTCGGTAAGAGAGGAATATTTCCAGAAAAATTACTATTGCTTCAAGCAGGTGCTCTTTGCGAAGTTCTACTACAAGTATCAGCACGACGACTACGGAAATATGATCTATTTCGACAAGGAGACGGGCTACCCGATCTACGACACCGAAAACGGCAGCTTCGCTTACGATGAAAGCGGATCGCGCATCAAGGATTCCTTTGGCCAGCCGATCTATTTCGACGCCGAGGGCAACGTGCTCTACGATACCGAAAAGGGAATGCCGTCGGTGGAGCTAGACGACAGGGGCAACCCGATCCAGTACGAATACACCGCCGAGGAGATAGAGGCACAAAAGCAGCTCGCCAAGGAGCTTGCCGAGAGCGCGGCGGAGGGCAATTTCGCGGCGTTTGAGGCGAAGATAGAGGAAAATAAGCTGGTTGTTGGCGAGGTCAACGAGTTTGCCGACGGATATTATCTGAGCGAGATCGAAAGCGCGGGATACACGGGCGACGTCGGGTATCTTTCGGATATTCTTGAGATGCTTGAGGAGATGGAGGTCGGTGAGATCGGATACTACGAGAGCGACGCGGGCTATCACGTTATAATGAAGTACGGTCTTGAGACGGGCAAGTACACCGACAAGGATTATAAGAGCTGGTTTGCCTCTCTCGACGCGCATATCATCGGAGATCTCTTTGATCTGAGGATCGCGGAGATCATGGAGGGAATGACCGTCAACGAGGAAAATCTCGCCAAGGCAAGATCGATCAGAGATATTGGCATTAATTTTGATTATTGATAGGACGAGCGATTTGAAAAGAGCGATTTGAAAGCAGAAAGCCTCCCTTGTGTAAAGGGAGCCTTTGAAAAGCAAGCCTGTGCTAGCACAAACCATTTCAAATAACAAAGCATCCCCGACAGAGATCCTGTCGGGGATTTTCATATCAGCAAAACCCTGTGAGGCACGAATAAACCGAAAAAAGTCACTATGATTTTGAAAAATTCTGTTGACGGAAGGGCGGGGGTGTGATATAATTATAATGAATTATTGTTTGGTAGTCACGGAGGTATCCAATGACCTACAACGAATTTTTGAAGGCGGCGGCAAGCACCCGAGTCGGTAAAGCCCTGCTCGCCGTAAAAAAGGAGATAAAAAGCGACGTTGCCGCGATCAGACAAAGAGACCCCGCAGCGAAGAGTGACGTAGAGATAGTCCTGCTTTATTCGGGACTTCACGCGCTTCTTGCGTACCGAGTCTCGCACAAGCTTTATCTGAGCGGTCACACCTTCTCGGCGCGCGCGCTGAGTCAGACGGCAAAGTTCTTTACGGGCATAGAGATCCATCCGGGCGCGACTATCGGAAAGGGGCTTGTGATAGATCACGGCATGGGCGTCGTCATCGGCGAGACAGCCGAGATCGGCGATAACTGCACGCTCTATCAGGGCGTTACGCTTGGCGGTACGGGTAAGGACCTCGGCAAGCGACATCCCACACTCGGAAACAACGTTCTCGTCGGCGCGGGCGCGAAGGTGCTCGGACCGATAAGGATCGAGGACAACAGTAAGGTCGCGGCAAACGCCGTAGTACTGAAGGACATTTCAAGCAACAGCACCGCAGTCGGAATTCCCGCCAAGGTCGTAAGACAGGCAGGCAGACGGGTGGACGATCTCGACCAGATACACATCCCCGACCCCGTCTCGCAGGAGATAGCGAGGCTTGAGGAGAAGCTCGAGGCGCTTTCAAGATCACTCGACGAGCTGAAGGCGGCAAAGAGCAGAAGAACAAAGCCAAAGCAGGAAAAATAAAACGAAACATAATAAAAGGTGCGCGATGAATTACATTTTGTACAATCCCAAAGCAAACAACGAAAATAACGATCTCAATATAATCCCCGGTGCAGAGGAGCTTGAGAAAAGAGGCGTGAAGAAGGTCAGCCTTATCGGACTTGACGTGCCCGAGTTCTGCGCGAGTCTGTCGTCAAGCGACAGAGTTCTGCTCTGCGGCGGCGACGGCACGCTCCATCACTTTGCCAACAACGCCTACGGACTTGAATTTCCTTGCACGGTCTGCGCGCTCCGCTCGGGCACGGGCAACGATTTTTTGACCGACATCGGTCAGCAGGGCAACGAAAACCTCACCGACATCCGCAAATATCTCCAAAATCTGCCCGAGGTCGAGATCAAGGGCGATAAGAGACGCTGTCTCAACGGCGTCGGACTTGGAGTCGACGGCTCGGTCTGTCGCGGAGTTGAGGAATTCAAGGCAAAGACCAACAAAAAGAAGGCGAATTACACCACGATCGCGCTCGATCAGCTGCTTCGCAAGTACAAGCGCCCCACGGGCAGAGTGACCGTGGACGGCGTAACTCACGAATACAAGGATCTTTGGGCGATCTCAACCATGAAGGGAAGATATTTCGGCGGCGGCATGATGATCGCGCCGGGTCAGGACAGAGAGAGCGGCAGGGTCAGCGTAATGGCTATGCACGGCGGCTCGAAGCCCAAGACTCTTGCGGTCTTCCTCAAGGTATTCAAGGGAAATCACGTCAAGCACACCGAGATGGTCGATATTTTTGAGGGCTATGAGGTTACAGTCGAGTTCGACGAGCCGCGCGACCTTCAGATAGACGGCGAGGTATATACCGACGTTTCAACCTATACCGTGCGCTGCGAAAGACCCGAGACCGAAGAAAATAACTGACAAAAGAGCTTAAGCTATGGAAAATAACGTTACTCTCGAGCCTGTTACAGAGCCCGAGACAGAAAGCGAAGGAGTGCCCGCGGCGATCTCAAGCGAGGACGCGGTGTTCATCGCGATGGAGATGGGAAAGCGCATTTTGACCTGCGGCGGCGAGGTGCACAGAGCAGAGGAGACCATCAGACGAATCTGCACGGCATACGGCGCGCATACCGTCGACGTCGACGCGATACTTTCGATGATAATACTTACGGCAGACTTCGGAAACGGAGATCTGACCTCGTTCCGCCGCGTTTCCGACGTCGGCGGTAACAATCTCGGCAGACTTGCCAAGCTCAACGCGCTCTCAAGGCGCATCTGCGCGACGAAGCCGATCAAGGAAGAATTTCTCGCTCTGCTTGACGAGGCGGAGAAAAGCAGCAGCATAAGCGTTATCATGAAGCTTCTCGGTGCGGCTCTGATCTCATTCGGCTTTGCCTGGTATTTCGGCGGCAGTCTGCTTGACGGCGCACTTTCGGCACTGATAGCGATCCCAATGTGGCTGGTGCTCAAGCTTCTGAGTCGGTCAAATATGAACGCCATCGTGGCTAAGTTCATCGTCTGCTTCATGGGCGGAGTCGGTGCGCTTCTGATCGGTCGGACAGGCATTGTCTGCAATGTAAATATGATAATTATAGGCGACATAATGAACGTCGTGCCCGGCGTGGTGCTGACCAACTCTCTGCGCGACCTTTTCGGCGGAGACATAATGTCGGGACTTTTCCGACTCTGCACCGCACTGCTTGATGCGGTCGCGATCGCCTGCGGATATGCGGTTGCAATACTTATATTCGGAGGCGCGGTATGAACGAACAGATTTTAAACGGAATTCTGATGATGACCGCGGCGATGATCGGTACGCTTGGAGTTGCTTTTACCTTTGGCGTTGAGAAAAGGTCGATCGGATGGGTAATGCTCGCGTCGTTTTTGTGCTGTGTGACCTATGACACGGCTATGGCGCTTGGCGGCGGTCTGTTCGTCGCATCGATCCTCGGATCGAGCGTCACCACGCTGTATTCGTACGTTATGGCGCGCGTGATCAAAACGCCGGTTACGGTTATGATAATCCCGGGAATTATTATTCTCGTTCCGGGAGGAAAGCTTTATTATACGATGCTTGGAGCGGTCAGCTCGGATATGGAGATGTTCGCGAAGCACGGCAAGGAGGCGTTGCTCGTGGCATCGGGACTTGCGCTCGGCATAATCGCCGTGACTGCGATATCAAGACCGATAAACGCGATGCTCAACAGAATTTTGAGAGATAATAAAAACAAAACTTAAGATATAGGAGTTCAAATTATGGAAATTTTACACGGAAATGCGATAGTAGGTCAGTCGGGCGGACCGACGACGGCAATCAACGCCACGCTCGCGGGAGTTATCAGCGGCGCGATGAATGCGGATTGTATCGATAAGGTCTACGGAATGAGAAACGGAATCGACGGTCTGCTTGCCGACAGAGTAGTTCTCCTCAACGAGCTCTTCACCGAAAGAGCAGACTTCGAGCGATTGAAGCGCACGCCTGCGGCGGCTCTCGGCTCTTGCCGCAAAAAGCTTCCCAAGGAAGAGGACAAGGACTACAAGGCGACCTTCGAGCGCATTATTGAGATATTCAAAAAGTACGACATCAGATATTTCTTCTATATAGGCGGCAACGATTCGATGGACACCGTAGCAAAGCTCTCGAAGTACACCACCGAGTGCGGCTACGATGTCAGAGTCATCGGCGTGCCCAAGACCATCGACAACGACCTGCTCGGAACCGACCACACCCCCGGCTTCGGCTCTGCGGCAAAGTATATTTCGGTCACGATGCAGGAAATTATGCGCGACACCGCCGTATACACCGTCAAGGCGGTCACGGTGGTTGAGATCATGGGACGTGACGCGGGCTGGCTCACCGCCTCGAGTGAGCTTGGACGAATTCTCGGTATGCCCTCGCCCGATCTCGTTTACCTTCCCGAAAGAATCTTCGATATGGAGGAGTTTTTCGAGGATCTCTCCGCCGCGCTTGAGAAAAAGCCTAATATCGTAGTTGCGGTATCCGAGGGACTTCGTCTGGCGGACGGCACCTTTGTCGGTGAGTCAACACAGAGCGGCGCGGTCGACGCGTTCGGTCATAAATATCTTTCGGGCACGGGCAAGGCGCTCGAGCTCGCTATCAAGGACCGACTCGGCTGCAAGGTGCGCTCGATCGAGCTTAACCTCCCCCAGAGATGCGCGGCTCATATCGCCTCCAAGTGCGATATCGAGGAGTCGTTCGGCGTAGGCTCTGCCGCAGTCAGCGCGGCGGTGCAGGGAGTAAGCCGCGAGATGATGGTCATTCTCCGCGACAACGAGCCGGGTGAGCCCTATTCGTCGGTCTACGGTCACATGGACATCGACCTGATCGCAAACAAGACCAAATTCGTGCCCAAGCACTTTATCAATGAGCGCGGTAACCACGTCACCGACGATTGCCTTGCCTATATCCTCCCTCTCGTCAAGGGCGAGTGCTACCCCGAGTACAAGGACGGTCTCCCTGTTTTCACCACCATTTGATAACCCCCAAGTTTCCCTTTTAATATAAGGACTTTAAAGCCCTCCGAATTTTTGCCTCGGGGGGCTCTTTTTATTTCCTTTTTTATGGTACAATAGATGCGTGGGGGAGGCGAGGGAGGCGCGCCAAACTTTTGAAAAACTTCCCTTGGAACCCTCAAAACTTCCCCCGGGATAGAGAAAGGACAGACGGTTTGGATTCTAAAATGGTGAAGCTTGAAAAACACCGTATTCCCATCAGAGTGGCAAGCCTTGAGGGATTCGGGAGCTTTTTCAAAAGCTCCCCCACAAACAAAAAAAGAAAGGAGGAATGAAAATGACAGTAGAAAATATGCTGGCGACAGTTGACGCGATGAAGCCCAACGAGCTCTGCGAGGAGGTCAAGATCCGTTGGCTTTGTGACGTTGAGGGCAGGGTGCTTTGCGAGATACACAAGCAGTCGCCCGAGAGCATCAAGCTCCCCGAGAGCGAAAAGGCGACCTTGACCGTGCCCGACGCGTATTCGAGACTCTATTCGCTCTATCTCGCCGCGATGATAGCGTTCACGGCAGGGAATTACGAGGAATATACCACTCTCAGCGCAGAGGCGGAGGCGGCTTTTATGATCTACGCGAAGCATTATATCAGAAACAGAGCGTAATTTAGGCGAAATTGTGCAAAAGACTTGACATTATCTTCTTTCAGAGGTATAATTATAATGTAATGTTATACATTCACAATACTTTTGGAAGGTTGGTAAATCATTATGCTTCAGATCTTCACTATGATCGTGCCGGCAGTCCTGATGATAATTATTGCGGTAGTTGTCGCAGTAAATATTATTATGGGTGTATTCGGCGGACTTAAGAAGCGCCTGGCGGCACTCGTCGCTATCGTCATCTCGGCTATTGTCGCCGCGATAGTAACGACCATACTGTGCAGCCCCACGTCTCCCGTCATGACTATGGCTACGGAGAAAATAAACGAATTACTTACACAAGCCGAGCTTGGAATCACCGTTGGCGTAGAGCCCGGAAGCGTTGGCGAGGCTATTTTGTTCTACGTAACGATGGTAGCAAAGCCCTTCGTATTCACTGCGATCTATGCTTTGCTTTCGCTCATTCTCGGCATCGTTATGTCGATCGTTTCCAAGTTCATTCCCTTGTTCAATAAGCTTTCCGCAGTTGCAAACCGTCTTGGCGGCGCAGGTGTCGGACTTGTATGCGGTCTGCTCGTTTCGCTCTTCCTTTTCGTTCCGTTTATCGGTACGATCGGCGTTGCGGCAGATGTGATCGACTCCACGGGTCTGCTCGCGGAGGAGACCGACCCCGAGGCACCTGCCGAGGAGGTCCCCTCTGTCAAGGAGGCTTACGAGGGCTTTGATTACCTCGGCTACGGCTTCCTTTACGATGCACTTGCAAGCGCAGACTACTACGGCGAAAAGGTGTATTTGAGAGAGGACGTTCAGATCGTCGTTGCTCTTATCGATAAGCTCGGTAACGTCGGCACAGACCTCGGCTCGATAGACGAGGAGAAGGCTGCCGAGATCAACTCGGCTCTCGACGAGCTTGAGGGCTCGGCGATGCTCCGCGGCGTGCTTGCGGGCGTGCTCTCCGAGGCTTCGCAGAGCTGGCTTGACGGCGAGGCATTCCTCGGAATGGAAAAGATAGAGGCAGGCGAGCTTTATCAGCCGCTTATAGACAGTGCGCTCGGTATTCTTGCGACCACCGATAAGGACACGGTCGTTCCCGATCTTCGCACGGTGGTTGATATGTTCCAGGTGCTTGTAAAGCACGGCGTGCTCTCGACTGAGGGCGAGGAGAGCGGTGACATTCTCGACAAGCTCAGCGACGGCGCGATCATCGGCGAGCTTTTGGCGGTAGTCGGCGAGAACGAGCGTATGCATCCCCTTGCGGATGAGATCACACGTCTCGGTCTTAGAACCCTTGCAACTACACTCGGAATCCCCGAGGGTAACGACGAGAGATACAACGCGCTTATGGGCGAGATCGCAACTATTCTCAACGAGACCGCATCCTTCTCCGAGGCAGATAAGTACGGCTCGGTATCGGGCAGACTCCAGACTGCGTTCGGTAACTACGGCGTAGAGGTCGGCGGAGAGGCGCTTCAGTCTGTGGCGGAGGGCCTGATCGTTGACTTCGACGGTGAAAGTGATATTACCGCAGATGACGTTAAGGAATTCTTCATTCTTTACGCGGCGGCAAGCGCAACCGATTCCTCGGCAGCCGTTAAGGACGGACTTGTTGATCTTTCCGACTCGAGCACTGCAGGCGGCGTTGTCGATAACGGCGACGGCACGATCAGTGTAAACGGCGTAACTCTTAACAAATATACTGCGGAAAATTACAGCAAATCCTATGCTTTCCTTGCAGGCAAGACAGGAGTCAGCTTCGACGACGCAGGCACGCTTTATTCCGCGGCAAGCATGAAGTCCTCGCTTGTCACCTTTGAGGATATACTTAATCTGCTCGGCAATTACAGTGATTCCACCGACATTGCGGCAGAGGCGGAGAAGCTTGGCGAGATCTTTGGTGAATTCCTTTCGATGGTATCCGAGGGCGGCATCGACATGAACGACACAACCGCGATATTTGAAAAGCTCGGCGGCATTCTCGATGAGATGCAGGGCTCCGAGGTCTTCGGTCCCGAGGTAGCGCAGAAGCTCCTGACCGCTATCATGCAGTCGGATGCACTGGTTGACGGTCTTGGACTTTCCCGTGCAGACCTGACCGAGATCGCGAACACCATCAACTCTCACGCAGGCGGCAAGGATGGCGGATTTACAAACGCCACCGGTGCGGTTGGAAGCACTGTTGAGGCGGTAAAGGTCAACACCAAGACCGATGCGACCAAGGAAGAGAAGATCCAGGCAGTTGAGACTATGATCCAGAACGTCAACACCGAAAACGCCGAGATGCTCACAAATATCATCACAGGCAACGTGGTTGGCAGCTTCAATACCTCGGGTATTGAAAACTCCGATAAGATCGCAGATTCGCTCAGCAGCCTTATCAATAATATGGCACAGTTCAAGGAGAGCGCACCCACCGACGAGGCGGTTTCCGCCGAGGCGGATGCGGTCAGCCAGGTGCTCACGCTTGCGATGACAGGCGCGGAGTCGGGCGCGATCTTCAATACCGAGACCTCGCAGGGTACGGTCGACACCACCCCTGAGGAGTTCATCGACACGATCATCAGCTCTGACGTCGTTATGCAGACCGTTGCACAGACCGTTGAGAGCGAGGAGCAGGGCGGCAACCCCTACGGAATCAACTACTCCAACGAGGAGGAGGCGCAGACCGTAGCAAGCGCGCTCGAGACCTACTACGCTGAAAACGGCGGCGGTGAGGAGCTTGCAGAAAAGCTTGAGAACCTCGCGATCGTTATGAACGTTGAGATCAATCTCGGCTGATACGCTTTGTAATCGAACCCAATATAAACGAGCCTCCGCGCAAGCTTGCGCGGAGGCTTTGTCGATGATTTTGTATTGAAATTAAGCGAATTTTGCGGTTTTGGGGGCTCGAAAAAAAATTGAAAAAAATTGAAAAAAAGTATTGACAAACTCCTCTGTTTGTGGTATGATATATAGGCGGTTGAAAAATGACCGTTAAAATTGAATACGTGCGAGTGTAGTTCAATGGTAGAATCCCAGCCTTCCAAGCTGGTCGCGTGGGTTCGATTCCCATCACTCGCTCCATTTCTTTTATGCCGTGTATGGCAAGCGCCTTACGTGGCATAAACTTTGTGCCTTTAGCTCAGCTGGATAGAGCAACTGCCTTCTAAGCAGTAGGTCGGGGGTTCGAGTCCCTCAAGGCACGCCACTACGGTGGGTATGGCTCAGTTGGTTAGAGCGTCAGGTTGTGGCCCTGAAGGCCGTGGGTTCGAATCCCATTACTCACCCCAGAAAAAAAGAGCAGAGGCAGGCGCCTCTGTTCTTTTTTTGTGGGCGAGCAAGGGTGCTCGCCCACGGCGTGTGTTCAGAATCTTACGCAACACTGCGTGTTGCTTCCCGAGTTTGCTATCGCAAACTTCGCCACTCACCCCAGAATGCAAAAGACACCTATGGGTGTCTTTTTTTTGCATTCTGGGGTGAGTAATGGGATAACATCGCAAAGGCGCGAGCGCAAGCGAGCAGCCGTGCGATGTTTTGCCGCAAGGCAAAACTCGCCAAGTAAGCCGCAGGCTTATATGAGCTATTGTAAACTTGCCAATTCTCCCCCAAAAAAACAGGGGCAACGGGTGCTTCCCATAAAGCAGGTTTGCCTACCAATAGAAAATCATCTTCGTAGGGGCGTTCTGTGAACGTCCGCGGGCGAACGCAGTTCGCCCCTACGGAAAAGGACAGAGAATGTGAAATTTCTCTGTCCTTTTTTTACACGTCTTGCAGGCAAGGTGTAGTGTGTTACACCTTATAGGTGTACTGTCGGGAGATAAAATAGCCTTCTCCTGTGGGAGAAGGGGGACCGCGATAGCGGTGGATGAGGAGTTGATTTGAACTTATGACACCTCATCCGTCAGCCTTCGGCTGCCACCTTCCCCCCACTGGGGAAGGCTTATTTTGTGCGCACCGAAAGTCCATCTACTTTTCCTGACAAGCACTGCTTTTGTGGACACAAAAGCTAATCTCCATTTACCCCTTTCAATGATTAAGATAGTATAAGTAGTCGTTATAGGTATAGTCATTTTCATTTGAAGCGGCATATTGTTCACACAAACCCAAAGAAGATTTTTTAATATCCTCTACGTCTGCTTTGTCAAGCCAATCAATGACATCGTCCTTGTCATTGATTACGACATTTTTCGAACAAAGAATATAGTCAGGAATGTTTCCGTACGGGCATAGTGTTCCATGTTTGCATGTCATACAGCATTGGATATCTACACCATCTGGCAAAGCCTTTTGAAGATTTGCAAAAGCATCCGTCCATTCGAGACTTTTTCCTGTTCCTAAATATGTATTTTCTTTGTATTCTATTTTTATAACAACTTCTGCACCAACATTCAACTCTTTATGTGTAATAACAATAGGCACAGCTATAAGATCACCGAGCGCGGATAATTTCAGGAATCCTCGATATTCCATATTCTTTGTCACCTCCTCATCTATATATTTATTATATCATAAATCCACTGTAAAGTCAAGAGTACGCCAACGCGCCTCTGTTTTTTATATTACGAAAGGGAAAGGTTTAATAGGTTAGCACTTATACCCCTGCCGCCGACATTTTGACTTAAAAGCACAAAAATGAGCGAATTTTAATAAAAATTTAGAAAAAACCCCTTGATACTTGACTTTAATTATAGTATAATATATAAGATAAATTATAATAGGAGGAGTAGTGCCGTGTCAAGCTGGCTGTTGCCCGACTACATTTTCGCGACATATAGGGAAGTGACTCCCGAGTTTCTGACAAGCATCGGAATCAAGGCGCTTCTTATCGATATAGACAATACGCTTGCTCCCTACGAGCAGCCCCTGCCCGACGAGCATATCAAAGCGTGGTTTGCGGCGCTCAGGCAGAGCGGAATTCAGGCGACCTTCATATCAAACAACGGCCGCGAGCGCGTTGAGATCTTCAACGAGGAGATCGGACTGCCCTTCTATTGCAACAGTGCAAAGCCGTTCGCCAAAAATCTGAAGCGTGCGATGCGCGATATGGGCACCGACCGCACAAACACCGCAATGCTCGGCGATCAGCTCCTGACCGACGCGGCGGCAGGCAAGCACATCGGTCTTAAAACGATCATCGTGCCCCCGATCAACGACAAAAATAACGCGTTTTTCAGAACGAAGCGCGCGCTTGAGGTCGGACACATCAAAAAATACGTCAAGCTTCACGGAGAGGACGCTCGCGCGGTCTGCTCGTTCTGGCTTGAGAAAAAATACAAGAAAAAGAACAGGGAATAAAAAATGTCAAAAGCAAAATTCGGTCCCGGTGGAAACGGCGATCTCTTTTACGCGCAAGGCGGAAAGGGGACTGTCCAAGCACCCGCTTGGGTTAAAAATTACGGACTCGACGCCTACGAATTCGAGGCAGGCAACGGTCTGACGGCAGGCGAGGCAACGCTTCGCAAGATCGGTGAGGAGGCAAGAGCGCACGGCATTTCGATGTCGCTCCATACGCCTTATTTCATCTCGCTTTCGGGAGTTGACCCCGAAAAACGCCTCAAAAGCATCGACTATATACAAAAATCGCTGTGGGCGGCAGAGCTGCTCGGTGCGAAAACGATAGTTATCCATAGCGGAAGCGCGGCGAAGATCAGCCGTGAGGAAGCGATGAAACTCTCCTGCGACACGCTCGAAAAGGTCATCGAGGCGGTGGGAGATACCGAGATCAAGCTCGGCATCGAGACTATGGGCAAGGTCAACCAGCTCGGCACGCTCGACGAGGTAATAGAGCAGTGCAGAGTTGACAGGCACTACGTTCCCGTCGTCGATTTCGGACACATGAACTCGCGCGAGCAGGGACTTTTCCGCACCGTCGACGATTACAGACGGATATTCGACAAGATCGCCGAGGGATGCTCGCCCGAGGTCGCGAAAAATCTGCACTGTCACTTCTCAAAGATCGAGTACACGGGCGCAGGCGAGAAAAAGCATCTGACCTTTGCCGACGAGGTCTACGGACCCGATTTCGATCCCTTGATGGAGGCGATCGCGAAGGACGGACTCACGCCGACGATCATCTGTGAGTCAGACGGCACGCAGGCAGAGGACGCACTGGCGATGAAAACAAGCTACGAGGCGTTCTTAGCGCAAAAATAATCAAACAATCGAGTTTTACCGATAGAATGGAGAATATTATGAGCAAGCTTACAAAATTTAAGGCAAAAATGGCAGATCAGGGCATCGACGCCGCTATTATCTCGTCATACGTTAATATCAGATACATCACAGGATTCGACTATCAGGACGGCTACGTCCTCGTAACCAAGAACAAATCCTACGTCATCACCGACTTCCGCTACATCGAGGCGGCTCGTGCGGCAGTGAACGCCGAGGAGTTTGAGATCGTAATGCCCGACACCTCGATGGGCATTTGCATGTGCGGTCTGCTCGACGAAAACGAGTGCAGGACAGTCGCGTTTGAGGACGCGACCCTCTCGGTCGCGGCTTGCGAAAACTTCAAAAAGGTGCTCGTGGGCAAGGAGCTTGTCCCCGGCGCATCTAAGATTGCGGACGGTCTGCGTCTTTACAAGGATGCCGACGAGATCGAGAAAATGAAGAAGGCGCAGGCTATCACCGATGCGGCCTTCACTCATATTCTCAAGACCCTGACCCCCAATATGACCGAGATCGACGCGGCTCTCGAGCTTGAATTCTTCATGAGAAGAATGGGAAGCGAGGGCGTTGCGTTTGAGACCATCGCGGTCTCGGGATCTGCATCGGCACTCCCTCACGGCGTACCGAGAAACGTCAAGCTCGAAAAGGGATTTTTCACGATGGACTACGGCGCAAGGGTCGACGGCTATTGCTCGGATATGACCAGAACCGTCGTGCTCGGCAAGGCTGATGCCGAAATGAAGAAGCTCTATAACACGGTGTTGACCGCACAGCTTGCGGCGCTTGAGCATATCAAGGAGGGCAACCTCTGCCGCGACTGCGATAAGATCGCAAGAGACATAATCGACAACGCGGGATATAAGGGCAGATTCGGACATAGCCTCGGTCACGGTGTAGGTATGTATATCCACGAAGCTCCCGGACTTTCGTCGAGAGCGCCCGAGGATCTCGTGCTCGCACGCGGTCACGTTGTTACCGACGAGCCCGGCATTTATATCGAGGGACTTTACGGTTGTCGTATCGAGGATATGGTCGCTATCATGCCCGACGGCTCGACCTACGACTTCACCCACAGCCCCAAGGAGCTCATAGAGCTTTTCTGATATGAAGAAGATATTTTCAATAGATCGCGCCGAGGGGGATATTTTCGTCTGCATCTCGGATGACGACGAGACGGTCAACGTTAAAAGAGAGCTGCTTTGCGGTATGCAGGTGCGCGACGTGTTCAGCGCAGAGCTTTCTGACGGTAAGCTGACCGAGATCACCCCGATGCCCGAGGAGAGAGACCGCAGACTTGAAGCAAACCGCGCAAGACTCCAAAGACTTCTCGAGCGCTCCAAAAAATCCTGAAACGTCCGAAAGGGATACCTTAATATGAACATTTTAATGCTTACTGCCACAACGGAAGAAGCGACACAGAGAGTGGCGTGGAATCTTTATGCCTACCTCTGTCAGATCTTTAATTTGGGAGAGAACCAAAGCTCGCTGCTCTTTGTCGGCGCGGCTCTGCTCTGTATCATCGTGCCTTACCTCATCGGTAGCATAAACCCCTCGATCATCATATCGAGAAAGATATATAAAGAGGATATCCGCTCGTACGGAAGCGGAAACGCGGGCGCGACCAACACGCTTCGCACCTACGGCAAGAAGATGGCAGTGCTCATTCTTGCGCTTGATATGATCAAGGCGGCTCTGGCGGTCGTTTTCGGCACGTTTTTGCTGACAAGAGAGATCGGCGGCGCGATCGCGGCGTTCTTCGTCGTGTTCGGTCACATGTTCCCGATATATTATAAGTTCAAGGGCGGCAAGGGAGTAGCCTGTACGGCGATCTGTATTGTGATCCTCGCCCCTGCGACATTCCCGATAATTTTGGCAGTATTTCTCGTCATTGCTCTCTTAACGAGGTTCGTTTCGCTCGCGTCGATCATCTGCGCGATGCTCTTTCCGTTCCTCAGCTACGTGTTCTACCCCTTGAAGGGCGGCACGACTCTGTCGGCATTTTTCATCGGCGCGCTCGTCGTATTTATGCACAGAGAGAACATAAAGAGACTGCTGGAGGGCAAGGAATCGAAATTCTCCTTCAAAAAGACCGACAAGCACAAGGTCGGCGACGCCTCGGCGGAGGATACGTCCGAGGAGAAGGTCGAACCGCGCAAGGAAAAGCAGTATTCCGACGATGATTTCGTAAAATGCGCCTGCGGCAGAATTATTCCGAAATCGCGCGCGGTATGTGTCTATTGCGGCGAGAAAAATCCCCTCTACGTGCCCCGTGAGGACGAGAAAAAGGGAAGAGGGAAAAGATCAAAATGACAAATTTAACCGATAAAAATGCCGAGCTTTTGCTAAGACTGATCGGCAAGGCGGCGCAGATCGAAACGCTCAAAAAGGCAGTCTTTTCCAAGTCGCTTGCTGCGACTGTCAACAAGGCTACGCTCACGCTCAAGGCGATCGGCAACGAGAAAGTCCTTCAGCTTGAGTCCTTCTGCTCCGACAACAAGGCGAAGCACAAAAACATAAAATTCGAGGAGCTTGACCTGCTTGCCGAGACGATCGAGAGCTTTTCGCAGATAAATCTCATCACAACGGCGGGAGATTGCGAATTCAAGCGCTCGAAATCGGGCAATACCGTCCTGCTGGGCGGCGCAAAGCTCGAAAAGCTCTTGTTTTCTGAAAACAGCGAGACCGTAAAGACCTTCGCGAAGGTCACCGTCGGCTCAAACAACAAAAATAAAAACTATATACTCAAAGGCGATGAGCCCTTTCTCAAGCTGCTTGAGGTTAGTGACAAAAACGGTCGCGTTTACGACAAAAAGCAGGCGAAATTCCGTCAGATCAACAGGTTTTTGGAGCTGATACGCGACGTTGAGCACGCTCTCCCCGCCACCGATCCGCTTCGCATCTGCGACCTCTGCTGCGGCAAGAGCTATCTTTCCTTTGCGGTCTATCATTATTTTGCCGTGATAAAGGGAAGACAGGTCAAGATGACGGGTGTTGATCTCAAGGCTGACGTCATCGAGTACTGCTCGTCGGTCGCGAAAGCGCTCGGCTTTGACGGACTTGAATTTTTGTGCGGCGACGTGAATCTTTACGATACCATCGACCGCGTGAATATGGTCATTTCGCTCCACGCCTGCGACACGGCGACCGATATCGTCATCGGTAAGGCGATCGAATGGCAGGCGGACGTGCTTTTGTCCACACCCTGCTGTCACCACGATCTCAACCGCCGACTTAACTGTGAGCAGCTCTCGTTTATCGCCGACTACTCAATGCTTCGCCAGAAGCTTTGCGATGCGGCGACCGATGCATTGCGACTCAAGCTTCTTGAGGCAAACGGCTACGAGACCGCGGCGCTTGAGCTCATCGATCCCGAGGAAACACCCAAAAATATTATGCTCCGAGGCATCCGTAAGCCTTTCTTTGACAGAAACGGCGAGAGGGCGCAAAGGCTTATGGCAGAATACAATGAGATATATAGCTTTTTGCTCGGAGAGTCAAAATAATCTCTATTTAAGAAAGAAAAAATATGGGACTGTTCAAAAAGATATTTGAAAAGGCAACTAAAAGCAAAAACCCCGACAGTAAACGCTTTAAGTGGGATATGGCAAAGCAGATCTGCGGTCACCACGTAAAATACGTCACCGAGGAGATAAACGGCACCCACGAGGTCATCGGTCGCTCGGGTGCGCTCAATATCCGCGACGACGAGCTCCTCGTTTTTGCCTCCGCAGACGTTCTTATGCGCTGTAAGGTCGAGGAGATGCAGGCGTGGGAACTGCTCAGTAAGGACGGCGTCGTTATCACCGCCCCCGACCTTGAAAATGGCGGGAAAATCAGAACGGTTATAGTTCACTACGTTTATTATAGATAAGGATGCGGGGATGCGAGGGGATGCGATTTGCAACTTTTTTGAAAAAAAGTTGCGCAAAAAACTTCCCCAAGGATAGAAATAGAAAAGACGGATTAGGTTTTAAAACGGTAGAGCAAAAAAAACTCACCCATTTTCAATTTTAAAATGTAGACAAATTCAACTAGCCTAATTGAAAGTTTTTTGCGTCGCTTTTTTTTAAAAAAGCGACCCGTCGGAGACAAAGAAAGGAAAACTAACAATGTTTGTAAAAGAGACAACAAAAGGAATGAGAGACATCCTGCCGCGCGAGGCAGAGATAAGAGAATATTTACTGACGAAGATGAAAAAGACGTACGCGTCGTTCGGATTTTCGCAGATCGAGACGCCGTGCGTTGAGCACATAGAGAATCTGACGAGCAAGCAGGGCGGCGACAACGAGAAGCTGATCTTCAAGATACTCAAGAGAGGAGAGAAGCTGAACGAGGCGGCAGAGGGACTTGACGTAGACGCGCTTGTCGACTCGGGCCTTCGCTACGACCTGACCGTGCCGCTTGCGAGATATTACTCGAATAACGCGGCAAATCTGACTCTGCCCTTCAAGGCGATGCAGATCGGACCCGTATGGAGAGCGGACAGACCGCAGAAGGGAAGATTCCGTCAGTTCGTGCAGTGCGACATAGACATCCTCGGCGACAACTCGAACTCTGCGGAGATCGAGCTGATCACAGCGACCTCGACCTACCTTGAGAGCGTGGGCGTTGGTGGCGTGACTATCGTGATCAACGACCGCAGGATCCTGTCGGCAATGGCAAAGGCAAGCGGCTTTGCCGAGGAGCAGTTTTCGACCGTATTCATCATCCTCGACAAATACGACAAGATCGGCGAGGCAGGAATCGAGAAGGAGCTGCTTGAGTCGGGATATGATGCAGAGTGCGTTGCGAAATATATGGAGATCTTCCGCGGTGCTATGGCGGCAGAGGATCGCTTCAGCTATCTCGAGAGCGCGCTCGGCGACGATATCGAGAGCGGCGTAATTGCAAATCTCAAGGAGATCTGCGAGAGCGTGGCGATCATTTCGGACGGCAGATTCAAGCTCGACTTCGACGTAACGCTTGTGCGCGGTATGGGATACTATACGGGCACGATCTTCGAAATCAAGAGCGAGGATTTCAAGGGAGCGAGCATCGGCGGTGGCGGTCGCTACGACAAGATGATCGGCAATTTCACGGGTCAGAGCACGGCGGCGTGCGGATTTTCGATCGGATTTGAGAGAATAGTTGCGGCGCTTGTTGAAAAGAGCTTCAAGCCCGAGGGCGCGGCAGAGAAGATCGCGATCCTTTACGATAAGAGAATGGGCGCGGCTGATATCGCACTGATGCAGAAAAAGGCGATGGCAGCGCGAGAGAGCGGAAGGATCGTCCTTGTGCAGAAGATGAACAAGAACGTCGGCTTCCAGAAGCAGAAGCTCGAGGCGGACGGATACGCTAAATTTGTCGATATCCGTTTCCCCGACGAGATGGCAAAGCTTGAGGAGATATAATTTATGAGTCTTCGGACCGCGAGAGCGGTGGCGCTTGTCACGGCGGCTTTGTCGTTGCTGGCTTTGTTTGGCTGTGACGGCGCAAATAACACCTACGAAACGATGGTTGAAACAACGGTGGAATCGACCGATGAAAGCGACGAAACCACCGCAGAGCAAGAAACCGAGGAGAGAGAAGTGGGACTTGATATCACGAACAAGACCGACCTTGTGAGCATTTGCTACTCGGTCTGGTTTGACGGAATACACGGCTCGGGCGACGGTCCGATAACCGATTTTTATAATATCTCCGAGGTGCTTGCAGGCAGACAGGAATGGGGCGCTGAGGGACAGTTTCACTATTGGTCAAAGCCCGCGCAGGGATACTATCGCAGCACCGATAAGACTGCCGCGCGCAATAATATGACTCTGCTTGGCGAGGCGGGGGTTGATTTCATCATACTCGACTACACCAACGCCAACGACGGCTACGTTGAAAACGAAAAAATGGGTGAGCGATGGGCGTTTGCGCCTCTGCGAACGCTTTGCGAGGTCATCACCGAGATGAGAGCCGAGGGCAAGAAAACGCCCTATATAGTGCTCTGGTGCGGCAGGTCTGACGGACCTCTGATAGACGCGTTTTACGAGAAATTTTACACCGTGGAGGAGTGGGCGGATTGCTTCGTCTATTGGGACGAAAAGCCGTTTATGATCACCGCGGCGGACACCGAGCTTTTCCCACGCCCCGATCTTTTCACGATCCGCAAAATGTGGGGTTTGACGAGCGATCGTTGCTGGAAATTTTTGAGCGTAAACAACAGATCTCAGGGCTATTACGTCCAGGATGGCGAGTATGAGCAGATCAGCGTTGCCGTTGCAACGCAGGAGACCTATATGTCGGCACCGACCGCGCACGGACGCGATGGCGGAAGATTTTTCTATAAGCAGTGGAAGAATGCCTTTGCCGTGCATCCCAAGGTAGTGACGGTAACCTGGTGGAACGAGTGGGCGGCTCAAAGATTTATAGTGGACGGCGAAACGGCCTTCGTCGACAACTACACGCAGGAATACAGCCGCGATATCGAGCCTATGGAGGGCGGTCACGGAGACCTCTATTATCAGTGGCTAAAGCAATATATTGCCGCGTATAAGTCGGGCGGGGAATGCCCGAAGCTTTACGTGGAGGAGTAAAAGAAAACCACCTGACAGCTGTCAGGTGGTTTTTAGGTTACTGTGCAGGGTATGTTTTGCAGGAAATGATCTCTCCGATGGAAACTCCGTTTTCGGAGATACTCAGATTTCCGTCAACAAATGAAATGTCGAAAAGATGCGTTTTATCGTCAAGATCAATGCCCTGAATGCGCACCACTCCGTCCTCACCCTTGACAAACGAGAGCGTGTACACGTCGGAATAGATGATATAGTCATATTCCTGTCTCCAGGAGCTTACCGTATTTGGTGTGATCTCGGCGGCTGAGAGAGTAAATGAGAATCTGTCGGTCGTCATGCCGAAGCCGAGAATGCAAAATTCGGTATTGCCATCACTATCTATATCAAATTGCATGGACATGTAGGTAGGGCGCACGAACGGCTCATCGCTAAAAAGCATCTCGCGTATCATTTTTTTGTAATTTGCCTGCTTCTCCTCAGGCGATTCACCTTTGAATATTATCCAATAAGGTCCAATATAGCTTGAAAGCGGATCTTGCCAGGGAATTATGTTGATCTGATCCTCGGGAATGTCGTAGGATTCCAGAATAACACGCATAGCGGATATTGTTACGAAGCTCTTACGGTGAAGAGTTGTATCATTTATAGCTATATGCGGTGTTTCTGAATGCTCGAGCAATGTGAAGCTGTAGCTATTTTCCCCATATTGACAGACGTAAACGTCCAGTCCATTCGTAGCGTTAAGTCCGAAAAGCTCGGGGTATCTTTCCATCAGCGCTATTTGCGCGGCGTTGAGCTTGTCGGGGTCGGTCTCACCGTAGACCGTCATCGTTGGCTTGTCAATGGGATTGGTCAGAAATCCGACTGCGATGGCGACCGAAGCGACCACCGCCGCAACAATAAGCCAGAATGCAGGCTTTTTGTAGCTCAGAATCGACTTGACACGGCTTTTGACTCCCACCTCGCCAAAGGCAAGTGGGCAGGCGTTGATACCTGCGCGTGAAACACTGCATGAAAGGAGCGCGGCGGAATATTTCTGTCGCTCGTCGGTACACATATCGCGGATCACTCGCTCATCGCAAGCGCCTTCAACGTCGCGGCAGAAGAGAATGTATGCGATCCAAACAAGCGGCGAAAACCAATAGACCGAAAGCAGAAGGTATCCGAGCGGCTTGAATATATGGTCAAGACGTGCGACGTGCGCTTTCTCGTGGGCGATCACCTGGTGTGCTACCTCGCCGTCAATATTCGACGGCAAATAAATGCGAGGACGGAAGATTCCAAGCACGAACGGGGTGTCAATATCGTCGCAGTAGTAAATATTGTCCTTAAAATGTATCGACGGAGCGACTCTTTTTTTGAGTCTGAGATATGAGATAAGTCCCCATAAAAGAATGGTTGCGACTCCTGCTATCCAGATTATCGACACGACGAAAAGCAATATCTGTAAAGGGTTTGCGCTTGAGGTTGGGTCGGGTGTGAGGGTATCTGCAATAATAGGATTAAAGGTGTTGTTGATCGCAGGTATTCCTGTGTTTATCTGCGGCTCGGGCGAGATCATAATGTCGCTCGGTATTGGCTCGGGCGATGGCACGAGACTGAAAATGCTCTCGATCGAAAAGGGAACGAGAAGCCGCAAGCCAACGATCGCCCAAAGCAGACAGTTGACCCATTTCGGTGCCTTCGCGAGCACAAAACGGAGTACTATCACCGCCAAAATCATGTAGCTTGCGGTGACCGAGAGATTAAAAAGATGTAAAAAGATATTTTCCATATCAAACCTCCCCGTAAGACTCGATCATTTTGCGGATCTCGGCGATCTCACTGTCGCTTAGCTTCTTTCTTGAGGTGAACGCCGCGATAAAGGCGGGAAGAGATCCGTCAAAGGTCTCGCCGACGAACTTTTCGCTTTGTATCGCCTGAAACTCATCCTTGGTGAGTAAGGCGGTGACTGTGCTGTTCTCGGTGGCGAAAATTCCGCGGTCACAGAGCTTTTTGAGTACAGTGTAGGTTGTTGTGCGCTTCCAATTCAGCTCTTTTTCGCATATTTGTACCAATTCCTTGGTGGTAAGCGGCTGATTTGCCCAGATTATGTCTGCAAATCGAGACTCTACCGCTCCGAGCTTCATTTCTTCCATAGTGAACCTCCTTAATCAACGAAGTTGTCTATCGCTGATAGACTCTATGTATAGTCTATCACGAATAGACAGATTTGTCAAGGGGTTTTGAAAAAATTTTTAAGGACGCGTTTACGGTGTTCTTCGTCGATTACAAACACTAAAAAAGACACAATGGGGAAATCCCATTGTGTCTTTTCCCACGCTGGTGATGTGACTCAGAACATTGTTTTGCGCGGCAAATGTATCTGAATCCAAGCCCACTTGCGCGCAAAACGAGCAAACGCTCCGCGTTTGCGGTGTTCTTCGTCGATTACAAACACTAAAAAAGGAACACATCGGAAAAACCGATATGTTCCTTTTTTGGAGCTGGTGATGTGACTTGAACACACGACCTGCTGATTACGAATCAGCTGCACTACCGACTGTGCTACACCAGCGAAGAATGAGCGCGTGTGGCACAAGGAGGTAGCGCGACACCACCGAAGGTGGTAAGACTGCGCAACTGTGCTACACCAGCGACCCCAATATTATACCACACTTTGTTTTCTTTTGCAATAGGTTTTTGAAAAAATTTTAATATTTTTCACCCTTTACCTCGTCCCGTCGCACATTCAGTAATTTGGTGCTCAAAAAGACGAGTTCAGTGTAAAAAAAGTCAAAACGCAAACAAAATCTTAACATTTGGGTGTTATAATATAAGTAAAGTTGACAGTCGGAGGTAAATTATGTTCAAAATACTTGTAGTTGAGGATGACAGAGACCTCAATCGCTCGGTTTGTTCATTTTTAAATAATAACGGCTATGAGGCGGTCGGCAGTCTGTGCGCCGAGGATGCCTACGACGAGATGTACAAGACTACCTTTGACCTCATTATTTCGGATATTATGATGCCCAATATAGACGGCTTTGAGTTTGCAAGGACCGTCCGCTCGCTCAATAGCGAGATCCCGATCCTTTTCGTCACGGCGCGCGACGATTTTGCTTCCAAGCAAAGAGGATTCAGAGTCGGCGCGGACGATTATATGGTCAAGCCGATCGACCTTGACGAGATGTTTTTGCGTATAGGCGCGCTTTTGCGCCGCGCGAAGATCGCATCGAGCCGCCGACTTGAGATCGGTAGCTTTGTTATGGATGCCGACGAGAGAACGGCAACGCTCGGCGGCGAGGAGATCGCGCTGACCACAAGAGAATTTGACATTCTCTATAAGCTATTGTCCTACCCGAAAAAGACCTTTACCCGAACACAGCTCATGGACGAATTCTGGGACGTGGATACGCAGTCGGGCACTCGCACGGTCGATGTCTATATGACCAAGCTCCGCGCAAAGCTTTCGGATTGCGATTCCTTTGAGATAGTGACTGTGCACGGGCTGGGCTATAAGGCGGTGCTCAAATGAGTAAGGAGACGAAAGCCAAAAGGATAGTCGCGCGGATACTTCGCGTGCTATACCGCTATTTCACCTATTTTTTGTTCGTCGCCTTCGTTATAACCTGTAGCGTTATGCTTTTTGTCACTCTGCTTGAACGGGAGCTGGGAATCGAGCTGACGGGCGAAAATATATCCTTTGCGGCAAAGGTCACGTTCTGGAACGTCTTGTTCATCAGCCTTCTTATAATGGTCGTTGAAACGGTAAGGAGACGGTATATGTTCGAGCGTCCGCTGAAGCAGATCGCCAAGGCGGCAGAGCAGATGATGCTCGGCGACTTCAGCGTGCGGATACCGAGAGTTTCGGGTATCACGACCGATGAGAGCTTCAACGAGATGATAGCGAGTATAAACAAAATGGCAGAGGAGCTTGAGGGAGTTGAGACCTTGCGCTCGGATTTCATTGCAAACGTGTCTCACGAGATGAAAACTCCGCTTGCAGTAATGCAGAATTACGGGAAATTGCTCCAAGAGAGCGATCTGACCGACGAAAAAAGGCTTGAATACGCCGCGGCTGTGAGTGAGTCCTGTCGCCGCTTGTCCGATATGATGACGAATATTCTCAAGCTCAATCGGCTTGAAAATCAACAGATTTACCCTAAAAATGAGAAATTTGACCTCTCCGAGCAGCTCTGCGAGTGCTTTTTGCAGTACGAGAGCGTTTGGGAGAGCCGAAATATCGAGATCGAGACCGAAATCGAGGACGGCGTGAGCGTCACGGGCGACTCCGAGCTTCTCTATCTTGTCTGGAGCAATCTTTTCTCCAACGCCTTTAAATTCACCGACGACGGCGGCAAGGTCGCAATCACACTCCGTGCCGACGAAAAATACGCGACGGTCTCGGTTCGCGATACGGGATGCGGAATGAGTGCCGAGGTCGGAGCGCACGTCTTTGAAAAGTTCTATCAGGGAGATAGCTCGCGCGCGACTCAGGGCAACGGACTTGGACTTGCACTCGTCAAGCGTGTCGTAGACATCGTCGGCGGCGAGATCAGCGTTGAGAGTGCGGTTGGCGAAGGAAGTCTGTTTACCGTCAAAATAAGGAGATTTGCAAATGGAATTCTGGAAAAAGCTCGGTAAGAGCTTGCTCTTTCCGCACATCGCGATAATGATAATTCTCGTTCCAATAGCAACCGTCTTTTTGGTTTATTCGATGGTGTTTTTGGGAACCGAATCTCCAATCGCGATAATATCGTACGTCCTGTCGGCGTACACACTAACGGTCTGGTGCTTCAAGATCCCTTATCTTGTCAGGCTTTGCAAGGATTTTAAGAACGGAAACAAATACGCTCGGCGCTGGCTTGAGGACGACCGACTCCGCGTGAACGTGTCGCTCTTCGGCTCGCTTATCTGGAACGTAGCCTATGCGGCGCTTCAGCTCTGGCTTGGCTTTTTGCACAGGAGCTTCTGGTTTTACTCCTTCGCGGTCTACTATATTTTCCTCGCCGTTATGAGATTTTTTCTGGTGCGGCACAACGTGGTGCACAAGCCGGGAGAGAGGATGCGCGAGGAGCTGATAAAATACCGCGCTTGCGGTTGGATATTCCTGGTGATGAATCTTTCGCTTTCGCTGATCGTGTTCTTTATGGTCTATTGGAACAGGACCTTTGAGCACGGAATGATAACGGCGATCGCCATGGCGGCATACACCTTTACGGCGTTTGCGGTCGCGATCGTAAATATTGTAAAATATCGCAAATATAACAGTCCGATCTATTCGGCGTCCAAGGCGATCAGTCTCGCGGCGGCCTGCGTTTCTATGCTCACGCTGACCTCAACGATGCTGACGACCTTCAGCGACGGCACGATGGACGCTTTTTCGCAAAAGCTTATGCTTGGCGGAGTAGGCTTTGCGGTCTCGGTCGTGATTGTGGTAATGGCAATAAATATGATCGTGCAGAGCACGAAGAAATTAAAGCTTTTGAATGAGGATAAAAATGGATAACAACGAAAATAAATTTCAGTACACCTACTCGGTCAAGGAGCAGGAGGAGCTCCGAAGGATCAGAGAAAAATACACGGCGAAGGAGGAGACCAAGCTCGACAGACTCCGCCGACTTGACAAAAGCGCCTCAAATAAGGCGCAAGGTGTCGCTATAACGGTGGGTATCATCGGTGCACTCATTCTCGGAATGGGTATGAGCCTTGCTATGACTGATATAGGCGTAGCGATCGGACTTGCCGAGAGCCTTGCAATGATAGTCGGTATCGCGGTCGGATTCGTCGGCGGCGCATTGATCGCGCTCGCTCACCCGATATATACACGCGTGCTAAAGAGCGAAAGACAGAGGATCGCGCCCGAGATATTGCGCCTGACCGATGAATTGATGAAATAACGAATGGTGCGAGATAACATAATTAACGCAAAAGCACTTATGACAGACGGTTTTCACCGTTCATCATAAGTGCTTTTTTTGCTGTTCAGTTAAACCTGTATTTGCGGACGTCGTTTTGTTTATCTGTCCTTCAATACCTTTTCAAAATTAACTCCGTACCAGATCGGCTTTTCATCGTTGACCGTCGCGTCGATGCTGTCGCAAACGAAGTCCGCGGCAAGCGCACTCGCCTCGCAAAGCGAGCTTCCGCCCATCAGATTAGAGAAGCAGACCGACGCGAAGACGTCGCCCGTGCCGTGAAAGCTCTGCGGCTTCTTTTCGTTGTAGTCGAAGAAAAATTCGCCGCTCTCTGAGTCGTAGCCATAGCAGCCGAGCTGATCGGGAGCAAAGCCGATGCCGGTAAGCACCGCCTTTTTGCAGCCGAGCGCTGTCAGAGATACAAGAATGTCCTTGACGTACTCCTCGCTGTAACCGCTTGATATATAAGGCTTTCCGAGCATATAGCACGCCTCGGTGAGATTGGGCACAATAATATCAGCCGCCGCGCAAAGACGCGCCATCTCCTTGGCAAACTCCTCGTCGAAGCCCTTGTAGAGCACGCCATTGTCACCCATCGCGGGATCAACGAACTTCAATTTGCCGTCGCCAAAATCACGGAAAATGTCAAGCACGAGATCGATCTGATGCTTCGAGCCGAGATAGCCCGTGTAGATGCCGTCGAACTCGATGCCCTCGTCACGCCAGACCTGACAGATGGGAGAGATGTCGTCGGTCAGATCGCGGAAGGTGAATTTATTGAACGCGGTATGCGTTGAGAGAACTGCGGTGGGCAGGATCGCCGCCTCAATGCCGTAAGCCGAAATGATCGGCAGAGCAACGGTCAGCGAGCACTTGCCAACGCAGGAGATGTCCTGTATAGTTAAAATCCTTTTCATTAATAATACCTCATAAAAGAATATATCACGATTATACTCTCGCGACACGGAAAAGTCAAGAGCTAAAACGAAATTTTGTCTATTGCTACAAAAACTATTTACAAAAGCGGCAAAATGTGGTACAATAAGTAAAATGAAAAGAGCAGGGAGGATTTCCTATGAGATGCCCATATTGTAACTGCGCCGAAAGTAAGGTGCTCGACTCCAGACCCGTGTCCGAGGGCAATAGTATAAGACGAAGACGTGAATGCCTCGAATGTCAGAAGCGCTTTACCACATTTGAGGTGCTTGAGTCGGTGCAGATATTCGTCACCAAGAAAAGCGGCGAGACCGAGCTTTTCGACCGCACCAAGCTGCTTGCGGGCATACTTAAGGCAACGCAGAAGCGCCCCGTCGATGCCGACGAGATAGTCACCGAGATAGAAAACGAGCTTCATAATTCGCTGACCAAGGAGGTAACGACCGCCGAGATAGGCGAGATGGTAATGGAGAAGCTCAAAAAGAGAGATCAGGTTGCCTACGTGCGCTTTGCCTCGGTTTACCGCGAGTTTAACGATGCGGAGCACTTCCTTCACGAGCTTATGGACCTTATAAATGGCAAGAAGGGCGAGAAAAAGGGCGAATAACAAAACAATTTGTCGAAAAATAAACCGTTTGTTGAATTTGCATTAAATATCCCGATATAGCAAAAATTACGGCCTCGAGAATACTTCTCGGGGCGTATTTTTCTTTTTTCTCGGTAGAATAATAATCACAAAATGTCGGCGCATACAAATATGCCCATGCGCCGAGAAAAATCGCCTTCGGGATACTTAACGGAGGCGAGAAAAAAGGTGGTTATATATTATGGAAGAAAGACGGCGGCTCGGAGCCGATTATAAGCAAAATGTTGAGCTTGTCGACGGACTCTTGCACACCTCCGAGTCCTTTGACCTTATAAAGAAAACCCTGAGTGTCGGCGCCGACGAGCTGACGATGTATTATATCGACGGCTTCGTCAAGGATGTGGTAATGTCGAAGTATATGATCTATCTGCTTTCGCTGAAGGGTCTGGGTGATGCGAGTGACGGCACAGAATCGGGGGAGGTTGCATCGGCGCGACAGAGGACAGAGAGGTTTTTGAACGCGCACGTTCCGTACGTCGAGGCAGAGCTTTCCGACAACCTCTCGGATATGATCAAATTCGTGCTCTCGGGTGCGACGTTGATGCTTGGCTCTACCTTCGGGCAGAATGCAATAATAATCGATGCAAGGACTTATCCCGCAAGGGAAACCGCCGAGCCCGAGGGAGATAAGGTCATGCGCGGAGCGCGCGACGGATTCGTCGAAACTCTCATCTTCAACACCGCCCTGATAAGACGAAGGATCCGCAATCCCGAGCTGATAATGAGCTATCTTTCGGTCGGCAGCTCATCAAAGACCGACATCGTGATCTGCTATATGAAGGATCGCGCCGACCTTGAGTACGTCAACGACCTAAAAAGCAAGCTGAAAAATATCAAGACCGAGTCGCTGACACTCGGCTGCGAGTCGCTCGCCGAGGCGCTTATCAAAAAGAAGTGGTACAATCCCTTCCCGAAGATCAGATACACCGAGCGCCCCGATTCCGCGGCGGCACAGCTGCTTGAGGGAAGCGTTCTCATCCTTTGCGACAATTCACCGCAGGCAATGGTGATGCCGACAAGCATTTTCGACTTTATGCAGGAGACCAACGATTTCTATTTTCCGCCACTGACGGGAAATTATATCCGAGTGGTCCGTCATTTAGTTTTCTGGCTGACACTTTACCTTGCGCCGCTTTGGTATCTGCTCGTGACACATCAGAGTCTTGTGCCGCCCTGGCTTGAGTTTATCATCCCGATGGAGCAGGGAAGGATACCCTTGATCGCACAGATCCTGATCACCGAATTTGTGATCGACGGCTTGCGAATGGCGTCGCTGAATACGCCGAATATGCTCTCGAATTCGCTGTCTGTGGTCGGAGGACTGATACTTGGCGACTTTGCGGTCAATATCGGTTGGCTTATCCCCGAGGTCATTCTTTATATGGCGTTCGTCGCGATCGCGAACTTCACCCAGCGCAGCTACGAGCTTGGATATGCCTTTAAGTTTATGCGGATCATGCTGATAATCCTGACCGCTATCTTTGGTCTTTGGGGCTTTATCGGAGGCACGATCCTGACCGTCGTTCTTATCGCGACCAAC
Source organism: Clostridia bacterium (assembly GCA_017483305.1). Lineage (GTDB taxonomy): Bacteria > Bacillota > Clostridia > Oscillospirales > CAG-272 > SVTX01. Next base: position 32,809 of record JAFULC010000061.1, on the reverse strand, counting down.
GAGACCGTCAACGGAAAGAGAAACTACCTCTATCCGCTGATCCCGTTTAATTACAAGGCATTCAGATCATTGTTCTTCCGGGTCAAAAAATACGATTAATCAAAAAATCCTCGACGCAAGCCTGTGCGCCGAGGATTTTTTGATGGAATAATCGATGCTCGCGCGTGGTTAACAGTAAACACGATTACGTAACCTTGCGAAGCACAAGCGTGTGCGAGCAATAAGCATTACGCTCGATTTAGGTGGACAAAAGAGCCCCATCAGGAAGTTCAACCACACGGCTCTAAATTCGGAAACACAGTGTGCCGAAGGCGGATAGGGGGTTTCTTAAGGGGGGAATGGCGCAATGATTCGGGCTTTAATCTTCCAAACCGAAGCGATTTGTTACCGAATCATCAGCCCTGTCCCCCTTGAGCAGCGTTCTTTTGGTTCGTTTTCTGCCGCTGTGGGCAGAAAATGAACACCCTTCGTCGCACTGGTCACTTTTGAGAACATTATCATTATAACAATCCCTCACCCGCTACCGCGGGAGCTCCCTTTACACAAGGGAGCCTTTTCGTTCTGCGCCCCTTTATACAAAGTAGCCTTGTTGAAATGCCGACGCGGGCAGAAAATGAACATATCTCGTCGCCACTGGCTACCTTTGCAAAAGATATCGCCTCTAACACAATCCCTCACCCGCTACCGCGGGAGCTCCCTTTACACAAGGAACCCTTATCCTATACAATTTTCATACGTCCCGTTCGTTTAACCACTCTCACCACAAATGGAAATAAATGTAAGAACTTGAAAAGAATTGTAAAAACACCTCAAATGCCTCATTTTTTGGTTTGATGAGGGCAGAAATACACACAAAAAGAATAAAAATCTTTAAAAAACTGAACGATTTTTTCTTAAATTGGGCAAGCCCCCCTTGATTAATTCCGGTTTATATATTATAATATTTACATCGCAGTGGTTGAAAGTGGTGGATTGGTGTTGCGATGTGGTGAGAAATCACCCCATGAACCGCTAAAACCGAAGCGATAACTTAGCGAAACGACCATAAGGAGGTGTGACGAATGTTTACCGGTGAATACGAGCACATCGTAGACTCAAAAAATCGAATATTTGTGCCCGTGAAATTCAGGGAAGAGCTTGGAGAGACTTTTATAGTTGCTCGCGACATTCGTAAGCCCATCCTTAAGGTCTGTTCGCTGGTCGAATGGGAAAATTATCTCGCCCCGATCAAAGCGCAGGAAAGAAAAATAGCCGAGGAAGCACTCAGATATCTGCATCGTAACGCGTCGCAGGTCTCGCCCGATTCACAGGGTAGAATCCTTATCCCGACAAGCCTTCTCGGATATGCAGAGATCGAGAGAGAGGCAATATTCGTCGGATGCAGCGATTATTGTGAGATCTGGTCGGCAGAAAAGTACAGAGCCGATGTTTTGAGCGAGGATCCCGAGGATATCCGCGAAAAGCTTGAAAGATTGGGACTTTAAGCGGCATGGATAAGAAGATAAATTTTTCGCACCGCTCGGTTTTGCTTGACGAGTGCATCGAGGCGCTCAATATCAAGCCCGACGGAATTTACGTAGACGGAACCGCGGGTGGCGGCGGCCATTCGCTTGAAATAGCAAAGAAATTGACCGCAGGCGGCAGGCTCATCGCGATCGACCGCGACGACGCGGCTATCGCGGCGGCAACCGAGCGACTGAAGGACTACTCCGAGCGAGTCACCTTCGTCCGCAATAATTTCTCGTCGATCAAGGAGAGCTGCCTTGATCTCGGAATCGAGAGGATCGACGGAGTTTTGCTCGATCTTGGCGTGTCGTCATATCAGCTCGACACCGTGGAGCGCGGATTTACACACAATTCGGATGCTCCGCTCGATATGAGAATGGACAGACGAAACGACCTCGACGCCTATACGGTGGTCAATACGTATAGCGCCGATCAGCTAAAAAAGGTCATTTATAACTACGGTGAGGAGAGATTCGCACCCAAGATCGCGGCGGCGATCGTCCGATACCGTGAAAAAGAAGCGATAACAACCACGGGACAGCTCGTGGATATTATAAAAAGCGCCATTCCCCCGTCAGCGCGTGAGGGAGGGCACCACCCCGCAAAAAGAACGTTCCAGGCGATTCGTATCGAGGTCAACGGAGAGCTCGACGCGATCGAGCCGACGATCCGAAATGCGACCGACATTCTCGCCCCCGAGGGAAGAATCGCGATAATCACCTTCCACTCGCTCGAGGACAGAATAGTCAAGCAGACCTACGCCGATCTCGCAAGCGGCTGCAACTGCCCGCGCGATCTGCCCGTGTGTGTCTGCGGACGAAAGCCCAGAGTCAACGTGCTGACAAGAAAGCCGATCCTCCCGAGTGAGCGGGAGCTTGAGGAAAACCCGCGATCGAGAAGCGCAAAGCTTCGCGTAGCGGAAAAAATATAGTGCATACCGCACAAGCGGACAATTGAAGCCCAACTGTTGAAGGTTAGTTACCGCACAAGCGGAGAACTGAAGCCCAACTGTTGAAATCAAAAAGCGGCTTCAAAGCATTAAAACGGAGGAATTTGATGAAAAAGACCAAGGCGAGAGTCGTCGCCGCGGCGCCAGAGGTGGCTGTGGGAAGCCCCACGGTGTGCGTCAGCGGAATCGACGTCAGCGCGCTCTATATAGATATGCTTTGCGAGCGATTTAAAAATCGCGGCATAAAAACGGGTCTGTCCGAGGCGAAGAGCGCCGAGATCCGCAAAAACGCCGTGATGCTCGGCATCGATATGGACGGCGTGTCGGGAGACGACGAAAAATATCATACGTTGAAAATAAACGGTCAGTCATATATGAGCAGTGACGATTTCGCTGCCTATTATAAAGATCTCAGAGGCTATAAGCTGCCGAAATTCTATACTCGCGCGGAAAATGAGTATAAAGAGGCAGAGGCGGATTCCGGGGAAGTGCAGGACGGTAAACCGCCAAAAAAAGCCGTGTGGCTTGCCATAAAGCGACGCATTAAGGATTTTTTGCGCGACTTTTTCTCGGTCTTCGTGCTCGAGGAGATCCGCAAGCAGTCCGAGGAGGAGATGGTCGAGGGGAAGAAGAAAAGGATCCCCCGAGGCGTTCTTCCCACTATCGCGGTTGTGACCTTGTCACTTCTGATGGTGGTGTGCAGCTCGGTTATGGTAAGCCGCGCCACAGCAGACGTTGGAAATCTTGAGGACGAGATCGAGGAGCTGAGGGACGAAAGAAGCGACCTCGAGGCAGATCTCGTAGTCAAGAACGATATGCTGAATATCAAGGACATAGCGGTCAATCAATACGGAATGATAAGCTCGGACTATGCGACCTCGCGCTATCTCGATATTGCCGAGGACGAGAGGATCGAAATATACGACAGTCCCGAAAAAAGCGACTCGTTGTTGACGCGACTGCTCAAAGCGATAGGTCTGGTGGAGGATTGATTTTGAATGAAAATGCGCCCCAAACCCGTCTGAAAGAATTTTATCTCGACGGGTTGGGGCGCGTTCTGTTTTCTTGTCATAATTTTTGGGGACAAGAACATATATTGATTTGAAAATACACAGATCAGAATTTTAAATTTGAGAAAGGAAGGTGCGCAAAATGGAGGGTGGAACACCGAGCACAAAGGTGCGTCGTCGCGCAAGCATACTGTGTATAGTAATGAGTCTGCTGTTCGTGCTGCTTTCAGCGCGTATCTTCATTTATCAGACGGTTCAGTTCAAGAAATTTGATCAGAAGGTCATCGATCAGATAACCCAAAAGTCCACGGTCACGGCAGACCGAGGAAATATCTGCGACACAAACGGAGTCGTGCTTGCGACGAATGTCACGACCTACCGACTTTTCATAGACCCTGCCGTGATCAAAAGCACGAGCGAAAAGAAGGGTGTCGACTACGCCGATAAGATCGCAAAGGGACTGTCGGCGATCTCGTCGCTCGGCATCAGCTACGACGACGTTATCAAGGCGGCAGGATATACGCGCTACCGCGACAGAACGCTTGCGCGCAACATCTCCGAGGAGTCTGCGGATGCCGTCAGAGCATTTCTCAAGGAAAGCGAGATCGACGACCTCGCGCTCGTATTCCTTCAGGCGACAAGCATGAGATATTACCCCTACGAAACGCTTGCAAGTCACGTTCTCGGCTTTACGGGAAGCGACGGCAACGGACTTTACGGACTCGAATATCAGTACGACGAGATACTCGCGGGAATCGACGGCTCATATATCGGCGCGAAGGATTCCTATGGCAACGAGCTCGTCTACGATTACGAAAGCTACATCCCCGCAACCGACGGATACAATATCGTCACCACGATAGACGTCTATATTCAGGCGGAGCTTGAGGATCAGCTTGAAACGGCGTACATCGAGTCGGGCGGACAGAACAGAGCCTGCGGAATCGTGCTCGACGTTGAGACCGGCGCGGTGCTTGCAATGGCAGTCTACCCAAGCTACAACCTCAACGACCCATGGGAGCTCAACTGGCAGAGCGCAGAGCGGCTCGAGGCGAGCGGACTTGAGGAGGGAAGCGACGAATATACCTCCTTAAAGCAGCAGCTTTTGCTTGAGACCTGGTCTAATAAGGCGGTCAACGACCTCTATATGCCGGGCTCGACCTTCAAGATAATCACCGCGGCGATGGCATACGAGGAGGACCTCGTAATCGATAGCGAGACCTTCAACTGCCCGGGCTATCACATAGTCAACGGCACGAAGATCCGTTGCCACAAAACGACGGGTCACGGAAGCCTGACCTTCGCCGAGGGAATTCAGCAGTCCTGCAACCCCCTTTTGATGATAATGGGATTGAGAACGGGCGCGGACAGATTCCTTGAATATTTCTCGTCGTTCGGTTACTTTGAGAAAACGGGAATAGACCTGCCGGGTGAGAGCGTCACGACAAAGGGCGTGACCTTCTGGGATGAATCGACCTTCAAATCGGCAGATATCTACCTTGCAACCGCATCCTTCGGACAGAACTTCAAGATCTCCGCGCTCTCGCACCTTGGCGCGATCAGTGCGGTCGCGAACGGAGGCAGACTTATCGGTCCGCATATTATAAAAGAGGTTACCGATAACGACGGAAACGTGATCTACTCGCACGAGGCTACCGTGCGCCGTCAGGTCATAAGCTCGGACACCTGCAAGACGATCGCCGAAATACTCGAGGACGGCGTTTCGGGCGACGGCGGTGCGAAGAATGCATACGTCGCAGGCTATAGAGTAGCCGCAAAGACGGGAACCTCCGAGAAAAAGGACGAGGTCAGCACCGATTACACCAAATACGTCTGCTCGACCGTGGCGTACGCCCCTGCGGATGCCCCCGAGATAGCAACGATAATTCTCGTAGACGAGCCGACCAAGGGAACACTTTACGGAAGCGTTGTCGCCGCACCCTACGTCGGCGCACTGCTTGAGGAGGTCTTGCCCTATTACGGAGTCGAGGCAAAGTACAGCGACGAGGAGCTTAAAAAGCAAACGCTCTCCGCACCTGCGCTTATTCAGTCGAGAACCGAATACGCGAAATACCTCTCCGAGCTGCTCGGCTTTGAGGTAGAGGTCATAGGCGACGGCGAATACGTTATGTCGCAGTCACCCGCGGCAGGCTCCGAGGTCTCACCGGGTAACGCGAAGATAATACTTTACACCACAAGCGAGGCGGTCGGCGGCAAAAAGACCGCACGAGTCCCCGACCTGACGGGAATGACCGCGGTCGCGGCAAACGGAACGCTCGCAAACCTCGGACTTAATATCAAGATCGACGGCACGCTCAACTTCTCGGGCGCGGACGTCGTGGTAGTCTCACAGGATATCGAGGCGGGCACAGAGGTCCTTGAGGGCACGGTAGTTACCGTCACTCTCCGTTATCTCGGCGGAGACGACCAGACCTATTACGATCCCGATGCGGATATAGATCAGTAAACGAAAAAAGCATTTTTTGAGCCGAAGAAAAATATAATGTTGTGACAATTATATTTTTTGGAGGAAAAGGAATGCTTCTGTCACAGCTTATACGTGCCTTGGGGCTTGGCGGACTTGATACAGCCGCCGACCCCGAGATCACGGCGATCTGTCCCGATTCAAGACGGATAAAAAAGGGAGAGCTTTATTTAGCCGTCGAGGGCTTGCACACGGACGGTCACAAATACGTCGGTGATGCGATAAAAAAGGGCGCGGCGGCGCTCGTCGTATCAAAAAACGCGATAAAAGAGCACAGAATAGACAAAAACGTCATAGATCTGCCGATAATAGAGGTCGATGACACGAGAATTGCCGCGTCAAGACTTTATTCGGCATTCTACGGCGAGCCGCAAAGAAAGCTGCGCGTGATCGGAGTCACGGGAACGAACGGAAAGACCTCGGTAGCAGGACTTATCGCGGCGATGCTTACTCTGTCGGGTAAGCGAGTCGGCTCGATCGGAACTACGGGCTGCTTTTCTCCTTCGGGAAGGCTTGATATTTGCCCGTCAGACCCAAACGCGAATATGACCACTCCCGACCCCGAGGAGCTTTATAAAATTCTCGACCGCTTCGTTCGTGACGGAGCAGAATTTGCCGTGATGGAGGTCACCTCACACGCGCTTTCTCTTGGCAAGGTCGAGCCGATAGATTTTGAGATCGGTGTTTTCACCAATCTCAGCGAGGACCACCTCGATTTTCACGAAAATATGGAATCATACTTCGCCGCAAAGAGCTTGCTTTTCAAAAAATGTCGCTCGGCGGTGATAAATTACGACGACAGATACGGCAGAAAGCTTGCCGATAAGATAGAGATACCGACCTATAAATGCACGGCGGAGGGCAGGTCGACCGATTGCTACGCCGAGGATATCAAGCTCCGCTCGAGCTTCGGGATCGAATATAAGCTTGTTTCAAGAGAGATGAGACTGCGAGTGCGCTCACTCCTCTCGGGAAGCTTTAACGTGATGAACACGATGCAGGCGGCAGTAACGGCACACTTGCTTGGAGTCAAGGTCGCGGACATCAAGGAAACGCTTGCGGGCTTTTCGGGCGTTACGGGCAGACTCGAGCGGGTAAAGACCGAAAATAAGACCGATTTTTCGGTCTATATCGACTACGCCCACACACCCGACGCGCTTGAAAATCTGATCCGCACCGCGCGCTCGTTCGCCGCGAGAGGACAGAGAATAGTCCTGCTTTTCGGTTGCGGAGGCGACCGCGAGAGGCAAAAGCGCGCGATAATGGGCAATATCGCCACGAGTATGGCGGATCTTGCGATAATTACGAGCGACAACAGTCGCAGTGAAAGCACGGCAGACATTATAGCCGACATCCTTTCGGGTGTCGTTGCCGACGCGACCTATACCGTGATCGAGGACAGGCGCGAGGCGATAGAATACGCGATCAAAAACGCGAGACGGGGAGATATAATCCTGCTCGCAGGCAAGGGACACGAGGAATACGAAATAGACAGAGAGGGCAAAAAGCCTTTCTCGGAAAAGCAAATTGTAAAAGAAGCGATAGAGAGATACCTTTCGTAAGGGTACTGCCGCAGCGGCAGAGGAAGGACTGAAAAATGAAAATAAAGCTTGGTCTTGGAAAAACTAATATGGAGCGCATAGCCGATTGGTGCGGCGGCGAGCTTTACGATTTCACGGGTGATGCGGGCAACCATTTTGAGTACGTCTGCACCGACTCGAGAGAGGCGGATGCCGATACGATGTTCGTCGCCACACGCGGCGAGCGTGTCGACGGACACGATTATATACTGAAGGCGATAGAGCAGGGCTGCCGTTGTATCCTCTGCGAGTACGTCCCGACGAATATTTCGGGCAGAGCGGCGGCATACGTCGTGGTTGAGAACTCAATGGACGCATTCGCACACTGTGCCAAGGGCTACCGTAGCGAAAACGCGCTTCTGAGCGTTGCGATCACGGGAAGCGTGGGCAAGACCACCACAAAGGAGCTCACCGCGGCGATACTTCGCAAAAAATTCAAGACCTATTGCACCGCAGGCAACTTCAATAGCGTGATCGGAATGCCGATGTCGCTTATGGAGGCGGACGAAAGCAGCGAAAGAGCGGTTTTCGAGATGGGCATGAGCTCGTTTGGCGAGATCAGAAGCATGAGCCTCACCGCGACACCCTTCGTTGCGATGGTCACGAATATCGGCACGTCACACCTTGAATATCTGAAAACACGCGAAAATATTGCAAAGGCAAAGCTCGAGATCGGCGAGGGTCTCGTTGACAGCGGTTATTTGTTGCTCAACGGCGACGAGCCCTTGCTTGACGACCACTATTGTGACAGATACGAAACGGTCTACGTCGGCTATAGCGAAAAGTGCGCCTTCAGAATATCAAACGTCAGAGTTGACGAAAAGGGCACCTGCTTTGACCTTTATATCCCACAAAAAGAGATCTACGATCTGCGAATATCGCTTATCGGCGAGCACTTTGCCTACAACGCGGCGTTTGCGGCGGCGGCGGCATATCTGCTCGGTGCCGACGAGCGCAATATAAGAGACGGACTTGCTTCCTTCGTCGCAGACGGAATGAGAATGAACGTGACCGATAAGGACGGAGTCACGCTTATCGCGGATTGCTATAACGCCGCGCCCGAATCGATGAAGGGTGCGATCGATACGCTCACCACGATCAAGGTGGGCGGCAACAGGATCGCCGGGCTTGGAGATATGAAGGAGCTTGGCGCTCTTTCCGACGATCTGCACGCTAGCGTGGGCAAATACCTTGCGGAAAAAGGCGTTGACAGACTTTTCACGGTCGGAAGGTCGGGAGAATTGATCGCAAAGGCGGCGCTCGGCGCAGGTATGAGCAAGGAGAGCGTCACCGCTTTTGACGAGGAGCTTGGAGCTGTGGCGATCGCGGAAAAAATTAAAGAAAATATAGCGGTAGGCGATGCGATACTCTTCAAGGCAAGCCGCGCTATGAAATTTGAAGAACTGATAAAGGCGATCTTCAACGATTGAACTCGCCGTAAAGGAAGGAAAACCGATAGCGATGCTTTACGAAAATTTACAGAATCTGACTAATATAGGAATAAACCGTTTGATCGGAATCGAGGCGTTGGTCGTTGCGGCGGTAGTGTTTTTGCTCACCGTCCTTTCAACGAGACTGATCTTGCCCGTGCTTCGCGCGAAAAAGCTCAACCAACCGATAAATATGTACGTCGCAGAGCACGCGGGTAAGGCGGGCACTCCCACGATGGGCGGCATTTGCTTTATTATTTCGTCGCTCGTTGCGATGCTTATCTGGATAATACTTGAAAAGTGCGGCGTTTTGGGAAACAGTCAAAATATAGACCTTATCCCCCTCGCACTCACGCTCTGCCTCGGTGTTGCCAACGGTCTGATCGGCTTTATCGACGACTACAAAAAGCTTGTCAAGAAAGAGAATGAGGGACTTAACGAAGCACAGAAGCTCATCCTTCAGACCGTCGTTGCGGCGGCTTATCTTGCAATGATGGGTATGACCGACAATCTCCCCACCGCGCTGAAGATCCCCTTTACCGATCTCTCGCTTGAGCTCGGCTGGTTTGCCTACGCGCTTTATCTCGTCGTTATCATTGGCTTTGTCAATAGCACGAATATCACAGACGGACTCGACGGACTTGCCTCCTCGATAGGCATATCGGTCGGTATGGCGCTGATCGTCACCTCGGTGCTGCTCGGCTCAAGATATACGGGCGTTGCATCGGGAATGCTCGTCGGCGCACTGCTCGGCTTCCTCGTTTTCAATCATTATCCCGCGAAAATATTTATGGGCGACACGGGATCGCTCTTTATCGGCGGCATAATTATGGGCTGTGCGATAAGTGAGGGTGAGCTGATCGCGGTCATCATAATGTCCTTCGTATTTATATTCGAAATGCTCTCAAGCCTTATGCAGAGAGTCTATTTCAAGCTGACCCACGGCAAGCGCCTTTTCAAAAAAGCGCCCGTGCATCACCATTTTCAGCTTATGGATTGGTCGGAGATCAAGATCGTGACCGTATTCTTCCTCATTTCACTCGCTCTTTGCGCCGTCGGTGTGCTCGGAGTAGTGATCTGACAAAATCAAAAAGTAAACGTAGCTTTACGGAAAGGAGTATTCAGTGAGCCGCAAGGATCAAAACGAAAAAAAGAATAAAGGCTTTTTCGTTCGCCGTATAGCTGACAAGCTGAACGACTCCTACGAAAAAAGCCTTGAGAAAAACGACCCGATATACCTCGAGCCGATACATAAGCCTAAGAACTCCGACGCCGACGGCGAACGAGTCCTGGTTCGCGGCGGTATCGACGTCTATTTCCTTATAATCGTAATAGCCTTGGCGCTTTTCGGCGCGGTCATGGCGTACAGCGCAAGCGCGTACGAGGCGGAAAGATTTATGGGCGACAGTCTATATTATTTCAAGCGACACATGATCTTCCTTATCGTTGCGACGATCTTCACCGCGATCTTCGTGATCTACGCGCGGCCGTGGTTCTGGCGAGTTTTCGGACTCGTCATCTACGGAGTGGCGGCGGTGCTTCTGCTTGCCGTGCTTGTGATCGGAACGGCGGGCGGCGGCGCGCAAAGATGGATCGCGATCGGTCCGTTGACGATCCAGCCCTCCGAGATCGCGAAAATGGCGATCGTAATGGTGCTCGCGCTCGTGATGTCAAAATATGAAAAGAAAATTGAGCTATCCCAGCGCTTTGGCGGTCATTTTCGCTACGGCGTGCTCTATCCGGGAATACTTATAGTACTCATTTGCGGGCTCGTAATGCTCGAGCGACACCTTTCGGGACTTATAATAATCGGTCTTTTGGGCTTGATCATTATGTTCATCGGCGGCACGGACGGCAAATGGATGGCGCTGATCGTAGTTGCGGGCATAATTGGAGTCGGCGCGGTGCTTTTGGTGTCGGATTACGCGCAGGAGCGAGTTATGACCTGGCTGTTTATCGAGAAGGCAGACCCACTCGGCTCGGCTTGGCAGACCTGGCAGGGACTTTACGCGATAGGCTCGGGCGGCTTGTTCGGAGTCGGACTTGGAAACAGTACCCAGAAGTACGGATACGTCTCCGAGCCGCAAAACGACTTTATCTTCACGATAGTCTGTGAGGAGCTCGGATTTTTTGGCGCAACGCTTGTTATAGCTCTGTTCGTGCTTCTTCTTTGGCGCGGATATAAGATCGCATCGAAGTGCCCCGACAAATTCTCGTCGCTCGTGGTCTACGGACTGACCACAAAGGTCGCGCTTCAAACGGCAATGAACATCGCCGTTGTAACTAATTCGATGCCCAATACGGGAATATCTCTGCCGTTCTTCTCGTCGGGAGGAACTGCCTTGATGCTTCAGATATTCGAAATGGGAATCATTCTGTCGATGTCTAGATATTCTTACGTAAAAAAATAAAATCTTCGCTACGTCTTACGTCGAAGAAATCAACAGTATTTTTTGAAAGCATTTGAGGTTTTGAAGCTTATAAACTTCTGAACACAACCGAAATAAAACCCTTACGTCGAAGAAATCAACCGTATTTTATTGAAAGTTTTTGAAGTCAAGAAGCTTTTTTCCAAAAAGTTTCTTGCGGGGCTTGGGGCAGCGCCCCATATATCCCCCACATAGAAAGGAAAAGTAATGCGAGTATTAATGACAGGCGGCGGCACAGCGGGACACGTCAACCCCGCGATCGCGATCGCCAACACAATAAAGGAATATGAGCCCGAGAGCGAGATAGCATTCGTCTGCTCAAGACTTGCAAGAGACAAGGCGCAGGACCTTGTGCCGCGCGCGGGATATGAGAGCTTATACCGCGTGGATATCTGCGGAAGCTACCCAATTTGGAATCCCAAAAACCTCAAGACCGCATACCTTATGATAAAATCAAAGCGTCAGGCAAGGAGGATCATCGAAGAGTTCAAGCCCGACGTCATCATCGGCACGGGCGGCTTTGCCTGCTATCCCGTGCTCAACGCGGGCGCGGATATGGGCATTCCGACGATCGTCCACGAGTCGAATGCGATACCCGGTAAGGCGGTTAAAAAGCTGGCTCGCAAGGTCGATTGCGTAATGACAAACTTCGAGTCGTCGGCGAAGATGATAAGCGGCGCGAAAAAGGTCATGCACGTTGGAAATCCCAATGTGATCGGTCAGAAAAAGACCGAGAGCGCGGATATAGCCAAGGGATTTAGCAAAAGCGTGCTTATTTTCGGCGGATCGCTCGGCGCGGAGACACTCAACCGCGCGGTTGTAGATATGCTTGAAGGTATAGCTGACAAATACCCCGACACCGAATTTTATCACGCCGCAGGTAAGCGCGACTTCGAGGCACTCGGTGAAATATACAGAGCTCGCGGACTTGCGGCGAAAAATAACGTAAAGCTCGTCGACTATATCTACGATATGGACGCGAGAATGAGCAGAGCCGACCTCGTTATCTGCCGCGCGGGCGCAATGACGGTCTCCGAGCTTTCCTTGCTTGGCAAGGCGGCAATACTTGTGCCGTCACCCTACGTAGCCGCAAACCATCAGTTCAAGAATGCCAAGGCGCTCTATGACGAGAAGGCGTGCGAGCTGGTTGAGGAGTCGGAGTTTGAGAGCGGCAAGCTCACACGCATTAGTGAAGGATTGCTCCTTGATGCTAAGGCAAGAATGAATATGTGCCAGCGAATCAAAGCCTTCGCAAAGCCCGATGCAAACCGAATTATCTACGAAGAAATTGTAAAAACCATTCAAAATAAGTCAAAATAAACAACTTATTGTAGAATTATAAACCATAAATTGAGAAAAAGGAGGACAAGCTCGTGCCAAATAATGAAAACGATGCCGTAAAAGCCACTCGAGAGAAGCTTGAGGGCATAAGAAACAGCCTTTACGCCAAGTACGGCGAGAAAGGCGCGCGCCGCGTTGTAGTATTGTCGGCGGTTGGTATAGTCGCGCTTGTCGCTCTGCTTATAGTCATCTTTTTGTACCCCGTGAGAGAAATCTCGGTCAGCGGGGAGGTCACGATGTTCAACGAGGGCGAGATCATCGAGGCGGCGGAGATAAAAGAGGGAGATAGCATCTTTCTTCGCTCCGCACGCGACATCAAGCGCTCGATCCGTGAAAATCTGCCGCTTGCCGACAGCATTAAGGTCACAAAAACCCTTTCGGGTACTGTAAAAATAAATATCACCTTCAACGAGGTCAAATATTACACCAAGATCGACGGCAAATATTACGCCATCGACAAAGATCTGCGCGTGCTCGCATCAAGCGAGTCGGGTACGAAATATTCGGCATACGGCGCGGTCTCGGTCAGGATCCCCGAGGTCAGACCGTTAGAGATAGGCGAGAGGATAGTCTTTTACGACACGGTTGAGGAGACCGATACCGAGGGTGAGCTTCTTTACGAGGTCGTCGACGAAAAATATTACGCCTACGTCAGCGATTTCCTTGAAACGCTTGAGGAAAGCGGATTTTTGGAGCAGGCAAATGCGCTTTTGCTCGACGAAAAATACGACGTTACCTTGATCTACGCCAATAAATATAAGGTCAGATTCGGCAGCATTGCAAATCTTGATGCGAAGCTTCGAGTTCTGTTCGGAATACTCGAGGAGGGCTCGACACAGTACGCCGACAAGGTCGAGATCGACCTTTCCAACCCCTCTGCCGCAATCGCGCGCCCCGATCCAACCATCGATTTTGACGAATTTATCGACTGATCGCGAAAGCATCCCGAAAATTACATAAGAAAAAAATCCCTGCCTTTAAAAGTGTATCCAAACACGAAAGGCAGGGAATAATTTTGTTATCGTTCCAAATAAAAAGCGGAGATGATAACAATGTATTATTATAATAAAGTTGAGATATGCGGTGTCAACACCTCGGAGCTTTGCGTCCTTGACGACGAGGCGAAGCGCGAGCTTTTGATCAGGGCGCGCGCGGGCGACCTCAAGGCACGCGAGGAGCTGATATACGGAAATTTGCGCCTGGTCTTGTCGGTCATACACCGATTTTCAGGCAAAAAGGAGAGCGCAGACGATCTCTTTCAGGTCGGCTGCGTGGGCTTGGTCAAGGCGGTCGACCGCTTCAATATTGATATGGACGTCAAGTTTTCGACCTATGCCGTGCCGATGATAATCGGTGAGCTGAGGCGCTATCTTCGGGATAGCAACAGTATCCGAGTCAGCCGATCGACAAGGGATCTGGCGTACAAGGCGTTGCAGGTCAAGGAGGAGCTGCAGAGCGAAAAGGAGGGCGAGGCGAGCGCGGACGAGATCGCGCAAAGGCTTGGCGTGGAAAGGGAATCGGTCACTCGTGCACTTGAAGCGATAGTCGAGCCGATGTCGATCTACGAGCCTGTCTACAGTGAGGGCGGCGACTCGCTCTACGTCATCGATCAGCTCAGTGACAACAGCTCGGGCGACGAGCTCTGGCTTGAAAAAATCGCCTTGAGGGAGGCGCTCAACAACCTCAGCGAGCGCGAAAAAACTATAATCGGTATGCGCTATTACGGCAACAAAACACAGACCGAGATCGCCGAGAGGATCGGCATCTCGCAAGCACAGGTCTCAAGACTTGAAAAGTGCGCTCTTGAAAAAATGCGAAAGCAGATGGTGTGAGTCGTTCTGATACGTCACTCCCCAAAAACAAAAGGATCCGACCCCTATTGGAGTCGGACCCTTTTAAATTATAAGTGAAATTACTTAGACTTGATGCCGCCGATAAGGTCGCCCCAACGGTCGTCTGCTTCCTCTGCCTTCTTGTCGAAGCCGGTAGCGATGATAGTGATCTGCATCTCGTCCTCAAGCTCGTCGTCAAAGCCGACACCCCAGATGATGTTCGCATCGGGATGAGCCTCGTTCTGAATGAGGGTAGCTGCAAGCTCTGCGTCCTCGAGACCAACGTCGGGAGAAACAACGAATCTGATAAGAATACCGTGAGAGCCCTTGATGGAGGATTCGAGAAGGGGGCTGGAAATAGCAGCCTTTGCAGCGATCTCTGCCTTGTCCTTACCCGTAGCCGCGCCTGTACCCATGTGAGCGTAGCCTGCGTCTCTCATAATGGTGGATACGTCTGCGAAGTCGAGACCGATGAAGGACTCGCCGTTTACGAGGTCGGAAATGCTCTTAACACCGGTGTAGAGCACGCTGTCGGCAACCTCAAAAGCGTTTCTGAGCGTAATTCTCTGATCGCTTGCTTCCTTGAGCTTGTCGTTGGGGATGATGATGAGAGAGTCGACGAACTTGGAGAGCTCGGCAATACCGTCCTCTGCGTTCTTTGCTCTTACCTTACCCTCAAAGGAGAAGGGACGGGTAACGATACCGATGGTAAGAATACCCATTTCCTTTGCGATGCGAGCAACTACGGGAGCTGCGCCCGTACCCGTACCGCCGCCCATACCTGCGGTAACGAAGACCATATCGGTCTCGCCGAGGAGAGCCTTGATGTCGTCGAGAGATTCCTCAGCAGCGCGCTTACCGATCTCGGGGCGAGCGCCTGCGCCTCTGCCGCCGGTCAGCTTTTCGCCGATAACGAGCTGAGAGGGAGCGTTGGAGCGATTGAGTGCCATGCGGTCTGTGTTGACGGTAATGAATTCTACTCCGCGAAGATTGGAGAAGATCATTCTGTTAACAGCGTTGTTTCCGCCTCCGCCGACGCCTACTACCTTTATGTTAGCGCCAACGTCGATTGTTTCGTCGTGTTCAAATAATCCCATTTCTGTAATCCTCCGATTTATGTATTCCTAAAATTTTATTTTATCAGATCACACCAAGCGGTGTAATATAACCTTATGATAATATATATGCAGGGAAAAATCAATAGCTTTTGCTTTTTTCGCCGCTATGAAATTTTTACCTGCGGCCCTCGGTCAGCTGTTGAAGAATTCCTTGGCAAAGGTCTCTCCGTAGGTACCCGAATAGGCGTTGTATCTCACCGAGCTTGTCGACGAGCTCATCGTTGTGACGAAGGAGCTGCCGCTGACGATCAGATGATCGATAAGCGGAACACCGACCGAGCGAAGCGTGATGTCGAGCAGGTGAGAAAGATTGTGGTCTGCGGAGCTCGGCTCGAGACTTCCGCTTGGGTGGTTGTGCGAGATCAGAACGCTTGACGCGTTGTAAATGACCGCATCTCTTGCGATCTGCTGGGGAGATACCGCGATCTCGGTCGGTCCTCCGCACTCGAGCTCTACGAGCTTGATAAGCTTCATTCTCGAGTCGAAGAAAAGCACGCAAAGCTTTTCCTTGTTGTATCCGCGATAATACTGGACGAGAAATTCGCCGATCATCGAAAGAGACGAAAAGGTCTGCTTGAGGTCGGGTGTCTCGCGCTTTGCGCGGCTCATTACCTTGCCTATCAAGGAAATGTATTCCGCGGTCGCCTTGCCGACACCTGCGACTCTGCAAAGTCGCTCGGGCTCTGCGGTAAGAACCGCTTCAAGTGAGCCAAGCTCGTCGATAAGCCTGTGCGCGATCTCGTTGACGTTTACTCTCGGTATAACGTAAAAGAGCAAAAGCTCCAGAAGCTCGTGATCCGAGAAAACACTGTCTGAGTGCTCCGCGAATTTGTTTTTCATTCGGGCGCGATGCCCACTGTGAGTTGCTTGGGGTTGTGACATAGGGTCCTCGAAATAGTGCAAATTTTATCTTGTATGCGAAATTGGAATGCAAATATTTTCTTCTCGCACCAAAAGCCGTTTACACAAAAGAAATCAATCACAAGCGCCTGCTTGAACAATGATGAATAAATATTAAGCTTCGGATGGTGCGCGACGCTTTGCAAACCTTCGCATTTTCTTTGAAACAAAAGGGAAATCGCATTTTTCGGACGATCCGACAGACGTGAATATCCGATCTGAATATCCATCCGTGCGGCAGGGTGTGGTATAATAAGCACAGTATCTGCACGAAGGACGTGATTAAAAAATGACTGTATTATCTGTAAGCGCAAAGCTCATAGTCTGTGAGGACGGGAGCTTTGGCATCGTCGCCGAGGTTGACGGCGAAGTTTCATATTATCGAAGCCTTAGTCTCGAGCGCGAGCGCGTCGAGCGGCTTGTCCGACTGATAAACGACGGGGAAGTGAGCCGACTGCATATAGCCGAGATCATTGAGGACTTTCTCGGGTGATCGGACTCCCGGATGCCTTATCTTATATCAGATTTAAACGCGACGGCTCTGCCGATGATGTGTATCTTTTCAAGGTCTCGACCCACGAACACGAGCGGCTCGTAGCTGCTGTTTTCGGGAATGAGCATAAGCTTTTCGCTTTCGGGGTAGTAGTAAACGCGCTTGAGAGTAGCCTCGTCGTTGATGATGACCGCGGCGATCTCGCCGTTGTTGACCGTGTCGGATTTCTTGATAAACACGGTGTCTCCGTTGCAGATTCGTGCGTCCTTCATGCTGTCGCCCTTGGCGATGAGACAGAAATCCGCATCGGTCTCCGCATCGGTAACGACCATATCTCCGTCCTCCTCGTTGGCGAAAATGGGCGCTCCGCAAGCGATCTCGCCGATGACGGGAAGAAATTTGAAATTAACGTTCTTTATCTCTGCGACCGAGGGAGTGTCGGAGCTGCCGAGGAGGTAGGTCTCGCTTACGTTCAGAGCCTGAGCCATCGCGCAGATAGCGTCTGCCTTCGGAACGTAAACGCCGCTGAGATATTGACTTAAGCGGGGCTTTGAAATCCCCGTTCGTCTTGAGAGCTCGGCGGCTCTCATATTTTTTTCGGCCATGGCGGCTGCCAGGCGATTTTTAAAATCTGTCATACGGAACCTCGTTAGAACTCCCAAACGTCGAAGGACGTTTCGTGATTAGTTAAGCTTACTGTAATATTATACCGCAAAGTTAAGCAAATGTCAATAGGTTTTTCGAAAAAAGTTAAACAATATTAATTAAAATTTGATGTTTTTTGCTCTTTTTCGCAGTTTTGCTTAGGGGTAGGGAAACAAGCGAACGAGAATCGAGCCCTGATGATAAAAAATTGCAGAAAAAATTTCACCACGACATCCCCATCAACCTCCAAAAGCTTTATGCCGTAAGGATTTTCGCCTTGTGGAAAAATTTGCCTGTAAATGCGCTATAGGGGGTTGACAAAATAGAACAAATGTGCTATAATTGGCACAGTTAAGGTTGCAGAGCAGGCAAAAGCAGAGAGCTTTTGGGCAGAACCTGCGATGACTTGCTTGAGTGTGCAAGGGCGCTGATATTACAGTCTCCGATGTCAAAAAGCCTTATGCCACAACGAATATCGAAGGATACACGGATCTTTTCAAGCTTCAGCCGTTATCCGACGGTTATTTTTTTGAGCACCGAGTTAAGCAAACTTAACGAGTGTATAGCGTCTGCCTTTCGTTCTATTCTGCCGAGCGAGCAGGCGCGGAAAGGTTAAGATTTTGGCGATACAAGGAACATGCCCATATTTGCAAAGCCTGAAGGAAAAGGACAAGATCCGATGCGAATGCGCAGGATTCAAATTTCCCGACAGGATAGCGCGCCGCGAGATCGTGTACGGCTATTGCGCACACCCGACGGCGTATAAGAATTGCCCGTTTTATCAGGCAATGGATAGATATTACTATGAAAGGAAGTACGCGAGTGAAACTGACAAGCAGAATATACAGAGGCATCATCGCCCTGAAAAACAAGCAAATAAAGCTCGAGCGAGAGCGAAGCAGGGGCTATAAAGAGACCAACGACATCCTCTCGGCATACCTTGCGCTTCTCGTCGAAAAGCACGACGGTGTCCGCGTGCCCAAGGAGCTGATACGCGATGCCATCGGAAGCTACCGCGCGATAGTCGGTACGGTGGGCGACGATTACGTTATAACCGTTGAGCGATGCGGCGGTTACGCAAAAGCGAACGACGAGGTGTCTGTGAAATTCGCTAACAGCGAAGCCGCTGAAGCGAATGACGAAGTAAGCGCGAAGGCGCACAGCACAGATGGCGAGAACTAAATACGAGCGCTGGCTCGAGTCCTGCGGACTTGAGCGAGTCCGCCGACTTGCCGACGAGGGCTTGTCGGACGAGGAGATCGCGATCGGGTGCGGCATTGAGATGCCCACGTTCCGACTCTGGAAGCGCAAGTATCCCGATTTTGCCGAGGCGCTCGGTCTTGGTAAGGAAAACGCCGACTACGATATAGTCAGGGCGCTTTATAAGAAGGCTACGGGCTACAACGTGGCGGTGGACAAGACGTACAAGCTCAAAAGAGTCGAGTTTGACCCCCAGACGGGCAAAAAGATACGCGAGTACGAGGAGCTTGCGACGGGAGTTGACACCGCCCACGTGCCCGCCGACCTGCGAGCCGAGATCTTCTGGCTCAAGAACCGTCAGCCCGAGCGATGGAGCGAGCGACCCGAAAGGGATGCCGAGGGTGAGGGCGGCGGAGTCGTCGAGATACCCGAGGCGGACACGATCGACGAGGAAGGCTGAGGAGGGCAGAGTCGATGTCAGGTAACGTAAAGGGCGGCAACGCCCGAGAAAAAAGGGTAGTCTGGAGACCTCAACCGAGACAGGCGGCGTTTATGCGAAGACTTGAGGACGAGGCTCTTTACGGCGGCGCGGCGGGCGGCGGAAAGTCGGATTGCGCGCTTGCCGAGGCGTTGCGGCAGATCAATATACCGCATTATCGCGGTCTGATACTCCGCAAGACCTATCCACAGCTCTCCGAGCTTATAGACCGATCCTATTCGATATATTCGGACTTTTGTCCCGCGGCGGTCTACAAAGAATCAAGACATTTCTGGCGCTTTCCGTCGGGTGCGAAGATATACTTCGGCTCGCTTGCCCACGCCTCTGACCGATACAATTATCAGGGAAAGCGCTACGATTTTATCGATTTCGACGAGCTGACGCAGTTCACGTTCGACGAATACAGCTATCTTTTCTCGCGAAACCGACCGAGCGGCCCGGGCACGAGGTGCTATATGAGAGCGCAGGCGAATCCCGGCGGCATCGGTCACGGATGGGTCAAGGAAAGATTTATCACCCCCGCGCCGCCTATGACTACGATCTGGGAGACGGTGAAGATCCGATTTCCCGACGGTCACGAGGAGGAAAGACGGAAATCAAGGATCTTTGTGCCGTCCACGGTCTTTGATAACGAAATATTGCTAAGGAACGATCCCGACTACCTTACGCGTCTGGCGTCGCTCCCCGAAGCCGAGCGTGCGGCACTGCTTTACGGCGATTGGAACGGCTTTTCGGGACAGGTCTTTACCGAGTGGAAGAACGATCCCGACCGATACCTTGACCGCACGGCGACTCACGTGATCTCGCCCTTCAGAATACCGAAGCATTGGCGGATCTACCGCGGCTTCGACTGGGGATATTCGCGGCCCTTTTCGGTAGGCTGGTATGCCGAGGACACCGATGGCGTGCTTTACCGCATCCGCGAGCTTTACGGCTGCACGGGCACGCCGAACGAGGGCGTGCGCTGGGAGGCGGAGAAGGTCGCGACCGAGATCAAGCGCATCGAGCGCGAGGACGAAAACCTCTCGGGCAGGACTATCCACGGAGTCGCCGACCCCGCGATCTATCAGAAAAACGGCGGCGAGAGCATCGGCGGCATTATGGAAAAGCAGGGAATATATTGGGACCGCGCCGACAACTCGCGGATCGCGGGCAAGCAGCAGGTCCACAACCGTCTTGCCTTTGACGAGAACGGCAAGCCGAGGCTTTACGTTTTCTCGACCTGTCGGCAGTTTATCAGGACCTTTCCTTGTCTTGTTTACGATTCCTCCGACGTGGAGGACGTGGACACCTCGGGCGAGGATCACATATACGACGAGCTTCGCTACGTATGTATGGAATGCCCCGTGCCTGCATTAAAAAAGACGGGGCAGAGCCTGATTATCTCGGCAGACCCGCTCGACCTTTACCGTCAAGCCTCCGACAGCTATACGGTAAGGGCAAGATTTAAATAAAAGAAAGGACACATACCCAATGAACGAAAATAAAACGGCAGCCCCCGACCTCTCTCTTGCCATCAAAACGCTTATCCGCTACAAAAGGGAAAAGGCAGAGCTTGAGAGCAGAATAGCGTCGGAGGGCGATATATGGCGCGCGGTCTATACCGGCGGCGAATCGTCGTCCTGGATATTCAACAGTATAGTCAATAAGCACGCCGACGTGATCGACAGTATTCCGTCCTGCGTTTGTCTCCCGAGAGAGAAGCGCGATGAAAAATACGCCGAGACCTTATCCAAGATTATTCCCGTGATAACGCAAAGGTGCGGCTTTGAGCAGACCTACTCGGACAACTGCTGGGAGAAGCTCAAGCACGGCACCGCCGCTTACGGAGTTTTCTGGAACAATGCGCTTGAGGACGGACTTGGCGATATCGATATCCGCGCGCTTGCTCTGGAGGACATTTTCTGGGAGATAGGCGTCGGGGATATTCAGGACTCGCAAAACCTTTTCATCGTCTCGCATAGCGATATCGACGCGCTTGAGGCAGCCTTCGGAGTTGACTACGGTCAGCTTCGCGAGCAGGATAGCTCTCTTGCCTCGTCACTCGGAATGAGTACGGCGGACGGCAAGTGCCTCGTCGTCGATTGGTACTATAAAAAGTATCTTCCCGACGGCATCTCTCAGCTCCATCTGTGCAAATTCATCGGTGAATGCGTGCTTTACAGCTCGGAGAGCGACCCGAGCTGCCCTTGCGGCTGGTATGAGCACGGTCAGTACCCGATAGTTTTCGACAGAATGTACCCGACGGGACAGGCGCATGGCTTTGGAGTCATCGCTACCTCGGCAGAGGCGCAGAGATACATCAACCGTATCGATGCGAACATTCTCGAATACACGGATTGGGCGTCGCGTGTGCGCTTCTGGGCGAAGCGAAGCCTCGGAGTCAACGAAAAGGAGTTCCTTGACCTTGATCGAAGCATCGTGGAGGTAGAGGGAGACATTGACGAGGAAAAGCTCCGTCAGATCGAGATATCCCCGATGAACGACTCTGTGATGGATGCGAAGCTGCTCAAGATAGAGGAGCTCAAGACCGTCACGGGCTCGCTCGATGTTTCTCAGGGAGGCATCAGCGGCGGCATCACCGCGGCTTCGGCAATAAGCATTTTGCGCGAGGCGGGAGCGAAGGCGTCGCGCGACGGCATAGAGGAGACCTACCGTGCCTACATCAGAATAATCGCGCTCGTGGTCGAGCTGATACGTCAGTTTTACGACGAGACGAGAGTTTTCCGCATAGTCGGTGACGACGGCGCGAGAGAATACCTCGGCTTTTGCGGCAAGAGCATCAGGGCTGGCGAGGACGGATACCGACCTCACTTCGACATCGAGATCAGCGCGGTCAAGAAGGCGCCGAGCGAGTCCGAGAAGAAAAACAAGTTCGCAAAGGAGCTTTACGACTCGGGCGCGTTCAGACCCGAAAACGCCGCACAGACCCTGCTTATGCTCGAAATGATGGATTTCGAGGGAGTCGGGATGCTCAAGGCATCGATCCGCTCGCTCTACGGAGACGGAAAGGAAGAGGACAATGATTAAGGCGGAGTTTTCAAGGCGCGAGGACGGTCGCCTCAGACTGCAAATAGAAGGCCACGCAGGCTTTAGTGGCGAGGGCAACGATATCGTTTGCGCCGCCGTGTCGGGCATATTCTATTCGCTCTGCGGCTATCTTTCAAACTTTTGCTCCGAGGGAACGAGCCTTGATCGGCTCAGCTCGGGATGTGCTGACGTGAGCTGCGGGCAGGACGGTGAGGAGGCGATGAAGCTTGCCTGCATCGGAATCTGGCAGATCTCACTCACTTATCCCGGGTACGTAGAGGTCGAAAACAACGCGTGGAGCTGGAAAATGAACCCCTGCCGCGCGTAGATCACCGATAACGGTGGGAAAGGATTACGTTTTTACTTATGGAAGAAAACAAAACGGATATCTTCGTGGACGAAGACGCTATCGGGGCGTTACCCGAGGACGAGAGCGCAGAGGAGAGTCGGCTTTTTTCTGACGGCGAGATCTTATCCGCCGAGGAGACAAGACGCGCCGAGCGCGCCGAATACGACAGACTTATCAGATCGCGGTTCAAGGAGTTTTACACCGAGGACACGCAGAGGATGATAAACCGCCGTTTCCGTAAATTCAAGGAGCAGGAGGAGAAGCTTCGTCAGTCGATGGAGGAGGGACGCGCAGAGATTGCCGAGAAGTCGAAAAAATTAACGCGCGACGAGCTTGTGGCAATGATCCGTGAGTCCTCCGAGGCGCTGAAAAAGGAGTTTTGCGGTTTTTCCGAGGAGCTTGCCTTAAATTCCGAAAAATTTATCGAAATTGCGACGGCTCTGCTCGAGGACGGCAGGTTCGGACTTGCCGATGCCTATAAGCTCTCACATTTCGACGAAATAGTCGAACGGACCGCCGAGGACGTGGCGAGAGAGACCGAGGAAAGAGTGCTTGGCGAGATCAGAAGCAAAAGAGCGAGGCCGAACGAAAACGGACTTGCTCACCGCACCGCCGCAAGCCCCTTCGACGTCTCAAAGCTTACCCGAGCCGAGCGTGCAAGGCTTGCCAAGCGCGCGGCAGGGGGAGAGAAGATCAAGCTTTAAGCCGATCGGATCATTAAACATTCAACAACAGAAAGGAATAAAAATATGACTATTTTCAACGCAGATCTTCAGCTTTTCGGAGCAGGCGACAAGGTGCTTGGCACCGAGGGCGAGATCAACGCAAAGAGCGGTGAGGTCACCGCATACGCCGAGGGAGAGGGACTTTCTCCCGAGATGAAAACCTACTATTCGGACTATCTTATCGACAACGCCGAGCCTGCTCTCGTTCACGATCGCTTCGCGCAGAAGCATGCGATCCCCGCAGGCAACGGAAAGTCGGTTCAGTTCCGCAAATACGATCCGCTGCCCAAGCTGACGGATCCTATCGCCGAGGGAATCACCCCCACGGGACAGACCATCAATATGGGTATCGTCAACGCGACCGTTGCACAGTACGGCGGCTACGTTGAGCTCACCGACCTGCTTCTTATGACCGCCATTGACAACAATCTCTGCATGGCGACCAAGCTTCTCGGCTCTCAGGCAGGCAGAACCCTCGACACCATCTCCCGTGAGGTGCTTGTCGGCGGTACTAACGTGCAGTATGCCGAGGGAGACGTCAGCTCCCGTAGCCAGCTTGTCGGCGGCAGCGCTAACGCCGAGGACAACCACTACCTCACCGTTGACGCGGTTCGCAAGGCGGTCAGATTCCTCAAGAATCAGAACGCCGAGAAGATCGATGGCGCTTACGTTGCGATCATTCACCCCGACTGCGCCTACGACCTTATGAGCGATCCCAACTGGAAGTATCCCCACCAGTATGCCGACCCCTCGGCTATCTTTGAGGGCGAGATCGGTCGCATCGAGGGAGTTCGCTTCATCGAGAGCACCGAGGCAAAGATCTTCCACGCTGAGGATCTTGCCGAGGGCGCAAGAACGCTCACCGTAAGCGCGGCGGCTAACGGCTCGGCTACGGTCAGCTTCAAGACCGACGCGAGCGTTGCTGATGGCGCGCTCGTGGGCAGAGAAGTGCTCATCGAGGGCAAGAAGTACTACGTTTCCGCAAACACCTCCTCCGCAATGACGCTTTGCACCGACAGCACCAAGGCGACCGCCGCCTCCGTGACCTGCGCGGCAAATGCGATCATCTATCCCGGTGAGGCGGGTGCTAACGGCGTTGACGTTTACGCGACCCTCGTATTTGGCGAGAACGCTTACGGCACCACCACTCTTGCGGACGGCGGACTCGAGCATATCGTCAAGCAGCTTGGCAGTGCGGGCAGCTCCGACCCTCTCAATCAGAGAGCAACTGTGGGCTGGAAGGCGACCAAGGTCACCGTCCGTCTTGTCGAGGCGTTTATGATCCGTATCGAGACCGCGGCTTCGGTCTGATCATAGGATCTGATTTTGGGGCGAGCACTCCTCGGAGGGCTCGCTCCTCCCGACAATTTTTTGCAAGAAAGGATCATTGATATGACAAAATTCAACGAGGCAATAGCTGCGCTCAAGGAGGAATACGAGCTCAAGCTCGCCGAAAAGGAGGCGGAGAACGCCCGTCTTCGCGGCGAGAAGCGGAGCGCGGACGAGCGCGCAAGGGAAGCGGCGAAGGAATATGAGAGATATCTCAACGAATACATTTCGGTCAAGCTTTTCAAGGACAACGACCGATACAGAGATGACGTCTACGTCGCTGTGAACGGTCAGAACTGCATCATCAAGCGCGGCGAGTGGGTAAAGATCAAGCGCAAATTCGCGCTCGTGCTCGACGCGTCCGAGATTCAGGATATGAAGACCGCCGAGTTCATCGAAAGAGAGCAAAAGCGCTTCACCGAAGCGAATTGAGTATAGATAAAAGCCGCAGAGCAATCGGAAAACCGATGCTTTTGCGGCTTAAGTTATTGACATCTCGGCGGCGAAGTGGTATAATTTACTTGTAAAAGAATCGTTTTATTCATAACGAGGAGGTTTTTATGAAAAAGCTTGGTTCAATGTCAAAAAAGGGTAAAATAATTCTGTCGGTCGTATCGGGAATATTGTTCACCGCGATCTCGTTTTATATCGCGTTGCCCCCGATAAACCCGATGGCACCTGAATTTTGGTCGTATCTTATGTTTGTGATACTGTCCTTTTCCTATCCCTTCCTTTTTAAGTCGGCTGAGGACAGCCATCCGAAAAAAATTCGTCAAAATTCAAGATTTGAATTCAACGGCCGCAGACTCAATAAGCTCACCCTGCTTATCACAGTCGCGCCTATTATCGTTCTCATTCTCGGAAGCGTAATCTCCTCCGAGGTATTCAACGCGAGAAAATACGCGAGTGTGATCGAGGTCGAGGAGGCGGTGTTTGCCGATGACATGAAGGAGTCGGACGAGGTCACCAATATAGCGCTTATGGACAGCGATTCGGCGCGTTACCTCGGTAATAAGACCTTGGGTAAGGTGTCACACATGGTCTCGCAGTACGTGGTCTCGGACAACTACACGCAGATCAACTATAAGTACACGCCCAAGAAGGTCGCAAACCTCGAGCACGCCGATTTCTTCAAGTGGTTTGCCAATATGGACAAGGGCGTTCCCGGATACGTTATGGTCGACCCCGTGAACAACAGCGCCGAGTATATGGAGCTCAAAAAGCCGCTCAAGTACGTTCAGAGCGCGTTTTTCGGCGACGATCTTATGAGAAAGCTCCGTTTCGACTATCCCACAAAGATATTCGACGATTTTATCAGCTTTGAGGTCGACGACGAGGGTAATCCCTACTACATAATCACCTGCCTGAAGCCCAAGATCTTCCCGTTTGGCGCTATGGACGTCTGCGAGGCGGTCATTTTCGATCCCTGCACGGGCGAAAGCACGCTTTATGCGGTCGAGGACGTGCCTGCTTGGGTGGATGCCGTTTATTCGGGTGACCTTGCCGAGCAGAAGTACAACTGGTTCGGTACTCTCAAGGGCGGTTTCATCAATAGCATCATCGGCAACAAGGACTGCAAGCAGACCACCGACAACTACGGATACATCGTTATCGGCGACGACGTGTGGTACTTCACGGGCGTTACCTCGGTCACAAGCGACGAATCCAACATCGGATTTATCATCAGTAACGCAAGAACCGGCGAATACAAGTATTATCCCGTCGTTGGCGCGGAGGAATACGGCGCTATGCATGCTGCGGAGGGCATAGTTCAGGAGAAGGGATATAAGGCATCCTTCCCGTCGCTCGTCAACGTGTCGGGTCAGGCAACCTATATTATGGTGCTCAAGGATGCGAGCGGCTACGTAAGACTTTACGCGCTCGTTAACGTCGAGCATCCCAGCGTGGTTGCCACCGCGCCCAATCAGATCGATCTGATGAAGGCTTATAAGGAGCTTTTGGTCGAGAATGAGCTCATTGACGGCGACAAGCTTCCCGAAAATCAGCTGCTTGCGGCAGATATCACGGTCACGGACATCAAGACCTATACCGTGGACGGCAATACGGTCATTTATTTCGTTGATGAGAGCGGGGTTTACTACAAGGGAATGCTTCGCGACCTCGAGCAGATGATATTCTTCGAGATCGGCGACAAGCTTCATATCGAGTATTCGGCAACCGACGTCGATAATATCAGACTGATCGGATCGGTGACCGAAATAAAGGAATAATTAAGTTAAAGCTTGCTTAATAATGTAGTGATATAATGTAACCGAATAAAGCAAGGAGGGCAGAGTATGGCTACTATATTTGACTATTTGAAATGGCGCGGAGACCTTTCGTTTATCGAATCGAAGTTCGGCGAGGTCGACAGCGCGGTGCTATCTATGATGGCTTACGTTGACTACGAAAAGCTCTGTCACGGCGAGCCCTGTACGCTGAGTGAGGCGGCGAAGGACTACTGTGCCGACGGCAAGTATGAAAAGGTCAGCTTCGGTATTATTTTCCCGTCGAAGCAGATCAACAGGACATTCTGCGAGGCGGCGAGAACGAGACGCTACGGCGGTGCGCTTATAACCGATTTCGAGGCTCAGACGAGTCACGAGGAGGGCTATCAGTTCGGTGCGGTGACCTACCACATCGATTGCAACCGAATGATCGTCGTATTCAGAGGAACCGACGATTCTATCGCGGGTTGGCACGAGGATTGCAGGCTTGCATTCCTTGACGAGATCCCTGCGCAGAGAATGGCGGTGGAATACCTCGAGAGAGTTGCCGCGAAATACCCCGACGAAAAAATATACACGGTGGGGCACTCAAAGGGCGGAAATCTCGCGATCTATTCGGCGATCAAGTGCTCGGATAGCGTTAAGGAAAGAATTTTGCGCGCGTATTCGCTGGACGGGCCGGGATTTTCTCACTCGCTTATCGAGTCCGAGGACTACGAGAAGGTGAGAGAGCGGTTGAAGGTGATAATGCCTCAATCTTCGGTGTTTGGCACGATGTTTGAAAGAGTAGAGAAGTGCACGGTCGTAAAAAGCACGAACACGGGTCTTTTGCAGCACGATCCGTACTCCTGGACACTCGACGGACCTCGGTTCGTCAAGCTCAAGGAGCTTTCAAAGACGGGACAGAAGAACGAGGAGCAGTTCCGCAAGCGAATGGAGAAGATGACTCTCGACGAAAAGCGCGAGGTCGTTGAGACCCTGTTTGACGTTATTGATTCGTCGGGCGCGAGAACTCTGACCGAGCTTATGCGCGGCGGCTTGCCCAAGATCACCGCGATCATAAAGAGCTACGGCGGACTCGACAAGGAAAAGCGCGATATGATGATTACTATTCTTTTGCGCGTGTTTGAGCTCAAAAAAGCATAAGAAAAAGCGTTGTGCTTTGCGGCACAACGCTTTTTTGAATATAAAGGAAAAGCACCGAATTGCTCGGTGCTTTTCTCTAATCATCTGATATCAACTGTTACCTTTTTGTTGCAGCCTGCGGCAGCGGCCTTTATTACCATACGGATCGCCTTTGCGATACGTCCGCCCTTGCCTATGACCATTCCCATATCGTCGGGGGCAACGCTCAAAGTAAGAGTGATACTGTGCTCGGTCTCGTTGCAAACTACCACAACCTCGTCGGGGTTATCAACGATAGCGACTGCGATATTACGCAGTGTTTCCTTGAGATCTACCATGAAATTCTCCAATCTTAAATCAGATACTGTGTACTGCTCTTGTATAAGAATCAGTCAACGATACCGGACTTCTTGAGAAGAGACTTTACGGTTTCGGTAGGCTGTGCGCCCTTTCCAAGCCAAGCCTTAGCCTTCTCAGCGTCGATCTGAACCTCTGCGGGATTGGTGCCGGGGTTGTAGTAACCGATCTCCTCGATGAAACGACCGTCTCTGGGGTAACGGCTGTCAGCAACAACTACACGGTAGAAGGGAGCCTTCTTTGCGCCCATTCTTCTGAGTCTCATTTTTACCATTTTTTTGTCCTCCAAAATTTGATATAATAATTTTTTATTTTCTATTTTAAGCCCTTCGGCTTTAAAAACACTTTAATGCACCTCGGTGCAATTCATTTTGGGCGAAGTTGGTCAGAAGGGAAGCTTCATTTTTCCCATCTGTCTGCGTCCCTGCTTGGTCTTGCCCATATCCTGGAACTGCTTCATCATCTTTTTGATCTGATCGTACTGCTTAAGAAGCTTGTTGACCTCCTCAACGCTCGTTCCGCTGCCCTTGGCAACTCTCTGCTTGCGCGAGGCGTTCAGCATTTCGGGGCGCTCACGCTCCTTTTTGGTCATCGACTTGATGATAGCCTCCTGATGCACGAGCATCTTTTCGTCTACCTTCGCGTCCTTGAGCGCGCCGGGCTTCATTCCGGGGATCATACCCGCGAGCTGATCGAGACCGCCCATATTCTTGAGCTGCTGCATCTGAACGAGATAATCGTCGAGAGTGAAGATCGACTGACGGAGTCTTTCCTCCATCTCTGCCGCCTTTTTCTCGTCGAACTGCGCCTGCGCCTTGTCGATAAGCGTAAGCACGTCGCCCATTCCGAGAATTCTTCTTGCCATTCTGTCGGGGTGGAAGGGCTCGATCTGGTCAAGCTTTTCTCCGACACCGATGAACTTTATCGGCTTGCCCGTGATGTAACGGACTGAAAGCGCCGCACCGCCTCGGGTATCACCGTCAAGCTTGGTGAGGATAACGCCCGTGATGTCGAGCAGATCGTTAAAGGTTTCCGCCACGTTGACCGATTCCTGACCGATCATCGCGTCGATAGTAAGGAGTATCTCGGTAGGCTGTACCGCTGCCTTGATATCCTGAAGCTCTTTCATCAGGACTTCGTCGATCTGGAGTCGACCCGCGGTATCGATAAACACCGTGTCATAGCCCTTCTGATTAGCCAATTTAATTCCTTCGGTAGCGATTTTGACGGGATCTGTCTTATCGCCCATTTCAAAAACGGGAATACCGAGCTTTTCACCGACCACCTGAAGCTGCTTGATAGCGGCAGGGCGGTAGATATCGCAGGCTACGAGCAGGGGATTCTTGCCCTGCTTTTTGAGCATACCTGCAAGCTTGCCTGCGTGCGTGGTTTTACCTGCACCCTGAAGACCGACCATCATAATGACCGTAGGCGGCTTGGACGAGACCGTAAGCTTTGAGTGAGTCGAGCCCATAAGAGCGGCGAGCTCCTCATTTACTATCTTGATGACCTGCTGTCCGGGATTGAGCGATTCGAGCACGTCTGTGCCGACCGCACGCTCGGAAACTGTTTTTATAAAGTCGCGAACGACCTTGAAGTTAACGTCGGCCTCAAGCAGAGCGAGCTTGATCTCTCTCATACCCGCTTTTATATCGGCCTCGGTAAGCTTACCCTTGTTTTTGAATTTTTTGAAGGCATTTTCCAGCTTTTCGCTGAGATTTGAAAACATACTCACGTCACAAATACCTCCTTAAATATAAACGTTGAGCGGTGCGGCGTGCCGCACGCCCGTTATCCCACGCTTTCGAGCAAAAGACGGATCTCATCCTCGATCGTTTGGGGATCTGCGCCCTCCTCACACATTGCAAGAGCGCGCTCCGCGTGATGCTGTGCGCTTTTGAACTTCCTTGCCAAGCCAAGCTTTTCCTCGTAGAAGAGAAGCTCCTCCTCGGCTTTCTTGATAAGGTCGCGCACGCCCTGACGGGAAATGCCCATTTCCTCGGCGATCTCTGAAAGCGACATATCGTTATTATAATAGAAGTCAAGTGCATCTCTGCGCCTTTCGGTCAGCACATCGCCGTAAAAGTCAAGCAGAAATCCGACGTTCAGATCTTTCTCAAACATTTCGCGCCTCCAACCGAATTTTTCCGTTTTCACGGGTGTAAAGCAAAACGCTTTACAGATTATAACACCTTTTTTTCGATCTGTCAATAGTTTTTTGAAAAAATTTTCGAAAATAATTATTATATGTCCCGCCGTCGAGCAAAATAAGCGGTCTTTTATTCTGAAAATGAAAAAATATGCAGAATATTTGCATAAAAATACGATTATTTATGCAAATTTATAAAAGATGCACAAAAACGCGAAAACCCTTTTGCACAAAAGGATATAATTCGTAGAAAGTGAAAAATAGGGGTTGACAAACGCATTTGTCGGGTGTATAATGATACAGTAATCAGCGTTACGGTATTCGAAAACGCGAATAAAAACACACCACACAGAAAAGAGGACAAAATCATGAAAAAAATTATCGCACTCGCACTTGTAGTACTTATGGCACTCAGCAGCATCGCAATCTTCGCATCCTGCGACAAGGGAGAGGATAGCTTATCCGCAGCCTACGATAAGGCAATCGAGGCTATCGACTACGATGCATCCGAATACACCGACACCCTCGTGGTTGCGATCTCCCCCGACTTCGCTCCCATGGAATTCTACGACACCGCAAAGTCCGGCGACGATGCGATAGTTGGCTTCGACGTTATTCTCGCTACCTTCGTTGCTAAGGAGCTCGGAATGAAGCTTAAGCTCGACCCCATGTCCTTCGACGCTTGCATGGCAGCAGTTGCTTCGGGCAACGCAGACCTCGCGATCTCGGGCTTCTCCTGGACCGCAGAGCGCGCTGAAACCTTCCTCATTTCCGACTATTACGTAGCAGGTGAGAACGAGACCGAGCAGATCCTCATCACCACCAAGGCAAAGGCAGATCAGTTCACCGAGGGCAAGACCGATTTCACAGGTCTCAAGATCGGTGCGCAGGGCGGCTCTCTCCAGCAGCTTCTCGTTGAGGAGCAGCTCGTACCCCTGGGCGCAACTCTCGAGCTCTTCGCTAACATCAACGACGCGGCAGTAGCACTCTCCACCGGCGATATCGACGCTCTTGCAGTTGCATACGGTAACGGCGAGGCGCTTGCAAACGATACCATCGTTCTTTCCGACTACTACTTCGAGGTAGAAGAGAAGTACAAGAACAACGTAATCCTTCTCAACAAGGATGACGCAGAGCTTCTCGAAAAGGTCAACGCGGCACTTGCAAAGGCAATGGCAGCAGACCTTTACGACACCTGGTACGAGGCTTGCCAGATCTACGCTGAGGTCAAGACCCTTGACGAGCTCGGCTACGATGACGAGGGCAACAAGATCACCGAG
Organism: Clostridia bacterium; assembly: GCA_017483305.1. Classification (GTDB taxonomy): domain Bacteria; phylum Bacillota; class Clostridia; order Oscillospirales; family CAG-272; genus SVTX01. Next base: position 820 of record JAFULC010000061.1, on the reverse strand, counting down.
TAATTTACTTAAAATAGAGCTGCCGTGCTGTGTTTCGGTACGGCAGCTCGAATTTTGCGAAACGGCGAAATCAACTCAATAAACTTATTAATGGAGTAAAAGATGTATTTAATCACAATGTTCGAGGATATGGGCAAGATCTTTGTCAAATACTGGGATCTGTTTTTGATCAAGGGTTTGACTGCAACCATACTTCTCTCGCTTATGACCGTGTTTTTCGGCACGATCCTGGGCTCTCTGCTTGCGTTGGTCAAGATAAGCAAAATAAAGCCGCTCAAATGGATTGTCAACGCCATAGTTGAGGTTGTCCGCGGCACGCCTATGCTGCTTCAGCTTTATATAAGCACCTTCCTTATCCCCGTGATCATCCCCGCGATGAACGAGCTTGAAAATAAGAAGCTCATCTGCATATCGATGACCCTTATACTCAATAGCGCGGCGTACGTGTCCGAGATCATCCGCTCGGGAATCGAGGCGGTCGACAAGGGACAGACCGAGGCGGCAAGAAGCCTTGGACTTAACGGCACGACCACGATGATACAGATCGTTCTTCCTCAGGCGGTCAAGAACATTCTTCCCGCGCTCGGAAACGAGTTTATCACGGTCATCAAGGAGACCTCGCTTGCCTCCACCTTCTACGTCGGAGAGCTTATGACGACCTATCACGTTATAGTCGGTAAGACTCACAATTCGCTCCCGATCCTTATGATAATCGGTATCATTTATTTCGTGCTGAACTTTGTGCTTTCCAAGCTGCTCGGCGTGTTCGAAAGGAGAATGAAGGCTCATGCTTGATGTAAAAAACATATATAAAAACTTC
>JAFULC010000060.1 GCA_017483305.1 Clostridia bacterium | reverse complement strand
CAGTCTCCCTTCACGAACATTACTCTCGACTGGACCGTTCCCAACGACCTCGCAGAGCTCAATTGTATCGTCGGCGGCAAGGAAATGGACTTCAAGTCCAAGGATTGTAAGACGGAAATGGATATGGTCAACAAGGCGTTCATCGAGATCATGATCGAGGGCGACGCAAACGGCCGTGGCTTCCAGTATCCTATCCCCACCTATTCCATCACCCGCGACTTCGACTGGTCCGAAACAGAGAACAACAAGCTCCTCTTTGAAATGACCGCAAAGTACGGTACTCCTTACTTCTCCAACTACATCAACTCCGATATGGAGCCCAGCGACGTTCGTTCGATGTGCTGCCGTCTCCGTCTCGACCTTCGTGAGCTCCGTAAGAAGTCCGGCGGCTTCTTTGGCTCGGGTGAGTCCACAGGCTCTGTCGGCGTAGTTACAATTAATATGCCCAGAATTGCATATCTTGCAGAGAATGAGGAAGACTTCTATAAGAGACTCGATAAGCTTATGGATATCGCGGCTCGCTCGCTCAAGACCAAGAGAACCGTTATCACCAAGCTTCTCGACGAGGGTCTGTACCCCTACACCAAGAGATATCTCGGCACCTTCAATAACCACTTCTCAACCATCGGTCTCGTCGGTATGAACGAGGTTGGTCTTAACGCTAAGTGGCTCAGAGCCGATATGACTCATAAGGAAACCCAGGAGTTCACCAAGAACGTCCTCAATCACATGAGAGAAAGACTCTCCGACTATCAGGAAATGTACGGCGACCTCTATAACCTCGAGGCAACTCCCGCAGAGTCGACCTCCTACCGCTTTGCAAAGCACGATAGAAAGAGATGGCCCGACATTATTACCGCAACCGATAATGCAAAGGCTCCTTACTACACCAACTCCAGCCACCTTCCCGTAGGCTATACCGAGGACATCTTCGATGCTCTCGATATTCAGGACGAGCTCCAGACCCTCTACACCTCGGGCACGGTGTTCCATGCATTCCTCGGTGAGAAGCTTCCCACCTGGAAGAGCGCGGCAAACCTCGTCCGTAAGATCGCAGAGAACTATAAGCTTCCTTACTACACAATGTCCCCCACCTACTCCGTATGTATCGATCACGGATATATCAACGGTGAAGAGTATACCTGCCCCAAGTGTGGCAAAAAGACTGAGGTGTATAGCCGAATTACCGGTTACTACCGTCCCGTTCAGAACTGGAATGACGGTAAGAGCCAGGAGTTCAAGGAGAGAAGAACCTATAACATCGATCGCTCCACCGAGCTTCATCCCGAGATCAATGTTGGTGCTGACAGCGTGAGAACTATCAACGCGGTTACAGAGCCCATCGTAGAGGAGTGCGCCCCCGAGACTGCGGCAGAGACCAAGGTAATGCTTTTCGCAACTAAGACCTGCCCCAACTGTAAGATCGCGTGCGAGTTCCTTGATAAAGCAGGTGTTTCCTACGAAAAGCTCTATGCAGACGAGCACCGCGACCTTATTGATCAGTACGGTATCAGACAGGCACCCACGCTCGTAGTAGTTGAGAACGGTGTTGAGGTTGCAAAGGCGGCAAATCTCTCCAACATCAAGAAGTATATCGAAACGGTCAAAAACGCTTGATAAACGTTGATTCGCCGTCATATAAAGGAAAGGCAGATCAGTATGTTTGATTTGATAATCGTCGGCGCAGGTCCCGCGGGTCTCACCGCGGCGATCTACGCGCGGCGCGCGGATAAAAGCGTCCTCGTCCTCGATAAAGGAACCTTCGGCGGACAGATGACGTTTTCCCCTAAAATTGAAAATTATCCCGGCTATGCGCAGATCAGCGGCAACGAGCTTGCCGAAAAGCTTGTTTCACAGGCAATAGAGCTCGGCGCTGAAATAGATATGTGCGAGGTCCTTGGAGTGCATAAGGAAGGAAGCTTCTTCTGTGTCACCACCGACGAGGGCGAGTTTATGGCAAGCTCTGTAATTCTTGCTACGGGTGCAAAGCACCGCCTGCTCGGTATCGAGCGCGAGGAGGACTTCGTCGGAAACGGAATCTCCTTCTGTGCGGTTTGCGACGGAGCATTTTACGCAGGAAAGACCGTAGCGGTCATCGGCGGCGGAAACTCGGCGCTTCAGGAGGCAATAATGCTCTCTGACGGTTGCCAGAAGGTCTACGTTGTTCAAAACCTCGATTTCCTTACGGGAGAAGAGAAGCTTGCAGAGATTCTTCGCAAGCGCTCCAACGTTGAGATAATCTACGGCTCGGTCGTTGAATCGATCCACGGAGACGAGGTCTTCGGCGGTATCGTCATTAAGAACACCGCTTCGGGCGAGAAGACCAGACTCGACCTCGACGGAATGTTCGTAGCGATCGGTCAGGTGCCCGAAAACGAGCAGTATAAAAACGTCGTAACGCTCTCCGACCGCGGATATATAGTATCCGATGAAAACTGTGCTACCGAAACCGAAGGACTTTTCGTCGCAGGAGACTGCCGCACGAAAAATATCCGTCAGATAGCAACGGCATGCGGCGACGGCGCGGTAGCGGCTCTCGCAGCTTGCAGATATTTGGATAATTAAAATAATTGGGGAAGAAAAGGCTACAAAAAGCGGATTTTCTTCCCCGATTTTTTAAATTTCACCAAAAGCGGAATATTATAAAAAATTCATTTTATCTATTGATTTAATGAGAAAAATGTGGTAGAATAATATGAGCGAATATCGCTTTTAATATACAGACTCATCTGAAAGGAATTCTATGTTAGAAATAAAGAATCTGACTTATATCGTCACCGATGCCGAAACAGGCAAGGAAAGAAAGATACTCGACGACGTAAGTCTCACGATAAACGAGCGCTTTGTCGCCGTAACAGGCCCTAACGGAGGCGGAAAATCCACTCTCGCGAAGCTTATCGCGGGAATCTACACCGCAAGCTCGGGTCAGATATTGCTTGACGGTGTGGATATCACGAACATGACCATAACCGAGCGCGCGAATGCAGGCGTCAGCTTTGCCTTCCAGCAGCCCGTAAGATTTAAGGGCATTACGGTCAAGGATCTTATCTCTTTTGCCGCAGGAAGCAAAATTTCGGTCTCTGAGGCGTGTAAATATCTCTCCGAGGTCGGTCTTTGCGCCAAGGAGTACGTAAACCGCGAGGTAAACGAGTCTCTTTCGGGCGGCGAGCTCAAGAGAATCGAGATCGCTATGATCAACGCGCGAGGAACTAAGTTTTCGGTATTTGACGAGCCCGAGGCGGGAATCGACCTCTGGAGCTTTAACAATCTTATCAAGGTCTTTGAAAAGATGTACGAAAAAACCAAGGGAAATATCCTTATAATCTCCCATCAGGAGAGAATTCTCGATATCGCAGACAAGATAGTCGTTATCGCAGACGGTAAGGTTGCCGCATACGGCGCGAAAAACGACATTTTGCCCGAGCTACTTTCGGCTCAGTCGGGATGTAAGTTTACAATGGGGGGTGACGAGTAATGGCAGAGAAGAAAAAGCTTGACAGTATTCAGCTTAACCTTCTTCGCGAGGTCGCAGATCTTCACGGTGTCCCCGAGGGAGCATACTCTCTCCGCGTGGACGGCGAAATGTACGGCAAAAACTCATCCGAAAACATAGTAATCGAAAAAAAGACCGATAAGCCCGGAATTGACATCTATATCAAGGCGGGCACGAAGCGAGAGAGCGTGCATATTCCAGTTATTCTCTCCGAAACAGGACTCAAGGAGCTCGTTTATAACGATTTCCACATCGGAGAGGGCGCAGACGTCCTTATAGTTGCCGGCTGCGGAATCCATAATTGCGGAGTTCAGGATAGCGAGCACAGCGGAATACACAGCTTCTTCGTCGGCAAGAACGCCAAGCTCAAGTACGTTGAAAAGCATTACGGAGAGGGAGACGGAAACGGCAGGAACGTTATGAATCCTCATACGATCGTTGAGCTTGACGAGGGCGCGTATATGGAAATGGAAACAACGCAGATCAAGGGCGTTGACTCAACAAGAAGAAAGACCGAGGCAACCTTGGCTGACAAAGCAACTCTCGTTGTCCACGAAAAGATAATGACCCACGGTGAGCAGTTTGCCGAGACCGAATTTACGGTCGCACTCAACGGTGATGATTGCGGAGCACACGTCGTCTCGCGCTCTGTAGCAAAGGATAATTCGCGTCAGCTCTTTATTTCAGACGTTGTCGGAAACGCACGTTGCTCGGGACATACCGAGTGCGATGCCATCATTATGGACAATGCTTCGGTTCAGGCAATACCGAAGATCATCGCGAACAACACCGAGGCATCGCTTATTCACGAGGCGGCGATCGGCAAGATTGCAGGCGAGCAGCTTATGAAGCTTATGACGCTTGGACTTGACGAAAAGCAAGCCGAGGAAGAGATCATCAACGGATTTTTGAAGTGATCTGACATAAATTGGAGGTAAAAAATATGAAAATAACCGAGAATACAGATAAGGAAGTTGTAAAGTTTATCAAGGAGGGACTCGAGCGCACAGGCGGCTATTGTCCTTGCCGCAGAGAGAGAACCCCTGAAAACAAGTGCATGTGCAAGGAGTTCAGAGATCAGATCAAGGATCCTGATTTCGAGGGCTATTGCCACTGCCTGCTTTATTATAAGAGCAAATAATTAAAATCAAAGAGGTACAAAATGATAATCGATATTACAAATGAAAATTTTGAAAACGAAGTAGTAAAATCCGAAATTCCCGTTCTCGTAGACTTCTGGGCAGAGTGGTGCGGCCCTTGCCGTATGATCGCTCCCATCGTTCATGAGATCGCAGAGCAGAGAAGCGATATAAAGGTCTGCAAGGTAAACGTTGATAACAATCCCCAGCTTTGCAATCAGTTCGGAATCGATAGTATTCCTACGCTTCTGCTCTTTAAGAACGGCGAGGTAGCCGCTAAATACGTAGGATATAGCAACAAGGCAGTCCTCGAGAGCTTTATTGATAAGAATATCTGATAAATAAAACAAGGTCGTCCAAATCGGACGGCCTTGTTTTTGCTCGTCGGGATCCCCGACATTTTAGATGTTATTTTTTATAAGCTCATTAACCGCCTCTCTGACTGCGAGTATCTCATCAGCAGATCGCGCGCAGACCTTGAAAGCAATTTCCTTGCCAAACGCCGCTTCGATGGTCTCAACCACCTTTTCCTTGCCGCACAAGGATTCTGCAAGCTTCATAGCCCTCATATCCTGCAGGGCATCATTGAAAACAACGATACGCAAGGATTCAAGCGCAGTGCCGTTACTTGCGGGGTAGACCGAGAAGGTATCTCCCGAGGGCACCCAACCGTCGCCGCAGGTGTCAAGATAGGGATTTATCGGATCGTAGGAGTATTGAGTGTTATAGAAGTTATATCCCCAATGCAAAAATCCTATGATGTCATATTTGTACATCTGCATACCGATAGAGCGGTTACGGTAGGAGGGCATCGCCAAAAATCTGTTGGAAACGTCTCTCCACTGGCTGCTGCAATAATATGTCCAAAGCCCCTCAACCTTATTTTCAATAAAGGGAGTCGTGTGGTCTGTGCCGGGGATTGGAGTATCAACTACGCCTTGGCTGTAAAACTCGTAGTTGGAAAGCGCATCCATGATAACGTAGCCCTCGAGAAGATCCGAGATCGAATCCTTCGCCGCCTTGTAAAAGGGGAGCTGCTCCTGACTCGGCTCGTCGGAGATGTGGAAGAAGCAACGCTTGTCGTCGCCTCTTGTCTTCATGTGGTCGAGGAAGGAGACGATAAATTGTCTCAAAAATTCTGTATATTCATTCGAAACTGCATCTGTCTCCCAGCCAAATATCTGCTTATACTCGCCGTCGACGGTTGCCATAACCTTGGGAGCGTGCTGCGCGCCCCATTGCGTAAAGAAATGCGCGATCTCAAGGTACTCAATGCCAACTCGGTCACACATATCGATCCAACGGTCCAAAAGTGAATAATCGAATGAATATTCATTTTTGTTCTTAGTCACATTAACGAGCTGTGTGGTGAGTCGTTCGCCGCCGATATATGTGTCAAGCGAGGGAGTAAAGACGGGAGTGAGAAGCATATTTATTCCGTTTTTACGGGCAGTGCGCGCAAAACTCTCGACGATCTCCCAGTGACGCTCCGACCAGACCTCGCAGTCGTAATAATTTGCAAGACAGTCGCAATAGAACCACTGTGTAAACTTCAATGTCTGAGGAGGGAGCTCGGCATCGATGATCTCAACGGTAAGAGCTTCGCGAGCCGCGACTGAGTCGCCGTTTATAAGAGTGACCGCAAGCTCACGTTCGCCCGCGGGTACCGTCTCACTTATCTCCGAAAGATCGACCTCGACCCAGATAGCGCAGAGACTGCCTCTGACCACGCTGACTCTGCCGTGATAGCGCAGGGGCATGAGCAGATCGGGATAAAGCCCGGGTGTTGAGCGCAAGTAGTTATCAACGGGGGCGCCGGGCACAACGGGCATGGAGGCGGGGAGGCTTATGACCTCTCGCAAGGTCGCATATTTGGATAAGTCACCGTCAAGCTTAACGTCGTAGAGCACTCTGCCGGGGTCGGTATTCTCGAGAGAACAAAGAAGCTGAAACGAGAAGCGCTCGTTTTTTAGCGCGGTCAATCTTGAGAGCGGCTTGAAATCGTCAATTTTATTATCAAGAAAGCAGTTTTCAAGGGAAGAAGTGATTTTTGTTTTAAGCATAATATCCTCCGTATTTTGACGTATAAAAATCGGTTGTTTTAACTGTATTTGTAAAAATTTGCGGTGGTGGGTTCCGTTATGGTAATTATAACACGGAGCAAAACAAATGTCAACGCAAAAAGACATATTTAAGCCTCAAAATGTTAGGTTTTTGACGATAAATTGTGTCATATTGCACAAAATCGGAATAAAAAAATCATAAATATCGTAATATCTTTCAATTTATTTTTTTGTAGAAATATGTTAAAATATATAGTTGGAAGAAAACAGTTAAATTTTGAGTTAAAATATAAGGAGTAGGTATGGTAAGAGAAGATTTAAGAAACGTAGCTATAATCGCGCACGTTGACCACGGAAAAACCACGCTTGTAGACGGTCTGCTTAAGCAGGGCGGCATTTACAGAGATAATCAGGAGACCGTAACCAGAGTTATGGACTCGGACGATATCGAAAAAGAAAGAGGCATTACCATACTTGCCAAAAACACGGCGGTGCATTATAAGGACGTCAAGATCAACATCGTTGACACCCCCGGACACGCGGACTTCGGTGGTGAGGTTGAGCGCGTACTGAAGATGGTAAACGGCGTTATACTTCTCGTTGACGCGGCTGAGGGTCCTATGCCCCAGACGAGATTCGTGCTTAAGCGCGCGCTTGAGCTTGATCACAGAGTTATCGTTTGTATAAACAAGATAGACAAGCCTGACGCGAGACTCGGTGAGGTTGAGGACGAGATCCTTGAGCTTCTGATCGATCTTGGCGCAAGTGACGAGCAGCTTGATTCTCCTATGCTTTATTGCTCGGGTCGCTCGGGCACGGCAAGCTTTGATCCGCTTGAGGAGGGAACTGACCTCAAGCCTCTCTTTGACACTATTCTCGACTATATCCCCGCACCCGAGGGCGAGCCCGAGGGAGACCTTCAGGTCCTCGTATCCTCTATCGACTACAACGAATACGTAGGACGTATCGGTATCGGTAGAATCGAGCGCGGCTCTATCAAGGTAAATCAGGAAATACTCGTTTGCAACTATCACAAGCCCGACGAAAAACCGAGAAAGACCAAGGTTGTTGCGCTTTTCCAGATAGACGGACTTAATCGCGTTCAGGTTGAAAGCGCGAAAATGGGTGATATAATCTGCTTCTCGGGAGCAGGAGATATCTCTATCGGAGATACTCTTACCTCCACAAATAACCCCGAGCCGCTTGAATTCGTTAAGGTAAGCGAGCCTACCGTTGAGATGACCTTCTCGGTCAACACAAGCCCCTTGGCAGGCAAGGAGGGTAAGTTCGTTACCTCACGTCAGCTTCGCGAAAGACTGTACAGAGAGCTTCTGCGTGACGTTTCTCTCCGTGTACGTGACGGTGACACAACCGACGAGTTTATCGTGTCGGGTAGAGGAGAAATGCACCTTTCCATTCTCATCGAGAATATGCGCCGTGAGGGCTACGAGCTCACCTGCTCGAACCCCAAGGTAATTCTCAAGAATATCGACGGTGTTACATGCGAGCCTATGGAGCGTGTAACGCTTGACGTGCCCACCGATTACGTTGGCGCGGTAATTGAAAAGCTCGGACAGAGAAAGGGTGACCTTATCGAGATGAACCCCGTTGGAAGCCGTATGAGAATTGAGTACAGTATTCCTTCGAGATGTCTTTTCGGCTACCGTTCCGAATTTTTGTCGGCAACTCGCGGAGAGGGCGTTCTCAATACGCTCTTTGACGGATATCAGCCTCACCGCGGCGGTATTATTATGAGATTTACAGGTGCGCTTATTGCCTCCGAGGCAGGTGTTACCACGAGATACGGTCTTTATAATACTCAGGAGCGCGGTCAGCTTTTCGTTGGTCCTCAGACACCCGTTTACGAGGGTATGATCGTTGGTGAAAACCCCAAGAACGATGATATTGCGGTCAATCCATGCAAGGAAAAGCATCTTACCGCTATTCGCAGTTCGGGCGCGGACGAAAAGCTCCTGCTTACTCCCCCCAAGATCTTCTCGCTTGAGGAGGCGATCGAGTTCATTCAGGACGACGAGCTTATCGAGGTAACTCCCAAGTCCATAAGACTCCGCAAAAAGATCCTTGATACGAGCACTCGTATGAAGGAAATGATGAAAGCCCGCAGAGCAGCGGAGAATAACTGATAATAAACACCCAAAAAGGCTTCCGCGTAATGCGGAAGCCTTTAAAATTATTAAGTTTTACTGCGCTGTGGGAACAGAAACGTTTTTAAGATAAATAATGAGGCAAAGCTCGTTATTGTTTTGTGCGGAAACTGCCGCGAAGGTGATATTTACGGTCTGTCCTGCGTAAGCCGAAAGGTCGGCTTTAAATCCGCTTGCCTTATCGGGTGTGGTCTCGCCGCCCTGATAATTGCAGTTTGCCTTATACTCCGCGAATCTGCCGTGTCCCGTAGCACCCTCTGCAGCCGCAATCATTCCATCGGATGCCTCGCCAAGTGCCTCTCTGTTGTAAAGGGTTGCGTTCTGCCAGGTAAGACCGCCGTCGAGCGAATAAACTATACCGTCAAAGCCGCCGTAGACCATAGTCCAACCCGAAAGCACTATGTGCTGAGCTCCGATATCAACGTTCTTCAGATCCAAAATATCTATGTTACCCTTAAGATTACTCGAGCCGCCTCGGTTATCATAAGCTCCGTTTCCGTCGCCAAAGCCGTTTATGAAGTCAATTCTCGAGATGTAGGGAGATTTTGATGCTACCTTGCCCGATTCTGCCTTGATATATTCAACATCTGTGTCCTCATCGATACTACCGCCGATGACCGTACCCGTTTCAACGTTATAGGAAGCCGCCAATCTTCTGTTCTGGCTAAGATCAGCTTGAGTTACGTAGTTGCTCTTGCTTTTAAACGTGTGCTCGAGCTTGCATATTTCCTCGATACTGTCAGACATTCCGATATATGCAACGTCTACGTAGCTTTCGGCAGAAGCAGGAGTATTAAACATATCAAATCTCAGATGCTTGGCGGAATATTCTCCGTTAGAGTCGGGCTGGAAGAAGGCAAGGTTAGCCGCTTCAACGTCTACTATCAGAAGATGCCATTTGCCGTCATTCTCTAAGGTGTGCGCATACAAGTAATCACCGTTGCCGTCCGCATCTGCTTTTGACGTACTTGTAAAGAACTGGAATTCCATTGTTTCGGTGTTGGTGGAGGGAACGCGGTATTTCAAGAAGATATACTGACCGGTTATTTCATTCGTAGCGTTGCGGTATACGGTTGCAAACGCCTCGTTATGATTTCCGCTTGCATAGAATCTTACATAGTCGCCGTCGTCATTCTGGAGAAGCACGTTGCCAAGTCCGGACTCTCCGGAGTAGTTGGCGAAAATATCTGCCGCCGGAACGAATACGTTTGCAAGCTCCTCGTCCACGGGCTTTTCCTCCTTTTCGGGCCAGCCCTTGAAGTCCTCGTCCGCAACGATTTTAAAGGTTCTGCTCTCTACGTTATCCATATTGAAGGCAAACGCGTAGGAATAGGTACCGTTGCCATCGTAATAAGCGTAGTAGCCGTCATAATAGTTTGCATTATCTGCTTTGTCGGGAGAATCAGCAGAGCTTACGGTATATTCCTTCCATTCACCGTCTACAAGCTCGTAGATCTTCGGAACGGTAAGCTTATTGAAGCCGTAGACGCGTACTGCTTGATTGTTTGTTCCGCCCGAAACGGTAAATTCTGCGCTTGTGCCGTTAGTGGAAAGAACGCGGGGCAGGTAGGTGCTTTCAAGCTTTTCGCCGTCGTTTACAGTAACTGAGAGAGGATCGAGGCAGGTGTTCTCGCGGATCTTCTGCATATTGGAGTCGTCGGTTGAGTTGTACCAGCCCCAAGGCGAGATGATCATAGCGATTGACATTGTGTCGCCAGCCTTAAGAGTGGTCTCTCCAAGGTCAAGCGACAGGCTGTAGAGGTAGTTGCTGCCCGTAAGCACAAAGTTGCCGTCGTATTTCTCACCGCCAATCACGAAATTGGAATCGTAGATAACGAAGCCGAGGTTTACGTTGTTCTTTTCCATGCTCGTGCCCGCAGCATTGAGGTCGTAGAGCGCAACGTAGGGGCAATTATCACCGAGAACTATCTTTTCTGCGGTTGCAGAGCCGTTGGTGTCCTTGTGTGCTATCTGATTGTTGACGTCAAGGTATCCCATCTTGCGATAGTATCCCGCATAGCCCTCGAGAGAGTAGAAGGAGAAGTCCTTACTGAAATCCGAGATAGTGATATCCTCGAGTATCTCGTAATTGATCACGTAGTAAGCGCGGAGCTCGTCGGTCTGGGGCAGCTCAAGGTGAGTGTAGCTGACCTTGATGCGACCGTCGTCGGAGATGTAGTCCATTCCGACCTCGGAATAAACGGGACCCGAGGAGCCGATGGTGTTCTTTATGTTTTCACTTGCGTAATAGTTGCCGTCAGAATCGGTGTACTGAAGGAAGTACTGATATCCGCCGTGAGTGTGCTGAGGCTGATTACTGTATGCTTCGCCCTCCAGCTCGAACCAGTAAGGCATAGAGATTGAACGGAAGTCGGGAAGAGTCCAAAGATCTCTTGCGCCGTACCAAGGGGAGATACAGCTGGTCTCGGTAGTACCGACGGAGAGATGATAGTAGGGCCAGAAATACTGAATGGATGAGAGCTGCTTGAGCGGGAAGTTACCCCAGTTCTGATAGAAGTTGAGGACAGTGAACTCAAGCGCCTTGTCTGCCGTAACGACCATCGGGAAGATGGTCTCTCCGTACTGTGCATCGCCTGCATCGAAGAGGGGCTCCTCATACTCGCCGACAAAGTTCTTTGAGACCTCGACAAGAACGGGAAGAAGCATATCCTTATCGCTGAGAAGTGCCGCGTTTTCAAGGCAGCCCGACCAGGTCTGAGTGCGGACGTAAATAGGTCTGTCAACGTCGCTTGTGAACTTTGCGGCTACACTGTAGTGATAATTCCACTGTGTAAAGAAGGGAGTGTTGAAATCGGTGCCGTTGATAGTGAAGAGATAATCGCCGCGGATAGCGTCGTATTTTACGTAGCCGTCACTTGTAATGGTGGTTATAGGATGTCTCTCCCACTCCGCTTCCTGAAGGAATGCGGTAAAGTCGTGAGACGGGTCGGTATAGATTCTCTGACCCATAAAGTAGTCGTTATCGGTGCTCTTATTAGGAGACTTGATGGTTCCGTTCTGAGACGCGAGCGACGAGGTCTGCTTGATAACGTATTTGCCGTCCTTAAGCTCTACTGTGAGCTTGCCCGAATTTGCATGAACGGGGAGCACGTAACCGAAAATACCGGCGTTCTTTATATCAAAGCCAACGTATTCGGCGCTGTTCCAATCAACACCGTCGAGGGTATCGTGAAGTCCGCTTGCATCCTTTACTACAAGCTTATCAACTGTATCAGCCGCAACCTCGGTGATAAGACCGACCGCAGCTATGCCGCTCGTGGTCTTCTTTGCAACGAAATGAAGCGCCTGGTGGAGCTTATCGGAGTAGGTGTGGAAGGTTCTGTCAAGGACGACGGAGGGAGCGCTCGATTCAACGCTTACCACCTTGATATCCTTGATCTCGATAACCTCATCTGCACTTCCGTCAGCAAAATCTATACGGAGTGCGGTAAGCTTATCTGTATAATCGACTTCGCCCTCAAGATGAACGATATAATTGTGGTATTCGCCGTCGTTCGTGATTTTCAAGTTGACCACCTGGTCATTATTGAAGTCGGTGTAGCTTCCTGCTACGTAGCGAATACGAATGCTGGACGTGCTGTTTGATTTTATAGAAAGTGATATTGCATTGTATTTGTCGGTAGAATAAGAAAATGCATTTGTACCCGAGTGAACGTAGGGATCGATCGCATCCTTGATATTTACCTCGAGATAGTACGCGCGGTCACCCTTCTTAACCTTTGAGCTGTTTATACTTGCACTGTGCTTGTTGTTGAAGGATTTCATATCTGCGTCGTCAGAATCTCTGATGCCGTAATCGTTCAGAAAGTCGTGCTCCAGAAAATGAACGTCATAATAATAGTATCCGAGTCTATAGACGTTTGCTCTTGCATCAGCGGATGATCCTGAAGAATAAAAGACCCTTCCATCCTCCATCTCAATGAAGGCATCCATTGTGTTCTGAATATAAACGCCGCCGTTTTTATTAGTCAGAGACGTTACGGTTTTATATTCGCCTGCAAGAGGGAACTTGAGAGTCATATTGAGGTTCTCAACCGTGTACTGCTTGCGGTGAGCATCGTAATAGGTATCTACACCGTTTGCAAGCTTGTTCGCGTGCTTGATTGAGTCGGCATAGTCGCCCTCCAGCGTAACGTCAACGGTGCCTTGGGTCGTCTCGTCGGTTGTTTCGTCTGAGGTCGAGCCGCCGTTCGTGGTCTCGTCTGCCGCAGTGTCGTCGTTCGTCGTTTCATCGTCGCCTTGACCGCTGTTTCGGCAGGAAGCGAAAGCTCCGACGAGCATCAGACTTGCAAGCATAAACGACAAAAGGGTAATGATGGATCTTTTCATAATAGCATCCTTTCTTGTTTATAATATCAGCTCTCGGTACTGTAGCCGTTAAAGCCGTAATATTTGATGAGAGAGGGGTAGTCCTTATAGGCATAATTGAAATCAAGCTTTCCGTTTATAGATTCAAAGATGCCCGTACAGCAATATTGCCACATTCCGAGAGTTTCGCCGTACTTTTCGGTGTTCCAGATGAACGTGGTTTCATCCTCGTCGTTCCAGACGTAATCAGCATTGCTCGGATAGCGCGCGTACCAGATCTCGAAAAGCTCGATCATATTTTCGGTTTGGAGTATGTTGAACAAAAAGTTATTGTTGACGTAAAGACCCGTATAATAGCCTTCCTTTTGTAGATCGGAGAAAAAGGTGAGGCACATTTCCGTGAGTATCGGCGCGGCAATCTCGCTGGGATAGTAGCTTGCATTCGGGTCATCCTCGAGGTCAAGATAGATGGGATATTCAAATTGCTTGCGGTCAAGCCATTCTGTAAGCAATTCTGCATCCTTTTTTATGCCTGATACGTTGGTTGAGTAGGTGAAGAAGTACACGCCGACGTCGAGTCCTGCCGCCTTCGCGCCCTCGTAGTCCATCTCAAAGGTGGGCTCAATGCCTCCCGTGACCGTTCCGTCTGCTTTTGTGCGGATCGAGCTTCCAATCTTGAGAATAACGTAATCAAAGCCTGCGTTTTTCAATGCCACCCAATCTATCGGAGCGTAGCTTCCGTCGGGATTGACAGTATGATTCCATTTGGATATGTCTATGCCCTTTGCCACAACTGTGTTGCTTCCCGAATAGGCGTTGTCGAGAATATCACTGTAAAAGACGTAGTTGCCAATATAGGAGTATTCGCAGCTCTCACAGTAATACTCTGTATATCCCATTTCAGAAACAGTGGGGGCGACCTTGGTCAGAGTGAAATCGTGACCGAGAGGCGAGATAACGAGCGTATAGGTGTCCCCGCATTCGCAGGTGTGAGTAACGTGGCCCTCCTCGGTGCAGGTTGGCTCCTTCGACGAGGAAGTATATTTGTGTCCTAAGGGAGCAGTGTGATCGGAGGTATAGGTGTAATCACAGGACTCGCAGGAATACACGATGTAGCCCTCCTCGGTGCACGTGGGGAGAACGGTCTCACTTGTAATAGAATGTCCCGTGGGAGACGTGTATTCGGTATCGTATGCGAGGTCACAACGCGAGCACTCGTAATGCTTGTAGCCCGGATTTTCACAGTCTGCGGTGACCTCGTCTGAGAGGATAAGATCGTGTCCGAGTGCGTCCGTAACGTTTGCTACGTAAGAAAATCCGCAAGCGCAGGAGTATTCGGTGTATCCCTGATGCTCGCAGTCGGGAAGGACCTTGTTTTCGGTATAGTCGTGTCCGAGAGGATTGACTATATCTGAAACGTAGTAGTATGTACAGTCCGGGCAGGAGTGTACGGTCTGACCGCTTTCTGTGCAGGTCGGATCAGTGGTTGTGATTTGCATATTTTCGTGCTTGCACTCATTCGAGCATGAAGAAATAGCACAAATAAGAAGAGTTACTATGCAAATAGCAAAAAATAAACGTAAAAATTTCATAAGACTTAAAGGATGAGGTTTATTTGTTTAATTCCTTGTAAATGAGGTCCGAAAGAGCGCAAAAATCGGCAACGGTCAGCTTTTCTCCGCGAATGTCGGGCTTGTGACCGCATTCAACGATCATTTCGGTCAATCTTTCCTTGCTTATCTCCGAAAATCCCGTTGAAAGAGAATTGGGGAGGGTTTTGCGCCTCTGCTCGAATGCCGCCTTGATCGTTCTGAAGAAAAGCGCCTCGTCGATAGGCTTTATCGGCTTATCCTTCCACAGATCGATATGAACAACGCTTGAGGTGACCTTGGGAGGTGGCATAAATCGGTCGGCGCTTACGGTAAAGAGCATTTTCGCATCTCCGTAGTAGTCGATAGCCGCGGTTATAGCGCCGCAATTCTTCTTGCCCGCGCCTGCCGCAAGTCGCTCGGCAACCTCGGTCTGTACCATTACAGTGATGCTGTCGAAGGGCAGATTGCTCTCGATAAGCTTCATAAGTATCGGAGTCGTGATATAATAGGGAAGATTCGCGCAGACTGCAACCTTGCCCATCTCTAAATAAGGGGCGAGAGCGCTTGCAAGATCTGCCTTCATAATATCCTCGTTGATTACCGTGACGTTCTTGTAGCCGTCAAGGGTATATTTGAGCACGGGGATAAGTCCCGAATCTATCTCGAATGCCACGACTCTCGAGTATCTTTCACAAAGCTCGCGGGTCATGCAGCCAATACCGGGGCCGATCTCGACAACGGTGATGTCCTTATCGTCGTTACACGCGTCGGCTATGTCCTCAACGGTCATATTATCGGTAAGGAAGTTCTGACCGAATTCCTTTTTGAAATTCAGACCGAACATATCCATAACCTGTCTTATAGTTCTTGGATCGCAAAGATTTAACATCATTTAACCTTTCTTTTTGTAATTGTATGCTCTGTCATTTTTGCCGTAGCTCTTGCCAAAGTCCTTTTTATCAAAGGACTTGCCGTGAATCTTGTCTTTTCTGAATTCCGCGGGCTTGAAGAACTGGTAGAGCGTGCAGGGAAGCATACCGTTATAAAGCTTTCTCGTCTTATCGGCAGATCTGCCGTAAAGTCTTTCAAAATAATCGCAGGAGGTGATAACGTAGATGTGCCAAGGCTCGAAGGTCTTGAAATGTCTGCCAATGTCCTTGTAGAGCCACTCGATCTCCTTCATGTCTCCCATTCGCTCTCCGTACGGAGGGTTGCAAACGATCGTACCTCTGCGGTCAGCGGGCTTTTCTATCTTTCTTGCATCGCAGGAGAAGATATTGATATTCTCCTCAACTCCTGCGCGCAGAGCGTTTTCGTAGGCTACGTCGAGGATATCCTCGTCGATATCGGATGCCCAAGCCTCGAATTTCGAGTCCTTGATTTCAAAGGATGCCGCTTCCTCGCGCGCAAGCCTCCACATATCCGCATTGATCCGCGGAAATTCCTCAGAAGCAAAGCTTCGTTTGAGACCCGGTGCGATCTTGCGCGCGATCATTGCCGCCTCGATCGCGATCGTACCTGAGCCGCAGAAGGGATCCCAAAAAAGAATATCCTCACTTGGACGGGAGGTCAGGGCGATGGCAGCCGCCAAGGTCTCGCGAAGGGGAGCTATGCCCGCGTCGGGACGGTATCCGCGCTTGTGAAGCGCTATGCCCGAGGTGTCTATCATTAGCATCGCTTCATCCTTGAGTATGAAAAACTCAACCTTATATTTGACCGCGGTCTCGTCAAACCATGCAATTCCGTAGGCGCCAGAAAGCCTGTCTACTATAGCCTTTTTTACTATACTCTGACAGTCGGGGATAGAGGTCAGCTTACTCTTTATAGAGTGACCCGAGACGGGAAACTGATCGAGTCTGCCGATCCAATCCTCCCAGCGAATTTCATTAGTGCCGTCGAAAAGCTCGGTAAAGCTTTCGGCGTGGAAGCGACCGAGAACGATGAACACACGCTCGGCGCAACGGAGATTTATATTTACGCGAGGGATATCCTTTTCCTCGCCCTCAAAAAGCACTCTTCCGTCGATAGTCTCGACTCTTTTTAGTCCGAGCGCGTCTATTTCTTCGCCTAACTGTCTCTCAAGACCGAAAAGGCAGGTAGCAGCTAAAAGCATAAATTAACCTTTCTTTGAATATATAATAACTCATTTTATATTATAATATATTTCCTCGTATTTGTCAATAAAAAACGGGCTGAAAATCAGCCCGTTTTGAATTATTCTTCGTCAATATCCGAAGCCGAGACCTGCTCGATGCCGAGTATATCCTCGCCCTCCGAGGTATCGATCTCCTCGATGGTCTTAAGCTTCTTTTGAATGATGTTATTTCTATGCTGGGCATCATCGAGAGTTTTGCCTGCCTCGTCGATCTTTTTCTTTGCCTTCGCAAGCACAGCAGAGAAGTTATCATACTGCGATTTGACAGCCGCAAGTATCTTTCTTACCTCGTTTGCCTTTTCGTTGATAGCGGCAAATCTGAAGCCCATAGCAAGCGAATTAAGCAGTGCGGTTATGGTGGAAGGACCCGCGATCATAATATTGAACTCTGTCTGAAGCTTTTCGGGGATCGCATTCGGGGAGGATGCTACCTCTGCGTAAAGTCCCTCGCTTGCGAGATACATTATTGCAAACGGAGTGGTCTTGGGCACGCTTATGTACTTTCGGATCGAGCGAGCCTCCTGAATTACGCGCTCCTCGAGAGCCTTTCTTGCCGCCTTGGTTGCCTCGGGGTCTGCGCGGTCTGCCGCCTCGCAAAGACGGACGTAATCCTCCATAGGAAATTTGGAATCGAGAGGGAGATAGGTTATCTCGGAATAGTTCTCGCCCGACGGGATCTTGATAGCAAACTCCACGCGCTCCTTCGAGCTTGACGTGGGTGCGTAGTTTTCAACGTACATATTAGGTATTGTCTGGTCGAGAATGTTTTTGAGCTGGACCTCTGCCCACGTGCCTCTTGCCTTTACGTTGGTCAGCACGCGGTTAAGCGAGGTTACGTGCTCGGTAATACCGCCCGACATTTCCTTCATTTCGCCAAGCGCGCGGTGGAGATTTTCAAGCTGAGTGGAAACTGTTTTGAACGAGCTGTCAAGTCTTTGAGTGAGGGTGTTGGTCAGCTTTTCATCTACGACCGCTCTCATCTCCTCGAGCTTCTTTTCGTTGCTCTCGCGTATTTTAGAAAGGGAATCCTCGATGCGCTGATTCTGCTTTTCGGTCATCTCGGCATTCTTTTCGCGCACGGTGTTTATTCCTGCCGCCATTTCACGATAAATGCGGAGCAGCTGCTCGCGGTTGGTCTCAGTCAGCTCCTGAAGCTGCTTATTAATATCCGACATTTGTCGGGAGACCTCGTCGCGCTGATTCTGCGCCGCGGCGTTTTGCTCGGTGCGGTTGCGCGAGAATTCGTTATAAATGCTCTCCTTGAGCTCGCCGAGCTGTCGCTCGGTCTGACCGTTATCGGAGAGGTTTTTCATTTTCCCGTGCATAGCGATCATAACCAAAAGACATCCGACCGATACACAGAGCGAGAAAATGCAGATTATCAAAATAAAAATATCCATAAAAGCTCCAATTTTCAGATTAGCGGAGGATCAGGTGATCTCCTCGATGTGATAGATATAGTCGATCGAGCGCAGAGCCTCGATTATCTCGCTGTGGGTCTTATACTTCTTGAGCTCGTTGCTCTGAATGGTAAGAGCGACGGTATAAACGCTCAGGCCCGAGGTTATGTAGGCGGGATTGACCTCGATATCGTCGATCTTCATACCGAGCTTGCGTATCGTTGCCACGAAGCTTTGCAGATTTTCCTTGTTTTTAAGCTCGAGATGCACCTCAAAATGATTGGACTTATTCTTGAAGCGTCGCTCGAGGTGAGGGAAGGTAGAAAGGCAAAGCATCATAGTGACGAAGCCGATTACCGAGACCGTATAGAAGCCTGCGCCGATAAGCAGGCCGATAAATCCGACCGCCCAGAGAGCTGCCGCGGTGGTAAGTCCCTTGATCTGATTTTTCGAGCTGAAAAGAATCGAATTCGAGCTGATTATCGCAATACCTATAACGACTGCTGCTGATACGAGCGGGAAGGAGAGCTCCGAGGTGGTCATCATAAAGAGGTCAAGCAGCATTGCCATAGTTGAAGCCAACGACACCAGCATAAACGTGCGCAGACCTGCCGCGTGGCGCTTTGTGGATCGCTCCCAACCGATAACGGCGGAGAAGAGTATCGACATTGCTGTTCTTAAGAGTATTGACCACAGGTCAAGTCTTGTTGCCCATTCGCCAAACAGACGGCTAAGCGGGTCAACTGTATTCAAAAGATCATTTACGTTCATAATCTGTAAACCTTTCTATAATTTATCTGCGATTTCTGAATCGCCGTCTTTGCAGCTCTGACAAGGCTTCAAGCTGCTCGTCTGCCGCCTCCGTAAAGGCTTGCTCCTCGGGGGAGAGCTCGTTCTTTTCGGGTGTGGGCAGCTCATCGCGTATTTTGTTTATACGCTCGATTAGGATTTCGACCTCGCTCTTGGGCTTTCCGTTTTCATCAACCGTTTCAACGGGCGCAAGATCCTCGATCTTATTTGAGAACGAGCCCGAAAGATAAAGCGAGAGCTTGGCGCACGCGGGGCCTATAAGCTCGTATAGAATACTTGATGCGAGAATTATGGTCTGAAGACTCTCGCCCGTCTCGCCGCCCAGTGTTCTTGCCGCCATTGCCGCAAGACCGATAGCCACTCCTGCCTGAGGAATAAGTGCAAGTCCGAGGTAGTTGCGGATGCCCTTGGGGCTCTTTGTGATAAATCCGCCGAGGAATGCTCCTCCGTATTTTCCGACCATTCTGACGAAGAAATAGAGGATCGAGATCAGAATTATCGGAACTGCGCCCGAGCTTCCCGAGGAGGAAAAGAGCGACTCGATTTGCAGATTTGCTCCCGAGCGGACGAAGAAAAGAAGCATAACGGGAGGACTGAAGTAGTTGAGCTGCTTATATAGCTTATCGTCTCCCGTGATGTTGATGTAGACCATTCCCATCGCGATACATCCAAGAAGCGGAGAGATATCGAGCAAGGTACAGATTCCGCAGAAGAGGAAAAGCATACTGATGAGAATTATCAGTCTGTTATCAGTCGAGCGCTTTACCGGCATCATCAATTTAAGCAAAAAGCCGAAGAATGCGCCGAGTGCCATTACGCCGATATTGATAACGATAGGCATTATGATGTAGGAAGGGGATACCGAGTCGCCCGAGCCTCCCATAAGCGCACCTGCTACCGAAAGCGCGATGCTGAACGCGATAAGGCTGAGCACATCGTCCAGTGCTATGACTTGCAGGAGCGTATCTACAAACTCGCCCTTTGCATTTGTCTGACGGATCGTGGTTGCCGTTGACGTGGGCGCGGTCGCCGCCGCAAGCGCGGAGAGGACGATCGAGAACACGGGGTCGAGCCGCAGGACGAAGAAGGTAAGTATAAACACCAAAAACGCGGCGATAAGTGCCTCGCAGGCGGTTATAACAAGCGTTTTGAGTCCGTTTTTTCGCAGAGAGGAGAGCTTGAAAAACTCACCTACACTGAAGGCAATGAATGCAAGAGCAATATCGGATATGAAATCCGTGCCCGCGATCACTGTCTCGGGAACGAGGTCGAAGCAGAACGGTCCGATAAGAATACCCGCGATTATGTACGCGGTAACGTTGGGAAGCCTTAAAAGCTTGGTTATTCTCGTCAGCGCAAAGCCCGCAAAGAGCATTATTGATATTACGATTATTACGACCGCCGAGGGCGATATGGTGGAATAAAAATCGTTAAGCAAGCAAAGACCTCCTTTCAGAAAAAATTAAAAGACACACCGAAACAAGAGCTCCAAAGCGTCTTTTGTTACGGTACGTCTGTTTGAACTTATGTTCTCCACTGTTATTATATAATATTAACATAAATTTGTCAATAGATTTTTCGGATTTTGTGCTATTTTGTTGACAAATGGGTCTCTTTCGTGTTATAATTTAATCGGAAAGATATTCCAGTCTTAATTAAGGAGAACGTTGATGAACGAAAATATAGAATGCTCAACTTGCTCAAAGGAGTCCTACAAGGTAGTACCGCTGGCGCGCCTCTTCGACAAGCTTGACGAGCTTTTTTCAAGAAACGATCTGCCCGCGGTCGGCAGACTTCTCGATTATTGGGAGAGCGAGGCAAGGATACTCGGTGACGAGCGAGGGCTTTTGGAGATACTTAACGAAAAGATAGGCTATTACCGTCGAACCGCCGACAAGGAAAAGGCTCTCGCGGCTGTCGATGCGGCGTTTGAGCTTGTTGAAAAGGGGATCGGCGACCGGGTGTCAGCAGGGACTGTTTATCTTAACGGTGCGACCACGATGAAGTCCTTTAATATGGCAAAGGAAGCCTTGCCTTACTATCAGAAGGCGAGGGAGATATACGAGCGTTATCTTGACCCGAACGACTATAAAATGGCGGCATTTTATAACAACATTTCCTCGGCTTACAAGGATCTTGGAGAATATGCGGAGTCCGAGGCGGCTTGTAATAAAGCTATCGGGATTCTTGATGGCAGAGAGGATTGCCTTGGTGAGATGGCGGTCACATGGATAAACATCGCGCATCTTTATTACGATCAGGACCCGTTTGACGAACGGATCTACGAGATAATGGACAAGGCATGGGAGCTTTTAAAGTCGCCGAAGAACTCGCTTGACGGCGATTTTGCGTTTATTTGCTCAAAATGCTATCCGTCCTTTGAATTTTTCGGATATTTTGAAAGGGGAGCCGAGCTGAAGGCTCTTACGGAGAGGCTTTATGAAGGGAATTGAGCTCTCGCGAGCATATTTTGAGGAATATGGAAGACCTATGCTCCAAAACGGTTTTGGAGAGTATATCGACAGGATCGCGGTGGGGCTTGTCGGTCGCGGCTCTGAATGCTTCGGGTTTGATGATGAAATATCTGAAGATCACGATTTTGAACCTCGGTTCTGCATCTGGTTGACCGACGAGGACGAGCAACGCTTTGGATTTAAGCTATTCCGTGCTTATTCGAAGCTGCCAAAGGATTATATGGGTGTGTGCTGCCGCGAGCGAAGCGCTGTGCGATCAAAGGAAAAGGGAGTTTACACGATTTCCGAATTTTATTCGGCTTACACGGGTCGTAGCGGCGCTCCCGAGTGCTGGCAGGATTGGCTTTACACGCCCTCACATTATTTTGCCGAGGCGACGAACGGAGATGTTTTCTGCGATCCGCTTGGCGAATTTACAAGGATACGCGAGATTATCAAAAACGGCATGCCCGAGGACGTAAGGCTTAAAAAGATTGCCTCGTGTGCGCTTCGTATGGCGCAGTCGGGTCAGTATAATTACAAGCGCTGCATCGCACACGGAGAGCTTGGCGCGGCAAGGCTTGCGCTTGATGAGTTTGCAAGAAATGCCTGCGAGATGACCTTCCTGCTTGAGCGCCGTCACGCGCCCTATTATAAGTGGATATTCCGAGCTATGCGCGAGCTTCCAAGGCTAAATTTTCTTGCCGAAAAGCTTGAAAAGCTTGTCACTCTGCCAACAGACGAGACCTTGAGGATCGAGCTTATGATAGAGGAAATAAGCTCGGCTTTCATTGATGAATTTAAAGAGCAGGGGATCACAAGGGCGACCTGCGGCTTTCTTGAATCGCACGCCTACTCGGTAAATGACATGATCAGGAGCTCGGAGATAAGAAATCTCCACGTTTTGTATAGCGAGCAATAAAAAAATTCGGGCAGTTTTGCCCGAATTTTTTATTGAATTATTCCGCCGCCGATAACAAAATCGCCATCGTACATCACCGCAGACTGCCCCTTTGCAGGTGCTCTTTGAGGCTCGTCGAAGGTCAGGGTTATCTCATCGGCACCCGTTTGCTCTGCATACGCGTCGCTTTCGGTGTGATGATAGCGTATCTTGGCTTTGACTCTTATTTTCTCTTCAAGTCTATCAAAGGGAATGAGGTTTATGCCTTTTATTACAACGGTTTTGGTGAAAAGTCTGTCCTCGTCGGTAAGAGTTACCGTATTTTTCTCGGCGTCCTTTGCGGCAACGAAAATGTGTCTTCCCATCGAAATTCCGAGTCCCTTGCGCTGACCGATCGTGTAATGGATCACACCCTTGTGTCTACCGAGAATATTGCCGTGCTCGTCGATATAATCACCCTCGGGAAATACCTCTCCGCGCTCTTTTTCAATGAATGATGCATAGTCACCGTCGGGCACGAAGCAGATGTCCTGACTGTCGCTTTTATGCGCAATGATAAAACCGTTTTCCTCGCCGATTTTTCTGATCTCGGGCTTTGTAAGCGAGCCGAGAGGGAAGATGGTGTGAGAAAGCTGGTGCTGGGAAAGTGACCAGAGCATATAGCTTTGGTCCTTTTTTTCGTCGGTTGCTTTTCTTAAGAGATAACGCCCGTTTTGCTCCTCGATTCGCGCGTAATGACCTGTTGCAACAAGGTCTGCTCCGCGCGCAAGCTCCATATCGAGCAGAGCTCCGAATTTGAGAAGCTTATTACAGACGATGCACGGGTTTGGCGTGCCGCCCGACACGTAGGTGTCAACGAAATTTTTGATTACGGTATCGCGGAATCTGTCCTCAAGATCGTAAACCGTGTGCTTGATGCCGATCTTGTCGCATACCGCCTTGGCGTCGGATATATCGTTGGCGGTAAGATCGGTTCCGCCCTCGTCGAGCTTGGGGCAGAGCTTCATAGTAACTCCGCTGACCTCGTATCCTTGCTCAAGAGCAATCAGAGCCGCAACCGCACTGTCTATTCCGCCGCTCATCGCGACCGAGACTTTTTTCTTTTCTGTCATACGTTTTCCTTTGTTACCAATTGAATTTAGTCAATTCGCCGTGCTCCTGCATATCCTCAAAATCTCTCTGGCGAAGTATCTCGTAGACCGCGATAGCGACCGAATTTGAAAGATTGAGTGATCGCAGACCGTCTCTCATAGGGATGCGGACACAGGTCTCGGGATTGGCGTAAAGCAGCTCCTCGGGCAGCCCCTTGGTCTCCTTGCCGAACATTATCCACGCATCATCGGGATAGGTGACGTCAGAATATTTATGCTTTGCCTTAGTGGAAAAATAATATATTTTCGCATCGGGGTGCTTTGAGTAAAAATCATCGAGCCCATCGTAAAAGGTTATATCGAGCTTGTCCCAATAATCGAGCCCGGCGCGCTTGAGCTTGGCGTTATCGATCTCGAAGCCGAGCGGACGGATGAGATGCAGGGAAGCGCCCGTTGCGGCGCAGGTGCGGGCGATATTTCCCGTATTCTGCGGTATTTCGGGCTCACAGAGAACTATATTTATTCGTGACATTTGCTAAAACCTCATAAAAACTTGATCTACAATCCAATTATATAACACAAAGCGCTCTTTTTCAAGTGTTTTACGAAAATTTACAAATATAGGTTGCTTTAGCGCAAATAATATAGTATAATATGAT
This sequence comes from Clostridia bacterium, assembly GCA_017483305.1. Classification (GTDB taxonomy): domain Bacteria; phylum Bacillota; class Clostridia; order Oscillospirales; family CAG-272; genus SVTX01. The sequence continues at coordinate 44,036 of JAFULC010000060.1, read as the reverse complement.
TTATAATGAGTAACTATGGCTTGCGACGGGAAAAACGGCGCAAAAAATCATAAAAAGAGAGCGAAAGGAGTCGTTTATGGGACTCGGAACAAAAATTTTTGGTACTTACAGCGATCGACAGATCAAGAAGCTTGAGAAGATCGCGAATCAGATAGAGGCTTTGGCTGATAAATATTCGGCTATGACCGACGAGGAGCTGAAGGCAGTAACACCTGCACTTAAGGAAAGACTTGCGGCAGGTGAAACGCTTGACGATATTCTTCCCGATGCATTTGCGGCGATAAGAGAGGCTGACTGGCGTGTGCTTGGAAAGAGACCCTTCCACGTGCAGCTGCTCGGCGGTATCGTGCTCCATCAGGGCAGAATTGCAGAAATGAAGACCGGTGAGGGTAAAACTCTCGTTGCAACTCTCCCTGCATACCTCAACGCGCTTGCAGGTAACGGTGTTCATATCGTAACAGTCAACGATTATCTTGCGCGCCGCGACAGTGAGGAAATGGGCAGAGCATACGGATTTATGGGACTGAGTACAGGTCTCGTTGTCCCCGGAATGAGCAACGCTGACAAGCAGGCGGCATATCAGGCTGATATTACCTACGGAACAAATAACGAATTCGGCTTCGACTATCTCCGCGACAATATGGTCGTCTATAAGGAGAGAATGGTGCAGAGAGGTCACTCGTTTGCGATCGTGGACGAGGTAGACTCGATCCTCGTAGACGAAGCAAGAACACCTCTTATAATCTCGGGTGCAGGCGATGAGCCGACCGATATGTATGAGAGAGCCGACCGCTTCACGCGCACGCTGCGCAAGCTTGTAACCAAGGAGATCGATGCCAAGGAGGAGCAGGACGATCTCGATGCAGATTATATCGTCGATGAGAAGGCGAGAAACGCCGTCCTTACCCCCAGAGGTGCGCGCAAGGCAGAGGCTTATTTCGGCGTTGAAAACTTTACAGATCCCGAAAATGCCGATCTTATGCACTATGTAAATCAGGCTATCAAGGCGCACGGCACTATGTTCCGCGATCAGCAGTACGTGGTTACCGATAAGGGTGTTCTTATAGTTGATGAATTCACGGGACGTATTATGCCCGGAAGAAGATACTCCGACGGCTTGCATCAGGCAATTGAAGCAAAGGAAGGCGTTAAGGTAGAGAAGGAGAACAAAACTCTTGCTACCATCACCTTCCAGAACTACTTCAGAATGTATAAAAAGCTCTCGGGTATGACGGGTACGGCTCTCACCGAGGAAAACGAGTTCAAGGAGATCTACTATCTCGACGTCGTTGAGGTACCCACCAATAAGCCGATGATCAGAGTGGACCATCCCGATGCGGTCTACAGAACCGTAAACGGAAAATACAATGCGGTCATAGAGCAGATTAAGAGGTGTCACGAAAAGGGACAGCCCGTGCTTGTCGGTACAGTTTCGATCGAGAAGTCCGAGGAGTTTTCGCGCAGACTTATGAATGCGGGGATCAAGCACACCGTCCTTAACGCAAAGTTCCATGCCAAAGAGGCAGAGATTGTTGCTCAGGCAGGTAAGCTTGGTGCGGTGACCATTTCAACCAATATGGCAGGACGTGGAACCGATATTATGCTCGGCGGTAACCCCGAGTTCCTTGCGAAGCAGGAGATGCGCTCAAAGGGAATTGCCGACGAGATTATCGCAGAGGCAAACGGTACGTCCGATACCGACAACGAAGAAATAATCGAGGCAAGAAAGCTCTTTTCCGAGCTTTACGAAAAGCATAAAAAGGAGATTGCTCCCGAGGCAGAAAAGGTCAAGGCGGTGGGCGGTTTGTTCATTCTCGGTACGGAGAGACACGAGAGCCGCCGTATAGATAACCAGCTTCGCGGTCGTTCGGGCCGTCAGGGAGACCCCGGTGAATCACGCTTCTATCTTTCGCTTGAGGACGATCTTATGCGTCTTTTCGGTGGAAAGGACAGAATGGACCGAATATCGATGCTTATCGACCGTATGGGGCTTGACGAAAATACCGCGATCGATGCCAAGATGCTTTCCAACTCCATCGAGAGCGCGCAGAAGCGAATCGAGGACAACAACTTCAAGCGCAGAAAGAACGTTCTCGCGTATGACGACGTTATGAATCAGCAGAGAACGCTGATCTATAAGCAGAGAGGCGACGTGCTTGAGGGCGGCGACGGAATCGAGGAGACCATCAAGAAGATGATGACCTCTACCGTACGCGACCGTATTGTATACAACACCTCGGATGATCTGGCAGAGAACTGGAGCTTCGACGCATTGCGCGCAGACCTTCCTTATCTTTGCAACGAGGACGATTTCAGATATACTCCCGACGAGCTTAAAAAGCTCAAGCGCGAGGATATTACTGAAATGCTTGAGGCTCGTCTCAACGAAAAATACGATGAGAAGGAAAAGCTTTTCGGCAGAGAGACTTATCTCGAGATCCAGCGCTCGATCCTGCTTCGTAACGTTGACACAGCTTGGATGGAGCACATCGACGCTATGGACGATCTTAAGGGTATGATCAATCTTCAGGCATACGCGCACAGAGATCCCGTAAGTGAATACAGAATTACGGGCGGCGATATGTTCGATACGATGATAGAGGAGATTCGCGACAAGACTGTCAGAATGCTGCTTTCTGTCGTTCCGAAGCCTACTCAGACTATAAAGAGAGTTCAGGTTGCCAATCCTCTGACCGCAGGCTTTGAGGGCGGCACAACCAAGACCGTCAAAAAGGTCAGTATCCGCAAGGATGCCGCACAAAAGATCGGCAGAAACGATCCCTGTCCCTGCGGATCGGGCAAAAAATACAAGAACTGCTGCGGAGCGGCAGGTAAAAGTGACTCCTGACAGGGAGATTAATTAAGACTAACGGAAGGATTTATCAATGGGCTTTGGTTTACTGTTGATCGGATATATGTTTGCCTTCGTAGCAGGCGCAGGTATGGGCAACTACCTTTTTGCAGGTATGCTTATAGGCGGTTTTCTGATGTATCTCGGACTTTCCGAGCTCAGAAAATACAGTCCTGCATTTATCTTTGCGCTTATCGGAAGCATTCTGATAATTTTATGCTCATTCTGGGGAACTGCCGTTTGGCTCGATTCATTCCTATCTCTTGGCTGGGGCATTTCATCCGGAATCTTCGCTACGGTCTACGATTGGATCAAGTTCGTTGTGAATTTTGCCTTTAATATCGCTATGCTTTACGGAATTGCAGACATTTCAAGAAGAGTTGAGCTTATCGAGATGAGACAAAAGGCAGTTCGAAACATGATTTATCTTACCGTATTCAACGTGTATCAGATTATTATGTTTTTCCCGATAGAGTTCATAAAAAACGATCAGCCTTTCTTTTTTACAATACTGCTCATCCTTCGTCTTGTGTACACGATCGTCAACGCATGGTTGCTTTTCAGATGCTATGCGATGATCTGTCCCGAGGGGCAGGAGGATATGCCTAAAAAGAGATCTCGTTTTGAATTTATAAATAAAATCCGCGATGCCAAGGATGCTAAAGAGGAAAAGGCTATTGAGGAAATGAAGGAATATTACGAAAGCAAGCTCAAGGCTAAAAACCAGAAGAAAAAATCAAAAAAGAAAAAATAAGAATTTTACAAATCAGTCGCGGTGTGCGGCAGAATGGAGGTTAAAATGGACGGTAGAATGAAAAAAAACGTCGGCTTTTCTTTAATGCCGCTTGCGTTTTTGTTTCTCTTTGAGCCGAGATATACGCTCATCGATCCACTCCCCGATTTTATCGGTTATCTGCTTTTGTGCGCCGCTATTATCAACCTTGCCGATATAAATCCCCGTATTTATGAGTCGTTCCTGGGATTCAGAAAGGCAATACTCGTCAGTGCGCTCAAATATGTTTCGCTCTATTTACTGTATAGCTTTGTGTCGGAATCTGCAGGCACACCCGTTTACGACGGATCGGAAAATTGGGTGGTCGGGGCGTTCCACGAGTCTGAAATGGCGGTTGGAATACTTCTGTTTGTTTTCGTCTTTGGATTGTTCGAGCTCGTCGTTCTTTTGCCAGCCTACAGAAGCTTGTTTGAGGGTCTGCTCTCGCTCGGTATGTATAACGACGGCACGGCGATCTACCTCAAAAAGATCACAAAAAGAGAACGAATAGACAAAAAGACGGGAAAAAAGACGGTTTATATACGTGAAAGTAAACGAAATCTCACAGAAAAAGCCTTTTTCCTGACTGTATTTTTGATATTATCCCAGGTGCTTGCAAACGTACTGCCCGAGCTTACCACGCTTGTTACCAATACGTCGTATGAGTTTGTTGTACATCTGCGAGTGCTGCTTATATTCCTTATTGTGCCTGTCTGCATAACCTGGTTTATCAGAATGGCTGTTTATTGCGCCAAGATCCGCAAGGACACCGTATTTATTGCCAATATTGCTCAGAAATATCGCATTCAGGCAGAGCAGAATCCCGAGCTTTATACGGTTCGCAGACTTATTACGGGAATCTCTGCTATGATCGTTGCAACGATGCTTTGTCTTTGCCTCTACGTCAATGACGTGAAGGTGATCCCCGGATTTATATTTGCAATAGTCCTGTTCTTCTCGGCGATCATACTTCGCAAAAACTCAAGAAAATGGCTTGCGGTTGCGATCGCTGCGGCGGTCAATTCAACCGTATCGTCGGCGGTATATTTCGCAACGGTTAAGTTTTTTGCGGACTCGTCCATGTCAAATTCAGAGGCGTACACCGCCTATAACATCATTCTTGGATTGACTGTAGCCGAGTCGGTGATGTTTATTATCACGTTCTGTCTGACTCTTGCGATGATTTGGGATATTTACAAGATTCATACCGATATCTGCTTTGCAAGAGAGCAGAGAAGCTACAAGTCTGAAAGATCGTATTTCATAAAGGGTGCGGCCGTTTGCACCGTTGCGGCGGTTCTCATGGCTCTCGCAAACGTTTATTACATCTACGTAAACCATCCTTATTTTATAACAAGCGTAAGATGGATAGCCGATTACTCATCGGTGATCACTCTTGGTATAAGCCTTGCGTTTATAGGAGCTCTGGTATATAACATAGGAAACGTTATCAACGCGATAAAATTCCGCTACAAACTTGACGTTTGATAGTTAAGGTGAATAAAATCCTCATATTCGGTTTAATAATCACGGTGAGGCGATAGCAAATCGTACTTCATTACCGAATTGAATTTGGAGGATCACTTAATTATGCAGAACAACCAGAATCAGCAGAACAGCAAGAACCAGAACAAGAATCAGAATCAAAACAAGAATCAGAACAGCTCTCAGAATCAGCAGAGCAACAATCAGAACAACAGTCAGCAGAATAAGAAGTAAGAAAATCTAACACTCTGCCGTCACATTGTGGCGGCAGGGCTTACATAACGGACGGAAAAATGAATTTTAACGAGAAATTTTTAACGCTTAAGCGCGCGCTTTTTGACAAGTGCTATGCAAGCTTAAACCCAATGCAGAGGGAAGCGGTATATACGGTCAACGACCCTTTGCTCGTGCTTGCGGGCGCGGGAAGCGGAAAGACAACGGTGCTTGTAAAAAGAGTCGTCTTTTTGATCAAATACGGTAACGCGTATTACACGGATTACGTGCCGCCGTTTGCCGATCAGAGCTATCTTGATGAAATGGAAGCGGCGCTTAGAGACAGTGATATAACCGCGGCAGAGGATATGTTGCCCGATTTTGCCTACAATGCGTGTCCTCCTTACAGAATTCTTGCAATTACCTTTACGAATAAGGCGGCAAACGAGATAAAGGACAGGCTTGTGACCGCGCTCGGCAACGAGGATGCTGCAAAGGACATTTGGGCAGGCACCTTCCACTCGATCTGTATGCGAATTTTGCGAGTTACCTGCGAAAAGATCGGATATAAGCGCGATTTCAGCATATACGATACCGACGATCAGAAAAAGGCTGTAAGCGCGGCTATGAAGCGCTGCATGGTCGATGAAAAGCAATTCCCGATAAAAAGCGTAATAACTGCTATAAGTCACGCCAAGGACAGACTTCTGACTCCCGAAAAATACGCTATGGAGGTGGGCGGAGATTTCCGTCTTTCGAAGATAGCAAAGGTCTACGCCGAATATCAGAAGGCACTTCGCGACTCCAACGTAATGGACTTTGACGATATTATTATGAATACCGTCAAGCTTCTGCGAACCGATAGCGAGATACTGAATTACTATCAGAAGAAGTTCAAATACGTATGCGTTGACGAGTATCAGGATACCAACGAGGCACAGTTTGTACTGACCTCGCTGCTTGCGGGCGGCTTCAGAAATCTTATGGTCGTTGGTGACGACGATCAGTCGATATATAAGTTCAGAGGCGCTACGATAGGTAATATTCTTAATTTTGACAAGGTATATAAGGATGCGAAGGTAATCAAGCTTGAGCAGAATTACCGTTCAACAGGCACGATTCTCGATGCGGCAAATGCGGTCATCGCGAATAATAGCGGTCGAAAGGGCAAAAATCTCTGGACCGACGGCGCTCGGGGTGAAAAGCTCAGGATACGCAAGCTTGCCGATCAGAATCTTGAAGCGAAGGACATTGTGGACATAGTTTATAATGCGGTCGCAAGGCAGGGCAGAAGCTACCGTGATTTTGCGGTTTTATTCCGCACTAACGCGCAATCCAACAGTATTGAGCGCGCGTTTGCAAAGAGCGCTGTGCCGTACAGAATGCTCGGTGGCGTGCGATTCTCCGATCGCAAGGAAATACGAGATGCGGTCGCTTATCTTCAGCTCATCGCAAACCACGCCGACAGAGAGCGGCTTTTGCGAATAATCAACGAGCCGAAGCGTAAGATCGGTGACAGGACCATCGAGGCGATCTCTCTTATCGCAACAGAGCAGGATTGCTCTATGTTTGAGATAATCGAAAACGCGAGCAAATACACGGCTTTATCAAGAAGCGCGGTCATTCTCGAGGATTTTGCGGCGCTTATCAACAAGCTTACCGTTATGTCTACTTATCTGAGTCTCCCCGATCTTTTCGATGCTGTGCTCGCCGAAAGCGGATACCGCGCAATGATCGAAGCGGCAGGCGAAGAAGAAAAGGACAGACTCGATAACCTCGACGAATTTAAGTCGAGCATTCAGGAATACGTCAGCAGGACCGAAAATCCCACGCTCACGGGATTCCTTGAGGAAAACGCGCTTGTTGCCGACGTCGACCGATACGATGATACGGCAGACGCCGTTGTACTTATGACGATACACAGTGCAAAGGGTCTTGAATTCCCGATAGTTATCATCCCGGGCTTTGAGGACGGAATTTTCCCGGGAATGCAGACAATTGTTGGTGGCGAGGACGATATGGAGGAGGAGAGAAGACTCGCATACGTCGCGCTTACTCGCGCCAAGGAGCAGATATACATACTTCACACGAAATCCCGACTTTTGTACGGTCAGACACAATATAATCCCGTATCGCGCTTCGTAACCGAGATCCCCGAGCGCTTCGTAATTCGCGAGGAGGAGGACGGAGGCTCATTCTTCTCGCAGAGAGTCACGGGAGGCTTTAATAGCGGATCGTTCTATTCGGGTCAAAGATCGCAATCGGGATACGGCGGATATGGCTCGAGAAAGAGCTATTCGTCGCCTGTATCGACAAAGAGCGCTCAAACTAAGCCGAGCGAGCCTGTATTCAAGCCCAAGAGCACAGGCAAGGAGATCTTTGCGCCTGGCGATAGAGTCGTACACACCGCGTTTGGAGAGGGCGAGGTCCTTTCGGTAAGACCGATGGGCGCTGACACCTTGTACGAGGTCATGTTTGATAAGGTTGGCACGAAAAAGCTGATGGCAACCTACGCCAAGCTCAGAAAGGCATAAAATAAAAGCAGTTGGTCAAGGTTTTTTTGACCGACTGCTTTTTCTTTTTTATATTGACTTTTTTTAAGTTGTGTATTATAATTTAAATGTAAAACATATTAATTTGGCGCTTTTTAGCGTGTTGTTTTGTAATATTGACGAAAAATCATAGTCTGAGGTTGTTATTTGACGGAATAAATCATTGTAACAAAACAAAACGAGTGATATAATTAAAATACGATGCGGAGATTATATCCCATCAGAATATTATGAAAGGGGAAGTTCAATGAGCAAGTTTCTTGAGGATACCGGAAACGAAATAACTATCGGCTATTGGAAGGACCCCTCGACGATGCCTCATTCACACACACATCCGCAATATGAGGTCTATTTTTGCACTAAAAACGTTACGCAGAAATCGGTTATAAACGGAGTAGAGTACGTCTGTAAATATCCGTGTGTGATCATTTCTACGCCCTATACGATACACTCTATGTCTTGCGACGAGACCGACGGTGAGGATTTTGAAAGATTTGTCTTTTATTTCGATGAAAAAACGCTCAGATCCTTCGATCCGCACCTTATACCCGATATGATGAGCATCAGAAATTCCGGACTCTTGTTCAGGCTTTCGGATGAGCAGGCAGAGCAGTTGAAATCGCTTATTTTGACTGTAAACGGCAAAACTACAAGTGAAAAGGAGCTTTTGCTTGCGCTTTTTCTCAATAAGCTTTACAATTTCGAGCCTGTTGAGCCGCCCGTCAGGATAGGAATCTCCTCATTCTACATTCAGGACGTGCTTCAGTATATCGCAGAGCATTTCTGCAAGCAAATCAACAGCGCAACGGTATCGCAAAAATTTGCGATAAGCCGTTCTAAGCTTGATAGAGATTTCAAGAGATTTACGGGCAGTACTGTCCACTCGTTCCTTGATAATTGCCGACTTAATCATGCAAAATCGCTGATTCTTACGAGAAAAGATCTCTCGATCGGCGAGATCGCCGCGATGAGCGGATTTTCCTCGGAAACCTACTTTTTCCCGTATTTCAAAAGTCACACGGGATGTACTCCGAATGAGTACAAAAACAGAAGCCTTACCGCATCGAAGCGGTCAATATAAAAATAAACGGAGGTCTATTTTATGGGAAAGATCACATTTATGGGCGCAGGAAGCACAGTATTCGCTAAAAACGTTATTGGCGATGCCATGCTTACTCCCGCACTCAGAGATTTCGAAATTGCGCTTTACGACATTGATCCGGAAAGACTCGAGGAGTCCTACATAATGGTAAATGCGCTTAACAAGAACATCAACGAGAACAGAGCTACGATAACCAAGTATCTTGGCGTAGAAAACCGCAAGGACGCTCTTCGCGGGGCAGATTTTGTAGTTGATGCTATTCAGGTCGGAGGATATGATCCTTGCACGATCATCGACTTTGAGATACCAAAGAAGTACGGTCTTCGTCAGACCATAGCAGATACCCTCGGTATAGGCGGTATTTTCAGAGCACTCCGTACCATCCCTGTGCTTCAGGATTTCGCCGAGGATATGGCTCAGGTTTGCCCCCGTGCGCTCTTCCTCAATTACACCAACCCCATGGCTATGCTGTCGGGCTATATGCAGAGATTTACCGACGTTAAGACAGTAGGTCTTTGCCATAGCGTTCAGGTCTGCTCAAAGGAGCATCTTCTTACCGGACTTGGAATGATTAATGACGTTAAGATGCCTATAAAGGAAAAGATCGCAGGTATCAACCACATGGCTTGGCTGCTTGAGATCGAGGATGCAGACGGAAACGATCTTTATCCAGAGATCCGCCGTCGTGCTTGCGAGATCCTTGAGAATCCTCCCGAGAATTGCTACGATCTCGTCCGTTTTGAATATATCCGCAGATTTGGATACTATTGTACTGAATCGAGCGAGCATAATGCTGAATATAATAATTTCTTCATCAAGTCAAAGTATCCCGAGCTTATCGAGAGATACAGGATCCCGCTTGACGAGTATCCTCGCCGCTGTGTAAATCAGATCGCAGGCTGGAAGCAGGCAAAGGAAGAATTTCTCAATGGCAATATCAGCCATGAAAGATCGCGCGAATACGCATCTCACATTATGGAGGCAGTTGTTACCGATAATCCCTTTAAGATCAACGGAAACGTTCTCAATACGGGACTTATCACAAACCTTCCGTCCGAGGCTTGCGTAGAGGTTCCTTGTCTTGTAAACAAGCTTGGTATTCAGCCCACCGTAGTCGGTAAGCTTCCCACACAGCTCGCGGCTATGAATATGACCAATATCAATCCCCAGCTTCTTACTATCGAAGCGGCAGTCACCAAGAAGAAGGATGCGATCTATCAGGCTGCAATGCTTGATCCTCACACCTCGTCCGAGCTCTCGATCGACGACATCGTCAAAATGTGCGACGAGCTTCTCGAGGCAGAGAAGGATTGGCTTCCCGAGTATAAGTAATATAGAACAAAAAATCCCGACGGTCAATGACCGTCGGGAATCTTTATATATCGAAGTGTTTAGATCAGCTAATTAATACTTCTTATCAACCCTTTGGAAGAACTTTTTGAGAGCTGCATTACCACTTCTTATACGAGCATAGGCAAATTCTGAAAGTGATTGCAATCCGTCTCCGCCCGACGAGGTAACAGTAGGGAGCATATACGTTATACTTCCGCTGACATCGTCAAAGGGTATAGCGAAGTCTGAGCATACACTGTCCCAGACGATATCCATCATTCGCACATCATCAGCTTTTTCTTCAAGTTTGACGCCAAAAGCTGTCTGATAGAATGCGTTTTTCACATCCTCGGAGTAGAAAGCAAGCAAGTCAAGCGTCTTTCCTACCATTTCAGCGTTTTCCATATAAGCGGGAAGAACAATGTATCCACCCCACTGGAGCGAACGGTATTCCTTCTGGTTAGAATCGAAAACAGGATAGGGAAGAACACCGAAGTCAATATCGTAATTAAGGTAAGATGAAATATCGTACGTCGAGGTAAGAGTCATCAGAGCTCTACCTGTAAAATAGGGAACAGTAGGATTTATCGTCTGCATATAATCAAGGCACGTAGATTCAGCACTTGCAAGCTCGGTGAGCAAAGAAACTATGTTCTTTGTCTTATCGATATATGCATCGCTCATAAAGGATATTTCATACTCACCTTCGTTATTCATCTCGATAAGATTAACCCCTGAAGCCTCGAGGAATCCGCACCAAGGTACCCATTGAAGACCTGTAAGCCCGTATTGATTACTGTCAACACTGCCATTGTTAACGTAGCCAAGCTTGGCAACGTCAGCAAACTGCTGAAGCGTCCACTCGTAATCATCAACCATCTGATACAGACTTTTATCAAGAGAACTCGAATATTCTGCCATAAGCGCAGGGTTGAAGGTGATCACGTATGTGTTGGGAATATTAAAATCGCTGAATCCGAGAAGATATAGATCATTTATTTTAAGTGAGTCCATAAGACTCTGATTCCAATAATCCGCGTCAAGATTAAGTCCGGGCACATTGTTCAATGGAGCAAGAAATCCGCCACTTACAAGATCTGAAATACCCAAACTCGTATGTGTCAGAAGTGTGTCTATACTTCCTAATTTACCTGCAACAGAAGTCTTAAAATCTTCGGTATAATTATCAGAGTAGCCTGCGTTAAAAGCAAAAACATCAATACCAAGCTGCTCTTTAATCTTTTGCTGACGCTCATACAGGGCATTGGAGAGCACGCTGTTATCGTTTTCTTCGATCCAGTAGTAGTTAACGGGGTTGCTATCGTTCAAAATAGACAGATAAAAATTCGAATCATAATTATCTGTATCAACACCCGGAATAAACTCACCTACGGTGGTTTCATCACCATCGGTTTCCGTGTGTTCTTCGTCAACTGCCGTTGTTCCGCCATTGAGATCGATCTCAATGATGGTTGTCTCCTCGCCTCCGCTTAAATTGCCGCCAACCGTTGTTTCATCCTCTGCGTCATTGACAGTTGTTTCCTCTACGTCATTTGCCGTTGTTTCCTCTACGTCATTTAGCGTTGTTTCTTCAACGTCGTTGAGTGTAGTTTCATCTTGCTCGCTACCCGAACCGTTACAGGCAGCCAATAGGGAAAAAATCATTACGATAGCAATAGAAAGTGATATTCGTTTAAGTGTTTGTTTCATTTGGTGTCTAAAGCTCCTTTCGTAAATAATTGTTTAGAGGGTTACTGTCCATATATATTTTATCATATAATTGCATAAACGTCAATAAAAAGTTTATCCGCATATATAAAGGACAAAATCCCCGTGTGTCTGCATTTGCGACACACGGGGATTTTATTTATCGTATTTTGTTTGTTCAGTTTAGATTAATACTTCTTATCAACCTTCTTGAAGAAGTTTCTAATAGCTGTTTTGCTTGTCTGGATACGCTGCTGTGTATACTGAGCGTAGGATGTTCCGCCCTTATCAGGAGAAGCAGTAACCGAGGGAAGCATATAGAGACAGAAGCCGGTAACCTCATCGAAGGTCTGACCGAAGTCGGTGCAAACACTGTCCCAAACGATCTCGAGCATTCTTCTGTCATCGGGATTTTCTCCGACCTGCTTACCGAGAAGCTTCTGATAGTAAGCGGTCTTAACATCCTCAGAGTAGAAGGAGAGCATCTCAAGGGTCTCGCCTACCATAGTAGGATTTTCCATATAAGCAGGGATAGCCATGTATCCGCCCCACTGAAGCGAACGGTATTCCTTCTGGTTAGACTCGAAAACAGGATAGGGAAGAACACCGAAATCAATATCGTGGTTGAGGTAAGTGGGAAGCTCATTAGTCGATGCAAGCGTCATAAGAGATCTGTTATCCTCAAAGGGAACCGTAGCAGGACCGGTAGACATAAAATCTACACAAGTATACTCTGCAGCCGCAAGATCGGAGAGCATAGCCACAACGCTTTGGGTAGTTTCCGAATAAATTTCGTTATTATAAGACATCTCGTAAGTGCCCTGGTCGTTCAATTCAACGAGATTTACACCTGCAGCCTCAAGGAAGCCGCACCACGGAACCCACTGAAGACCTGTGAGACCGTACTGGTTCTTGTCTTCGCCTCCTCTGTTGATAAAGCCAAGCTTAGCAATATCGCAGAACTGCTGAAGGGTCCACTCGTAATTGTCAACCATGTCGTATACGCTCTTATCAAGATGATCCTCATAATTTGCAAGAAGATCCTTGTTATATGCGATTACGTAGGTATAGAGAATGTTGAAATCGCTGAAGCCAAGAAGGTAATGGTCGTTAATGGAAAGAGCATCCATAAACTCCTGATTCCAGTAATCTGCATCAAGATCGATTCCGTCCATTTCCTCAAAGGGAGTAAGGACTCCTTCTGTGATCAGACCCGATACACCGCTGGATACGTGAGTAAGGAGAGTATCCACACCGCCGGATTTGTTTTTAACCGCGGTCTTGAAGGCTTCGGTGTATACCTCGAAGCCGTCTGTAGAAGAAGCGAACACTTCAACTCCAAGATAGCTTTTTACTCTTTCCTGACGCTCGAAGAGAGCAGCGGAAAGCACGTCGTCATTGCTTTCCTCAACCCAATATCTATCCATAGGGTTAACGTCGCCCATAACAGAGAGATAGAAGGTCGAATCATAATTTTTCTTTTCGATGTCGGGCATTACTTCTCCCGTGGTTTCATCTTCAGAGCCATTAGTGTCTTCGTTGTTTACCGTTGTTTCGTCGGTAGTACCTTCACCGTCGTTACAAGCAACAAACACAGAAACCATCATAATGACCGCGAGAAGCAACGCGAGAATTTTGAATGATTTTTTCATTTTAGTACAAAAATCCTTTCTGAAAATTTTGTTCAAACAACATTATATCACAAAACAAAAAAAGTGTCAATAGCACAGAAAGGGGAACAAAAAATATTTACAAAACATACATAATTATCAAAATCCCTGCCGCATTCTTACAAATGCGACAGGGATTTTTAAATGAGCAATTATTCTTTGTATTTTTTACCAACCAGTCTAAAGAACTTATCGATAGCAGTATTTCCGCTCCTTGTGCGTGCAGCGCTGAACTCCGAAAGGCTCTGCTGTCCTGCCTTAGTGGTGAAAGGAAGCATGTACAGGGGGTTTCCGCAGACATCCTCGAAGGTCTGACCGAAGTCGGTACAAACGCTATCCCAGATTATCTCGAGCATTCTTCTGTCATCGGGGTTTTCTCCGACCTGCTTGCCAAGAAGCTTCTGATAGTAAGCGGTATTAACATCCTCCGCATAGAACGCAAGGAGCTCGAGCGTCTCGCCTGCCATAGCTTCGTTTTCAAGATAATTAGGAACCGCGATGTATCCGCCCCACTGAAGAGAACGGTATTCCTTCTGGTGAGTGTCGTACATAGGATAGGGAAGAACACCGAAATCGACGTCATAGTTGAGATAATCGTCAATGTCGATAGTAGCGGTAAGGGTCATAAGAGCTCTGTTAGACTCAAAGGGAACCGTGGGCTTAGCAGAGGTCTGGAAATCAAGATAGCTACACTCAGCCGCAGAAAGATCGGAGAGCATCGTTACTATTTTATTGGTTCTGTCAAAGTAAAGGTCATTTACGTATGAAATTCTGTATTTTCCCTCGTCGTTCATTTCAACGAGATTTACGCCTGCAGCCTCGAGGAAGCCGCACCACGGAACCCACTGAAGACCTGTAAGGCCGTACTGGTTCTTGTTAACGTCTCCTTCGTTGATAAAGCCAAGCTTCGCAATATCGCAGAACTGCTGAAGGGTCCACTCGTAATCGTCAACCATATCGTATACACTCTTGTCAAGAGCATCCTCATACTTTGCGAGAATATCAACGTTATACGCGATTACGTAGGTATAGAGAATGTTGAAATCGCTGAAGCCAAGAAGATAATGGTCATTAATGGAAAGAGCATCCATAAACTCCTTGTTCCAATAATCCGCATCAAGATCGATTCCGTCCATTTCCTCAAGCGGAGTCAGAAGTCCGCCGGTTATAAGGCCAGACACGCCCGCATGCACGTGAGTGAGAAGTGTATCCACACCGCCTGCTTTGTTTTTGACAGCGATCTCGAACGGCTCGGTGTAGCCCTGAAATCCACCTTCTGCGGGAGAGCCATAGACTTCAACACCAAGGTAGTTTTTAATCTTTTCCTGACGGTCAAAAAGAGCAGCGGAAAGCACGTCGTCGTCACTTTCTGCGACCCAGAAGTGATCAAGAGGGTTACTGTCTACCAATACTGAAAGATAAAATGTAGAGTCATAGTTGTTCTTTTCCACGTTGGGCGTTACTTCGGTTTCTGCGCCGTTACCGTCGGTGGTTTCGTCGCCAGCCGTGGTCTCATCGCCATTGCCTTTTCCTCCGTCGCATGCCGCAAATACTGCAACAAGCATTACGAGAGCAAGGATAAGGGCGAGAAGTTTGAATGATTTTTTCATTTTGCTTCATTATCCTTTTCATTATTTTTGCACACCCACAAATACATGAGCCTACATTAGTATTATTTTAACATAAGCGATAAGATCTGTCAAGAGGATTTTCGCCAAAATAACCAAATAATTAATGAATAAATGTTAAATTTTATCACTCTGCGTCAAATACCGTCTCCACAGTCTTTGAGCAGCCGAGAGGCGAATATCTCCAATAGCTTATATGCTGTACCGAGTTGCAATCAACAAAGCATTTCAGCTCGGATGCGGCGGGGTCGCCCTTGTAGGAGTCTATAAGCACGAGCTTGATCTTCATTCGCTCGGGAATGATGCTTTTTATATATACGGCGGCAAGACTTCCGCAGGGAAGCTCGAAGGGCTGCGAGTCGTCGCGCAGCTCTGCAAGTCCTGCGAGGTTGGGAGTCAATTCAACGAAAACTCCGTAGCTTTCCACGCTTCTGATAATACCTGCAACGGTCTGACCCGGCGAAAAGAGCGCCGCGTTTTCCTCCCACGTGCCGAGAAGCTCGCGCATTGAGACGAATATCCTGCCTTTTTCGCGGTCAATCGATTTTAATACGGTATTTATGATCATTCCGTTATATAAGCGGTCCTTCGGGTGTGAAAAACGTGAAACCGATATGCAATCAACGGAAAGAAGGGAAATAATGCCGCATCCGACGTCAACGAACGCGCCGAAGCTTTCAAGATGCGTGACTCGTGAGCAAAGCACGTCTCCCGGGATCAGATCGGCGATATAGTTGTTCATACAGTCGATCTGCGCCAAGCGCCGAGAAAGATAGGCGACCGTGCGGCCGTTGACCTCCTCTATTGAGACGATCTTAAAGCACACAGGCTTTCCGACCCTCGTTATGACCGCAATATCCTTGAAGCTCTCGCCGTCTCTCACAAGGCAGACCTCTCCCTTCGGGATAATTCCCGTGATGCCGCGCAGATCTACGTGTAGATTCAATTCGCTGTCGCAGAGTATGGCGGTGCCCTCCAATATGATGCCTGCAGACATTGCTTTTTCAAGTCCGGCGCGTCCCGCGGAGATAAGCTCGCGGTTTTGTTGCGTTCCGATAAGAAGTCCCTCGGGCTTGTATGTATTCATCATTTAGTTTTACCTCCGAATTTTTTTGAAATCACAGTATAAACTTATGTCGGCAAGGCAGGGAAATATAACGCTCTCGGCGGATTTTTTTCTTGTTTGGGGGCAGATTTTCGTAAAAAATCAAAATTATCAAAAAATTTTTTTGAAACGGTTTTCGAGGAAAGATATTAAAAAAGCGAGAAAAAACGAGAAAACGGGAGGTTTACTAAAGCTAAATTAAAAATATCAAAAAAATTTCAAAAAAGGTATTGACAAACAAATTACGTTGTGATATAATATGCAAGGTTAAAAAAATGATCAATTTTTGGAGGATAACTAAAATGTCTACATTTATGCAGAAAAAAGAAGCAGTTGTCCGCAAGTGGTACGTTATCGACGCAGCAGGCAAGCCCATGGGTAGAACCGCTGTTGTTGCAGCAGACCTTCTCCGCGGAAAGAACGCTCCCGAATTCACACCCCACGTTGACTGCGGTAACTTCGTTATCATAGTAAACGCAGATAAGGCAGTTCTGACAGGCAAGAAGCTTGAGCAGAAGTACTTCTACAGACACTCCGGCTACATCGGCGGAATGAAGAGCATTCAGTATAAGACTCTTATGGCTGAAAAGCCCGAGTTCGCTATGGAAGCCGCAGTAAAGGGAATGCTTCCCCACAACTCTCTCGGCAGAGCAGCAGCTAACAGACTCAAGGTATATTCCGGTGAGTCCCACAAGCACGAGGCGCAGAAGCCCGAGACCTACGAGTTTTAATTTGAAGAAAGGAAGGAAGTAAACCTATGTATACAAGTGCAAAGCCCTACTTCTACGGCACTGGTAGAAGAAAGAAGTCCGTTGCTCGCGTAAGAGTATATCCCGGTAACGGTCAGATCACTATCAACGGTAAGGACATTGACGAGTATTTCGGTCTCGAAACTCTCAAGCTTATCATCAACCAGCCCTTCGGCGTAACCGGAACTATGGGTAAGTTCGACATCGTTGCTAACGTAAACGGTGGCGGTATTTCCGGTCAGGCAGGTGCTATCCGTCACGGTGTAGCTCGCGCCCTCATCACTGCTGATGAGAACTACCGTCCTGCTCTCAAGGCTGCAGGATTCCTCACCAGAGACCCTCGTATGAAGGAAAGAAAGAAATACGGACTCAAGGGCGCAAGACGTGCTCCTCAGTTCTCCAAGAGATAATTGCATACAGCACATTATTTCTCTTATATTGGCGTACATTTGCTGTATGCCGCAGCTTGCAAGCAAGCTGTCCGAGTACAGAACCACCGCAGATGCGGTGGTTCTTACTTTTTATTTCGATATACAAAAAGCTCTGCTTCGGCAGGGCTTTTTGTGTTTTGTAGGACGGTTCAACTTGTAAAAAATCTGCCGTCCTATTTACTTTTGGAGAAAATTATGGTATAATACAACTGCTAAATAAACTTGAATTTGGAGAATTTTATGCAAACAAATAATATTACAAGCAAAATGAATGCGACAATCGATATTGTTAAGCTTATAATGGCTATCCTTGTCGTTGGTATACACACTGAGCCGTTCGGATTCAATATATGGCTTGATAGAGGCTTTGGTATAATAACTCGTTTGTGTGTTCCGTTCTTTTTTATTGCCAGCAGTTACTTTTTCTGGAGAAAAGAAAAAAGTTTAACAATATATTTGATGAGATTAACCAGTATTTATGTTATATGGTCTTTAATTTATTTACCGTTTGACTTTTCAGGACTAAAAAACACTTCTTTTTTCAATATTGTTTCCCGTTATCTCTGGTATGGCAACGAGCATGCCTTGTGGTATTTATGCGGTTCAATTATAGGAATGCTGTTAACGTATGCTCTATATATAGCACTTAGCAGAAAACATAAACTTGTATTTTTTATATCGATTTTGTTCTTATTCGTTGGTTGCTTGTTGAGTACATATGCTCCTTTATTCTATAAAATTTTATCTGTAAAGGAATATACAGTTTTCAATTTTAGAAATGGATTGTTTTATGCGTTTCCATATATTGCAATGGGCTTAATAATAGCCAAAAATGAATCAGCAAAAAAAATTTCAAATATAAGGTTGATAGCAGGTTTGATAATATCAATGTCCTTTCTTATGGTAGAAAGTGTATTGTTTGTTATTTTTTTTAATACAGCCTCAACTATTCTTTGGATGTCCGTATTGCCAGCCTCATATTTTCTGTTTATGTTGATAAAAAACTCGAATATTCAATTACGAAAAGATATAACAATATTCATACGAAAATTAAGCACTCTTATTTATCTGTGTCATGGATTATTTATATTACTGTTTAATCAAATGCAAACAATCCAGTGCTTTTTTGTTGTATTGCTATGTTCTATAGTTTTATCAGTAATAATTATTACTCTTTCGAAGATTAAATATTTCCGTTGGTTACAGTATATATACTAATAATTAAACAATATCAAATTGATCGAGCACAACAACATTAAATGCTGGTGTGACTTTGGTGCAAATTTGGTGCAACACTTTATGCAACTTTACTTTTTTCTATTCCCATGGTATAATCTAACTAATCGATAAATTGAGTTTATCTGTCTGATAAGTAATTCGTTTCCGATAAAAAAACGATATAAAGAAAGATTTGTGCCGCTGACGGCGGCGGAATGAAGGTTAATATGAACAACACAATAAGAATTATGACGAAAGAAGACAAGCCCTGCATTATGGAGATGATGAGGGTTTTCTATGCCTCGCCTGCGGTGCTGAGCAACGGCTCGGAGGAGATCTTTTCAAACGATATAGATAACTGTGTAAATGACAGTCCCTACCTTGAGGGGTATGTCTTTGAGAATGAGGGCAATGTGCAGGGATACGCTATGATAGCAAAGAGCTTTTCAACCGAATTTGGCAAGCCGTGTATCTGGATCGAGGATCTTTATCTCAAGGATCAGTACAGAGGATCGGGGCTTGGCAAGGCGTTTTTCGATTTTATCACAGAAAAATACACCGACTGCATTTTTCGCCTGGAGGTTGAAGAAGAGAACGGGCGCGCGATCAGACTTTATAAGAAATGCGGGTTTGACGTGTTGCCATATATGGAAATGAAAAAATAAGTATTTGAGCAAAAAATGTAACCTTTTTCATTTTTCGTCGACTTATTGAGTGAAGGAACACCAACACGGGAGGTACATTATGAAAAAGCTATTTGTTTGTTTATTCTTCATTTTCTGTATTATGATCTGCTCGGCTTGTGACGAGATAACGCAATTGCCCGATGCGGAAGAAACAACGTTATCCGAAAATGCATCCGAGGAAACGACAGTGAACGAAACCACTGCGGAGGAGACGACAATCAAAGAAAAAGAAGTATATTCGTTTGAAGATCTGTATAGCATCTCAAACCATATTGACATCGGCAATATTTCCTCGTTCACCGTGGACAGCTTTAACGGCACCTTGGGCGGAATAATAATGCACGACGTTATGATCGCCTCCAATCAGGAGCACGTGAATTCGGTTATTGAGTTTATAAATAACGTCGAATTTACACGCGCCACCGATTTGTATTATGGAGTGGGGACATATAACATAACTCTGGCGAGCGATGACAAGACCTTCGAATTCAGCTTTAGCTCAAGAAACGAATTTTACGTAAACGGTATTGGATATATTGCTTCGATTGAATTTCCATTTAAGGGGATTTACGATAGCTCATATTGCTACATTGGGGCAAGAGAAGAAGTCAAGCTTTCCTCGTACGGCAATATAACGACCCTGACCGATTTTGATCTTTCGGAAATTCATTTAACCGAGATCGAATTAGATCTATACGCGTATGATTATACAAAGGATGCTGATCTGATAATTGATGGCAAAACCGTAAAAATAATTTCCGATAATTTGATTGAAATATACGGAATGGGCTACTATGAAGTCGTATCCGAAAAGAATTTCAGCAGTCTTATTCCGAAAAACGAGACTTCATCTGTAATTAAATTTGAGACCGATTATCAACGCGAATTGGGATGTATATCTGTCAGCAACAACGTAGTCTATACGGTTGACGAAATTAAAGAGATTTTGACGACCATGACTGCCTATTACGACTATCAGATATTTAACAGCGACGGAACGCCTTTCGTTGACAGGGAATTTACCGAGGATGAGACTATAATTATCAGGTTCAGTTATAACTACGATGACGTTCTTTCCCGTGCAGGCTCGGGAAGGGATGACAGGATTTATGATAACGCTCTGAATGCAGATAAGCTGCAAAAATCGGGATATTCGAATCATCTTCCGATATACAGATTTGACACATTGAACGATCTTGAAAAATTCAAGACCGATTTTGGCGGAGAACACGGCTTCAATTTCGGTTGGGACGAGGTTCCGTCGCTAAATGATGTCACCGCAGAATATGATGACGCATT
The DNA here is from genome assembly GCA_017483305.1 of Clostridia bacterium. Classification (GTDB taxonomy): domain Bacteria; phylum Bacillota; class Clostridia; order Oscillospirales; family CAG-272; genus SVTX01. The sequence continues at coordinate 23,236 of JAFULC010000060.1, read as the reverse complement.
TTTTGAAGAATACTCGCTCATGTTGGTATATATCGACACAATAAGCGGCTCTTTCAGATTTGGCGTAAACGGCATGGTTTGTGAGGATGATTATTTCTGCATTCTGGTAACGCAGACAAACGATCCCGAATGCTTTACCGATGATATGGCGTCTTGGTTCATTACTGTTCCCGTGCTGAAAAGCAAGATTGCGGGGTGCACCGAGTTTGATGCCGAGCTTGTGCATAAAACATACTGATAAAATCGGCTTGTGGGGGTGAGAGTTGTGAAAAAATACTTGTTTGGTATCAGCAAAATTGTTATTTCCTTAAGCCTTGTTCCCATGTGGTTTGCAAAAATTTTCAAGGGAGTCGGACATCTTCCGGATCGGGTGACGGGAGAAATTGTTGAAGTAATATTCAGACACAGTATGTTTGAAAATATTTGCGACGGATATAACTCCATTCCCGCATACGTATCGATCGCACTTGCCGTGGCGGCTGCTATTTTGAATATCATTGCTCTTAAATATCGCGATTCTGAAAGGATACAAAAAATAAGTAATATTGTGTTAGGGGTGGCAGTTGGTCTGTTCGTAATTATGCTAATCTTAGCATCCTCGGTAGGTCGGGGGTATTAAATAGCTAATTGCAAGGAGGTAAATTCTATGAAAAAGATTTTGGCATTGAGCTTGGTATTGATCCTTATATTCTCATTCGTCGGATGTGTGGAAGATAATCTTAATGACACCGAGACAACCTCCGAGGAAACAACTATTTCGTCAGAAGTGGAGAACAATGGCGTGCCTGCACTTGAGGAAATCAAGGATTGCTCGGAAGACGAGCTGTCCGAGAGGCTTATCGGCTTTTCTCAGGAGGACTTGCATACTGCCTGGGGAGAAAACGACGGTATGCTTTCCGGATTCTTTGGCGAAACGTGGAGCTTGAGTCACAACAAGTCCATTATTGTTTATTACGATAAGAATAGCAAGGTAATGGAGATAAAGATTCACGTGCAAAAGTACGATAGCTTCGCTCAATTTCTTGACTACGAGCATTTTGTTCCCGACATATCGCAAGGTAACTATATTTACCAAATGGGGAATTATAGTTATGACGGAACAGCCATTACCGATCTTATACCCTTATGCCACTATGACGGTCCTTTAGGTGGAGGTTGTGAAGCGTTGGGCGAGCTATTCGGCTTTCGCAATGACTATACAGAAGCAGAAGACGGAAAAAGTGCAAGGTACACGAACAGTTTTTATACCAAGGTTCTTCTCGACAGTCTTACCATGCCCTATGACGTAACCTTTGAGGACACATTGACAACCGTTTTGCAAAAGCTCGGATTTGCTGTCGATCCGTATAAGGATTTTGTTTCTGATAAGGATGCCGAGGGTATAATGACTTTATATCGCGATGATAAGTCATCAATTGTATTGAAGTTAGCCTGTGAAACGGAAGCACCGTCGTATGAATTGATATATACCGAAAATTATACTATCACCTCGCGTGAAATAACCGTTTTCGTAACTCGCAGTGTTACTCTGATGTTCAACAATGGAGAGAATAAGCTTGAAATGCTCTGTGTATCGGTTGATGAGGATTATAGCTTAACAGTTCTGTCGTTCGGATACGTTACGTACGTATTTGAAGATGGCTTTGTGGCTGATTTTAACGGCATAGGCAGTGTATTGGTAGAATATCAGGATGCTGACCAAAGCATTGGTCTATTCGATACCGTTGCGGTCAGATATTATGAAGAGCATCTGATAAAATCAGAGGGAACATACACGGGTGTTGCAGGTGGAACCGAAAGCTATTCGTATATTCTGAGCAACCCACAAAACGTGCGACTTTCAGATCCATCGAATGATGAGCCAATATTTGGCTAAAAAATATTGACGTTAAAATAATTAAAAATATCCAAGGAGGACAACGTGATGGCATTAGGCTGTGGCGCACTTATTTCATCATCTGCATTGATACTGATGGCGACGTCGATCATCAGCTCTGCAGTAATTTTCTTCAGAAAGAAGAAATAATTTCATTGGATAAAAAATCGGGAAGGACTAAATCCTTCCCGATTTTTTTATTACTTCAATTCAATAATACTCTCATCCCACTTTGCAGGAGCCTCGTAACCGAGGAGGTTAACCATAGTTGCCGCAACGTTGGAAAGACCGAAGTTGCCCTCGTCAGCCTTTACGGTGTAATGATTCTTCGCATCGGTATTATCGTAAACGATGCAGGGAACCTTGTTGAGTGTATGGCTGGTCTTTGCTTTCATCTTGCCGTCCTTAGATACCTTGGGCTGACCTGTCTTCTTGTCCATCTCAAACATTTCGTCGGCGTTTCCGTGGTCTGCTGTGATGATAGCAACGCCGCCGAGCTTATCGATGACAGCAAGGATTCTGCCTATCTGGAGGTCAAGTGCCTCCATAGAGCATCTCGTAGCTGCAAGGCTTCCCGTATGACCTACCATATCGCCGTTGGGGAAGTTGACTCTGTAATAAGCGTACTCGCCGCCCTCAAGCGCCGCGATCAGCTTGTCGGTGATCTCCGCGCACTTCATCCAGGGTCTCTGCTCAAAGGGAACAACGTCGGAAAGAACCTCAACGTAGGTCTCAAGCTCCTCGGAGAACTTACCCGACTTGTTTCCGTTCCAAAAATAAGTTACGTGTCCGTATTTCTGAGTCTCGGAGATCGCATACTGCTTAACACCCGTGTTTGCGAGATATTCACTCATTGTTTCGGTGATCTCGGGGGGATTTACGAGGTACTTTGCGGGGATGTGAAGGTCACCGTCGTATTCGAGCATACCTGCGTATACTACCTTGGGAACACGGACTCTGTCGAACTTGTCGAACGCGCCCTCGGGAGCGTCGAAGGTCTTGGAGATCTCGATAGCACGGTCGCCGCGGAAGTTGAAGAAGACAACGCTGTCGCCGTCCTCGATAGTGCCTACGGGCTTTCCGTTCTCAGCAATAACGAAGGGAGGAAGATCCTGGTCGATAACGTGGAGCTCGTTTCTGTAGGTCTCAATAGCCTCGTGAGCGGTTGCAAACTGTCTGCCCTCGCCAAGCACGTGAGTCTTCCAGCCGATCTCAACCATAGACCAGTTAGCCTCGTATCTATCCATAGTTACCTGCATACGTCCGCCGCCGCTTGCGATCTTGATAGTGCAGCTATCGTCAGAAAGGGAAGCGATATATTCCTCAAAGGGATCGATATATTCAAATGCGCTTGTTTCGCCAACGTCACGTCCGTCGATAAGTGCGTGAACGCGGATGCTTGCAACGCCCTCTGCCTTCGCCTGCGCGAGCATAGCCTTAAGATGATCTATGTGAGCGTGTACGTTACCGTCGGAGAGAAGTCCGATAAAGTGGAGAGTGGAGTTATTAGCCTTGACGTTGCCGACTATCTCCTTCCACGTGCCCGAAGCGTACATCTTGCCACTTTCAATGCTCTGTGTAACGAGCTTTGCGCCCTGTGCGAATACCTGACCTGCACCGAGAGCGTTGTGACCGACCTCGCTGTTGCCCATATCGTCATCAGAGGGAAGACCGACTGCGGTGCCGTGAGCCTTGAGGGTGACCATAGGATAATTAGCCATAAGCGCGTCAAGATTGGGAGTATAAGCGGTTGCAACTGCATTTGCAACGCTGTTGGGAGCAAGACCTACGCCGTCCATTACAAGAGTAAGTACAGGACCCTTAACGCCATCAAACTTCGCGGATTTTTTGAGTGTAAGTGCCATTTTTATTAGTGTTCCTCCAAAAATTATTACAAAATTATACCAAATTATAGTATAACCCATTTTTGTCAATTTTTCAAGAGATTTTTGCAAAAATATGCAATAAAAATTTAAAAAGGAGCATTAAAAGCAATTGAAACGTAAAAACACAGAGATTTCACACAAACAACAGAAATGTTTACAAAAAGCACTTGTCTTTTCCTTACAAATGGTGTATCATATATAGAGTATTACAATTATTTCCGGGGAGAAAAGCTATGTTCGGATATATCCGTACCGACACACCCGAGCTTCGAGTGCGGGAAAACGAATATTACAAGGCAGTCTATTGCGGTATGTGTCGGGCGCAGGGAAAATGCACGGGACAGTGCTCAAGAATGACCTTGAGCTACGATATGGTCTTTCTGGCGCTTTTGCGACTTGCTGTATCGGGAGAAAATCCGACGGTCAAGAGCGGAAGATGCATCGCGCATCCCTTCAAAAAACGCCCGTATCTCGATTTCTGTGATTCATTGGCTTACTGTGCCTATGCCTCGGCCTTGCTCGTCTGGGGCAAAACTGCGGACGATATAAGCGACGAGAGGGGAATCAAGAGGCTGAAGGCGCGACTTACCAAGCCGTTGGCAAGAAAAATGCGCAAAAAGGCTCTGAAAAAATATGCCGAGCTTGATGAAAGGATAAATAACGGACTTAAAAGACTTGCAGAGCTCGAAAAGGAAAAGCTTCCATCGGTTGACGCCCCCGCGGACCGCTTCGGAGAGCTGCTCGCCGAGATACTTTCATTCGGTGTTGAGGGTGATAATGCCAAGATACTCCGTAATATCGGCCTGCACATAGGAAAATGGATATATATCGTCGATGCGGTCGACGATCTTGACGACGATTTGAAAAAAACAAGATTCAACCCCTTTATTTGTCTTTACGGCGCCCAAGGGCTCGACGAGGACAAAAAGCGTGCAGTCGCTACCTCGCTCCGTCTTGAGCTTCTCGCGGCAGAGCCCGCATTTGATCTTATAGAATTTGGTGAAAATCCAAATATTGAGGGTATAATAAAGAATATAATCTACCGTGGTATGCCCGACGTGGCAGACCGCATCCTTGAGCTTGACGGAAAATGCAAGCGCAAGGGCAAAAAGACTTCAAGAGATAAAACACGAAAGGTTAGATAAAAATGGCTGGCTATAAGGATCCGTATAAGGTGTTGGGGGTCTCACCCTCCGCTACTGACGACGAAATTAAAGACGCTTACAGAAAGCTTGCGCGAAAATATCATCCCGATAAGTATTCCGACGGTGATCTTAAGGAGCTCGCAGAGGAGAAGATGAAGGAGGTCAACTCGGCGTACGAGGAGATACAGAAAATGCGCTCAGGAGGCTCTCGCGGCAGCTCCTACAACAACTCCTACAACAACTCCTACAACAACGGCTCTTCAGGTAATTCCTCGGGCTACAACTATGCAAACGTGCGTCGAAACATCAATTCGGGCAACATAAGTGCCGCAGAAGCCGAGCTTAACAGTATAAATCAGGGCGACCGCGCTGCCGAGTGGCATTATCTTATGGGTTGTGTGCTTATCAAGAGAGGATATTACGTTGATGCACAGAGAATGATCAATACTGCCTGTATGATGGACCCCACGAATCAGGAATACCGCGCCGCGCTTGATCGCCTTAATATGCAGGCAAGAGGCTACGGCGGCGGATATAACACGGCAAGCTCATCGGGGTGCTCAGGATGCGACGTCTGCAATACACTTCTTTGCGCAGATTGCTGCTGCGAATGTATGGGCGGCGACCTGATCCGTTGCTGCTAATAAGCATTACGAGAGGAGAGGATTGCCGTGTCTCGCGGAGTTTCCCATAAAACAAAAAAAATGACCCTTTGCGCGCTTTTGGCGGCAATGGGTGTAGCTTTGATCTTTCTCGGATCGGTCATTGAGGTGCTCGATCTGTCGGTTGCGGCTTTAGCCTCGTTTTTCTGCATATTTGCCGTGATCGAGCTCGGCGGAGCATATCCGTGGCTTTTATATGCCGTAACGAGTCTGCTTGCCGTGATACTTATGCCGTATACCATGGGCGGTTGGTTCTATCTTCTGTTTTTCGGTTACTATCCGATACTTAAGGAAAAGCTGGAGCGACTGAAAAAGCCGATTGCTTGGGGATTGAAGCTTGTGATACTGAACATCGCGTTGCTTATCAGCGTTGCACTTGCATATTTCCTGTTTTTCGGTCAGACCGACGGCAATCTCATAGATGCCTTCGTCTATATCTTTGGTGGGGAAGGCTTTGGTGAAATTTTTGCATTCGGTGTTTACGCGCTTGTAAACGTTGTATTTATCATATACGATATCGCACTGACAAAGCTGATAACCTTCTATTTTATTAAGCTTAGACATAGATTTAAATTTTTGAGATAGTGAATAAGAAAAGCGGCAACCTGCTTTCATGCAGGTTGCCGCAGCTTTTATTAAACGGTCAATTTGAAAAAATATTCCTTACAGCAGGATTCAAACATATTTGCTTCTTCGATATAGTCGCCTTTCCATTCGACAGTTATAAGAACGTACCATTCTCCCAGATCAAGCCAATCCAAAGAATATATAGTTCCGTCAATATGAATCCCGTCAAAAGGAACGATCTTGCCCTCATCATTGGCATGATAGACCTTAATGGATGTTACCTTGCCTCCGTCACCTACGTACATATCCAAAAGTCCGACTCTGTCCAACGTAATAATATCCCTGTCGTTGTCCTTTTCCAAGGCGGGTATCAGCCATTGTTCTACGCTCTCGTTCTGCTCCTCCGACCAATATCCCGAAATACCGTCATAACGGCTCTCCCAAAGGACGTATCCGTGCGGTGCTATTTCGTTGCGACCTGCGGTTATCAATAATTCTTCCGTTTTCATTTGATCCTCGTCTTTATTGGGAGAAACAACATCCATACCCATTCCGATATAGTAATTTTCCAGCTCCTCTATAGAAAACGAATAACGCTCCCTTGATATCTTTACCGTGTCTTCATAAATATAAAAGGAATAGCTTGGCGAGGTCGTGGGAGTATTTGAATAAGGCTTCCACTGCGCAGATATTATTTCTCCGTTTTCCAAATCGAGATCAATTATGAAGGAGGTCAGAGCGCATCTCGAGTTATCTTTTTTCAGATCATATCCATCAATGTATATGTTTGAATGAAAATTGTTAATACCCTGAACAAGATCTCTCATTTGGGTAATACAGTTGAAATATCTGTCTCCATTTTTAAATGTTATCATTGCTCGAGGCCTGCCGTTAACGTGCAGATCTGTAACTACCACATCGGCTCTGCCAGTGCCTATCAGCGATGCCAAGGGCTCACAATCCTCGGTGATCTCGGTCTCAAAATATATTGCGGTTGTAATTACGAAGGGAAGATCAAACAGATAATCGTCGTCATCACCGTCTGAGGTTTCGGTATTCGTCTCAATTTCGATTACGGTGTCTTCTACCGTTTCAATTACGTCTTCACCGTTATTATCGGTTGTTCCGCTAAGGAACTGTATGTTGCGAGACTTATAGTTGATACGAGAGAGAGAGGAGGGAATTGCATCGGCAGTGTTAAAGAGGCCTGTGGGGACCGCGCTTGTCATTTTGACAGCAGCGTAGTAATTGATCTTATCAAGAGAATCCAGCTCGACTACGTTGCTACCGATATCTCCGCTTTGGGTTTCGTTCTCTATATCATTGTTTGTCTGCTGTCCCGTCTCCTGTCCTTCCGTGCCCTCGCCACCGAGCTGGCCACCGGTATTATTTATCCGATGTATAAACGAGCCGCCTAATACCAAACCAACAACCAGGGTAAAGCACGCCGCACTGACAATTGCTCTTCTGAAAGCAGGTTTTATGAATATAGATTTTTTTGTGCGGATTTTAGCGCTTGCATATTTTTCAAGCTTATCTGCATTGTCCACATTTAACGCCACATCAAGCAGATCATCGTCTACCTCTGCGAGTCGTTCAAATATTTTTTCGTTATCTCTGGAATTTTTCATACACTTACCCCCTTGCTTTCAAGCCTTTTCTTTAACCTTTTTCTCGCCCTATACAGCATCGCCGAAATATTATTTTCCTTTATTCCAAAGCGCTTTGAGAGACTGTCAACCGATTCAAGATATATGTATCTGCGCACAAACAGTATTTGCACTCGGGGCTCAAGCTCCCGTATAAAATCAGACAAGGCAGTACGGATAACCTCATTTTTATCATCAAAAGATTCTAATCGGTCGCCGCTTGTAAAACAGTCGTTCAACTCGGAAAGTGCAACGAGATAGTCCGGATCTCGCTTTTGGCGTTTGATATATCTCAATCTATCGATCCCTATTCGACGTGCTATTTTACAAACGTAAGACGATAAATTTTCAGGCTTATTGGGCGGAATACTGTTCCACACCGCAAGCAATACGTCGTTTGCACACTCTTTGACGTCGCATTCATCATGCACGATCTGTCTGATTACGTCGTTATAAAGTCTCGAATATTTATCGGAAAGGGCATCAAGCGCCGATTCTTTTCGCATAAAAAGATCGTTGATTATTATATTGTCATTCATAAATCTCCTTTCCGCAATATAGATTGCTAAAAATCGCTGCTTCACTTATTAAGTCGACCTTTTAAGAAAGATGTGACGCATTTTGCAAAAAATAATTAAAAAACGGCAAGAAATTTTTATCTCTTACCGTTTTTTGTTCGCTATAAGATCAAATACCGTACTTTTCCTTCATAAAAGCGTCAATTTCCTCGCGAGAGGGCATTGACTGTGCCGCACCGAGACGTGTGACCGAAATAGCGGCAGTGCAGTTAGCAAATTTAAGAGCCGTTTCAACGTCCATACCCTCGCCGATTGCGGTAACGAAGCCACCGTTGAACGCATCACCCGCGCCCGTGGTCTCAACTGCCTTTACCTTGATACCGGGAACGTGGATCTCCTTTGCTCCGTCGGTATAATAAGCTCCGTTTACGCCGAGAGTGATAATAACGTTCTTAACGCCCGAATCAAGAAGCTTTTTAGCCGCCGCCTTCGCATCGTCGATCGAATTGATCTCAATGCCCGTAAGATATCCTGCCTCAGTCTCGTTGGGGGTTATGTAGTCTACCATAGAGAGCAGCTCGGCATCAAGGGGATGGTAGGGAGCGGGGTTGAGCACGAAGGGCTTGTTGTATTTCTTGGCAAGTCTTGCCGCAGCATAAATAGGCTCGTCGGTGGTCTCAAGCTGGGTAAGAACAACGTCTGCATCGGCAAAATCTGCCTCTGCCGCCATTACGTCGTCTGCGGAAAGCACGAGATTAGCGCCTCTGACGATAAGGATTCTGTTCTGTGCGTCGACCTTGTCGATCTCTATGATCGCCGTGCCCGTGTTTTCGCCCTTGCATACCTTTACGTACTTCTTGCTAAAGCCCTTTTCATCATAAAAATCATGGAGACAATTAGCAAGCGCGTCGTCGCCGATGCATGCGATAAGCAATGCCTCGCTACCCGACATGTGCGCCGCTACCATCTGGTTAGAGCCCTTTCCTCCGGGGCTTGTGCGAATAAGATCTCCAACCGCGGTCTCTCCCGCAACGGGAAGGTGATTTGCATATCCGGTAAGGTCTACGTTACAGCTTCCGGGACCGATAATTTTTGCCATAGTAATAATTCCTTTCGTATATCAAGCTTTATTTTTTTCTTCTTTAAGCATTTTCCAGACTCGCAGAACGGCGATCTGTGTCTTGGCGTCGGTTATCTCTCCCGAGCAGACCATCTCGACCATTTTTTCAAGCGGAATGCGCTCGCATTCGAGAAATTCGTCTTCATCAAGGTGACTTTCTCCGAATTTAAGTCCGCGAGCAAAGTACATATATATGACCTCGCTGAGCAGTGCGGGGGAAGGGTACATTTCGCCAAGATAAATAAGCTCGTCACACTCCGCGCCTGTCTCTTCCTTGAGCTCGCGCAGAGCAGCCGCACGAATATCGTTTTTCTCGCCGACCTCGAGCTTTCCTGCGGGGATCTCAAGTACACACTTGCGGTGAGCGTATCTGTACTGACGGACACAGATGACCTCTCCCTCGTCGGTAACGGGAATAACACAAACTCCGCCGTTATGCTTACAGTATTCGCGAATAGACTCGCTTCCGTCGGGTAAGATCACCTCGTCGCGATACAGATGAAGTACCTTGCCGTCAAATATCAGCTCACTTGACTTTTCTCTTTCAATAAGATGCTCTTCATTCATCGCAAAAACCTCAAAATATGTGATGTACTCAATAATTATACACTATTTTTTGGTTTTTGTAAAGTATGGACTTGATTATTTTTTGAAAATATGCTAAAATATTCTAAAGAAAGTATTTGGAGGTGACTTTAATGCCGATCAGGGAAGAAATGTCGCGTACAGCCTACGTCTACGGCGAGAGTGCGGTTGAAAAACTGAATAATGCAAAAGTGGCGATCTTCGGAGTCGGCGGAGTCGGCGGCTATCTCTGCGAGGCGCTTGTGCGCGCAGGAGTCGGAAGCATAGACATTTTCGACCGCGACACTGTTTCACTCTCCAACATAAACCGTCAGATAATCGCGCTTCACTCAACCGTGGGACGTCCTAAGGTAGAGGTTATGAAAGAGAGAATGCTCGACATCAACCCCGAATGTAAGGTGAACGCGTACAACGTTTTTTATCTTCCCGAAAATGCATACGAATACGATCTTTCGGGATACGATTATATCGCCGATGCGGTCGACACCGTCAGCGCAAAGATTGAGATAATTGAACGCGCATACAAGCTCCGTATCCCCGTAATTTCCGCAATGGGCGCAGGGAATAAGACTCACCCCGAGCTATTTGAGGTAGCAGATATAAACGACACGAGCGTTTGCCCTCTCGCACGCGTTATGAGGCGTGAGCTTAAATCAAGAGGCATCAAAAAGCTCAAGGTCGTCTATTCAAAGGAGGAGCCGAGAAAGAGCGGAGTAATAGACTCCGAAAGCGGTAAAACCGTGCCCGGCAGTCTCTCGTTCGTACCCTCCGTTATGGGACTCATCATGGCAGGCGAGATCGTCAACGACATTGTGACAAGCATTGAGAAATAAGCAAATTTTCTCGGTTCTACTTATAGTAGAGCCGAGAATTTTTTATTCCACTCACAGTTATTGTTGATTATAGAAACAACAGTAATGTGTAGATTGACTTTTTAGCATTTATTGGATATAATATCTTCATCATAAGAACCAAAGGAGTCTGAAAATGAATTATCTTATAGTTGCCGATTCGTCGGCAGATCTCGCGCTTTGCGACAAAAGTAACCGAGGAATTGCATTCGCGTCGGTTCCGCTCAAGATCATCACCTCGGCCAAGGAGTACGTTGATGACGAAGCCCTCGACGTTGAAAAAATGGTAGAGGAACTTGAGACATACAAGGGAAGATCGTCGTCCTCCTGCCCCAATCCGTCTGATTGGCTTGACGCCTTTGGCGAAGCAAAGCACATCTTCTGCGTTACGATCACAAGCGGACTTTCGGGCAGCTACAACTCCGCTTGCAGAGCAAAGGAGGAGTACGAGGAGACATACCCCGACCGCAAGGTGTTCGTTATAGACTCACTTTCGACAGGACCCGAAATGCATCTGATAATCGAAAAGCTTGAACAATATATTCTCGATGATATGGATTTTGATACGATATGCGATAAAATACAAAGATATCAAATGCACACGGGACTTCTTTTTATGCTCGAATCTATGAAAAACCTCGCAAATAACGGCCGTGTCAGTCCGATTGCGGCAAGGCTTGCGGGAATACTAGGCATTCGTGTTATCGGCAAGGCGAGCGACGAGGGCACCCTCGAGCAGCTTGAAAAAGCAAGGGGAGAGGGTAAGGCTCTGACCTCGATAATCGAGCAAATGAAAAAGCTTGGATATGCAGGTGGTAAGGTCATTATCGCCCACTGCATCAATTCGGGAGCGGCGCACAAGCTTAAAGAACAACTAAAGGTTCAGTTTAAGGATGCGAAGATCGACATCCATCCTTGCCGCGCACTTTGCAGCTTCTACGCAGAGCGAGGAGGACTGCTTGTCGGCTTTGAAAAGCAACCTGCATAAAATAAAATCGGCATACCGATGTATGCCGATTTTTCTGTTGACACACAAAACTTTTTGTGTTATAATTCTTGTGTAAAAATTCAAGAAAAGGAGTTGATCATTATGTCTGCAACTTATATTTTATCAAAATCAATTTTAAATTACAAACTTAATAGGAGAAATAATGATCAAAATAAAAGGAAAAAGGAACTCCGCTACAGTTTATGCGGAGAAGATCGATAATTCAACGAAAACTCAAATCGCTTCGCTGTTGAGGGAAGAGGCTTATTCTGACAGTAAAATCCGAATTATGCCCGACACGCATTCGGGAAAAAATGTTGCGGTCGGCACGACTATGACATTATCCCGAAGAGTTAATCCGGCGCTTGTCGGCGTGGATATCGGATGCGGTATGGAAGTCGTGATATTGCAAGAAACAGAGGTAGATCTGAAAAAGCTCGACGAAGCAATCCACTCAAGCATCCCTTGCGGAGCCAAAATACACGAGCTACCGATAGCAGAGTTTGATCTGAGCTCATTATATTGCAAAGATAAAGTGGATATAACCCGCGCTATGCGAAGTCTTGGAACTCTCGGCGGCGGTAATCATTTTATTGAGCTTGACCGAAGCGAGCAAGGCGAACTTATGCTGGTCATTCATTCGGGCTCAAGACAGCTCGGCAGTGACGTGGCAAGCTATTATCAAGAACAGGCTTACCGCTATCAATGTAAAAAGATGAAAAGGCGCTCGAATCACGACCGCCGTTCAAACGATGAATATCTTTGCCGAGCAGAGAAGCGAGAGCGCAAAAGTGACGTTAAGGTACGATATGAGGACGCTATTCTCGAGGGAGAGCTCTTTGACAAATATCTTCAAGATATTTCTATAGTTACCGCATTCGCAGATCTCAACAGACAAACGATAGCCAAAACAATATGCAGCAAAATGAGCCTAACGGAAAAAGACAGATTTTCCTGTGTTCATAATTATATTGACACAGATCGTATGATTTTGCGCAAGGGTGCAATATCAGCACGCCTTGATGAAAGATTGATAATCCCGTTGAATATGAGAGACGGCGCAATTATTGGACGAGGACTTGGCAATCCCGAGTGGAATTTTTCTGCACCTCACGGAGCCGGAAGAGCCTGCAACAGAACCGAAGCAAAATTTGCTTTTACAGTTGAAGAATTCCAAAGACAAATGGAGGGAATTTATACAACAACCGCACAAACAGGCTCTCTTGACGAGTGTCCTATGGCTTATAAGCCTCCCGAAGCAATATTATCTCAAATCGAGGAAAGTGTTGAAATCGAGCAGATAATAAAACCGATATATAATTTTAAATCCTGCTGATGCAGACAAAAGGGCACCTGTGGCAAACGCGCCACAGGTGCCTGAATATTTTTACCCAAAAATGATTTCCTCAACCTCCGCGCATATAGCGTGGTAAACGGGGAGGTGAAGCTCCTGAACCTTGTACGTCTCGCTCTCGGGGACCTTGATCGCAACGTCGCAAAGCTCTGCCAACATGCCGCCGCGCTCTCCGGTCATTGAAATCGTCTTCATACCTTTTGCGCGTGCAACCTTTGCCGCCGCGCAAACGTTTTTGGCGTTACCCGACGTGGAAAGACCGAGGAAAACACAATTTTCCGTGCCGTAAGCGTAGACAAGCTGCGCATATATCAGCTCGGGATCAACGTCGTTTGAAAACGCCGTACCAAGTGCCGAAAGAGAGGTCAGAGGGATCGCTCTGATGCCGCCCTGAAGCTTTGCCGCTATATCCTCGGGTAAGCCCGCCGCCTGATCGGCATTAAGGGGTCTTTTCTTCAGAAATCCTTTGAGCAGCTCTCCAGATATATGCTCGCAATCCGCCGCGCTTCCGCCGTTTCCGCAGATCAGGAGCGTACCCGCGTGGGAATGCATTTCAACGATAGCCTTTACCGCCGCTTCGATCGACTCACGGCAAGCCTCAAGTGCAGGGTATCTTTCAATCATAAGATCAATATGCTTCATTATCTTTCACCTTCCATTGCAACTGCTATCGCAGCGTAATCTCCGATCTGCTCATCAAGAGCGGGAGTTTTTATCTCGACACGGTCTGCCACGGCAGGCAGAGCCTCACGTCTGAATTCACGGATCGCATTTTCCTCGAGCAGATCTCTGCATCGTGCAAAAACGCTTCCGATAATGACTGTTTCGACGTTGAGTATATCGCAAACTATCGCAAGACCTCTGCCAAGCATTTTGCCGCAAAGCTCAAAGGCATCAAGAGCGCATCTGTCACCACCTCGCGCCGCCTCTGCCATCTCTGCAACCGTAAAGGTCTCAAGCGACGACGCGGCAATAAACGAGGGAGTCTCACCTCTCTGCAAATATTCGCGCGCAAAGGTTCTGCCAAGCTCGCGAAGTCCACCGCCCGAGCAAAAGCCCTCAAACGAGCCGCATTTGCCGTATCCCGAAGGGCCGTGATCAGCAAGACGGATATGACCTATCTCCCCAGCAAATCCGCAAGAGCCCGAATAGAGCTTGCCGTCAAGGATAAGACCTGCACCAAGTCCCGTGCCGAAGGTCATAAATATCATATTTTTAGTGCCTTTTCCCGCACCGAATTTCCACTCCGCGATAGCGCAAGCGTTAGCATCGTTGCAGATCTTGGCAGGAACACCGAAACGTGCTTCGAGCATTTCGACGATATGTACCTCGTCCCAACCCGGAAGATTGGGCGGAGAAAGGATAATTCCTTTTTCCTCATCGAGCGGGCCGCCGCAGCTGATGCCAATGCTTTTGCACTCACCCATACGCTCAACGGCGTCAAAGATGCGCGATAAGGTCTCGTCCTTATCGGTCGTTTCAAAGCGGATCTTATCAATGATCTTGCCGTGTTCGTTGCTCTTGATCACGGCACATTTTGTTCCGCCGATATCTATTCCTACGTACATAGTCTCCTCCGATGAAATTGTTTTCGTATACAAGCTCATTATAGCATATATTGAGTATTTATTCAAGAAAAATTTGATTATTTTTACACTAAATTTATCGATTTATATTGATTTTGTTACAATTTAGTGCTATAATTTATGTAACAGGGGGTGATAACTTTGTCAGACGGCAACAGAAGATTAAAAAGCTCCGAGCTTATAGCAAACGATACACATATAAAAGTTGCTCTTCGTCAGGGCAATTACCCGGTAATCCACTCACATGATTATTTTGAGATAGAGATCTTAGTCAGCGGAACGGGCTCAATGCTACTAAATTCTACCGTTCACGAAATTAAGCCGGGAAGCATTTGCATACTTACGCCCGCCGACTTTCACAAGATGATTCTTGAAGAAAAAAACCTTGTCTGGAATATATCCTTTGACGAATCGGTTCCGTCGCCCGAGCTGCTTGAAAAAATTTTCTCACTTCAAGATAACTTCTGCACCGTTTCCGAGAGCACGCTCAAGGCTATAGTGTCGACCGCCGAGCTGCTTTCCAAGGAAGAAAACGCCGACTGCATCAGAATACTGCTTGAATATATCCTGAAGAAAACCGGGCTTTGCGACAGCGTAGCAGAGCGGGGTACTCCTATTCAAAGGGCTTTGCTTTATATACAGACCTATTTCCGTAACGATCCGACACTTGCCGAGACCGCCGAGCACGTCGGACTTTCGCCGTCCTACTTCGGCACGCTTTTTCACTCGGTCGTCGGGGATACCTACGTTGAATATCTCAACAAATGCAAATCCAACTGCGCTATGAGACTGCTCGATCTTGGCAAAAGCGTTACTGAAAGCTGCTTTGATTCGGGCTTTGGCTCGCTCTCGGGCTTCAGATACATCTTCAAGCAAACCACGGGAATGACTCCTACGGAGTATAAAAACAGAACAACAAATTAGGATATTTTTATGCTGAACGAAAATATAAAAAATCGCGTTAAAGCAATACACGACGATATTATTGACCATATAGAAAGCAAGCATATTTGTTGCTTTTCGGGTAGGGAGAAGCCGCTTTTCCTTATTTCCGAGGAGTATCCCGGCGTTTGGATGGAGCATATCTACGATAGCGTGATGTATGCAAGTCTTGACCCCTCAAAAGGCGAGCTTCCCCAAACCACGCTGCTGTCTTTCATTGAACTTCAAAAGGAGGATGGTCAGCTGCCGTTTGCTATTTTTGACACCGCGAGGTTGAACGTGAGCGCCTCGGGGTATTCGCAGATACAAGAGTGCGTCAGCTTTGCTTCTCTTTGCTATGACACCTATAAAATAACTAACGATATTGAGTTTTTACATACCGCATACGAGGCTTGCAAAAAGTGGGTTGCTTGGTTGGAAAACAACCGAATGACTCGAGGCGGTGGGCTTGTGGAAATGTTTGTCGGCTTTGACACGGGTCACGACCATAGCGGAAGGCTTGAGGGGCTTTCTTGCCAAGGAAATTATCGGCTTCCCGATAAAAACGAGGAGGAAAACGCGGCTATATTGCCCCCAAATGATAACGTTGCTCCGATATTTGCCGTTGATATGAACTGCAATTTTTACGGCAATCTCAAGGCTATTGCCCAAATGGCGCGCGAGCTTGGTAGCGGAGAAGCCGATATATACGAAAAAAAGTCAGCTGACGTTAAGAAAAAGCTGATAGAGATCTGCTATGACGAGGATGATGCCTTTTTCTATGACGTAGATAAGCACGGCAATAAGAGAAAATATCTCTCGTCCACCGTTTTTCATCTTTTCCTTGAAAAGGTCTTGACGTGGGAAGAGGACGGGGAAATGATAAGGCGAATATATAGCGAGCATATAAAAAATCCCAAGGAATTTTGGACGGAATATCCGTTCCCGTCCATGGCGATCAGTGATCCATCTCTTAAGAGAAATGCCAAGGGGAATTGCTGGGGATATTTCTCGCAAGGGCTTATCGCACTTCGTTGCACTCGTTGGATGGATGCTTATGGCTGGGGTGAGGACTTTGACCATCTTTGTGAAAGATGGCTCGAGGCGTGGACAAGAGCGTACGATACCTTTAAGCTCGGGCAAGAGCTTGACCCATTTACGGGCAAGCCCTCCGAATGCTCCGAGTGGTATTCAAGCTGTATGCTGTTCTATGTTTACGCGGCAAGAAGATTAAGCTTGATTTGATAAATATAAAATAACCCAAAACCACCGTGTTGTGACACGGTGGTTTTTTGTGAAAATTATTATAACACTAGTTTTCGCTGTTCTTTTCTAATGAATTTGGGAGGATTTTTGGCATTAACAACATACAACATAAATACTAGCGCTGAAAAAAGGAAAACGAAAAATAATGCCGCGACAATTATTATTCCATACGATACTTTTCTAATTTGATATATTACAGCTTGATCTGTTGAAACCTCTATAACCTCTCCAGTCATTTTACTTACTTCAATAACGACCTCTGTACCTTCATCCAATGATTGCAAGTCATTGACGACGTCGCTATCACTTGGAGAAACAACAAAAGAATCTAACGATGTAGTAATTATATTGTCGTTATACGATAAAAATGTTTGCTCCGTTTTGTAATATATAACCTCACACAGAATTTGATGGAAAATAAAACCAAAAATCAACAAAATTATTGTCCCATAGATGGCGCAAAAAATATTCCAAACATATCGCGGTCGAGGTCTCGATGTCATTGTGCGAGATGTTTTTCCACCGATCCAAGCAGCAAAACTCATTGTATTATCCTTTCATTTATCTTTGACAACGGTTACTTCGTCGCCTCTAAAAACTCATTTTCAACCCAATCGATGAGCTTTTGGACGGTCTCGGGTGCGCCGCCTCCGACAACCTTACCGTCGATCATATTACAGTATCTGATGGGCGCGGTAGACGATGAGGTAAGCACCTCTGCCGCTGACATCATCTCGTCAAGCGTGAAGGGAGTTTCGTCAACCTCAATGCCAAGCGCATGGCATGCCTTGATAAGATGCGCGCGAGCGATTCCCGGGAGGATAAGATTGTCGGTCGGAGCGGTCTTGAATACGCCGTCCTTCGTGATTATATGTACGTTGGAGTGCGAGCACTCGGTAACCCTGCCGCCCTCGCGGTAGAGGATGGTCTCGTAAACGCCCTCTCTTTCTGCCTTCTGCGCATAAAGCACGGCAGGAAGCAGATTGAGTGTTTTTATATTACAGTGTAAAAATCTCGTATCGGGAGCGGTTACAGTGGCAATCGGAGTGCGAAGATCCTTGATCTTACCGGGCTTGAGCACGACCCAAAGGTTGCCCTTCATATCCTCGGGATAGGTGTGGTTTCTGACCTGCGTACCGCGTGTGACCTGCCAATACACCATCTGATCGGGACAATCAAGCTTTTTGACGAGATCGCAGAGAATAGCCGCCATCTCCTCCTTAGTCTCTCTGATATTTATATCGACCATAGCCGCACTTCTGAACATTCTGTCGATATGCTCGTCAAGCAGGTTGATCTTATAATTTCGCGCAAGCGTAGCCTCGTAGACTCCGTCGCCAAAAAAGTGAACTCTGTCGTTGAAAGGCACGGTCAGCTCGTCGAGAGTGCCGATTTTACCGTTATAATATCCAAGATCCTTCATTGTATCAAGATTTCTCCATAATTAGTATTATTATATTCAGTATATACTAAAACGCGAAAAATGTCAAGATAAAACACGCGCTTTTTCCAAATCTATGTAATAAAATTTCAATGGGTATTGACATTAATTAATTAAAATGATAAAATATATCTACAAGTTTAAATTGGAGAAAAAAATGAGTATACAAATAGGAGACGTGATCCTGAAGCACGGTGTGATGCTTGCCCCCATGGCAGGATTTACCGACTATTCCTTCAGAAAGATCTGCAAAGAGCAGGGCGCAGAATATACGGTGAGCGAAATGGTGTCCACAAAGGCACTCTGCTACGAGCAGCTTTCAAAAAAAGCCGTTTTGTCAGACTCTAAAACCGCGCCATTGGCGGCGGTCAGCCCCGAGGAAAACCCGATGGCAATTCAGCTTTTCGGAAGTGAGCCCGAATTTGTGGCAGAGGCAGCGGCAATGATAGAGTCACGCGAATACAGGTCCTGCATATCGAAGGCATCGCCCGTGGCGATAGACATAAATATGGGTTGCCCGATGCACAAGATAGTCGGCAACGGCGAGGGAAGCGCACTGATGAAGGATCCCACGCTTGCCGCAAAAATAGTTGAGGCAACCGTTAAGGCGCTCAAGCATACTCCCGTGACCGTAAAGATACGTGCAGGCTGGGACAGTAACAGCAAAAACGCCGCAGAGATGGCAAAAATGCTTGAGGCGGCAGGAGCTTCGCTGATCTGCGTTCACGCCAGAACAAGAGAGCAGATGTATAACCCGGGAATCGACATCGATATAATATCCGCGGTCAAAAAAGCCGTAAGTATTCCCGTTATCGGCAACGGAGATATCTGCACCGCATCCGATGCCGTAAATATGATGAAAATTACGGGCTGCGACGGAATAATGATAGGACGCGGCGCGCTCGGCAACCCTTGGATATTCCGTGAGATCTCCGCGCACCTTGACGGCAAGGAATATGAGCAGCCGAGCATCGAGGAGAGGCTCGACACCTGCCTTTACCATGTTGATCTTATGGTAGAAAACAAGGGCGAATACACAAGCTCTGCCGAAATAAAGAAGCACGCCGCGCTTTATATCAAGGGCGTTCGCAACGCCGCGTCGGTGCGCGACAGAATAATGAAAGCGCAATCAACGGCACAGATCAAAGCGCTTATAAACGAGCTGAAGGGAGCGAGAGAATGAAAAAACACGTAAAAATAATCTCAAACGATGAAAAATTCTCGCGCATGCTCTCACTCGAGCTCGCGGAAAGCGGAATTGAGACGGTCAATGAAGCAAAATTGATCACAGGCGAAGAAAAGCTCTTTATCGTTGCCGACCTTGACGAGTGCTCACTTGAGGATCTGAACAACGCTCCCGAAAAGGCGACCGTTATCGGTTACACACGAGAAGATCCCTCCGAAATTGCCGAAAAGTGCAAAAAATGCTCGTCGGTGCTTTGCAGACCATTTTATATTTCAGATTTTCTCGAGGTTTTCGGAGAGCAAGCCGCGGTAGAATCGAAGCGCAGCTCTCCCGCAAAAAAACGTCATTTTCTCACGGTCGATCAAGCATCCAAGGTCGCTTTGTGGGGAGATATGAGAATTCCTCTGAGCGACAACGAGTGCAGGGTTCTTGCAGCTCTCTGTGAGAGCAGAGGAAAGATAGTTGAAAGGGAAAGGATCTATGCTTTGCTCGGCGCAGAGGACGGCAATATGGGTGACGTTTACATATGCCACCTTCGTCGCAAGATCGATAATAAGCTCGGTCTTAAGCTTATTTATACCGTGCGTGGCAAGGGGTATATATTGAAAAACTAAAACAAAAAGGGGCTTTCGCCCCTTTTTTATTTGATATTCAACACATCAAAATAGTATATCGGCAAAGCGCTCCAGCCGTGGCAGAGGCTTCCCGCATTACTGAATGCCGATGCGCCCTCAATGGTCTCCCAGAAGGTAGTCGCACCGCAGGAAAGCATGTAGGAATACTTTTCTTCGATATCCTTCATAATATAGTCCTTGTAGGACTTATCAACCGAGAGCAAGGCATCGTAAAAATAGCAATTCATCGAAAGCGAAACGTCGGTCAGAGTCTCTCTTTCTCTGACGATCCTTTCAGCGATCTCGCGCCCTGCCGCGCCCGACAGAATAGCAAGAGAATTGCCTATCACGGAAAAGCGACCGTCGATAGAGCTGTTTTTATATAGTCCGCGCTCATTGTCGAACAAAACCTCGTTCAGCTTTTTTCGCATAAGATGGGCATCCGCAAGAACTTTGCCGCCGATCTCACGGTACATCGAAAGCACGTAAATGAACATCGCGTTAAGGCAAAGATCGTATCTTAAGGTATTGTCGCGCAAAGCTCCGTCATTTCCGTCGGTCCACTCGTAAAAATTCCAAGCAGGAGCAGGGAAGGCTGGGATAAGACCGTTTTCGCCGATCCTTCCTGCGAATGTCGCCATAATTTCGTCAAGCACGGGCATGACCTCGTCAAGAATACTCCTGTCGCCACTGAACTTTACATATTCATACACCTGCTGAACAAAGGTAAGGCTGAAGAAGGGGATCGGAAGCTCCGTGTCGGTCGGAGAGGTTATTTTCAAAATGCCGTTGTGAAGTGATTTTGCAAGCAAAATAATATTGTATCTCGCGTATTTATATTCTCCGAACGCGATATATCCGCAAAGCATCTGATTACGACTATCAAGCGAATATAACGCCTGCTCGCGCCAAGGACAATCCTCATAGTGCTCGTGCATACAGCACTCAAGCGTGTAAGCGCAGGTGTCGTAAATTCTTTGATGGAGCTCGTTTTCAAATCTGCGCTCTATCTTATCAAGCGGATAGACTACGGGGCGCAGACCCGCGTATTTGACCCGCAGAGGCGAGGAATACTCGATTTCAATATATCTGCCCGCAAGCCTTCTCATCGCGCCGAGAAATTTATTTTCTCCCTTTTTCGTAACAAACTCGTAGCTGAAATCGCGCGAGCCGATGATCCTTGGCACCCGTCCGTGCTCATCAAGATGCTCACCGTAAATGACTGTCAGTGTCTGCTCGGCTTCGCTTTCAAGCTCGAGATCGAGAAAGCCCACCGTTTCACGTCCAAGATCGACTAAAATCCGACCGCCAAGGTCACTCACCGTGGCGTTTGCGCGGGGCAAAAGTCGGAGATTTTCTATATTTCTTGGGTTTATATTGTAAGTTTTTTCGACCTCTACAGACCTGCAAAGCTCCGCTTTGTTGAGAGCAGTTGCATCGTATTTGTAGCTCGGTCCAAGCTGCATTGTAACGATTTTACAACGGCCGCTGACATAATTTGGATTGATCCGCGAGAGTATATCGCAGCTGCTCGTCACAAGCTCACGCTCGCCTTGTCTTACGTTGAAGATAAGTCCTGCATTTGCCGTCGCATAGACCGAGCTCGGCACTCCGATATGCCATACTGTTATTTTAAGCTCATTTTTGCCCGTTTGACAATATTTATCAAGAGAAAACCGATCGTAAAACTTATACTGAGGATAGTCCGCGCAAGCGCCAAAGGCGCAAAGCTGACCGTTGAGATATGCCTCGAAATTGCCGTCAACCGAAACATTGAGTTCTACTCCCGAGGTGCTTTCAAGCTCAAAGCAGACGTGAAAATCCGCATACTCGTCGGGATGCTCCTCGTTATTTATCCATATCCATTTGCAATTCTTAAAAATACTCATAATACCTCTTTAATAAGTCAGCTCAAGCATGTCCGCGCGCTTGAGGATCTCTTTTTCCGAAAAGGGAACTCGCTTGCCCATAACAAGCTGATAGCTCTCGTGTCCCTTGCCTGCAAGCAGGACGAAATCTCCATCCTCGGCTATCTCAAACGCCTTTTCGATGGCTTCCTTTCGGTCGGGAATAAGGTATACGGGCTTGTCCGTACCCTCAAGCGACGCGTTTATATCGTTTATGACGTCCATCGGGTCCTCGTTGTCGGGATTGTCAGAGGTAACGATGATAACGTCAGCTCCTTTTTTGGCTGCGGCGCCAAGCTCGGCACGGCGACCGAAGGTCCTACCGCCCACGCTTCCGAAAAGGCAGATTATACGTTTCGGATCATAGTCGCGCAAAGCCCCAAGAACCGCTGAAAGACTTGCGCCGTTGTGCGCGTAATCTATCACGAAAAGGGTATCAGGTCGGCTTTCAAGCTCAAGTACCTCAAAGCGACCGGGAATTGAAAGCCTTGCAAGCTCCGAGATAATAAACTCTTGGGAAATTCCGAGAATACGGCAAACGGCAAATATCAAAAGACCGTTTTCAACGCTGTAAAGCCCTGGCGCAGACATAAATACGCGCTCTCCGTGCTCGTGAAGCGGCAGAGAAGAGCCAACGCCCGAAAATAGCTCGAACGAGACACCCGGACGGATGCCACTCGTCTCCTTTTTAGCTGATCGAGCAAAAAGATCGCTATCCTCGCAGCCTTGCGCCGAAACGGTGAAAATATTTTCACAGCTCACGCCGTCAAGCATATATGCAGTCGCCTCGGAATCGGCGTTAACTACTATATTTTTCGCTTCATAATCGGTGAAAAGAAGCTTTTTAGAATCTCTGTAGTGCTCGAGGGTCGGATGCTCAACGCCGCCGACGTGATCCTCATATAAATTTGTAAATACACAGGTGTCGAATTTGATTCCGTACACCCTCTGTTGCCAGAGTGCCTGCGACGAGACCTCAATAACAACGACCTCCACGCCGTCATCGCGCATCTCGCAGAGAGCCTTTTGCAGTTCAAGGCAGTCGGGGGTGGTGTTGGCAGTCTCGAAGACCTTGCCGTTGTAATAAATTCCGTTAGTTCCTATGTATCCGACT
>JAFULC010000059.1 GCA_017483305.1 Clostridia bacterium | reverse complement strand
AGGTGCTTTTACACTCACTTCCTGTCTTATTTTGAATAATAATTTTGTCGGTGAAATGCTCCTTGAGATTTTCAGCTGGGGATTTGTAAGAATGCCCGGTATCATATTCTCACTTGATCTCGATGGTATTATTTGGCTCCTTACCGTCAAGCTTATTTTCTGGCTATTTGGTATCATTCTTGCGATTCTTTGCGGCGTTCTTGCAATAGCGTTAGGTCTTGTTGTATCCGTATTCGTTTATCCCTTCGCTTTAAACAAAAACCTTAAGGACGTCTAATCCTAAAAGTAATCGGATCAAATATATGTTTAACTGTTGTCATTTTTAGATTAACTTCAAACCCACTTTCCCAAAATACACCTATTAGGATTTTGTATCCTTTGAATAGGTCGCTCACAGAAAAAGACTCAGGATTGGATACAATTCTGAGTCTTTTTCAGTTAAATCCGCCTGCGTCGGAATAAATCCACTTCGTGGATGAAATCACTTTGTGATGAAATCCCGCTAACGCGGGGTTAATTGAGGCGGATTTGATTTCATCTGAGGTGGCACACCGAAGATTTCATCCGAGTTCACTCGGATTTCATCCTGCAAAGCAGGATTGCATTAAATTTATAAGGCTTGCCGGGATAATTTTCTTCCTTGCAAGTCTTTTTTGTTTTTAGCTGTAAAATACAAATCGTTCACTTTATACCCCTTTTGTTCAATTTATGGAGTATCGTTCAATTTATGATTTGCCGAAGAAACGCCTTGATTTTAGATAGATATTATGCTATAATAAACTTATCAATAAATAAGAATTTGGCGGAGTGATAAAGAATGAAATTGAAGGAAATTATAGACCGCATCGATGTTGTCTCTATACCCAAAGAAGCGTCTATAACACAGTTAAAACATGAAGAAGATAATGAGCTTTATCAAGTGTGGATAATTGATGCCGATAACACCAAATACATTCTTAAAGAAGCAAAAGGAAACGAACAAGAACTCTATTCTACTGTCCTTGCCACTGCAAAAAAGAGCGTTCCAACTTTATATCAAGTTATAACAAGTAATGAAAAAGCATACCTTCTTTTAGAATATATAGAAGGCGAAGATTTGTGTAGATGTAATCGAATAAAATTAACACGCACCTTAGATGCTTTGATTTCTTTACAGAAACAAACCTGGGAAATGGAAACAACGGACTATTTGAAAGATGTTTTTGATAAAAGCTTCATTCAACGAAAAAAACGTGGAAAGTATTTAAATAACACGGATTTAGAAATAGCATATGAAAGATTCTTAAGTGTCTATCAATCTGTGCCCAAAACCCTATGTCATGATGATTTACTGCCGTTTAATGTTATTTGCAGTAATGAAAAGGCTGTATTGATAGATTGGGAATGTGGGGGTATTTTGCCGTATCCCACAGCATTTGCGCGATTGATAGCCCATGCCGAAGAGGTTGAAGATGCTCTTTTCTATATGACAAATGCAGATAAACGCTTTGCTATTGATTATTATTATGATAATCTACTCAAGGAAAAGGGGATTTCGTATACTAACTGGTTAAATACACTTGAATACTTTTTATTTTACGAATACTGCGAATGGGTTTTTGTGGGAAATAGGTATAACTCAACAGATGGAAAATACTATCAAAAATACTTACCTATCGCAAAACAGCAAGCTATCAAATTGTTAAAAAACAAAGCTAAATAAACTCGAATTTACTGAACAAAAACGGGTGCAAATCTCCGTAAGGAAATGCACCCATAACTCTAAAATTTTCACTCATAATAAAATGGCATTAAAATTTTATATTACTCACAAAAAAGCGCATAGGCTTTATGCCTATGTGCTTTTTTGCTGTGGTTACGCCACAGGCGAGTAGTGAAGCCCGCCTCTCCGCCGCGAGTCAACCACGCCAAATCCGCTTGCGAATTTGTGCAAGGATCCAGAATCCATATTGTTACACTATCTTCAGATCAAAAAGCCAAAACTTGACAAAGCATAGATATAATGTTATAATGTATCTACCAAACTAAGGAGATAGAAAATTATGAAACGAACGATAGCCTTTGTTTTAATCGTTATTATTTGTCTTGGAATGCTTTCCTGTAGAAAGTCAAATACCGATTCCGACCCGTGCTCTCTCTCCTCCGGAACATACTATATGGTCGGTGAATTTGAAGAATTGATGACTCCTTATTTATCTTTGGACTTTGACGATTACACTTTCAGCATGGGAGCAGGAGCTTTGGTTTCCTTCCAGGCACAAGGAACATTTACGGTAAAAGGAAATTCCTTGGTAGCAACGACACAAATATCGACTTTTGTTTTTGAAATCACGGAGAACAATACGCTGATCCTTGTTGATAACGGCGATAATGAAGCGTTTCAGATGCCTGAAAATTCAGAATATGTTCTTCACAGCGAGGTTTCCTAATCATAGATGAAACGCTTATTAACCTTTCTCGGGATTGTCGGCACAGTCATAATGGTTATATGTGATATATCCGAATTTCTAGCAATTCCCGCGATTCTTGTTGTAATCGGGATTCTCAATTCCCTGACTTGGCAGTATTACGTAATTTCAATAGGTGGATACGTTCTTCTCTTTGTTACTGCGGAATTGATTGCACATTTTGTTTTCAAATCACTCGATAAAAAATATTCTCCTATTATTGCAAGAAAGCTTGAAAAATATTTTGGTTCAGACAAAAGTTGATTTTGCACTCCACGCTAAAAGCAAAGGACGGTGACATCTTGAAGCACGAGGAATACAAGCGAATATGCGAGCAATCCGACTCCGCGATCCTGTTCATCCACGGAATAGTCGGCACTCCCAATCACTTTCTGAAGCTGCTCCCCACGGTTCCCGACTCTGTCTCGGTCTACAATATGCTTTTAGACGGTCACGGCAAATCCGCAAGGGATTTTTCGCACACATCGATGAAGAAATGGGTCGCGCAGGTCGAGGTCACCGTCAATGAATTGGCAAAAACCCACCGTAAAATATACGTAGTCGGGCATTCTATGGGAACTCTGCTTGCAATTGAGCAGGCGATCAAAAACGAAAACATTGCCGCACTGTTTCTGATGAACGTACCCCTGAAAATAAGATTAAGAGCAAAATGGTTTGCGACCACTATGAAGATACATTTCGACCGAATCAAGCCCGACGATCACGTCGCCCTCGCGGCAAAAAGCTGCTACGGAATCGAAAACGATCGCAATATTTTTCATTATTTCGGTTGGATACCGAGAATTTTCGAGCTGTTTTCAAAGATCCGCCAGATACGAAAGAGCCTGTGCGCTCTGAAAACCCCGTGCATAGCTTATCAGGCTCTCAACGATGAGCTGGTGGCAAAGAGCTCGATCAAGTTGTTGAAGCAAAATCCGTACATATCGGTCGGCGAGCTTACAGGCTCGGGACATTATTATCAAGACGAATCCGATTTCAAAAAGCTCTCGGAGAGCTTTCGCTCGTTTGTCGACGGTATTCTCAAGGATCAATAACCTAAAACGGCGGAGAGCCTCGGTCTCCGCCGTTTTTTGTTGCCGTTCAAAAAATATGCCCCTAAAACAGACAAAATATCCCCAATCCCTTGACAAAGCGGCGAAAATGTGATATACTGACAAAAAAGATGATAGAGGCGCACCACAACAAGAGTATTTGCCGCGAAAAAGCCCGCGCAGGCGTTGCGGCGACGAAAGGGTTCGGTGCCGAAGATCTCCCACGGCGCAGGGGGAGTTCTGGCAACTCGGATAATATCCGTTTTGCTGTCGCAAATATGCGGAGTGCTATCTGGTTGCTGTCGATTTTCGATTTTTGGGAAAGCGAGAGCTGCGGCGGAGGCACTGTCCTCTGCTTTTTTATTGCAAATACGTATAACAATCGGAGGTAGATATAAAATGAAAAAAACTGTATTCACGGGCGCGGCAACTGCCATAATTACACCCTTCAAGGACGGTAAGATCGACTACGAAAGCTTTGAAAAGCTCATAAATTGGCAGATCGACGAGGGCATCGATGCTATTGTCGTCTGCGGAACCACGGGCGAGGCGAGCACGCTGACCGACGACGAGCACAGAGATGCGATCAAATTTGCGGTCGATACCGTTGCAGGCAGAGTTCCCGTTATCGCGGGAACCGGCTCTAACGATACCGCTTATGCGATCGAGCTGACTCAGCACGCCTGCGACGCGGGCGCGGATGCAGTCCTCGTGGTCACTCCCTACTACAACAAGGCTACTCAAAAGGGTCTTATAAAAATGTTTACCGAGATCGCCGATGCTTCAACAAAGCCCGTTATTCTCTACAACGTGCCCTCGCGCACAGGCTGTAATATTCTGCCCGCGACCGCGGCGAAGCTCGCAGACCATCCCAATATCGTTGCGATCAAGGAGGCAAGTGGCAATATCTCGCAGATCGCTGAGCTTGCGCACCTCGTCGGCGATAAAATGGACATCTATTCGGGCAACGACGATCAGATCGTTCCGATCCTCTCTCTCGGCGGCAAGGGTGTTATCTCTGTGCTCTCCAATCCTATGCCCCGCGCGACAAGTAAGCTCTGCCACGACTTCTTCGACGGTAATCACGCCGAAAGCCTCAAGGCTCAGCTTGATCTCCTCCCCCTCATCAATGCCCTTTTCTGTGAGGTTAATCCTATTCCCGTTAAGGCGGCTATGTCCCTGATGGGATTCTGCGAAAATTCCCTCCGCTCCCCCCTCTGCGAAATGGAGTCCGAGCACGAAGAAAAATTGGCAGAGATTATGAGAGATCTGAAGTTGATTTGAGAAGGTTACTGATGTAGGGATTTCTTAGGGACCTTTTTGGGAAAAAGTTCCCTAAAACCCTCAAAAACTTTCGATATTTTGGGTTCTAACAAGGGTGAATTGACGCTGATTTTGCGTCAAGCCGAAAAATCAGCCTACTGAGATAAAATACGCCCTGCCGTATTGAACCCAAGACACATCATCTAACTTAAACTTAAAGAGACTCTAAAATAAGTTGCACAACATCGGCTGGGTTCTAAACCTTTGCAATACAATAGCGTCGGTGAGGGATTTTTTCAAGGCTTGCCGCAGAAAAAATTCTCCGACACCCTAAAAGGACCCCAAAATATTGGGAAAGTTTCTTTGCCTACTTTCTTTTCAAAGAAAGTAGGTCGCCGAAGGCACGCATCCCACGCATCCCACGCATCCCCCACAATATAATTCAAGGAAAACAAAAAAATGAAAATACTGATAAACGGCATAGGCGGCAGAATGGGCGCCGAGGTCAAGAAAATAGTAAAAGAAGGCTACCGCGGCGCAGAGCTGTGCGCAGGAGTAGACGTGATCGTGCCCGAGGGTGCGGACTGTCCCGTATACACGAGCTGGGGCGAGGTCAAGGAGACTCCCGACTGCATAGTCGATTTTTCGCACCACAGCGCAACGAAGGCACTGCTCGAATATGCTTGCGAGAAGAATATCCCCGTCGTACTGGCGACAACGGGTCACGACGATATTGAAAAGGGTTATATCACCGAGGCAGCGAAGAAAATTCCGCTTTTCCACTCGGCAAATATGTCGCTTGGCGTGGCATTGCTTTGCGAGCTTGCGAAAACGGCGGTCAAGACCTTCCCCGACGCCGACGTTGAGATAATCGAAAAGCACCATAACAGAAAAATAGATGCCCCGAGCGGCACGGCACTCTTGCTTGCGCAGTCGATACAGAAAATACGCGAAAAGGCAGTTTTCACGTTTGGAAGACAGGGTCAGGCAAAGCGAATGAAGGACGAGATCGGTATCCACGCGATCCGCATGGGCAATATCGTCGGCGAGCACGAGGTCATAATCGGCACGGACACGCAGACCATCACGCTCAAGCACGAGGCGCATAGCCGTTCCCTTTTCGCCGAGGGCGCGATAGCTGCCGCAGACTTTATCAAGGACAAGAGCGCGGGACTGTACGATATGTATAGCATGATCGACGATGAGTAACGGCAAGTAAAGTTAAAAGGAAAATAACATGATCTGTAAGAACTTATCAGTAAACGAAAATAACCACCTCACGCTCGGCAGTGTCGATACCGTTGAAATGGCAAAAAAATACGGCACCCCCCTCTATCTTTTCGACGAGGACCGCATCCGTGAGCGTTGCCGCACCTATGTCTGCGCAATGAAGGAGGCATTCGGCGACGACGCGCTTCCCCTCTACGCGAGCAAGGCGGCATCCTTTAAGCAGATGTACCGCATCGTGATGGAGGAAGGCATGGGCACTGATCTCGTATCGTCGGGAGAGCTTTATACTGCGGCGAGCGTTGGATTTCCGCTTGAGAAGGCTTATTTTCACAGCAATAACAAGACCGATCTTGACATCGCCTACGCGATCGACGAGAAGGTCGGCTATTTCGTAGTTGATAACGTCGAGGAGCTTGATGCGATAGACAAAATCGCGCGCGACAAGGGCGTAAACCAGAAGATTTTGCTCCGTCTCACCCCGGGCATCGACCCCCATACATACGCGGCGGTCGCCACGGGCAAGGTCGACTCCAAATTCGGCTCTGCGATCGAAACGGGTCAAGCCGAGCAGATAACAAAGTACGCAAGAGAGCTTGAAAACATCACTCTTTCGGGCTTTCACTGCCACGTCGGCTCGCAGGTCTTCGATTCGGAGGTCTACCTCAGCGCGTCCGAAATAATGCTCGATTTCATCGCAAAAATGAAGGAAAAATACGGCTTTGAGACCGAAATCCTCGACCTTGGCGGCGGCTACGGAGTCCGCTACCTTGAGGAGCACCCCGAGATCGACATCGCGGCGAATATCCGCGAGGTTGCCAAATTTATTAAGGCACACTGCCAAAAGCTTGGCATCAAAATGCCCTCGATCCGAATGGAACCGGGCAGAAGCATCGTTGCCGATGCGGGCCTGACGGTCTACACCGCAGGCACGGTCAAGCGCATACCGGGATACAAAAATTACGTCTCGGTCGACGGGGGTATGGCGGACAATCCCCGCTTCGCGCTCTACGGCTCGCCTTATACCGTATGCCTTGCAAACCGAATGACATCAAGCGCGCCCACCTTCACCTGCTCGCTCGTAGGCCGCTGCTGTGAAAGCGGTGACATATTACAGGAAAATATCACCCTGCCCGCAGATATAAAGCGCGGCGACGTGATCGCGGTGCTGACCACGGGCGCATATAACTACTCTATGTCCTCGAATTATAACCGCCTCGGCAAGCCCCCCGTGGTGATGCTGCGCGGCGGTAAGGACTATGTCGCGGTCAAGCGCGAAACCTTAGAGGATATTTGCAGAAATGATATATAATCAAAAAGGAACGGCGACTGCCGTTCCTTTTGATTAAAACTTAAACTTGTCAAGCCTCTTAACCAGCATACCGCCGATAAGACCGATAACAACGCCTGCAACCGTTCCCGAAATAAGAAGCACGGGGAGATAGGTCACTATTCCGGCAGTCTGCGTTATCAGGCACGCCATAATTATCTGTCCGACGTTGTGCAAAACGCCCCCCACAACGCTGATCGCAATGCAGGAAAAAATGTTCAGCTTTTTAAGAAGTATCATTCCCGTCAGGCTCAGCACCGCTCCCGCGATACTGAACGCCATGGTCTGCACGTTGCCGAAAAGCATCGACACAAGCACGACGCGTATGATGCTGACGATGACAGTCTCCTTCCAGCCGACCTTATAAAGCAAAAACACCATAACGAGATTGGGGAGACCGACCTTTATGCCGGGTATCGCCACGAGCGCAGGTATCTGACTTTCCACAAAGGAAAGTATCATTGCCAGAGCAATAGAAAGCCCCAGAAACGCGACCTTTTTGGTTTTCATGTTGATCTCCCTTCATCAAATAATAATCAACGAATTTTGCCGTCGGCAAAATTCATGCGTGAAGCAGTTAATTTACCTGCAAGTGTAACGAGATCTTCGCTCTGATCTCCCTGCATTAAGTAATAATCAACGAATTTTGCCGTCGGCAAAATTCACGCGTGAAGCAGTTAAATTACCTGCAAGTGTAACGAGATCTTCACGCTGTCCTCATTATTTTTTGACCGCGGGCCTTTTGGTCCGCGGTCCTTTTTTGGTTTAGTTAACCTACAAGCTCAACGTCATCTTCGGCACCGTAGACCGTGACCGTCAGCTTGTTCGGCAGACAGGTTATGACCTCACCCGAGCTGTGCACCCTACCCTGCTTTACGCAAAGGTGATCGGGACAGTCGGCATAGGTCAGATAAGCCTGACCGCCCTCAATTCGAAGGATATTTGTTCCTCCGTTGAGCGAATATTCGCCATCCTCGGCAAGACTGTATCTTGCCACCTCCTCGCCGTCCACACGAACGACGACATACGCTCCTTCCTTACGGGTAAGCGCCCAGATGCCGAGCAGCAAGAGCGCCACGGCAAGAATAGCGGCAATGAGAATCAGATCTCTCTTTTTCATTAAAACTTAAGTGCGAGAAGCGCAAGAGCGATCATGCCTGCGGTGAGAAGCGCGATGGGAAGACCGCGGAAGGACGCGGGGATCGCATCCTCATCGACCGTAAGATCCTTGAGCTTGCCGTAGAGAGTCATAGTGAGCGTGAAGCCAACGCCAACAGCCGCAGCGGTGATGATCGCCTCAAGAAAGCCGTGCTCGGTGTTGTGGATACAAAGACCGAGAACCGCACCATTGACCGCGAATTTCACGAAATGGGAGTGGCAGTAGTTGTCGAGCAGCTTTCTTGCAACGAGGTGCATCGCCTCGGAGATAACGAGAACAACTGCAACGAACGCTATGATCTGGAGATATTCAAGCTTTTCGCCAAGCACGAACTTGTTGATCGGCCAGGTAATAAGCGTTGCGAGAAGCATTACCAGCGTAGTGCCCGCGCCAAGCGCGAGAGATCTCTTGGTGGAGCGCTCGTTTTCGATGACTGCGCCCGTTCCGAGACATTCGATAAGAGCATAGTTTCCGGAGAGTATGCTTGTAAGGATAATACCAAGAATAATTTCAGGTGTCATTATCAGTTACCCTCCTTTTCTTCGTTTTCATCAAGATGATGGTGAAGACCCGTGATCTTGTTGATCACTGCCATAACGATAGCGAGCACGACGTATCCGCCGAACGCGCCTGCAAGCGCGGAGATCTTATAGTCCTGAAGGAACGCGATGGGCTGACCCCAGATAGAAGCGTTACCGAGGACCTCACGAATAAGCGCGCAAACGACCATAATAACGGTGAAGAAGACGCCCGTAACGAGAGCAGTCTTGATCGCAGTTCCCTCTCCGCTGTGATCCGCAACCTCCTCGCAGTCACGGTAAACGACCGCGCTGACCGAAAGAGCCGCCAGATGAACGCCGAGCATATTTGCGACCTCGGGGAAGAATGCCTTCATAAGCATCGAGATGAGGGTCACAAAGCCGGTGATTATCATAACGTAAGCAGGGATCTTTGCGTATGCGGGAATTATCTTGTGGATCGCGGAGACCACAATCGAGGAAAGAAGCATGGAAATGAGCACCGCCGCACCCATACCGAGTGCCTCGCGGAGATCCTCGCTCGACGCCATAACGAAGCCCGCGCCGAGAACGAGAAGGATCGAGGGAGTACCTCTGAGGAGATACGATGTTTTAGTCTTTTTCATTACTGTTCTCCTCCTTTGATAGAATTAAACGCTGCGAATGCATCAGAGGTTGCAAGCTTAACTGCGGTAGAAGAAATCGTTGCGCCCGAAACGAGAACGTCATCGGAAAGAGTTCCTTCGGTAATGCCGTTAAATCTGTCAAGATATTCTCCGTATACGCTTCCGGAAGCATCCATAAGATCCTTGATACCGGGCATATATTCAATACCGTGTTCACCAAATGCCATCTGCTTTACGTTCTGGTCAACGATCGCGCCGTTTTCATCAATTACGGTGCAGATCTCCATTACGTTGTCGCCGTAAGTTAGAGGACGAGAGTAGAATGCGTAGTAGGTGCTCTCACCCGTCTTGAACGAGCAAGCGTAAACAACGTTTCCGAACGTTGTGAGCTCCATGGGAGTTATTTCCGAAGCATCAGCAAACTTTGCGCTAATCATCTTTGCGGTAGCCTCGGAGAAGTCAACTGCTTCGGTAGCTGCAAGAGCCTCCTCGGCAACAGCGACATTTGCCTCTGTCACGTCGGCACCCGTGGTGTCGTAGACCTTGCAAGCACCCGATGCATTAACCATCGCAAGATAGCTTGCCTCACCGTTCTTGACTATGAACGCGTAGCCCGAGCCGTTAAGTGCCTTGTAGCCTTCAACGATATTTCCGCTTGCCGCAACAGCCTCTGCCTTGAGCATACCGCCCGAGGTAAGTCCGGTGTGGAGCGAGGGGATCATTTCAGCAAGGATCTGCGCGTCGGACTTAACGCCTGCCGCGATAAGATCGTTCTCGATAAGCACGCCCATAGCTCCCTCAACCGCAGACTTGAACGCGGTCGACGAGTAGGTAGCGCCCGAAACGGTGCCAACGTCTGCAAGAGCAGAGTCCTTACCGATGTAGGAAGTCAGATAATTTGCATCATTGTCGCGGAAGTCGACCGAATCCGAGTAGGAGTCGAGCTGGATTCCGCAGATCTTACCCTCTGCATCGATACCGATGGTGATCTCCATGGGAGATTCGGAGTAAGAGGACTCAGCGGTGCAACGGATCGCAAAGCCGAGACCGTTTGCTTCCTTATATACCGAAAGAACGTTAGCGGGAACGTTTACGAGAGTGGAAGCGGAGGGATCAGCGGAGCTGTAAATAAGAGCATCTCCGCCAAAGGAAGCACCCTCGGGCATTACAGCGAGAAGCGGAGCAAGCTCTGCGCCCGCGTTGTTAGCCTCGATCATGGGGCCCGTAATAAAGTTAAGTCCGAAAGCCGCCGCGCCGAACACAACCATAATAACGAGAAGAATGGCGGTGGTGATAAGAAAATGACGAATCTTCATTATTTAACACCTCCGAGAGTTCTCTTCTTGGTCCAGTCGTAGATGAAAGGAGTAAGAAGGTTCATAGTAAGTATAGCGATCGAAACGCCCTCGGGATAGCTTGCGAACTGTCTGATTGCGAAGGTAAGAAGACCTGCGCCGACACAGAACACTACTCTGCCGAGATTGGTGGTGGGAGTCGTAACGTAGTCGGTTGCCATAAAGATAGCACCGAGGAGCAGACCGCCCGCGAGAACGTGCTGGAGAGCAAAGGTAACGTCAAATCCGCCGAAGATGAGGTAGCAGACGAAAACGGTCGCTACGAAGGACGCGGGAACGTACCACTTGATGACCTTTCTCGCTACGAGATAAACGAAGCCGAGAAGAAGTGCGATCGCACAGGTCTCACCGATAGCACCGCCGTGAGCACCAACGAGAAGCTGGAGAACGGTGGGAGCATTGGCAGCACCCTCAACGCCTGCGTTAAGAGAAGCGAGAGGAGTAGCACCTGCGGCGATCTCGGGAACGGCGTTTCCGAGGAATCCGAGATCAAACAAAGGAGCGATCTTGGAAACGGCTGCAACCGAACCGAAGGTAAGAAGCATAAATACACGAGCCGCGATAGCGGGGTTAACGATGTTCTTACCGATGCCTCCGAAGAAGCACTTAACTACAACGATAGCGAAAACGCTACCGACAGCGCACTGCCAGAGCTTGACCTCGGTGCTCAGGTTGAGCGCGAGGAGCAGACCCGTAACAACGGCGGAAAGATCGCCGATGGTCTGAGCTTTGCGAGCGCAAAGATTGAAAATAAACTCAGCAAGCACTGCACTTGCAACGCAGGTGAGAATGATCCAGAGCGCCTTGAGTCCGAAGAAGATAACTCCGACGAGAGCCGCGGGGATCATCGCGATGATAACGTCGAGCATTACTCGATTTACCGACGCACCCTTCTGATGAATGTGAGGTGCGGGAGAGATATGAAGTCTACTCATGCCTTTGCACCTCCCTCTTTTTCTTTCTGTGCGGCAGCATATTTTTTAAGATAGGATCTTGCCTTCTTGTTGATCTCAAGCAGAGGACGGTTTGCAGGGCAAACGTATGTGCAGCAGCCGCAGTCAACACACTGACGAACGCCCGTGTCGATGAGGAGCTTTACGCGTCTTTCTTCCTTTTCAACCGACATTACCTTGTCGACCATAGGCACGCTGATGCCAACGGGGCACTTTTCCATGCAACGACCGCAGTTGATGCAGGGAGAAGCCTCGGGAAGAACAGAGTTCTTTTCGTCGAAGATAAGAACCGAGTTAGAGATCTTAACGATAGGATCGTCAGCCGAGCAGATAGCAGTACCGTTCATAGGACCGCCCATAACTACCTTGCCGGGCTCACTCTTAAGACCGGTGTACTTGAGAAGCTCGCTTACTCTCGTTCCGATGGGAGCGATAAGGTTCATAGGCTTCTCAACGGCAGGACCGTCAACGGTAACGATTCTCTCAACGAGGGGCATACCCGTGTTGAGATATTCAGCCATCTTTGCAAGAGAGGAAACGTTTACGATAAGCGCTCCGAACGAGGGGAAACGTCTGCCCGCAACTGCAACTCTGCCCGTAGCGTTGTAAAGCATTACCTGCTTTGCACCCTGAGGATAGATGGTCTTGAGCTCGTGAATAACGACGTAATCCTTGCCCTCAAAGGTCTTCTTGAGGACCTCGATAGCGTCTGCCTTGTTCTTCTCGATGCAGATCATAAACTTGGCGTTGCCAAGATATTCGTTCATGTATTTGCGAAGATACTCGATACCGTCCGCAATAAGCTCGGGATGTGCGAGCATCATTCTGTGGTCACTTGTGATGTAAGGCTCACACTCTGCCGCGTTAACGAGCACGGTGTCGACCTTGTAATCGGGGTTTTTAGCCTCGTTGAACTTTGCCCAAGTGGGGAATGCCGCGCCGCCAAGACCGACGATACCGCCGTCTCTGACTGCCTGAAGGAAACCGTCACAATCGCTGAACTCGGGAGCCTTGACCGAAGGATCGATCTCCATAAGACCGTCGCTCTCGATGTGGATAGCGAGAGTCTCGCCGCCTGCGACCTCCATAGTAGAGATCTCGGTGACAGTACCCGAGACCGTCGCGTGTACGGGAGAAGAGAATCTACCCTCTTCCCTTGCGATGAGCTGGCCGACACGAACGTGATCGCCAACCTTTACGATGGGTTCGGCATCGTGACCCGAATGCATATTCATCGGCAGTATAACTTCCTTCGGCGTTTCGATACGCACGGGAACACAAGCCGCAGTATGCTTATTGTGGGGCACGTGCAAAGATGAAATATTTCTTCCCAAAATAATTTCTCCTTTTCCGTGTTTTTTATTTAGATTAATTGTTTTAAATATGAATATTCAAACAAATTGCTTTCAAATTCAATAGCCGCGCGTGCGGCAAAATTATTCGCCGACCAGAGCTGCAAAGCCCTCGGTCATATATTGGGTGCCGTCGTTGGCTACCCAGAACACCTCAACTCCTCCGATCGACTGAACGAGCGCAAGACCGTCTTCATAGCTCATACAGAACAGAGCCGTGGAGAGCGCGTCGGCAAGTCCGCTGTTGGATGTGATGACCGTGACCGAAGCAAAATGCTCGGACGGCATCAGAGTGTCCTTGTCAATAACGTGGTGATAGCGAGACCCGTCAACGACGAAATATCGCTCGTAAATGCCCGAGGTCACGCAGGACACGTCAGAGATCGTGATGCGCTTAGCGTAGGATTCGGGATCAAAGGGGTCCTTAATTCCGGTCAACCAGCCCGAGCCGTCGGGTTTTTGACCGATTATGCGGATATTTCCGCCGATGTTGAGCACGTAGCTGCTCACACCGTTCTCTGTGAGATACTGCGCCGCCTTTTCGGTGGCGTATCCCTTACCGAGCGCGCCGACGTCGATCGATGCCTCGGGATCGGTTATTCTGACCGTCAAATTCTGTTCGTCTATCTCAAGCAGAGAAAAATCAACGTGCCTTGCCGCCTCGTCAAGCACCTCTTGTTCGGGAATAGACGCATTCGCCGAATTAGTGCTCGCCGCTTCCCTGCAATCGTGCCAGGGACGCAACACGGCACCCATCATTATATTCATCTCGCCGCCCGTGAGCGTATACAACTCCTCGGCATAGAGCAAGAAGTCGATGAGCTTTTCGTCAACGACCATTGCCTCCCCGCCCGCGTTCTTATTGAGCGTACACAGGTTGACCACGCCGCTGTACTCGTGATAAATATCAAAAAGGCGATGGTATTCTTCAAGTATCTCTGAAACGCCCTCGCAATTC
The DNA here is from genome assembly GCA_017483305.1 of Clostridia bacterium. GTDB lineage: Bacteria > Bacillota > Clostridia > Oscillospirales > CAG-272 > SVTX01. Next base: position 5,282 of record JAFULC010000059.1, on the reverse strand, counting down.
TTCCCGAATTGCTCGTTCGTTTCCACTTTGTAGCTGTAAATATAGGAAACCGTGTCAAAGAAGGTGAAATAAACCATTCCCTTCGGTTCTGCCTTATTCGCAGTTTCAGGGCAGCCCGTCATAACGACGAGCAGCCCCAAAACCATGAATAGACAGAGTAGGGTTTTGATAAGCTTCAAAATTCCTATCTCCTGAATTATTTAATTATCTAGCGTTGTTAACAGCCTTTGCAACTACTGCCTTGATAGCGGTGATCTGGATAGAGCATCCTGCATCAAGAAGAGCCTGGTCAACAGCGATCTGGTGGCCGCCTGCTTCCTTGGTCTCAAGTGCAGCAACCTCAGCAGCGGTCTTACCAACTACGAACTTGGAGAATTCAGCGGACTGCTCGAACCACTCCTTGGTAACGCCGTTACCGTCGTTATCGATCTTAACAGGAGCCATACCGTACTCGCCCTTAAGCTCTCTCTTGGTTGCCTTGTAAGCCTTCTCAACGATCTCGCCTGCAGCGTTTACAGTGATGTCGGGCTGGATAGCGTCGTTAAGAGCAGCAACGATCTTGCCGTCAACAACAACGGTTGCAGCGAAGTCGGTGTACATCTTTACAGTGCCGTTTACCTCTGCGGTAGCAGCGGTGGACTCCTCAGCGGTGGTGTTTGCAGCTACGCCGAGAGTGAACTCGGAAGCGGTCTTGAAGCTTACACCCTGCTCATCCTTGCAAGCCTTAACGACTGCAGCGATGAAGTCAGTGATCTGCATGGAGCAGCCGGCGTCGAGAAGAGCCTGGTCAACAGCGATCTGGTGGCCGTTAGCTTCCTGGGTCTTGATAGCCTCAACCTCAGCAACGGTCTTGCCTACAACGTAGGACTCGAAAGCCTTAGCCTGCTCGTACCACTCCTTGGTAACGCCGTTTCCGTCGTTATCGATCTTAACGGGAGCCATACCGTACTCGTCTCCAAGCTCCATCTTGGTCTTGAAGGTAGCAGCGGTATCAACTGCACCGTCGGTAACGGTCATCTTGTTCTGTGCAACGTCGATGCGGCAAGCAACGATCTTACCGTCAGCATCGGTTACAACGGTAGCAACGGTAGCGTCGACCTGAGCAAGTCCGGTCTTGGAGCTATCCATGCTTACTACAACGCCCATACCGAGCTTGTAGTCAGCTTCTTTTGCAGGAGTGTCGCAAGCAACGATTGCAACTACCATGCAAAGGCAGAGTAACATAGCGAAAATTCTTTTCATGTCATTTCCCTCTTTTTTTGTATTTTTTTTGAGCTATGTCAAGCTGCCCTTCCTTAAAAAAGGCTCAAACCAAAACGGTTTTTCCTGATTTTTAAGGTTGCCTACTTCGACACACACTCATTCCTATACATTATATCATATTATGTGTCAATAAGTCAATATTAATTTGATATTTTTTTGTCAAATTCGTGTTTTTTCACAGTTTGCACAATATTTCCAACGGACTAAAAACCATTTTTATCAAAATTGTCAATTGTTTTCGAGGGCAAAAAAGCATTTGTGCCAAACATTCACAAGACCCTATTTTTTTCGTTTCGTTATTACTGATTTTTGCCCGATAAAGTCGTAAAAAAACGGCAAAAAAAAGCGGGAAAATCCCGCTTTTTTCATCAAAGAGTTTTCAGGTCATAAGGAGTCGACTGATATACGAAATAATTGAGCCAATTTATAAACAAAAGGCTTCCGTGTGATCTCCAACGAACGATAGGATCGTTATCGGGATCGTTATCTCTGTAATAGTTCACCGGGGGCTTGATCGGCAAGCCTGCCGCAAGGTCTCTCTTATACTCCGCATCAAGCGTCAGGGGATCGTACTCCGAGTGACCCATTACGAAGAACTGACGTCCGCCTATCTTCGAAACGATGTGAACTCCCGCCTCGTCGCTCGACGCAAGAATTCTAAGACAATCGATCGCCTCTATGTCTTCCCTGTTCACAGCCGTGTGTCGCGAATGAGGAACGAAAAATTCGTCGTCAAATCCGCGCAAAAGCATCGACTTTTTGTGGTCGGCTCGGTGTGCAAACACACCGAAAAGCTTTTCGTCAAGCACGTGCTTCCCTATTCCGTAATGATAGTACAAGCCCGCCTGAGCGCCCCAGCAGATGTGCATCGTACTATGCACGTGAGTCTTGCTCCATTCCATGATCTCACAAAGCTCTGCCCAGTAGTCGACCTCCTCGAATTCCATCATCTCAACGGGCGCGCCCGTGATGATCATTCCGTCGTATTTCTCGTCCTTGACCTCGGGAAAGGTCTTGTAAAAGGCAAGCAGATGCTCTTGCGCCGTGTTCGTCGACTGATGCGACTGCGTGCGTATCAGGGTCAGCTCGATCTGAAGCGGTGTGTTTCCTAAAATTCGTGATATCTGTGTCTCGGTTTCGATCTTCTTCGGCATAAGATTGAGCAATAATATCTTCAGAGGTCTTATGTCCTGCGTGATCGCACGAGTTTCCGTCATCGCAAATATGTTCTCGTCTGCAAGCGTCTGTACAGCAGGCAGATCGTTCGGTATTTTTATTGGCATTTCATTCTCCTGATTGGTTTTTGGAAAGTTAGTAGATATAACGAGTTCTTAGGGACCTTTTTGGGAAAAAGTTCCCTAAAACCCTCAAAAACTTTCGATATTTTGGGTTCTAACAAGGGTGTTTGTTTTCAGCAAGCTGAAAACTCTAATTTTGCGGCGAGCCGAAAAATCAGCCTACTGAGATAAAATACGCCCTGCCGTATTGAACCCAAGACACATCATCTAACTTTAACTTAAATAAACTTTGAAATAAGTTGTTTTATATCGGCTGGGTTCTAAATCCTTGCAATACAAAAAAGGTCAGTGAGGGATTTTTTTAGCTCCGCAGGAGCGAAAAATCCTACGACACTCTAAAAGCACCCAAACTATTGTGGGAAGTTCTTTGCCAAGCTTTCTTTCAAGAAAGCTTGCAGCCGGAGGCATCCTCGCACTCGCTAACTTCCTCTATATCATTCCCCCATCAAATCTTATCCAAAGCCTGCTGAATATCAGCGATCAGATCCTCCGCATCCTCAAGACCGCAAGAGAGTCTTACGAGGTCGGGAGCAACGCCCGAAGCGATGAGATCTGCGTCGGAAAGCTGACGGTGAGTGGTAGTAGCGGGATGGAGACAGCAGGATCGCGCGTCGGCAACGTGAGTCTCGATAGCGATAAGCTCAAGCGCGTTCATAAACCTTGCGGCAGCCTCGCGACCACCCTTAACACCAAAGCTTACGACTCCGCAAGTGCCGTCAGGCATATATTTTTTTGCAAGCGCATAGTCCTTGCTCGATTCGAGATCGGGATAGTTCACCCACGCGATCCTGTCGTTTGCCTCAAGATATTTCGCAACCGCAAGACCGTTTTCACAGTGGCGCTTCATACGGACGTGCAGGCTCTCAAGTCCAAGATTAAGAATATACGAGCTCATAGGCGCGGGGGTAACGCCGAGGTCGCGCATAAGCTGCGCGGTCGCCTTGGTAATATATGCGCCGCCGAGACCGAACTTTTCAGCGTAGGTAATTCCGTGATAGCTTTCGTCGGGCGTGCAGAGTCCGGGGTATTTATCGGCGTGAGCAAGCCAATCAAATCTGCCGCTGTCAATGATCGCGCCACCGACCGCGCTTCCGTGACCGTCCATATACTTTGTCGTGGAGTGAGTCACAATGTCGGCTCCCCACTCAAACGGACGGCAGTTTACGGGTGTCGGGAAGGTATTGTCGATAATAAGCGGAACACTGTGAGCGTGCGCCATCTTCGCAAATCTTTCTATATCAAGCACGTTCAGCGCGGGATTTGCAACGGTCTCGCCAAAAACGAGCTTGGTCTCGGGTCTGAACGCCGCCTCAAACTCCTCGTCGGAGCAATCGGGTGCGATAAATGTCACGTCAATTCCCATTCGCTTGAATGTAACGGCAAAAAGATTGTAAGTGCCACCGTAGATAGACGCGCTCGAAACGATATGGTCGCCGCATGAGCAGATATTGAAGGTCGCAAGGAAATTGGCAGCCATTCCCGACGAGGTCAGCATAGCCGCACTTCCCCCCTCCATCTCGCAGATCTTCGCCGCGACCGTGTCGCAGGTCGGGTTCTGCAAACGGGAATAAAAGTAACCGCTTGCCTCGAGGTCGAAAAGCTTGCCCATCGCCTCGCCCGTGCTGTATTTAAATGTGGTGCTCTGTACTATCGGGATCTGTCTGGGCTCGCCGTTTCCGGGTCTGTAACCGCCCTGCACGCACTTCGTTCCTATCTTTTTGTTCTTCATAAAAATTCATCGCCTTTCGTATCCGCACTCCGCGGTCTTGATTTTGCGTATTTTAAGCAATATATAATAATTATACATTCTTTTTCGCCTTGTGTCAAGCGTTTTGGCATTAAAATCAAGCTGCCGATCCATTTTTTCCGACAAAAGAATCCCGACGGGTGCCCGTCGGGATGTTGTTTGTTCCGAAAGATTCTTGCCAAGAATAATGCCGTCGTCTTTCAAAAAGATCTCGCAAATGTTTGTGGCTAATTTTATTTTTATTCCACAGCACAACCGATCACTTATCCGCTATAAATTTTGTCAGCTCCCGGCGCAGTACGATATTCAGACGATGTGTGAAGCTCTCTCCGGTCTGGAGAAAATCAAACGTGTCAACTTCGCGCTCGAGCGCGGTAATACACCGATATATCATCTCGAGACTGCACATTTCCTTTGAAACGCGGCGAACAAACGCGGCAACGACAGGAATATATGAGTTTATCAATTTTTGCCTTGCTTCTCTGTCACCTTCTATCATCAAACGCGCCAAAGTAAGCTCCTCATCACGCGATGTGCGCTCCAAACGGGATGCCTTTTCAAAAAAATCATTGTAGTCGGTAAATAGCATAGATATACCTCCAAAACAAATAAAAAATCATTCGGATCTTTGATACCTTCAGGCGAGTTTGCTTGCAAACTCGGTCAGTGAGCCGCCGCAGGCGCGAACGTAAGACTCGGAACCCGAGGTTTGCTCTGCAAACCTTCCCGGGTGAGTTCCCTGAAGGTGCAATAAAAAACAAAAAACCATTCAGATCTAATGGTGCACCGCAAGGTGAGTTTGCAAAGCAAACTCATAAAGTAAATCGCTTGCGATTTACGTAAGACTCAGAACCCGGGTCGCGTCAGCGACAGGTTTGCGTAGCCTCGGCGTAGCAAACAGCCTCGGGAGCGACGTCCCTGAAGGTGCAATAAAAAACAAAAAACCATTCAGATCTAATGGTGCACCGCAAGGT
>JAFULC010000058.1 GCA_017483305.1 Clostridia bacterium | reverse complement strand
CGGAGCGAGGATTGCTATAGAGGTTATGAGCCTCGACATTGAATAAGCAAAAAAGGGGTGCAGCGGATGCACCTCTTTTGCTCTCTTATGATAAAAAAACAAGAACCATAACTCGATACATTGTATCAAAATTATGGTTCTTATTTGGCGGAGAAGGAGAGATTTGAACTCTCGCGCCGGTTAAATCCGACCTACACCCTTAGCAGGGGCGCCTCTTCGGCCTCTTGAGTACTTCTCCAAAGTATTCAAACGGGCAAGCTGCCCGCGCAAGTCATCCGTTTAAATTGGCTTACCAATCTATTATACCACAAACTTTTGTTTTGTCAATACCTTTTTTGAAAAATCACAAAATAAATGACGACAAATTCGGACAAAGATTATTGACACATTCCCACTTTCATGGTATAATTACTCTGTTATTCAATAAACGATAAGGAGAACAAGTATATGACACCAGCTGCGCAGTGGCTGAATTCAACCTTTGCCGAATTTGACCGCGCCATCCTTGGCTTTTATCATCATCTCGCTACCTTAGCAGATCCCATCCTCTCGCCTATATCGATATTTTTTGACGTTATCGGCGATGGGGCGCTGGCATGCTTCGTGCTCGCCGCTATCCTTTTACTTTTCAAGAAAACGAGAAAAGCAGGCATCGCTGTTTTACTTGCAGTCGGTGTCGGAGCTTTATTCACCAACGTAGCGATCAAAAATCTCGTCGCGCGTCCCCGCCCCTACGTCAACGACTTCATAGAATGGTGGAGCTATGTCGGAGCTCGCGTACAAAGCGAATATTCCTTCCCCTCGGGACACACCACCGCCGCAATGACGGGTATGACCGCACTTTGCCTCACACTCGGCAAAAAGCACAAGTGGCTCTTCCCTGTCGGCGCGCTCTATGTTCTTCTGATGGGCGCAAGCCGTAATTACCTTATGGTACACTACCCCTCCGATATCCTTGGCGGCATCATCATCGGCGCGATCGCGGGAACTATCGCATATTTCCTTGCGAAGCTTATTTACGGCGCGTTTGAAAAGCATTCGGACAAAAAGGCGTGTGCCTTTATCGTCAACTCAAGCATCGTCAATCTTTTCGCAAAAAAACAACCTCAGGAATAAAAAACAAAAGAGCTTGTGCCTTCAGCACAAGCTCTTTTGTTATGTAATCAGTCCTTCAGAACGTTGAAATAAGCAAGGAACTTGAATACGATACCTGCAACGGTGTAAACCTCAAGCAGAGTGCCGATAACACTGAGAAGGATGCCGAGGATAGGACCTGCAACGGGAATCCAACCCGTAAGCAGACCTGCAAGACCGATAACCAAGCCTGCAATAATTGCAACTACAACGTAAATGATTACGCCGATAACAAGATTACTTACACTGTCGTTCTTCTTAAAAGACATAGGCCAGAATTTCTTAAGAAAATCCATAACTATACTCCTTGTAATTATAAAATAATCAAAAGCAGGCGACACGGAAAGCCCCCACCGCCTGCTTTTATTAAGCATAAAGATTATTTATACTTTCTCTTGCGTGCAGCCTCAGACTTCTTCTTACGCTTTACGCTGGGCTTCTCGTAGTGCTCTCTCTTACGAAGCTCGGTAAGGATTCCCGAACGAGCACACTGACGCTTAAAACGACGGAGCGCGCTGTCAAGAGACTCGCCGTCCTTTACTTTGATTTCTGCCATCTATTTTCCCTCCCCTCGCTTTTAAACAGGTTCAGTGAGCAATTTTTCTCACAGATACCTGACTATTATACACCATATTTTCCTGTTTGTCAATATTGATTGAGCAAATTTTTTCGATTTTTTTGATAAAAATTCCCTCAGCCGAGCTTTTTAGCCTCGGCAGCGACGATATTTGCGACCGCACGGGCGCAGGCCTCCACTCCCTCGCTCGTCAGATGTATGTTATCGGACGCGAGGATGTACTTTTCCTTATCGTCGGCAAGCAGAGCGTGAAGATCGTTGATAATAACTCCCTCCTTCTTCAGCGCCTCGACGGCGATCTCGTTGAAACGGTTGATTGTACTGTTTTTGTTATGAGGATTGGCGTCGAGCACGGGGGTGGTCGTCGCAAAGATCACAACGTCGCAAAAGGATTTTAAAATTCTCGCGATGCGAACGAGATTATCAACGTACTCCTCCTCAGTCGAAAACGTTCCGTCACCGAACAGATCGCAGAGGTCCCAATGACCGCAATTAAAATGAACGATGCGGCTCTCGCGAATAACACTTGCGTAGTCGAACAGCATGCGGAGCGTGTATTTAGCGAAACGGCAGTTGTCCTCGGGCTGAAAGACCTCAAAATCGGGACCGAGCAGCTCGGCAGCTCTCCTTCCGTAGCCCGCTATCTGCTCACCCGCCCCAAAGCGAATCGAATCTCCGAGAAAAGTGATCTTCATAGCTATTGCTCCTTATTTTACAACGATATTGATTATCTTGTTGGGAATAACGATCTCCTTGACCACGGTCTTGCCCTCGAGCGCATAAGCGACCTTTTCGTCAGCCTTTGCGAGCGCAAGCGCCTCGTCCTTGTCCGTATCAACGGGAACCAAGATCTTGCCCTTGAGCTTTCCGTTCACCTGAACGATGACCTCAACGGTATCATCGGCGGTCTTTGCCTCGTCGTAGGTAGGCCAGCTCTCGTAAGCGATGGTGTCGGTGTGACCGAGGATCGACCAGATCTCCTCGCAGATATGAGGACAGATGCAGGAAAGCATCTTGATAAGTCCCTCGGCGTAAGCCTTGGGGCACTTACCCTCCTTATATACCGCGTTAACGAATATCATCATCTGCGAGATCGCGGTATTGAACGCGAGCTTCTCGAAATCGTCGGTTATCTTCTTTACGCTCTTGTGATAGATCTTTTCAAGCGCGGGAACATCGCCATCGACCACGTTTTCGGGCTCGGTGAAGAACGCCCAAACGCGATTGAGGAAGCGCTTCGCGCCCTCAACTCCCGCATCACTCCAAGGCTTCGAGACCTCAAGCGGACCCATAAACATCTCGTAAAGACGGAGAGTATCCGCACCGTATTCACGAACTACGTCGCTGGGATTGACGACAAACTCGGGGAAACGCTTACCCATCTTGATGCCGTTAGCACCGAGGATCATTCCCTGGTGAACGAGCTTCTGGAAGGGCTCCTTGGTGGGCGCAAGACCCTTGTTGTAAAGATATCTGTTCCAGATTCTCGAGTACATAAGGTGACCGACCGCATGCTCGGGACCGCCGATATAAAGGTCAACGGGCATCCAGTGCTTGAGCAGCTCCTGATTTGCAAACTCGTCGTTGTTGTGGGGATCGATATAACGCAGGAAGTACCAGCTCGAGCCTGCCGAGCCGGGCATCGTAGAGGTCTCGCGGATACCCTTGACTCCGTTTTTGTCGTACTGCTTCCACTCGGTCGCATTTTCAAGAGGCGCCTTGCCGTTAACTCCCTTGTAATTTTCAAGCTCGGGAAGGATCAAGGGCAGCTCGTCGTCACCAAGCACGTGGATCTCTCCGTCCTCACCGTGAACCACGGGAACGGGCTCGCCCCAGTAGCGCTGTCTTGCAAATATCCACTCTCTGAAGTGATAGTTGACGGTTCTCTTGGCAACTCCAAGCCCCTCAAGCTTCGAGGTGATCGCTTCCTTTGCCTCCTCAACGGTAAGACCGGTAAACTCCTCGGAATTAACGAGTCTGTAGCCCTTGCCGAGATAATCCTGCTTTTCAAACGCCTTCTCGCTTACGTCAACGTGACCGAGCTTTTCGTCGCCGTCGATTACCTGGATCATATCGATATTGTGCGCGATAGCGTACTCAAAGTCTCTCTGGTCGTGAGAAGGCACCGCCATGACCGCGCCCGTGCCGTAGCTTGCAAGCACGAAATCACCGATAAACATTCTGACTTCCTTGCCGTTTACTGGGTTGATACAGGTCACACCCTTAAGCTCACAGCCGGACTTGGTCTTGTTGAGCTCGGTTCTGTCCATATCGTTCTTCTTGAGCGTCTCGTTGATATACGCCTGAACCTCATCCTTGTTCTCGATTCTCGGCATAAGCTGCTTTACGATCTCACCGTCAGGCGCAAGGACCATAAACGTGATACCGTAAATGGTCTCGATACAGGTAGTAAATATAGAAAATTCACCGCCGCCGACAATGTTGAACTTGACCTCAACACCCGTCGACTTGCCTATCCAGTTCTTCTGCATAAACTTTGTGGACTCGGGCCAATCGATCTCCTCCAAGCCCTCCAAAAGCTCCTCCGCAAAAGCAGGCTGGTTGATTACCCACTGCTTCATGTTCTTTCTGACTACCGGGAAGCCGCCTCTCTCGGATTTTCCGTCGATGACCTCGTCATTGGAAAGTACGGTTCCAAGCTCCTCACACCAGTTAACGGGCATATCTAT
>JAFULC010000057.1 GCA_017483305.1 Clostridia bacterium | reverse complement strand
TAACTACTCCGTTTTCATCGATAACGCCGATTACGCGATCTACCGCAGATCTCATCTGATGAATTACGTTTTGGAACAATCTGTTTGCCATTTTTAAACCCCTTTGTGTCTTTTAAATTCCTTATAACTTATTGTACGCTTTTTTTAGTCGTTTATGATAAATAAAATTATAATTCAAGCTCATAGCACAGGCATCCGAGCACGAAGCCCGACGCTGTTTCGGTACGAAGAATCCTCTTGCCGAGTCCAACGGGGATCAGTCCCGCCTCCTTCGCTTTTTCGACCTCGCGGAGCGAAAATCCGCCCTCACTGCCGATAACGACGGATATTTTGGGAAGGCTGCCGTCATTGGCTCCCTTCTCCGCTAAAAATCTTGCTTTTTCTCTTGCCAAAACGGTTTTCAGCGACTCTGTGCCGTCGCCCTCGTAGCAAAAGAGCTTTATATCTGCCTCTGATGCTCGCGTGAGCATCTCCGCAAAGCTTACCGTGGCATTTACCTCGGGGATCACCCCTCTGCCAGACTGCTTTGCCGCCTCGAGAGAGATCTGATTACGTCTGCGGAGCTTATTTTCCTCGTCGCCCTTCTCCTTTGCGATGCAACGCTCGCTATTGAAGGTCGTGATCGAAAAAACGCCGCATTCGACCGATTTCTGTATCACGCTATCGAGCTTGTCGCCCTTTGGGAGCGCCTGATACAAGCACGCCGTAAACGGAGGCTCGGTGTCGCTTTTCCTCTCGCTATCGACTCTTGCCAACACTCGATCGGGCAAAAACTGCTCAAGCGTGCACTCGTATTCGACCTTTTGCATATCGCATACCGTGATATGCTCGCCTGCCGCCATACGAAGCGAGCGCGAGATGTGATGGGCATCGTCGCCAAGTATCGTAACGAAGCCGTTTTCTATTTGTTCCTTTCGAACGAAAAATCTTGGCATACCGAACTCCAACTCTAAATTTGACAAATCGAGCAAAGGTTTTATGTCTTTTGCACAAATACGGCGCCACACAGCGCCCACAAACAAATACATTTTTGCGCGACCATATCCAATTATACAACAATATAACCAATTTGTCAACTGCTATTTTGTAAAAAATGACATTTTATTTTGCACAATTTACAATTTGTTATTATTTTTGGGTATGTATAAAGGCATAACAAACAAAGTTGATAAAATTGACGATAATAAAAGTGCACAAATATTGATGATATTCTCCAATTATGTAAAAAAAGAGGCGAGAATCTCGCCTCTTTTTTTCGCGATATTAAACGGTGTGCACGCCGCTTGCTGCATCGGAGTTCGCATCAATACCGTACTTCCGGTTCTTTCTGTACTCGAAGAACTTGAGCGCCACCTGCTCGAAGAGAGCGTAGGAGAGAACGTCCTCGTCCTGCTCGATATACTGAGCACACTTTTCGCGGAGAGAATCAAGCTCAGGAGCAAGCTTATCTGCGGGACGGCAAGTGATAGGCTCTTCATCACCGATGATCTTCTTTCTAAATTCATCGGAAATGGGAGCGGGACAGCTACCGTATTCGCCGCGTACAACGCCCTTGAACTCCTTGGAAACCATCTTGTATCTCTCGCCGCCGATAACGTTAAGTACAGCCTGTGTACCAACGATCTGGGATGAGGGAGTTACAAGCGGAGGATAACCTGCATCCTCACGGACTCTCGGAACTTCAGCAAGAACTTCATCAAGCTTGTCGGACTGACCTGCCTGCTTCAGCTGAGAAACAAGGTTGGAAAGCATACCGCCGGGAACCTGATAGAGAAGAGCATTAACGTCAACCTTAAGAACCTTGGGGTCAAGAACGCCGTTTGTAAGATACTTTTCACGGATAGGAGTGAAGTACTTGCAGATCTTATCAAGCTGCTTGAGGTCGATTCCTGTGTCATAACCTGTACCCTCAAGAGTAGCAACGATAGGCTATGTGGGGGGCTGAGACGTACCAAGAGCAAGGGGAGAGATTGCTGTGTCTACAATATCAACACCTGCTTCAACTGCCTTGAGTATTGTCATAGAAGCAAGACCGGAGGTGTAGTGTGTGTGAAGCTGGATCGGAACCTTAACAGTTTCCTTAAGGATCTTTACGAGATCGTATGCATCGTAGGGCTTAAGAAGACCTGCCATATCCTTGATGCAGATGGAGTGCGCACCCATATCCTCGAGACGCTTTGCATATTCAGCAAAAGCTTCATTTGTGTGGTAGGGGCTTGTTGTGTAGCAGATAGCAGCCTGAACGTGTCCACCTTCTTTGATCGTAGCCTTTATAGCAGTTTCAAGGTTACGAGCATCGTTGAGAGCATCGAATATTCTGAGAATATTGATACCGTTAGCAATGGACTTCTGAACGAAGTATTCAACTACATCGTCGGAGTAGTGTCTGTAACCGAGAATGTTCTGGCCTCTGAAAAGCATCTGGAGGTCAGTGTTCTTAGCCTTGTCGCGGATCTTGCGGAGGCGTTCCCAAGGATCTTCGTTAAGAAAACGGAGACAGGAGTCAAATGTAGCGCCGCCCCAAGCTTCAAGGGAGTGATATCCAACCTTGTCAAGCTCCTCAACAATGGGAAGCATCTCTTCGGTTGTCATACGTGTTGCGAAAAGAGACTGATGAGAGTCGCGCAGCACGGTTTCTGTTATTTTAACTTTAGCCATTTTAATTATCCTTTCTCGTTATTCTTACCAAGCCCAGGAGAGGAATACACCGGCTGCAACTGCAGAACCGATTACACCTGCTACGTTAGGACCCATTGCGTGCATAAGAAGGAAGTTGGAGGGGTCATATTCCTGACCAACCTTCTGGGATACACGAGCCGCCATAGGTACTGCAGAAACGCCTGCACTACCGATGAGAGGATTGATTGCGTTACCACCGCAAATAATGTTC
>JAFULC010000008.1 GCA_017483305.1 Clostridia bacterium | reverse complement strand
GAAGAGGGCTTTATCTGCGAGGGGTATAAGGCAAACGTGCTCGATGCAGAGGCTCTTGAAGCGGTTCACAAGGCGGTTCTTGCGGACCTTGGCGAGTGTGACATCCTCGTCAACGGCGCAGGAGGTAACAACCCCCGAGCAACCACCGACAACGAGTATCAGCACGAGGCAAAGGAGGGAGGTAAATCCTTCTTCGATCTCGATTCGTCGGGCGTGGACTTCGTATTCAAGCTCAACTTCCAAGGAACGCTCATTCCCACGCAGATATTCGCAAAGGACCTCGTCGCCAAGAAGTCGGGATGTATTCTCAACATCTCCTCGATGAATGCTTACACACCTCTTACCAAGATCCCCGCATATTCAGCGGCAAAGGCAGGAATCTCGAACTTTACCCAGTGGCTCGCGACTCACTTTGCAGGCACGGGCATTCGCTGCAACGCGATCGCTCCCGGATTCCTCGTTTCCGCGCAAAACAGAGCGTTGCTGTTCAATGAGGACGGAACACCCACCGCAAGAAGCGCAAAGATACTGAAGGGAACTCCTATGGACAGATTCGTTGATGCAGACGAGCTTCTCGGTGCGACCCTCTTCCTTTGCGACGATCGCTCCGCATCTGCGATCACAGGCGTGGTTCTTCCCATAGACTGTGGCTTCGCCGCATATTCGGGCGTATAATAATTGAGTAAAATAAGGAGAAATAAGATGGAAAAATTTATTCCCGTAGTAGTTATTAAGGAGCTTGGCGAGACCGATAAGATCCTCACCGCTCTCAAAAACAATGGCATCAACTGCGCAGAGATCACCTTCCGTACCGCTTGTGCGGCAGAGGCGATCGCTTACGCGTCCAAAAACTATCCCGATATGAGCATCGGTGCAGGTACGGTCATCAACGCCGAGCAGTGCGAGGCGGCTCTCGCCGCAGGCGCGACCTTCATCGTCTCGCCTGGACTTTCCGTAGCAGTCGCAAAGATCTGTAACGAAAGAAATATTCCTTACTATCCCGGCTGCGTAACCCCCACCGAAATTATGGCGGCGCTCGACCTCGGTATCACCACCGTAAAATTCTTCCCCGCAAACGTGTACGGCGGACTCAAGGCACTCAAGGCGCTTTCGGCACCGTTCCCACAGGTCAAATTTATCCCCACGGGCGGCGTAGACAGAAGCAACATAGACGAATTTCTCGCGTTTGACAAGATCGCCGCTATCGGCGGAAGCTTCTTTGTCAAGGAATCTTTAGAAAAAATGGAGGCAGAAAAATGAGCACTAAAAGAGTAGTGACCTTCGGCGAGCTTATGCTTCGCCTGGCACCCAACGGATATTACCGTTTCTTCCAGAACGATCAGATGCAGGCAACCTTCGGCGGTGGCGAGGCAAACGTAGCGGTTTCTCTCGCAAATTACGGGCTTGACAGCGTATACGTTACCAAGCTTCCCAAGCACGCTATCGGTCAGGCGGCAGTTGACTCTCTCCGTCATTTCGGCGTAGATACCTCCAAGGTAGTCCGCGGCGGCGACCGTGTGGGCATATATTTTCTTGAAAAGGGAGCATCGCAGAGAGGCTCGGTCTGTATTTACGACAGAGCTCACTCTGCAATTCAGGAGGCATCTCCCTCGGATTTCGATTGGGATAGCATCTTCGAGGGTGCAGATTGGTTCCACTTCACAGGAATCACCCCCGCGCTCGGAGCAAATCTCGTCGAGATCTGCCGCGAGGCTTGTAAGGCGGCAAAGGCAAGAGGTGTAAAGATTTCCTGCGACCTCAACTACCGCGGAAAGCTCTGGACAAGAGCCGAGGCAAGAGAGGCTATGACAGACCTTTGCCAGTACGTTGACGTTTGTATCTCAAACGAGGAGGACGCAAAGGACGTGTTCGGCATCGAGGCAGAGAACACCGATATTTACGGTGGAAAGCTCGATCATCAGGGATATAAGTCGGTTGCGAAGCAGCTTGCAGACAAGTTTGGCTTTGAAAAGGTAGCTATCACGCTCCGCTCCTCTATCTCCGCAAGCGATAACGACTGGGCAGGAATGCTCTACGATGGCGAAAGCTATTGCTTCTCCAAGAGCTACCACCTCCATATCGTTGACCGTGTAGGTGGCGGCGACTCCTTCGGTGGCGGACTTATCTACGCTCTCCTCAACGGAAAGAGCACCCAGGAGGCGATCGAATTTGCCGTAGCGGCATCCGCACTCAAGCACTCTATCGAGGGCGACTACAACCGCGTGAGCGTTTCCGAGGTTGAAAAGCTCGCAGGTGGCGACGGCTCGGGAAGAGTACAGAGATAAACGTTGTTAAAAAAAGACGGAATGCTCGGCATTCCGTCTTTTTTGTGAGAATATTAAAAGAATTTAAATTTTTGCAAAAACGTTTGCAATATAGCGAAAAATATGGTATAATAAACGGTAATGTCAAGCAATGCCGATCACTTAGTAATCGGTATGTTTTTATCATAAGCGAATTTTAATCGATTGGAGTAAATAAATGCCAAAATTTGAGGTTTTATCGCAAGAGGTATCCTCCCAGATAGAAATGGCAAGAAAAAGCGGAATATATCCACCCGTTGCATTCAAGGATGAGAACGTGATAAGACGTAAAAACGTCAAAAAGGACGTTGCGACGGTCTGGCGTCCGACCTTTGTGCACGATATCGACAAGATCATGCACTGTCCGTTTTATAACCGCTATGCCGACAAAACGCAGGTGTTCTCGCTCTGGAAAAATGACGATATCACAAGGCGCAGCCTGCACGTCCAGCTTGTCTCGAGAATATCCCGAACGATCGGCTCGGCTCTGCATCTCAATCTCGATCTGATCGAGGCAATCGCGCTCGGTCACGATATGGGTCACGCGCCATTCGGGCATACGGGCGAGGCGTATCTCAACGAGCTTTATTACGCGCATACCTCGCGCCATTTTATGCACAATATCCACTCTGTAAGAGTCCTTGACGCGATATATCCGTATAATATAAGCCTTCAGACGCTCGACGGCATCGCGAGTCATAACGGCGAGATAGAGTGCGAGGAATACCGCCCCGTGCCATTGAATAGCTTTGAGGAGTTCGATAAGATCATTGAAAGATGCTACGTTGATATAGACTACGCGCAAAAGCTTATGCCGTCCACCCTCGAGGGAAGCGTGGTACGCCTTGCAGACATCATTGCGTACTTGGGTAAGGACAGACAGGATGCCATGCGCGCCAGAATGGCGGAGGAGAGCATGTTCGTCAACGAGGACATCGGCTCGATCAACGCCGAGATAATCAATAACCTCGTAGTCAACGTGATCGAGAACAGCTACGGCAAGCCCTACATCAAGCTCGACCAAAAGCACTTCAAGGCGCTGAATAAATCTAAGACCGACAATTACAAGAAGATATATAATAACGCGGTGTCGTTTGCCCGTCTGAACACTACGGTAAAGCCGATGATGGCGGAGATATACGGACAGCTGCTCGACGACCTGAAGGCAGGGCACAAGAGCTCGCCGATCTTCACGCACCACATAGACTACATCAACACTGCGCATTATAAGAGAGAAACGCCCTACGAGTCAACCGAGCCCAATCAGATAGTCGTAGACTATATCGCAAGCATGACCGACGACTATTTTATCGCGCTTCACGAATTTTTGTTCCCCGAAAGCAACTTGAAGGTTGAATATAAAGGATATTTTGACGATTATAAAGGAGAAAACCCAAATGTTTGAACAGGTGCTCGAATGTATTAAAAATTACGGTACGATAATCATTCACAGACATAAAAATCCCGATGGAGACGCACTTGGAAGCCAGATCGGACTTAAGCATATCCTCCGCGACAGCTTTCCTGAGAAAAAGGTGCTTGTCGTAGGAGATATGACCGCTCGCTATAGCTTTATGGAGGATAGTGCAATGGACTCCGTAGATGACGGCGAATATAAGGGCGCTCTTGCGATAATACTTGATACATCTGCTAAGTCTCTTATTTCTGACGACCGTTATACTATGGCTGACAAGACTGTCAGGATCGATCACCACATCTTCTGCGAGACTATCGCCGAGGTAGAGGTGACCGACACCTCGTATGAGAGCTGCTGCGGACTTGTAACCGCTTTTGCGGTCGAGTGCGGACTGACCGTATCGCCTCTGGCGGCAAAGTCGCTCTATACGGGAATGATCACCGACTCGGGTCGCTTCCGCTACGATTCCACAAGCGCAAACACCTTCAGAATGGCATCCTTCCTTATGGAGCGTAAGTTCAGCACCGCTGATATATACCGTAACCTCTACGCCGACGATTTCTCATTCATCCGCCTCAGAGCGCAGTTCGTAATGAGAATACAGTTTACCGCACAGAACGTCGCATATATTTACACCACGCTCGACGAGGCAAAGAGCTACGGTGCAGACTCCTTCACGCTCTCACGCGGAATGGTCAACGTAATGTCGGAGATCCGTGGCGTTGATATCTGGGTCAACTTCACGGAGACTGAGGATGGAGTGCTCTGCGAGATCCGCTCGAGCAGATACAATATCAACGTCATCGCTAAAAAGTACGGCGGAGGCGGACACGAAAAGGCAAGCGGCGCAACTCTCCACAGCAGAGAAGAGGCGATGATGCTGCTTGAAGACCTCAATAAGATCGCGGAGGGCAAGGAATGATAACCGAACAGATGAAAAGCATCCTTGAGGCTATCAAGGAGTATAAAAATATAGCGATATTCCGCCATAAGCGTCCTGACGGCGACGCGGTGGGCTCGACCAAGGGCCTTTGCGAGATACTGCGACTGACCTATCCCGAAAAGGACGTCCGTCTGCTCAACTGCGACTATGCCGAATACACAAGCTTTTTAGGCGGCGAGGATAGCGAAGCGGACGACGAGTTCTACAAAAACGCGCTCGGTATCGTCATCGATACGGGCACAAGCGACAGAATATCCAACCCCAAGTATAAGCTCTGCCCCAAGCTTGTCAAGATAGACCACCATATCAACGTAGAGCCCTACGGAGACATCGTATGGGTAGAGGAGCATCGCTCCTCGGCAAGTGAAATGATAGCCGAGCTTTACCACAGCTTTAGCGACGAGTGGAAGATAAACGTAACCGCCGCAACCTGTATTTACACGGGAATGGTGACCGATTCGGGTCGCTTCCGCTTCAGCTCGGTCTCGGGTGACACTCTGCGCCTTGCGGGTATGCTTCTCGACGTCGGCGTTGATACAGAGGTGCTCTTTGCTCGCTTGTATATGAAGGGATTCAATACCTTCAAGTTCCAGTCGTACGTTTATAAAAAGATGAAGATCACCGAAAACGGCGTGGCGTACCTCTACGTCGATAAGGGAATGCAAAAAAAGTTTGCCCTTTCAAGCGAGGAGGCAAGCGCCTGCGTTTCTTATATGGATTCGATAAAGGATAGCCTGATCTGGATCGCGTTTATCGAGGGTAGCGACAAAACGGTAAGAGTCAGACTTCGCTCGCGCTTCGTCACCGTAAACGAGATCGCACAGAGATATCACGGAGGCGGTCACGCCTGTGCAAGCGGTGCAACCGTATACAGCAAAAAGGAAATGAAGGCGCTTATTGCCGAGGCGGATAAAGCGCTCAAGGAATATAAGGAAACACACGAGGGCTGGTTATGAGAATTCTTATAGTTAACGACGACGGCATAAATTCTCCCGCGTTGCCCCGACTTGTAAGATGGGCGCAAAAGCTCGGCGAGGTAGTCACCGTTGCTCCTAAGGTAGAGCAGAGCGGCAAGAGTCAGGGAATAGAGATACACGACGCCGTCGAGATCAAAAAGGTGCTAATCGGCGGGGATATCGAGGCGTATGCCATGGATTCCACCCCTGCAGATTGCGTGAGATTCGGTGTCCTCGGACTCGGCAAGGAGTATGACCTCGTCATCTCGGGAATCAACCGCGGCTTCAACGTCGGACACGATATTGCCTATTCGGGCACGGTAGGCGCAATATTGGAGGGCGCAAGACTCGGAATCAACGGTCTCGCACTGTCAACAGACCCAAAAACCTTCGACGATTCGGTCGAGCGCTTGGATGCAGTCTGGGAATATATCTCGGACAACCGTCTTTATGATCTCAACGGACTTTATAACGTCAACATTCCGCTTGGAGGCAAGGAGTTCAGAGTCACCCATCAGGGAGGCATGTATTTTTCCGATGCCTTTGAGCACAGAGGCGGCGATATGTATATCCAGGTAGGTGAGCCCGTGAAAAGCGACGAGGCAAACCCCGATAGCGATATAAACGCGGTCTGTAGCGGATTTATCTCGGTCACTCCGATCACCGCGCACAAGACCGACTTCGCAGTCTTTGAAAAGCTGAAAAAGCTTAACTGAAAAATGCCGTATGAAGCATAGCTCTCACCGAGCTGCGCTCATACGGCATTTTTGTATTAAAAAAGCACGAAATCATTGAGTTAATTTATCATCTTAAGAATTACCAAGCTGCTTGCGGATACGGGTTATTATCATATCCAACGCCGCGGGATTTGATCCTCCGCCGGGTACGATAATGTCGGCATAACGCTTGTAGGGCTCGACGAATGCATCGTGCATAGGCTTGACCGTCGCAAGATACTGATTTATAACCGACTGAAGAGACCTGCCGCGCTCCTCGGTATCGCGAAGGATTCGGCGTAAAATACGCTCGTCGGCATCGGTGTCGACAAAGAGCTTAAGATCCATCATATCTCTCAGACGCTTGTCCGAAAAGAGAAGAATACCCTCAAGAACGATGACCTGACGGGGAAGAACACGGCAGGTTTTGTCCGAGCGGTTGTGCTGCGAGTAGTCGTAGATCGGCACGTCGACCGCCTCGCCCGAGCAAAGCTTCGAGAGATGCTGGCAAAGAAGCTCGGTCTCGAAAGCATCGGGGTGATCGTAATTCTGCACGCAACGCTCCTCAAAGCTCTTGTCGTTCTGTGCACGATAATAGCTGTCGTGAGCGATTATTGCAACCTCGTTCCCAAATTCGTCGGCAATGTGACGGGCGAGAGTGGTCTTGCCGCTTCCCGTGCCGCCGGCAACGCCGATTATCATAATCTTATTGTTCATCATTTCTCACCCTCTGTATTCTGTCTTCTGATTGCCTCGATCCAGCAGGAATGACACATAGCCACGTAAGAGTCGTTTCCGCCGAGAAGTATCTGACCGCCCTCGGTCACAACGCGACCGCTTTCGTCGATCCTCGCGTTGACGATAGCCTTTCTTCCGCAGGTGCAGATCGTCTTTATCTCGGTTACGGAATCAGCGACCTCAAAAAGTCTGCGGCTGCCCTCGAAAAGATGGGTAAGAAAGTCGGTTCGCAGACCAAAGCAGAGCACCGGAAGATCAAGCTCGTTAACGATACGTCTGAGCTGGTCGATCTGCGCCGCAGTGAAGAACTGGCACTCGTCCGCTATAATGACGTGACAGTCGCGATGCGCCTTGAACTCCTCGAAAAGATCAATGTCGGGAGTTACCGCATACGCCTGCTGCTCAAGACCGATTCGGGAGCGGATAACGTCTGCTCCGTCGCGAACGTCGATCGACGGCTTGATAAGCCATACCTTCATTCCGCGTTCCTCGTAGTTAAAGCGCGTTATCAACGCGTTAGCGGTCTTGGACGAGCCCATAGCACCGTACTTGAAATACAATTTTGCCATTTCTGCACCTCTGTCGAATATTTATCGGTCGCTCCGCACAAAGCCTGCGAAGATTATTTCCTTGGGTCAATTATAACATATTTTGTCGCATTGGGCAAGAGCAAAAATCAAAATCTTGTGAAATTTTGTTAAAAAATGATCTTTCTGTTGAAATGCAGAAAAAAATATGTTAAAATGAAATAAAGGATCGAAATATGACCGATAAAAATAAGGAGAACCAAAATGTCTGATTTTTTAGCAGCAGTAAAGGAAATAAGCCCCATACTCGTGTGTTTGCTCGTATGCGCGGCAAAGATAGTTGAAATAACCATACAATCCCTCAAAACCTGTATGATGGTCAAGGGACAGAGACTCAAGGCGGCAGGTCTTGGCTTTATCGAGTGCACAATCTGGGGACTTGTAATCTCCACGATCATCGGAACGCTAGGTGACAATATTCTTCTGCTTTTGTTCTACTGTGTCGGCTACGCTACGGGACTATTCCTCGGCTCGACCATTGAAAGCAAGATAGCGCTCGGCACATCCAACCTTCAGCTTATCGCGAACGACGACAGCACAGGTAAGATCACCGCATATCTCAAGGAGCACAATATGGGCTTCACCGTTTTTGACGGTCAGGGCTCGAAGGACAAAATGAATATGATCTTCATCGTCCTGCCCAGACGCGAAACACCTAAAGTTCTCAAGGAGATAAGAGCGGTCTGCGACAATAAGGTGTTTGTCGTTGCAAGTGAGGTCAGCAAATACGCAGGCGGCTACGGAATGGTGAAATAATATGAAAAAATACATCTTGGCGCTCGACGAGGGTACGACCAGCGCGCGAGCAATACTTTTTGATAAAAATGCAAACGTGATCTCGATGGCTCAGCACGAGTTTCCCCAGTATTATTCCCGAGCGGGTTGGGTAGAGCAGGAGCCTATGGAGATATATGCCAATCAGTATGCATCTCTGACCGAGTGTATAGCTAAAAGCGGAGTCGATCCCGAGGAGATCGCCGCAGTCGGAATCACCAATCAGAGAGAGACCGTCGTGGCGTGGAATAAGCACACAGGAAAGCCGATCTGCCGTGCGATAGTCTGGCAGTGCAGAAGAACTGCGGATATCTGCTGCGAGCTCGAGGAAAAGGGCTATGGCGAATACGTAAAGCAGACCACGGGACTTCGCATAGATCCCTATTTCAGCGGAACAAAGATCAAATGGATTCTTGATAACGTCGACGGAGCAAGAGAAAGCGCCGAGAAGGGCGAGCTGCTCGTCGGCACGGTCGACACGTGGCTCACCTGGAAGCTGACCGAGGGCAAGGTTTTCGTTACCGACCGCACAAACGCCTCGAGAACGATGCTTTGCAATATCCACACGGGCGAGTGGGATGAAAAGATGCTTGAAATTCTCGGCATCCCGAGAAGCATCCTCCCCGAGATCAGAAGCAGTAGTGAGATCTACGGTTGCTTCGAGTGTATGGGCACGAAGCTTTATATTTCGGGTATCGCGGGAGATCAGCAGGCAGCGCTTTTCGGACAGTGCTGTCATAGCACGGGCGAGGCGAAAAATACATACGGAACGGGATGCTTTTTGCTCACTCATACGGGAGAGCAGGCAGTCGAGAGCCGTCAGGGGCTTCTTACAACCATCGCCGCGGGAGAGCAGGGCAGACCGATCGAATACGCCCTTGAGGGAAGCGTTTTCGTGGGCGGAGCGGTAGTTCGCTGGCTTCGTGATGAAATGAAGCTGATTGATAATTCCGCAGAAAGCGAGGCTTGTGCAAGGAGCGTTGAGAACAGCGGCGGCGTATACGTTGTTCCCGCATTCGCAGGACTCGGCGCACCCCATTGGGATATGCATGCGAGAGGAACAGTTGTCGGTCTGACCTCGGGTACGGGCAAAAATCACCTTATCCGCGCGGCGCTTGAATCGATCGCATATCAGACCGAGGACGTTATCTCGGCAATGAACGCCGATATGACTGCGATCGGCGGCGAGGGCGTAAAGAGCCTGAAGGTCGACGGCGGCGCATCGGCTAACGATCTGCTTATGCAGATGCAAAGCGATATTTCGTCAATTGAGGTCATCAGAGCCTCGAATGCCGAGGCAACCGCAGCAGGTGCGGCTTATCTTGCAGGCCTTGCGGTCGGATTTTTCGAGAGCCGCGACGAGCTCAAGCGACTTGTGGGAGAAAGCAAGCGCTTCAAGCCCGAAATGAGTGCGGATGACAGAAATAAAGCACTCGTAGGCTGGAGGAAAGCCGTCAGAGCGTGCAGAATATTCACCGAGGAAGAATAACAGATTGATAAAGCGAGGACAAAATTATGTCTTATACTAAAAGGGAATTTACCGCGCCGTCCTGTGACGGAAAGCATACTCTTGTGGGCGTTGTATATCTGCCCGAGGGAGAGAGACGCGGATTTTTTCACATAGTCCACGGAATGACCGAGCATATCGGCAGATACGACCGCATAATGACCGCACTTGCCGAGGCAGGATATATCTGCTTTGGCTACGATAACCTCGGTCACGGAAAAACCGTCAATGATAAAAGCGAGCTCGGATTTATCGCATCCAAAAAGGGATGGGATATGCTCTGCCGCGACGTAAAGACCTTTTCGGATGCGGTGAGAGCCGAGTTTGACGGCGGCAGAAAACTGCCGTATTACCTTATGGGACATAGCATGGGATCGTTCATCGTGCGCCTTTCAACCGAGAAATACGCCCGCCCCGATAAGCTCATAGTTATGGGCACGGGCGGAGCTAATCCCGCCGCAGGCGCAGGACTTGCGGTCATTGCTCTTATAAAGCTTTTCAAGGGTGAGAGACATATCTCCAAATTTGTGGACGACCTCGCCTTCGGTAGCTATAACTCCAAATTCAAGAGCGAGGAGAATTCAAAATCCTGGCTTTCTACCGACCTCGAAACTCGTAATAAATACATTGGCGACGAGTATTGCACGTTCAAATTCACGGTCAGCGCGATGGGAGACCTGATGCGACTGTTGAAGTATTCAAACCGCGCCGCTTGGTTTAAAAAGCTGCCCCATATCCCCGTGCTTCTGGTCGCAGGCGAGGATGACCCCGTCGGAAATTACGGCAAGGG
Organism: Clostridia bacterium; assembly: GCA_017483305.1. Lineage (GTDB taxonomy): Bacteria > Bacillota > Clostridia > Oscillospirales > CAG-272 > SVTX01. Next base: position 4,116 of record JAFULC010000008.1, on the reverse strand, counting down.
CGTGCTTCAGGTCGAGGCAAGACTCAAAAAGCAAGGACATAACGTCAAGTGTATACTTTATAAAGGCGGCAGACACGAAATACTCAACGATTTCACTTATGAGGCGGTCAAAAACGATATAATTGACTTTATAAGCTGACAAATGCAAAAAGCGGAGGGAGAGACCTCCGCTTTTTGTTCAGCAAAACCGTTTTTGGCGCGATCGATATATTGGTATTACTTTTCCAATTCTGAAAAAATGCGGAATTTAATTTGCCAAACCGCTTGACAAAATCCTTGGTTTATGGTATACTAACATTTGTTTGAAACACGACAGATCTGTGTGTTATCATTTTAATAATCGAGGTGTGGCTCAGTTTGGTAGAGCGCTACGTTCGGGACTCAATCACCGTTCTCGGCGTAGAATTTTCGAGAAGAGCCGAAAGCCCTTGAAAACACTGACTTTTTCGGCTCTCCCGAATGTCGAAAAATCATCAATTCCTCGGTCTGACCACATGTTTGACCACTTACAAAAAAATCTAATATTTTTACCATTTCGAGGTGTAGCGAAGGTGGTATCGCGCATCGTTCGGGACGATGAGATCGCAGGTTCGAGTCCTGTCACTTCGACCAAAAAACAGCCGAAAACAAGCCATTTTGACTTGTTTTCGGCTGTTTTTCTATATGTTTTCACAAAATCTGCTATTTTAATTTGACCACATGTTTGCCTTATTTTTTCGCTTTTTATTGGATTTTCCATTGCTTTTTCTCAATCCTTTTGAAAATCCCTTTTCTTTGCTTACTGCGACGCAAATTTTGAGGGCTGACAGATCGATTTATGCCAGCTCTCGCTTTTTTAATCATCCCGACAAATTGGAATTTGACGATTACTGCTTTTGATATTCATACAAACGATACAGCTTTTTTGAGAATCCACCCGCATAGAGTTTCGCAAAAATAAACCTTTCAAACCCTTTTAATTCATCTATGTATTTTTGAGGTACCGCAAATCCTGTATTATTAATAAATTATTCTTCCAACATCATCTTTCCAAGCTCTCTTGCCGCAAGACTTGGAGAGTGTCCTTTTCTTGTAACCACACATATCTCCCTTGTAGGAATTTGGTCTTTGAGATTTAACATATATATTCCGTTCGGCTCGTCATACAAGAATTGTTCTGGAACAAATCCAATGCCGAGATTGTGTTTTACAATAGGTATGATCTGATCTGCCGTTGCCGCCTCAAGATCGGGTGAAAAACTCACGCCGCGCTTTGCAAAAAGCTCAGTATAAAAGGTGTGGGTAGAACGACCTTTTTCCAAAGATACGATAGGATATTGTATCAAATCCTTTAATGCGAAGGTCATACCGCCGAGTTTACTTTGTAAGATCTCTCCGCAGATGGCAACTTCCCGAAAGTCTTTCACCTTAACCTCGTGAAGTTCGGTGTTTCTTTCCGTAGGCGTTGTAACGACAGCGAAATCTACAAGACCGTTTTTGAGTGCTGATAATGCCTGCGGCGTTGACAAATTGGATATCTTGATACGTATGCCCGGATATTTCTTGCGATAGTCGTTCAATATCGGTAACAGAAAACACCTCAGCGAAATTTCTGTTGCACCTATGGATACGATGCCTTTTTGCAAGCCCTTGTTGGCGGATATTTCTTCTTCGCCTGTCTGTATATGCTCAAAAGCTAAAGAGATATGAGCATATAATGCTTCGCCTTCGGGTGTCAGGGTTACGCCTTTATTCGTCCGTAAAAACAGCGTGCAACCAAGCTCCGATTCCAAGGCTTTCATAGCACGGGTTATGTTTGGCTGGTTATTCAGAAGCATATTGGCGGCTTGCGTGAAGCTGCCGTATTTTGCTACATAGTAAAAAATTCGATAATAGTCATAGCTAATGTTCATACTTGTTTCTCCATATCAAATTGATATAAGCGATATTTCAAATATACAGTTTACATATATCCGTAACAGTATTATAATTGTTGAGAAAGGATTTGTCAAGCAACAAATTTGTGAATTTTAAGGAGGACTGTATGGAAAACTTGTTTGAAGCTATTATGCTGTGTTGTCTTTGTGTAGGGATGGCGGTAATGATCGTCAGATTTGCAAGGCAAAAATCGGTACATTTGAAGCTCGACCGAGCCATCGTCATTACGTTTGGTGTCGGTTTTGTTTTAGGTGCAATCGGAAAGGCGGTTATAACTCCCGTGGAGTGGACATTTGCTCTGTATGTGGTAGGAGCATATCTGTCATACACGGCGGCTATATTCTCATTTCCACAATTCAGAGAGAAAAATGAGGTGAGCGAAAATGAATAAGGATCTAACGGTTGGAAAACCGTCAATAGTATTATGGAAATTTTGCTTACCTTTGTTTGGCAGCATTATCTTTCAACAACTTTACAATATAGCGGATAGCTTCGTTGCGGGAAAGTTCGTTGGAGAGGATGCACTTGCCGCTGTCGGCAACAGTTATGAGATTACGCTGATATTCATAGCTTTTGGATTCGGTTGTAACATCGGGTGCTCGGTCATTGTTTCAAGATTATTTGGCGCAAAGCAGTACAAAGACTTAAAGACGGCAGTATATACAACTTTGATTGCAAGTAGCGTCCTATGTGCCGTATTGATGATTGCAGGGCTTTTGCTTGGTAAGCCTCTTTTGCATCTGATCCATACGCCCGCAAATGTATTTGCGGATTCGTGGCTCTATCTTAAAATCTATATATGGGGCTTGCCATTTGTTCTGTTCTATAACGTAGCAACGGGGATTTTCTCCGCACTTGGTGATTCAAGAACTCCCTTTATATTCCTTGCTTGTTCGTCAACGGCAAATATCTTTATGGATATTCTGTTTGTGACCGCCTTTGATATGGGCGTTGCGGGAGTTGCGTGGGCAACATTTATCTGTCAAGGAATCAGTTGCATTCTTGCGGTGATGTTTGTGTTCAAACGCTTTGCAGGGATAAAAACTGAGGGAAAAATCCCCGTATTTTCTTGGTTACTTCTGAAAGACATATCGGTCATCGCCGTTCCGAGCATTCTGCAACAAAGCTTTATTTCGGTCGGTAATATTATCATACAAGGAATTATCAACGGCTTTGGTTCGGGCGTAATGGCGGGATATGCGGCTTCGGTAAAGCTGAATAACCTTGTGATTACATCTCTGACTACGCTTGGAAACGGCATCTCTAATTTCACCGCCCAAAACCTTGGAGCCGAGAAACCGGAACGCGTAAAGGAGGGCTTCCGCGCAGGTGTAAAACTGGTATGGATCATTTGTGTTCCGCTGGTACTTCTGTATCTGTTCGCAGGCAAATATCTTGTGTATGCCTTTCTTGATACACCAAGCGAAGCGGCACTATCAACGGGAATCACGTTTCTGCGTATCCTCTCTCCGTTTTACTTTGTTGTATCGCTTAAACTTGTATCGGACGGAGTTCTGCGCGGCGCGGGCATGATGAAGAAGTTTATGATAGCAACCTTTACCGATCTTATTCTGCGCGTGGTTCTTGCCAAGGCTTTGTCTATACCGTTTGCATCGACGGGCATTTGGCTTGCGTGGCCTATCGGCTGGATAATTGCAACCGTGATGTCGGTATTATTCTACAACTCCGGATGCTGGAAGAATAAAAATCATTATAATTGATATACAACAACCTTTCTTGTTCTCATATAATTCACCTACAAATTCTTATTTATCAATGAGTTTATTATATAATATTTTTATGAACTTTTCAACTGATTTGGCTTTTCTTTGACTACAGCGATGCAATTAGAGGATTGAGAAAGCCCTCGTTTCATTTCGAAACGAGAGCTTAACGATTAAAATAGTTATTAAAACGCAACTTGTTAGATGTAAATAATATTATATCTCATCAATCTTGATCAAATTGGTATTTCCGGAATGTCCCGTGGTATCTACACCGGTGATAACAATACGATCTTTTTTGACAATCCAAGTTCCTTTGATGCGATCTTCTTTGCTGTATTCAAAATTAGGGCTTACCGCCTACACAAGCGGCAAGCCCTTTAGAATTTGTCTTTACTTCAACAGCGAAATTGCATCGCTGATATTTTTTTCATGTGCCTCGCGACCGTATTTATCAACCTCAGCTTTGTTCTTT
>JAFULC010000056.1 GCA_017483305.1 Clostridia bacterium | reverse complement strand
CATAAGACGAATTGAGGTTCACAACAGCGAGAAGGTTGACGGAAGAAAGAGAGTAAAGCTTGACGTTTACTTTACGGCGGCAGGTCTGATCGACATTCCCGACGAGAACGAACTCCGCGAAATGATGGAAGAAATCCGTAAATCCGCGTAAGGACTAAAAAAGCAAGAATACGGCATACCTCTTTCGAGATATACCGTATTCTTGCAAAACTGTCCTTTAGGGTACAACCCTAAAGCGATGCCTCTTTTGCTTATCTTTCATGTGTTAAACACCTCAAAATTTGCGTCGCAATAAACAAAGAAAAAGGATTTTTCTGTATGACCATATTTAAATGCTCTTGTTGAACCTAAGTCAATGAAACTCAGATTTTTGGATTTTGAAAAAATTAAACGTTCGTTGAAGAAATTATCTCAAAATGCTTGCAATTTGTCGAAAAAGTGATACAATGATAAATGTATAAAAATACTTATTTTTATGAGGTGGAACATGGCTGCAAGCTATAAGAGACTTTTCAAACTACTTATCGACCGCGAAATGAAGAGCAAAGAGCTCGCTGCGAAGGCAGGAATCAGCCCTGCAACGCTCGCGAAGATGAAGAAGGACGGGGCAACCGTCTCAAGTGATGTGCTTGTAAAAATATGTACGGCGCTTGATTGTACAGTTGATGAAATCATGGAAATCGTTCCTGATAATAAATAATAGGAGTTTCTCTTATGAGCCGTTGTTTATATAATAGCAGTTTTATAGAATTCATTAACACAAGCGAAAATTCAATATTTGGTACATTATGTGAAAGATATCATGGGGAGGCTTTTACAACCACAAGAGAGGCGTGGAGAGCCGAAATCTCGATTATGAAAGAGATTCTGTATAGATTTGCAGGCAAAGACGGAAAAATTATTTTTGAATATGATATTCCTCGTCTCGGTAAGAGAATCGATGTTGTGTTACTTCTTGAGGGAATCGTTTTCTGCCTTGAATTTAAGGTTGGTGAGTCTAGAATAATAGAGGCAGATGTCGACCAGGTTCTTGACTATGCGTTGGATTTGAAAAACTTCCACAAGTTCAGTCAAGATAATCTTATAGTACCGATTCTTATTGCAACAAATTATCGTAACGCATCTACCGAAATCAAAATGTCTGTATATGATGACAGAGTAGTCAATCCGTTGATGTCTGGAAAGTCAGGTGTTGCGAATTTGATTACTGAGGTGTTGAAAGCGTTCCCAAACGAAACACCTGTCGATGACAATTGGATTATTAGTCCATACGCTCCGACGCCGACAATAATAGAGGCAGCAAAAACCTTATATGAGAATCACTCTGTTGAAAACATTACTCGTCACGAAGCGGAGAAGGTTTCTACAGATAGAACGATTTCTTACATTTTAGACGTTATAAAAGATAGCAAGCAAAACCAGAAAAAGAGTATTTGTTTTGTAACTGGCGTTCCTGGAGCAGGTAAAACACTTGTCGGTCTTGATGTTGCAATTAAGCAAACATATCAAGGAAATAAAGATCCGGTTAAAGATGAAGGGGCTGTTTATCTGTCAGGTAATGGACCGCTTGTTGCCGTATTGACTGAGGCACTTGCGCAGGATAATTACAGTAAATGTAGAGCGAATGGCGAGAAAAAGAAAATGACTGACTCCCGCCGTGAAGTCGCAAAATCAATTCAGATGATTCACAGATATCGCGATAATATGCTGGCGAAAATCAAGAACCCCGTTGAAAATGGTGTTCTTGAAATCGATACTGAAAAAGCTGTAAAATTAGAAAAGGCTGGATTTGGTGAGGTTGAGCATGTAGCGATTTTTGATGAAGCGCAGCGTTCTTGGACACATAAAAGACTTGCGGACTATTTGAAGCGAGGTGGAACGTATGGTAACAAGCTGAAGGTTCCGAATTTTCCGCTATCAGAAGCGGCATTCTTGATTTGGTCGCTTGATCAGCGCGAGGACTGGGCAACGATAGTTTGTCTTGTCGGTGGTGGTCAGGAGATTAACACCGGGGAAGCCGGAATATCCGAATGGATTAAGGCCTTAAACGAACAGTTCCAACATTGGAACGTTTACATATCTCCAAAATTGACAGATGCAGAGTATGCCGAAGGTAAAGTTAATGAGTTATTGAAAGATAACCACAATGTAACTTATGCCGAAAGCTTGCATTTGGGTGTTTCGTTACGTTCGTTCAGAGCAGAGAAACTTTCGGCGTTTATTCATTCGCTTTTGTCTTTTGATGATAATGCATCGACACTGTATAGTGAAATCAAAGATAAGTACCCGATTGTTTTAACTCGAGATATGGCAAAGGCGAGAAAGTGGCTTCACAATAAAGTCAGAGGAACAGAGCGCACCGGGGTTTTGGTGACGAAAGAATCTGCTAGATTTAAGCCATTAGCCATACATATATTGCCGTCTGGCGATGAAAATGCGGTTCACTGGTTCCTAGAGGATAAGGATGATGTAAGATCGTCAAATTATCTTGAAGATGCAGCTACGGAAATTCAAGTTCAAGGATTGGAGCTTGACTATACCTGTCTGCTTTGGGACGCTGATATGCGTTATGAAGACGGCAAATGGCGATTCTATCGTTTTAATGGACAGACCAAGTGGGTTGAGCAAATAGGGAATACCGAAAGTAAGCAGGAGCTTATGAAATATATGCTGAATGCATATCGTGTGCTTCTTACGCGAGCAAGAGCTGGTATGGTTATTTGTGTGCCTGAGGGTAATGCAAATAAAAACGTTAGCGGCTTCTGGGAAGACAGCACTCGTTTGCCTGAATTTTATAACGGAACATATGAATACTTGAAGAGGTTGGGGATTGAGGAAATATGAAGATAGCCGAAGTAGTGGCGGCTCTTATATGGGATGGCGAGAAATTCATGATTTGCCAACGTCCAGCGCACAAGACGCGAGGTCTTCTATGGGAGTTTGTTGGTGGCAAGGTTGAATCAGGCGAAACGAAAGAACAGGCGCTCATTCGAGAGTGCAAGGAAGAATTAAATGTTTTTCTTTCTGTCGGTGACGTGTTTATGGATGTGATTCACGAGTATCCCGACTTAACGGTGCATTTGACTTTGTTCAACGCCACCATTTCTGAGGGAGAACCGCAGAAGCTTGAGCACAACGATATTCGATGGATAACGACGAGCGAAATTCCAAACTATGAGTTCTGTCCGGCTGATGAAGAAATACTAATGAAGATCAAAGAGGTTTTTCATGAGAGCATTATTAGACACAAACATAATAAAGCAAAATAAAATCTGTTTCTTTAGAAATCAATACATTGCAGGATCATAACGTTATTTCAGAAAGTTCCAAGACCACTCGAATATATACTGCTCCTCAAAACCCCTATAACGTTGATTGGCAACTTTCTCCGCGCCATCCGTAAGTTTTATGGAGATGCAGACCTTAACGCCTATACTTCTGCGAGAGTTTATTGAGAAGATCGAGGTCTTTCCCGTAGAAGGAAAGGGCAAGGACAGAACACAGCGCGTCATTATCCACTACCGTTTTGTCGGCAGGCTTGACATCCCCGGCATCATTCAACGCCCACACTTTATCCTCGACTCCCGTAAAGGCGTGGCAATCGAATACCTACCAAACGCGATCTAAAAGAAAAAAGAGTAGCAAAACGCTACTCCAAATAACGAAATATAAATGCAGACATAAAAAATATCGAGTGTCCATAACTGAAATCTGTTATGAACACTCGATATGGTCTGAGTGACAAGACTTGAACTTGCGGCCTCTACCACCCCAATGGGCTTTGCACAAGGGATTTTAGCCGTTATCGTTCCTTATCTCGGGATATCGTGCCGTATTTACGCTTTTTGACGCCTTTTTGGCGATTTTCGTGTTACCCCTTCAATGTACTTTGGTGCAGAATGATACCCACTATGCACCAAAACTATGCACTGAATTCCTATGAATTATACAAAAGTCAGGGGCTTCGACACTTTTATCTTAACTCTGATGCGGTCATTTGTCAAGTGCTTTTTTGAAAAATGAGAGAGTTTTATTTTTTGATGAACTTCCTCATGACTCGGGAATAATCGCGTTTCGCGTTGAAAATTGAAAGAATATAAGATGTGTTATCTTTCGAAATATAGTGATAAAAGATCAGATATTCCTTATGAACTAAAAAACGGTAGTCCGAGTTTTTCATAATTCTATCATCGGGAATCGCGCCACACTCGGGGAATGTCTGAAGTATCTTTGTTTTTTCTCTCAATTCGTTAACGAAGTTGATTGCAATTTTTTTGTCCTTGGATTGCTCGGCGATATACGTGGCGATGTTGCGAAGATCCTCTTTTGCGGTATCGGCGAACATAACCTTAAAACTCATAAGTCGAGGTTCTCCAATTCCGCAATGATATCGTCATATGCTTCGTCAGCATCCTGAACCCTGCCGAGCTTAACATCATCCATTGCTTGCGCTAAGTGTGCATATACTGCGAGCTTTGCTTCAAGCTCTGCGATATAATTTTGCTGATCTTGGAAATCCTCATGACTGAGAAGAACAGTATCTTCTTTGCCGTTAACCGTAATTGCAACAGGATTGCTTCTTGTCAGGGTAGAAATTTGCGCGTAATTTGTACGGATATCCTTTGACGGCCTTATAGAAATAGCATTAGTCATTATCAAAACCTCCTTGTCTTGGTAGTATTATTATATCATAATTATGCTACATTGTCAACTGCTTTATACAAATTTTGCTTTGAAAATATTGGAATCACAAAATTCCAACCAAAATCAAGCAAAAAATCACAAAATTCTATTTCGGCTATTCCTTAATCTTCTTCTCATACTCTTCAATACGCACCTTGCCGGCGAGAGATGCATCACGGTAATCAGCCGCCCACATCGACCAAGTCAGGAACTCTGATTTGGTCATTTTCTTTTTGAGAAGCCTTGCGTAGTGTGCTTTATAAGCGCGGTTGTATGCGAGCCATATGGGGTCGCTCTTGCATTTCTCCTCATACTTCTTGTGTGCGCCGATATCACGGCAGGTCTTGCCATTCGTGCCCTTGACAACACGCTCACAGAAATCGTAATAGCGGCCCGAGGTCAAAAGGAAGAACTTACCGCAATGCTCACAACGCTTCGGGATAAACCCTTGGCGAAGTCCACGGAAGAAATCAAAATAGAGGAAAGCTGACAGGCTGTCGAAGGTATAGACGTCGCACCACACCAACTTGTTGCCGAGCTTGACGGTCTTGCATTCAAGTGTCATCGTGCCCGAGGGCTTGATGATCTTTCTGCCGCTACGCTCCGAGATATATTTTTCATAGAGAACGGCAATCTCGTCCTCGATGAGATACCTGCCCTTGGAGTGAATATATTCGTCGAGAAATCTGCCGTAGGTCTCCTCTAAAAACACAAGCGTATCAAGAAGCTCAATGTAAGGCTCGACCAAGTTGCGAAGATCTCGGTTCAACAGCTCCGCGCCTAAGTAATCCTCTTGCTTGACATCGCCTCTGTGCCACTGAGGGCGGAAATGGGTCGTCCAATCCGCAAAGGTGTGAACCTCTTCAAGAACGTGGCTGTCGTAAAAGCCGTAGTCCTGTTTTTTATATCTCCGATCCTCGACATAGGAGTAATGCTCGTCGCGATCTTCAAAGCCTTCCTCGTAATTCTCCTCGTCCTTGTCGTCATCGAAAATTCTGTTTATAGTTTCCTCGGGAACGCCGCGCTCCCGCATTTTTTCCTTCTGCTGGTCGATATCTTTCCGCCTCATATAATCGTTGTATTCGTGATCGAATAGATTGCCGTGCAAGCTCAGGCAGTGTCAACACTCCGCTGGCGTCCACACCCTTCGTTGTGTCCGAGCTGATACCGCAGGGGCTTCATATTATCGGTGGCGCGGCGAAGGTCGGAAAGTCGTGGCTGATGCTTTGGCTGGGACTTATGATTGCCAAGGGAGAGCCTATATGGAATTATGAAAGTAAGCAGGGCACAGTTCTGTATCTTGCCTTGGAAGATAGCTACGAGAGATTGCAACGCAGGCTCCTTGATATTACGGATGAGGGAACGCCCAATCTTCACTGTGCGGTCACGTGTAAAAACCTTGCCGATGGCTTCTGTGAGGACATAGATAAATTTATGGAAGCGAACCCCAACACGAAGCTTGTTATAGTGGATACCTTTCAGAAGATCAGAGCAGACGTGGGCGGCAACACAAATCTCTATTCCAATGATTATAAGGAGCTTGGTATTCTCAAGGCACTTGCGTCCAAGCACCGCATCGCAATCATTCTCGTTCACCATTTGAGAAAGCAGGGTGCGAACGATCCTGTGAATACGCTCACGGGCTCGACTGGTATCTCGGGTGCGGTAGACAGTACCTTTATATTACAGAGGGATAAGCGTACCGAGAATGCGGCAACCATGTTCTGCACGGGCAGAGATATCAAAACCTTGGAGATACCTCTCGTATTCTCGGAGCAAAGCTGTACTTGGCTTCTGCGTGATGAAAATCCCGAGCTTGTAAAATTGATTGATCCTACGGTGAATCAGGTGAGCAATTATTTTACCGAAAGCGGTACGGACGAGTTCTGCGGAAGTGCCACCGAGCTTGCAGATCTTATGAAAGCCCATAGCGGTGTGGTGATCTCCCCGGCGGTATTATCAAAAAAGTTATTATGCGGACACGCTCAATTTTGTTCTCTCGGATACGAGTGTTCCTTTTACAGAACGCACGAGGGAAAGAAAATCAAGATCGTCCGTGTTCACAGAGGAGAAGAAAATGCGGATGCGTGAGGTGCTTTGCGTCGGTGCGTCGGTAGCGTCGGTAGGGGCTCTCGTCCTCAAACTTGCCGACACACCGACACGGAGAATATATTATTTTCTCTTTTTCTGCCGTTACCCGACGCTTTGCGTCTGGGGCAAGCATAGCGCAAGGACGTCCACTGTCGTCGGCAGTGGCGTCCTATGCAATCACACCGCCGAAATCGGCGGCGGTTGCTCTCGCGCGGTCGTGGCATCTGTGCCTCGACAATTCGGGCAGAAGCCCGTACCCACTTTATTTTGCAAAGGAATGTTTACGAAAGTGAAGGTGATTGATTGGGAAGAACGCAAACCGAAACGATTACAATTCGGGTAACTCCCGAGGAAAAGATGGCTCTGCAAGAGCGAATGTACGAGGCAGTAGCGCCGTCCATGCGACAGTTCGTTATGGATATGTGTATGAACGGAGAGGTCGTCGTCAACAGCGATCTGCGCGAGTTGAACTCGGAGCTTCGCTATCAGGGCAACAACTTAAATCAATTAACACGCCTTGCTCATCAAGGCAGGGCGTCAGTGATAGACCTTGCCGAATTGCTTTCGGTATACCGAAAAATATTACTCACCCTCGGAGGAAACAACAATGGCAATCGTTGAATGCATCCCCGAGAAGAAGCAAACGCCGAGCGCGCAGAAGGGCGTGATAGATTACTGTATGCAGCCGTCGAAAACGGTGGACGAAGATGAGCAGCTCGCATATATTTCGGGCGTGAACTGTGTGCCCGAGATGGCAAACGAGTCCTTCCTCGCAACGCAAAAGGTGTTCGGACACGAGCTCGACGGTGTTCGCTTCTATCACTACGTGCAGTCCTTCAAGGTCGGCGAGGACATCTCGCCGAGGGAGGCTCACGAGATAGGCTTGGAACTTGCCAAAGGCTTTGACAACCGTGAGGTCTTGGTCGCTACGCATATAGATAGGGAGCATATTCACAACCACTTGGTCGTATGTGCTTACGATCTCGAAAGCGGAAGAAAGCTCCACAATAATAAATTTTTCCTCGGCGAGCTTCGAGAGCTGAGTGATGAAATTTGCAAGGCGCACGGACTTGAGGTGCTTGAAAAATACGATCCGCGTACAAAATCCTCCCGTCCCGGTCCGAAGGAATACCGAGCCGCGATGAACGGCAACAGCTGGAAGATACAGCTGTTCGTAGCCATCGACCATTGCATGACTCGCTGTAAAAGCAAGGACGAGTTCATGCGTGAGATGAAGAAGCTCGGCTACGACGTGGTATGGACACCCGAGCGAAAATATATCACTTATATTTTGCGTGGTGAGGACGGAACAGAAAAGCGAGTGCGTGATATTAAACTGCACGAAGAAAAATACCGAAAGGAGAATATGGAGAATGAGTTCAGGATCAGGGCAGAGCTATATGGACAAGCTCAAGGCGAAGAATATACCTCCCACACTCGTCGAGGACGAGCTGACGGAGGAAATCCCAATGGTGCAAATCAGCGCCGAGGACTGGGACGAGCTGATGGCGGCGGTGGAGCGAATGGAGGCGCTGAGCGCCGATTTAACAGCTCAGAGAACGACTTTGTCAGCGGAGGCGAGCAGGTACGCCGAGGCGATGGCAAGGGCGGCACAGGAGCAGACACAGACGGCAGAAGCGACGATCAAAAAGATAGCAAGCGAAGCGAGCGAACAGGTTGGGAAAGCGAGCGCGAAGGCTTCAGCGGTCATCGACAGAAACGCGCTTCGGGACGAGGCACTGTGGTGGCTCCGACTCATACTCACGGCGGCGCCAATGATATTGGTATTGCTGTTATGGGCGCGCGTGGGCTTGGGGATATAGCGAGCATCATTGAGAGCGACGATGAATCCGAGGAAGAAAAACAGCAGAGAGAGGCACGCAACATGGGCTCTGCCGTTGGATTGGCTGTCGGTGCGGTCATCGGCGTAGCACTCGGAATGAGTCAAGGCTCGGCCGGTGAAAGCGAGCAAGCGGAGGAAGAAAACGAAGAAGAACAATCCTTTGATATGAAAATGTAACGCTTTCACAAGGCGCAGGCGGTGGCGAGAGCTGCCGTCTGCAGCTCAAATAAGAATTATAATTGGATGGGTACTCTGATGGGCTACATAAAATCTAAGACGGAGGTATAAAAAATGGCATCATACTATCGCCGCAGCAACGGCACATATTGCGTCAGGGTATCTAATGGCTGGAAGGACGGCAAACAGGAGCTGATATCAGCAACCTATAAACCTCCGAAGGATTTCACCGAAAAAGAGATACAGCGTGGGGTGAAAGAGTTTGCGGAGCTGTTTGAGGCATCGGTACACAATGGACTCTATATCCCCGGCAAGCGCAATAAGAATGTTATAAATCCCTTTGGAATGACGGTTGGCACCTTCGCCGCGGAGTATTACTTTAAAAGCGTTGAGGGGCATCTCTCACCCAACACGCTCACCTTTTATCGCTCCGTGATCGAGGATATTATCGTCCCGTCCTTCGGCAAAATAAGATTAACCGATATTACGGCAAGGCATCAGCAGGCATTGATCGATTATCTCACAACGCCCGGAGCGCGTGCGGATAAGGATAACGATAAGCCACTCTCTGCATCGACCGTCAAGCGTTACGCCACGGTATTTTCCTCTCTGATGACCGAGGCACACCGCATGGGCTTCGTTGAACAAAACAAGTTCCGCATGGGAGCTGTGCGGTATCCCAAAATCAAAAAAGAGCCCGTCAGAGCATACGACCGTGACGAAGCGGCTGTGTTCATTGAAGGACTTACGGACGAGCCCCCGAGAACACGCGCACTGCTTATGACCTCGCTACTCATGGGCTTGAGGCGCGGTGAGGTGGTGGCACTCAAATGGGAGGATATTGATTTTAAGAATCAGACGTTGTCTGTCAATAAAAGCGCCTACAAGGAGAAGGGCAAACCGCAGGCACTCAAAGCGCCCAAGTCGCAGAATAGTGTTCGTACTGTGTATTTCTCGGAAATATACGCGCAGGCGCTGATGAATTGGCAGAGGGAGCAGAACGAGCAGAGAAAGACGGCAGGCGCGAGTTGGCACGAGCAGGGCTTTGTGTTTACGAACGAGGTCGGAGATATGATCAGTCTGTACGCTCCCACGGAGATATGCAGCGATTATGAAAAAAGCAGAGGGCTGCGGCACCTCAAGCTCCACGGACTCCGCCACACTTGCGGTTCGCTCCTCGTTGAGAACGGCGCGGATCTTGAAACGGTCAAGGCTGTGTTCGGGCACGAGAGCATACGCACTACGGAGCAATATCTCACGCCCTATGATGCATCTAAGCGTCGCGCGGCGGAGCTGATTGCCGACATTGTAACGAACAGAGAAAGAGAGGTGGTCGGTTGAGAATAAAAACGATCCCAAGCATTGTCACAGAGATAAAAACACTTGATCCTTCCTCAGCCGTAGGTGAATCCTTTCTTATGGCTCTGGCAGAATCAAAGCAGCTTCTGCACACTTATCACGGTAACCGCCTGGTTGCCGATGCGGAGACAATTGCGCCTACCCTCAACCGTCTCCTCGGCTTTGAAGGGAATGGCAACCTTCCACATATCCGTACCATCAGGGAAGCGGCGGCAGAACTGAAACAGAACCGTCCTATGATTGGCATCGGAGAAAAGCTGATAAGAAGCGCGGTGAAGGACGGCAGGATCCCGAGCATTCGCATCGGGAACAGAGAATATATCGCCATGCAGAGCTTTGACGAGCCGTATTGCAGGCGCATATTCGAGCCGACCGCAACCGTTCCGATCTCACGAGTGGAAGCCGTCCGCCGTGACGTGATGGAGCAGATGGCGCAAACGATAGCCTCAAGCCCGTATGTCCCGACGGTCACACGAGTGCGGAGAGTGGGATAATAGCAGTAGCCACCGTGGGCAAAAGACCTGTGGTGGCTACTCAAAATTTGCGTCGCAGTAATCAAAGAGTAGAGCCGTGAAAAAAGTTGAATTTATTTTCGCAAAAGTGCTGGACTTCCTCTCTTTTCTGTGGTATGTTGTTGTGCTAACAGGAGGTACAATCTATGAAAAGTATGATAAACGAACTATGGCACGGAAACATTGCTCCGCAGACTGACTGCAGAAACAACTCCCCCGAAATGAAGCAACTGATGGAGTATATGGCAAGACATCACGATGATCTGCTGGGGACGATGACCGACGAACAAAAGGAAATCTTTGAAAAGTTCGATGATTGTTGGAGTGAGTATGCGAGCTATGCTGAGGAAGCTATCTTTACATACGCTTTCAAACTTGGTATGCGGATTGCTATCGAAACACTAACTGAATAACACACGGCGGCAAGGATGCAAGAATCCTTGCCGCTCTTCTCGTAAAAAATCTTGAAAAAATTTTTAAAAACCTATTGACAAGGTAGGAGTATGATGATATAATCAGGCATCATAAACCGTTGAAGCGGAGATAACGTAAGATAAGACTACACAGAGAGCCCGCGGTGCTGAGAGTCGGGTTAGAAACTGTCCTACAAATGGACCGCTGAGGGCGCAGTCAAAAGAGAAGGGGACTTCTCCGAGTATTCTGCGACGTTGAAGGCAGACGTCATTTGCCGGAGATATGTTAGTATCTCGCTAAGCGCACACCCTTTTTGGATGTGAATCAAGGTGGCACCGCGGATAGTGTTTGTATTATTCGTCCTTGACAGGGAGTATATTTCTGTCAAGGGCGTTTTTGTTTGAATATCAAACTCCTTTGGCAGAAACGTCAAAGGAGTATTTTTATTTGGGAGGTACTGATCATGAATTTTTCACCGTCACTTGATGAGGTTAAAAAGATTGCCGCCACAGGTAAGTTTAACGTGTTGCCCGTGAGCTGTGAGATCTTATCGGACTTCACAACACCGATCGAAACAATGAAGATACTGAAAAACGTATCTACGCATTGTTATATGCTAGAATCCGCGCAGGCAAACGAGACTTGGGGAAGATATACCTTCCTCGGCTTTGATCCGAAGCTGGAGATCACCTGTATCGACGGGGAAATGAAGGCAGGGAATTTCAAGGTGAGAACGGATAATCCCTCGGAATATCTCCGTCAGATCCTTGCGGATTACAAGAGCCCCCGCTTCGAATATCTTCCTTCCTTTACGGGAGGTCTTGTGGGTTATTTCTCTTATGATTACCTCGGATACAGCGAGCCGACCGTCAAATGTGATGTAGAAGATACAGAGGTATTTAAGGATGTTGACCTGATGCTCTTTGACAAGGTCATTGCTTTCGATAATCTGAAGCAAAAAATAATTCTCATTGTTAATATGCCGCTGGATGAGCCGGAAACCGGTTACAACAAAGCAGTTATGGAACTCCGTCAGCTCGCGGAGCTTCTCCGCCACGGAGAAAAGAAGAATGAGCCGGGCGGCAGACTCTTAGGCGAGGTAACGCCGCTGTTTGACAAGGAGCGGTTTTGCGGTATGGTTGAGCGTGCAAAGCATCATATAAGAGAGGGGGATATCTTTCAGATAGTTTTATCCAACAGACTTTCCGCTCCCTTTGAGGGCAGCTTACTCAATACCTACCGTGTTCTTCGCACCATCAATCCGTCGCCCTATATGTTCTACTTTTCGGGAACGGACGTAGAGGTTGCGGGAGCGTCGCCCGAAACGCTGGTTAAGCTTGAAAACGGAGTTCTCCATACCTTCCCATTGGCAGGAACAAGACCGAGAGGAAAGACGAAGGAAGAGGACAAAGCTCTTGAAGCTGAGCTTCTTGCCGACAAAAAAGAGCTTGCCGAGCACAATATGCTGGTCGATCTCGGACGGAATGACCTCGGTAAAATCAGCAGGTTTGGAACCGTACAGGTCGAAAAGCTACACTCCATTGAGCGATTTTCCCACGTTATGCATATAGGCTCTACGGTAAGAGGCGAGATAGACGACGGGAACGACGCGCTGGATGCCATCGAAGCGGTATTGCCTGCGGGAACGCTGTCGGGCGCGCCGAAGATAAGAGCATGTCAGCTTATCGGTGAGCTTGAAAACAACAAGCGCGGCATCTACGGTGGAGCGATCGGATATATTGATTTTACGGGGAATATGGACACCTGCATCGCTATACGCATTGCATATAAGAAGAATGGAAGGGTGTTCGTCAGGAGCGGCGCGGGTATCGTTGCCGATTCGGTTCCCGAAAAGGAATACGAGGAGTGCCTGAACAAAGCGAAGGCATCACTGAAGGCGCTGAGACTTGCACAGGAGGACGAGATATGATTTTATTGATTGACAACTACGACAGCTTTTCCTACAACCTCTTTCAGCTTGTAGGAGAAATAGAACCCGATATCAAGGTCATTCGCAACGACGAAATGACGGTCGAAGAGATCAAGTGCTTGAAGCCCGACAGGATCATTCTGTCCCCCGGTCCGGGCAGACCCGAGGATGCGGGTGTGATCATTGAGGTCGCCAAAACACTCGGTAAGGATATTCCGATCTTGGGTGTTTGTCTCGGACATCAGGCGATCTGCGCGGCTTTCGGCGCAACGGTCACCTACGCAAAGGAGTTGATGCACGGAAAGCAGTCGGACGTCAAATTTGACTTGGCTTGCCCGCTGTTCAAGGGCTGTTCCGAAATTGCTCCCGTTGCCCGTTACCACTCCCTTGCGGCGGATGCCGACACCATTTCCGAAGAACTGAAAATAACTGCTCTCACCATAGACGGTGAGGTGATGGCGGTAGAGCACAAGGAATATCCGATCTACGGTGTACAGTTCCATCCCGAGTCGATCATGACACCGAATGGAAAGCAGATGCTAAAGAATTTCATAAAGGAGATATGAGCTATGATTAAAGAAGCCATTGTAAAGATCGTAAACAAAGCAGACCTCACCTATGATGAGGCATACACCGTTATGAACGAAATTATGAGCGGTGAGACCACACCAACGCAGAATGCCGCATTTCTTGCCGCGCTTTCCACAAAGAGCGCAAGAGCCGAAACGACGGACGAGATCGCAGGCTGCGCAGCTGCTATGAGAGCGCACGCCACCAAGGTGGAAACGGGGATGGACGTATTCGAGATCGTCGGTACGGGAGGCGACGGAGCGCACAGCTTTAATATCTCCACCACCTCCGCGCTTGTTGCCGCCGCGGGAGGTATGAAGGTCGCAAAGCACGGAAACCGCGCCGCATCCTCACAGTGCGGAACGGCGGATTGTCTCGAAGCCCTCGGCGTGAATATTCAGCAGAGCCCCGAGAGGTGCAGAGAGCTTTTGCGTGAGGTCGGAATGTGCTTTTTCTTCGCGCAGAAATACCACACCTCAATGAAATACGTCGGAGCCATCCGTAAGGAGCTGGGCTTCCGCACCGTGTTCAATATCCTCGGACCGCTGACTAACCCAGCGACACCGTCTATGCAGCTTCTCGGCGTATATGACGATTATCTTGTCGAGCCGCTGGCGCAGGTGCTTATTAACCTCGGTGTCAAGCGCGGCATGGTCGTGTACGGACAGGATAAGCTGGACGAAATTTCTATGAGCGCACCAACCACTGTTTGTGAATTTAAGGACGGTTGGTTCAAATCCTATGTCATCACCCCCGAGGATTTCGGCTTTGAGCGTTGCGAAAAGGCAGACCTTATGGGCGGTACACCTGAAGAAAATGCCAAGATCACCCTTGCCATTTTGAACGGAGAGAAGGGGCACAAAAAAAACGCCGTTTTGATGAACGCAGGCGCGGCACTCTATATCGGCGGTAAGGCTGAAACGATGGCGGATGGCGTGAAGCTCGCCGCGGAGCTGATCGACTCGGGCAAGGCACTTGAAGCCTTGCATAAGCTCATCGAGGTCAGCAACCGTTCGGAGGTAGAGGAATGACGATACTTGATCAACTCGCCGACTACGCGAGAGAGCGTGTGGCAGAGGCGAAAAAGAAAATACCTCTTGACGAGATAAAGAGGCAGGCGTTGTCAATGCCGAGGGGCGATTTCCCCTTTGAAAAAGCGCTGAAAAGGGACGGAATATCCTTTATCTGCGAGTGCAAGAAAGCCTCTCCGTCAAAAGGTTTGATCGCTCCCGAATTTCCGTATCTTCAAATTGCCAAGGAGTACGAGGCGGCGGGAGCCGATTGTATCTCGGTACTGACCGAGCCGAAATGGTTTCTCGGAAGTGACGAATATCTCCGTGAGATTGCAAGCACTGTTTCAATCCCTTGTCTGCGTAAGGATTTCACGGTAGACGAATATATGATCTACGAGGCAAAGATGCTTGGGGCTTCCGCTGTTCTTCTGATATGCTCAATACTTACTGCAGAGGATATTCGCGAATATATCTACCTCTGTGACGAGCTCGGGCTGTCAGCATTGGTAGAGGCGCACGACGAAGCAGAGGTAAAGGTGGCGATCAAAGCAGGCGCGAGAATTATCGGAGTCAATAACCGAAATCTCAAGGACTTTTCGGTGGATACCGAGAACAGCGCAAGGCTACGCAGACTGATCCCGAAGGACGTTTTGTTCGTTTCCGAAAGCGGTGTTAGTTGTGCCGAGGACGTGGCAAAGCTCCGTGAGCTTGGCGCCGATGCCGTTCTGATCGGAGAAGCGCTGATGCGGGCGACCGATAAGAAAGCCAAGCTTGCGGAGCTGAGAGGTGCGCTATGACGAAGATCAAGCTTTGCGGTCTCTCCCGCACTTGTGATATTGAGGCGGCAAACGAGCTTCGCCCCGAATATATCGGCTTTGTTTTTGCACCGAAAAGCAAGCGGTACGTATCCCCCGAAAAAGCGACGGAGTTAAAACAGCTTTGGCATCCCGATATAAAGGCGGTCGGTGTTTTTGTAAACGAGAGCTTGCAAAATGTTGCCGAACTGCTGAAAAACGGAGTCATCGACGTAGCGCAATTGCACGGCACAGAAAGCGAAGAGTACGTCAGGGAATTGAGAACGCTGACCGATAAACCCATCATCAAGGCGTTTCGCGTGGAGTGTGAACGGGATATAAGGGAAGCAAACGCAAGTAGTGCCGATTACGTTCTGCTCGATTCGGGCGCGGGTACGGGCACGGTATTTGATTGGAATTTACTCTCGCATATGAAAAGACCGTATTTCCTTGCAGGCGGGCTTGATCCCGAGAATGTGGGTGAAGCAATTAAAGAATTAAAGCCCTTTGCGGTAGATGTCAGTTCGGGCATTGAAACAGACGGAGTAAAGGATAAAACAAAAATGGCGGCGTTCGTTGCCGCGGTAAGAAAGGAAGAAAGACTATGACAAATCCAAACGGACGCTTCGGTATTCACGGCGGTCAGTATATCCCCGAGACTCTAATGAACGCCGTGATCGAGTTGGAGGAAGCGTATAACTACTATAAGAACGACCCTGAGTTCAACAGGGAACTGACGGAGCTTTTCAACGAATACGCGGGCAGACCGTCAAGACTCTATTATGCAGAGAAGATGACACATGATCTCGGCGGTGCGAAAATATACCTGAAGCGCGAGGATCTCAACCACACGGGTGCGCATAAGATCAACAACGTGTTAGGTCAGGCGCTTCTTGCTAAGAAGATGGGTAAGACCCGTCTGATCGCCGAGACGGGAGCAGGTCAGCACGGCGTCGCTACGGCGACCGCCGCCGCGCTGATGGGCATGGAGTGCGTGGTCTTTATGGGTGAGGAGGATACCATTCGTCAGGCACTTAACGTCTACCGTATGCGTCTGCTCGGCGCCGAGGTCATTCCCGTAAAGACGGGTACGGCAACGCTGAAGGATGCGGTTTCCGAGGCAATGCGTGAGTGGACCTCAAGAATTTCCGATACTCACTACTGTCTCGGCTCGGTCATGGGACCTCATCCGTTCCCGACCATTGTTCGTGATTTTCAAGCGGTCATATCGAAAGAAATAAAGGAGCAGATCCTTCAAAAAGAGGGCAGACTTCCCGATGCGGTCATTGCCTGTGTAGGCGGCGGCTCCAATGCCATCGGCAGCTTCTATCACTTCATCGAGGATAAAGACGTCAGACTCATTGGCTGTGAGGCGGCAGGGCGGGGAATTGATACCTTCGAGACGGCGGCGACCATTGCCACGGGCAGGCTTGGTATCTTCCACGGTATGAAGTCCTACTTCTGCCAGGATAAGGACGGACAGATCGCTCCCGTTTATTCCATCTCGGCAGGTTTGGACTATCCGGGTGTCGGCCCCGAGCATGCGCATCTGCATGACATCGGCAGAGCAGAGTATGTTCCTGTAACCGATGATGAGGCGGTAAACGCCTTTGAGTATCTTGCGAAAACCGAGGGTATCATTCCCGCCATTGAGTCGGCTCACGCGGTTGCCCATGCTATCAAGCTCGCGCCCACGATGGATCGAGATAAAATCATTGTCATCACCATATCCGGCAGAGGCGACAAGGACTGCGCCGCCATTGCCCGTTACAGAGGGGAGGATCTCCATGAGTAATATAGGAAAAGCATTTGAAAACGGCAAGGCGTTCATCGCCTTTATCACCTGCGGTGATCCCGACCTTGAAACCACAGCTGCCACGGTCCACGCCGCCGTAGAAAACGGCGCAGACCTGATCGAGCTCGGTATTCCGTTCTCCGACCCAACCGCGGAAGGTCCCGTTATTCAGGGGGCAAACATCAGAGCTTTGAACGGCGGCGTTACCACCGATAAGATATTCGCCTTTGTCAAAGAGCTTCGCCGCGACGTAAGGGTGCCAATGGTGTTTATGACCTATGCAAACGTGGTGTTCTCCTACGGCGCGGAAAAGTTTATTTCAACCTGTCGTGACATTGAAATAGACGGACTCATTCTGCCCGACCTGCCTTTTGAGGAAAAAGAAGAGTTCCAACCCATCTGTGACAAATACGGTGTCGATCTGGTATCACTGATTGCGCCGACCTCCGAGAACCGTATTGCTATGATAGCAAGGGAAGCCGAGGGCTTTCTCTACATCGTATCCAGCCTTGGTGTCACGGGTACAAGAAGTGAGATCAAGACCGATCTTGCCTCCATTGTGGCAGTTGTACGACAAAACACCGATATCCCATGTGCCATCGGCTTCGGTATTTCTACCCCCGAGCAGGCAAAGAAAATGGCGGGTGTCTCCGACGGTGCCATCGTTGGCTCGGCAATCATTAAGCTGCTTGAAAAATACGGAAAGGATGCACCAAGATACGTTGGGGAGTACGTAAGGTCGATGAAGGACGCATTAAGATAATCAATGAGGTATCGCTCGCAAAACATTATCCGCACCAGTGAGAGCCTATGAAGGCCATTATCTCAATACAGAGAGGGAATGCCGAAGAATTTACAAAATGTTTGGGAGTTTATTTGTGCAGATGGTAGAATTTTTTGCATTTTTATGATATACTTTATTTAGCGTAAAGAGAGATAAGAATTTGTTAATTAAAAAAGGAGTAGGTTACTATGAAAGAAGCGTATGATTTTTTAAGGAATTGCGGCACTTTTTACATTGCAACAGAGGAAAACGGTCAACCTCATGTTAGACCATTTGGAGCAATAAGTGATTTTGAGGGAAGGCTATATATAGAAACGAATAATCAGAAAAAAGTATACCAACAATTGGTAAAGAACGGAAATGTTGAAATTTGTGGTATGCATGAGGGGAAATGGATACGAATAGAGGGGACAGTTAAGGAGGATTTGCGACGTGAAGCAAGGGTGGCAATGTTGGAAGATAACCCATCACTCAAGAGTTTGGCTTCTCCTGATAACGGTACAATGACAGTTTTCTATTTTGACGATGGAAAAGCAACGATTTATTCGTTTACGGAAGCACCCAAGGTTATTACATTATAATTTTTATGGACAGTTGCATAAATTCCAATTTGTCGGCTATTGAAAAAACTTTTAGAAACTAAATGGCGCACTTTCTATATCCTACTATCGGGAGTACTGTGAGTATCGTCAGCAAGTTGAACGAGTGGAACTTCGGTCTCCGTCAACAGAAGAAAACCTACAGACCTCGAAAGTTGCGTCGCTTCGTTCCTTCAAGGTGGCTACATCCCACGTCAACGCTAAAGTAGCTATCTGTCGGCGAGTTAAAATAACTAATTGTATAAAAATCCTCCGTATGATTGTAGTCATATGGAGGATTAACTGTTTTATGCTCACCTTCCGAAAGCGACGCCTCTTTTGTATTCATTGATTCTTTTGCATTTCCTTGCGTTTCTGTCGTCTGACGCGGTTGATATGCCTCTCAAAATCCCCGTTTGATATCAGCTCTGCCAACACGTACTGTATATAGGTGGGAACGGTACAGGAATAAAATCCGAGTTTTTCTTCAAAGATCGGAACGAGCTTCTTCGGTAGTATCATATATCCAACCCGCAGAGCAGGGGAGACGGTTTTAGAAAAGGTGTTCATATAGATCACGTTTTCATTCGATGAACTGCCAAACAATGTTTCCTCGGGCTTTTTGGAGATGGAGAACTCCGACTCGAAATCGTCTTCAATCATATAACGGCTATCTGCACTTGCCCATCTAAGATATTCGTGACTCTTAGAAGCAGAGGCGGTGATACCGCTGGGGAAGCTTCGGTATGGCGTG
>JAFULC010000001.1 GCA_017483305.1 Clostridia bacterium | reverse complement strand
TGCCCGCGCCCATGGAGTTGATCACGGAACGAACGATGCTTTCGATCTGAGAAGCTGTGATATCCATCTCTATGTATCCTTTCGTAGATTTTAGATAATTCTGAAGCTGTCGACCATTACGCAGCGGCGCTTTCTTGTGAAGCTGCGCGCCGAGGTAATACCCTCACCCGTAGGACCTGCGATCGTAAAGGTGGTATGTCCCTCGCCGCCGAAGCCGATGCCTGCATAGGAGGGAGCGTTCTTTACGAAGATCGTGGTCTCGACCGCACGAGCGAATGCGGTGAGGTTGTCGATGTTCTTCGAGTGCATATGAGCAGTGTGGCGGTTGCCGTGCTCTGCCTTAACTGCAAGGTCTATCGCCTCGTTGATGTTCTTTACGCGAACGATTCCGAGGATGGGCATCATAAGCTCCTCCTGGATGAAATCGTGCTCAAAGGGAACCTCTGCGATAGCGCAACGGATCTCGGGACCGACCTTGATGCCGATCTTCTCGAGGATCACGCGGCAGTCGCGGCCGACGCAGTCACGGTTGACGATCTTCTTGACCTTGCCGTTCTTGTCGGTCTTTTCGACGAGAACGATCTTTGCAAGCTCGTCTGCCTGTGCCTTTGTGAGCTTGATACAGCCGTTCTTGAGCATTCCTGCGATGAGTCTGTCAGCGACGTTGTCGAATACGAAAACTTCCTTTTCTGCGATGCAGGGCAGGTTGTTGTCGAAGGTACAGCCGTCGATGATGTCCTTTGCTGCCTTATCGATGTCGGCGGTGTCGTCAACGATAACGGGGGGATTACCCGCGCCCGCGCCGATAGCCTTCTTTCCGGACGAAAGGACTGCCTTTACAACTCCGGGGCCTCCCGTGCAGACGAGAAGCTTGATGGAGGGGTGCTTGTACATTACGTTAGCGGTGTCGAGCGTGGGCTTGACTACGCTTGCGACCAGCACCTTGGGGCCGCCTGCGCTGTGGACCGCGCGGTTAACGAGGTCGACTGCGTAGTTGGAGGTAGCGATCGCGCCGGGGTGGGGGTTGAAAACGACTCCGTTGCCTGCGGCGATCATACCGATACTGTTACAAATTACGGTCTCGGAGGGGTTGGTGGAGGGAGTGATAGCTCCGACGACTCCGAAGGGAGCCATTTCGGTGAGAGTCAGACCGTTGTCGCCTGTTCTTGCTTCCTCTACGATGTCCTCTGTACCGGGGGTCTTGTCCGCCACGAGAAGATGCTTTGCATACTTGTGGTCGACGCGTCCCATTTTGGTTTCGGCAACGCCCATTTCTGCAAGGATTTGTGCCTCCTCACGTGTGTAGCGGCGGATTGCCGTAATAATCTTTTCTCTGTCTGCTACGGACATTGAACGGACGGCTCTGTATCCTGCGTTAGCGACCTCGATGGCTTCTTCCATCGTTTCGTAAACGCCGATGAGCTTGCGTCCTTTGTACTGTGTGGAATCCCACGGCTTACCCGAAGTTGTGGGTGCGGCGGGGGATTTGATCTCTGACACGACCTTTGCTACGATAGCATTGATCTGCGCCTCTGTGAGATTCATTGCCATAATGATCGGACGCTCCTTTCGATAACTTTTTTGAATATCCGACGGCGGCTTGCCGAGCGGATCTCCGTAGTCCTATATTATAATGTAGAATTCGAATTACTTACCGAGAGCAGCGATTACTTTTCTGGTGATCTCAGCAACGAGGTCGTCACCTGCGGGAGCAGAGTGAGAGCCGCAAGAGCAGCTGCCGCCGTTATCCTTGCACTTGCAGTTTGCAGTGCCGTTGTTGGGGCAGGACTTGCATCCGGGGTGCTTGCCGGGGAGACCCATCTTCTTGCGGAGCTCCATAAGTCTTTCGAGCTCGTAGCAGGAGATCTCTTCGATGTGTGCGTTCTTACCTACGCCGATCTGACGAGCGTAAAGGTTGATCTTTGCATTGAATTCTACCTCTTCCATGGTGAAGCAAGCGCGGAGAAGTGTGTTACCTACGGTAAGAGCACCGTGGTTCTTGAGAAGGAATGCGTCGTGCTTCTGGATGTAGGGCATAAGGGACTCGGGAATCTCCATGGTGGAGGGCATACCGTAGTCACAGGTAGGTACGTTACCGATGGTAAGGATCGCCTCGGGGAGAATGTACTGGTCGAGCTCTACGCCTGCAACGGTGAAAGCGGTTGCAACGGGGGGATGAGCGTGAACGACTGCGTTAGCATCGGGACGCTCCTGATAAACTCTCATGTGCATCTTGATCTCGGAGGAGGGGTTGAGCTTACCGTCGATCTTGTTTCCGTTACCGTCGATCTTGATGATCATATCGGGGGTCATGAAGCCCTTGGATACGCCTGTAGGAGTGCAGTAGTACTCGTTGGGGCCAACCTTAACGGAGATGTTACCGTCGTTTGCTGCTACGAAACCGTGATCGTAAATTCTCTTACCGATGTCGCAGATTTCTTTTTTGATTTCAAAAGGTGATTTTGCCATTTTTGTATATCCTTTCCAAAATTTATTTCAATTTAATTGGTCGCTTATTTAACGAGCTCGTAGGTGTCGGACGCGATCATATATTCCTCGTCGGTGGGGATGACTACGACCTTTACCTTGGAGTCGGGTGCGCTGATTACGAGGTTTTCGCCTCTGGGACCATTAAGGTTTGCATCCTTGTCGAGCTTGATGCCGAAGAATTCCATATTCTCTGTGATAAGCTCTCTTGCCTTACGGTCGTTTTCGCCAAGACCTGCGGTGAAGATAAGAACGTCGATGCCGTTCATTTCAGCTACGTACGAGCCGATGATCTTCTTCGCGTTGTGAACGAGGAGGTCCATAGCGAGCTGAGCTCTCTCGTTGCCCTGTGCGGCTGCCGCCCAGACGTCGCGCGCGTCGTTGGACACGCCCGAGACACCGAGAAGTCCCGATTTTTTGTTCATTATATCATTTACCTCAGCTGCGCTCATGCCGGTCTGCTCGATGATGTAGGGAACTATCGAGGGGTCGATCGAGCCGCAGCGGGTACCCATAGGCAGACCCTCCTGAGGAGTGAAGCCGAGGGAGGTGTCGATCGCCTGACCGTTCTTGACTGCGGTTATAGAGGAGCCCGAGCCGATGTGGCAGGAAACGATCTTTGTGCTGTTATAGTCAAGTCCGAGGAACTCGCACGCCTTTGCCGAAACAAAGCGGTGGCTGGTTCCGTGGAAGCCGTAGCGGCGTACGCCGTACTTTTCATACCATTCATAAGGAAGCGCGTAGATATATGCCTTCTTGTCGAATCCCGAGTAGAAGGAGGTATCGAAAACGCCCACGTGAGGTGTGTTTGCCATCAGAGCCTTACAAGCGGCAACGCCCTTGAGTGCGGGAGGGCCGTGAAGGGGATTGATGGGAATGATGGATTCGATGTAGTTGATCTCTTCTTCGCCGAGCAGGCAGGACTTGGTGAGCTTGCCACCGTGTGCGAAGCGGTGACCGACCGCACTGATCTCGTCTACGCTCGAGATAACTCCGTACTCGGAGTCTGTGAGCAGCTTAAGAACGAGAGCAATAGCTTCGTTGTGAGTAGGCATGGGATAATCTGCCTCGTAGGTTTCTTTGCCGGGGCGCTTGTGGGTGATCGCACCGGTCAAGCCGATCTTTTCGCAAAGTCCCTTTGCGAGCACCTGACCGTTCTCCATATCAAAGAGCTGATACTTCAGAGAACTGCTTCCGGCGTTGATAACCAGAATTTTCATGTTTCGGACCGTTCCTTTCTTAACATTTCGCGCATTTTGTTGCGCAAACGCTTAATTTTTAGTGATTTTGCCGTGTTTTTTGCCCATTTTGTGAAAATTGGGAAAAGACAAACAATTCTTCAATAATATTATAGCAAATAAAAAAACAAATTGCAAGAGGTTTGTTTAAATTGGGTGGTAAATAGTGCACGAAATTAAGGGAGTGTTTTTTTGCAATTTTTATAAAAAAATGCCACTGTCAAAAAAATAACCAAAAATTGTGACAAATAATTAACAAAGAGCACCTAATTACATACAGTATTACCAATAATTACAAATTATGATATATTTTTACATAGGTTAAATTTTTGACGATTTCGGGATGATTTTGGGGCATAAAAACGAAAAAAATTTGCATAAGCTATTGCAATAGTGGCAACTTTTTGATATAATGATATAATGTAGAAATCTTCAACCAAAAATGCGAAAGCAAATGACAAATGAAAGGCGCGCTGCCCATTCGCAGCGTGTAAGGTGAAAGCTATGGAGCAGAACAAACAGAAATACTATATAACGACGGCGATCGCGTACGCCTCGAAAAAGCCGCACTTCGGCAACACGTACGAGGCGATCATGGCCGACGCTATGGCAAGATATAAAAAGCAGATGGGCTTTGACGTCTTTTTCTGCACGGGCACAGACGAGCACGGTCAGAAGATCGAGGATCTCGCAAAGGATGCCGGCATTACCCCCAAGGCGTACGTCGACGGCGTAGCGGGTGAGATCAGGGAGCTTTGGGACAACATGGACGTTGATTACGACCATTTTATCCGCACCACCGACGATTATCACGAGGCGGCTGTTCAGAATATCTTTAAGAAATTCTACGATCAGGGTGATATATATAAAGGAAAATATGAGGGCTGGTATTGCACTCCCTGCGAGTCCTTCTTTACCGAAACGCAGGCAGAGGGCGGCAAGTGCCCCGACTGCGGCAGACCCGTACAGAAGGCAGAGGAGGAGGCTTACTTCTTCAAGATGAGCAAGTATGCCGACAGGCTCCTTTCTCATATCGAGAGCCATCCCGAGTTCATTCAGCCCGAGTCGAGAAAGAAGGAAATGGTAAACAACTTCCTTAAGGTCGAGGGCGGTCTTCAGGATCTTTGCGTTTCGAGAACCTCGTTCTCCTGGGGTATTCCCGTGACCTTTGATACCCGTCACGTCACTTACGTCTGGCTCGATGCGCTGACCAACTATATCACCGCGATCGGCTACGACCCCGACAAGTCGTATGAGGAGCAGAGCGAGAAGTTCAAGAAATACTGGCCTGCCGACGTTCACGTCATCGGTAAGGATATTCTTCGCTTCCATACTATATATTGGCCTATCTTCTTAATGGCACTCGATATTCCGCTGCCAAAGCAGATATTCGGTCACCCCTGGTTTAATTTCGGCGCGGACAAGATGTCCAAGTCGCGCGGAAACGTGATCTATGCCGACGAGCTTGCAGGTCGCTTCGGCGTTGACGGCGTGAGATATTACGCGCTTGCCGAGATGCCCTTCGCAAACGACGGAAGTATCACCTACGAGACGGTTATCAAGAGATTCAACACCGACCTTGTAAACAATCTCGGAAATCTCGTTAAGCGCACGCTTGACATGCAAAAGAAGTATTTTGATAAGGTGGTTCAGGCACCCGTAGAGTGCGAGGAGCTTGACGGCGAGCTCAAGGCGGCGTGTGTCAAGGCGTTTGAGGGTCTTGTGAAGAACATGGACGCGTTCAGGATCGCTGATGCGCTGGAGTGCATTTTCGAGATGCTCTCGCGCGCGAATAAATATATTGATGAAACTACGCCCTGGACTCTCGCGAAGGACGAGAGCAAGAAGGCACGTCTTGGCACGGTGCTTTACAATCTGCTTGAGGCGATCCGTTGGGGAGCTGTTATGCTTTCTCCCTTTATTCCCAAGACGGCGGCGGAGATACTTGCTATGATCGGAGCAGACAAGGCAGATTATGCGACCGTTGGCTCTGCGGATAAGTTCTGCGGCGTTGAGGTTGGCTCGACTGTCGGCGACTCCAAGGTGCTCTTTGCCCGTATTGACGAATCAAAGCTGCTTGCAGAGCTTGAAGCCGAGATGGCGGCGAAGAAGGCGGCGGCAGAGGCTGCGGCAAAGGCGGCTGAGATCCCCGAGAAGCCTGAAGGCTGCGCGCTTATTGGAATTGAGGACTTTATGGGCGTTGAGCTTCGCACGGCGAAGATAGTTGAGTGCGAAAAGGTGCCGAAGGCGAAGAAGCTGCTCAAGCTTAAGATCGATCTTGGATACGAGCAGAGACAGGTCGTTTCGGGCATCGCAAAGTGGTATACTCCCGAGGAGCTGATCGGCAGAAAGATCATTGTGGTTGCAAATCTTAAGCCTGCGACGCTTTGCGGAATTGAGTCGAACGGAATGATTCTCGCTTCGGGCGAGGAGACCGTCAGAGTGGTATTTTTGGCGGATGATACTCCTCTTGGAGAGAGAGTAAGATAAGATATTTTGCAGGGGGAGAGGAGATCTTGGCGGATTTTCTCTCCCTTTGCGGATTTTGGGGTGTAAGTGACTGAATGAGATGAGAGGTGTTGCTTTCCTGTCATCAGCGACAGGAAAGTAACCAAAGGAACGCCGCTCAAGGGGGAGAGGGCTGATGATTCGGTAACAAGGCGCTTCGGTTTGAAAGATCAAAGCCCGAATCATTGCGCCATTCCCCCTTAAGAACCCCCCTGTGGCCTTCGGCACACTGTGTTTCCGAATTTGAAGCCGCGTGGTTGAACTTCCTGATGGGGCTTTTTTTGTCCACTTAAATCGAGAGTAATGCTTATTGCTCGCACACGCTTGTGCTTCGCAAGGGGAGATTAAAAATGTAGGAGGATTGCCTCACTATTCGCCTGCGGCGAAAATGAAATGTAGGAAGACTGCTTTACTATTCGCCGCATCAGTTGATTCCTTTTTACAAAGTTTTTTCAAAAAACAAAAAATTTTCATAAAAACTGTAACCAAATCGAAAAAAGGGCGATTTATAGGATGAAGCCCGAAACACACAACGAAAAGAGAGGTACACCATGGACGACCGCAAAATCGTTGACTTGTATTGGGCGCGAGACGAGCACGCAATACTGGAGTCCGACAAAAAATACGGCAGGATGCTACATTCGCTGTCATATTCCTTGCTATCGTCGCGCGAGGATGCCGAGGAGTGCGTAAACGACACCTATCTCGACGCGTGGCGCGCGATGCCTTCGGCAAGACCCGATCTTCTCGGTGCGTTTCTTTCCAAGATAACGCGCAGGATCTCGGTAGACCGCTTCCGTGAAAAGCACAGAGAGAAGCGCGGCGGGATCGACAATCTGACCGCAGAGCTTTCCGAATGCGTATCGGGAGGCAGGACGCCGTCCGAGGAGTACGACGACAGGCGGATAAGCGAGCAGCTTAACGGCTTTTTGCACGGACAGCCGAAGGAGAGGCGAGTTATGTTCGTTTTGCGCTACTTTTACTCAAGCTCTATCGACGAGATAGCAGAAAAAATGGGTATAAGCGAGTCAAAGGTAAAGACCACACTGTTCAGAATGAGAGCAGAGCTTAAGAAAAGATTGGAGGAGCAGGAGCTGTTATGATGGATAAAAAAGACAAAGCCGAGCGACTGTTGGACTCCATCGGCAACATAGACGATAGCCTTATCGACGAGGCGATCGGCTACAAGGCGGCGCGCAGAGTGAATCTCTACCGCTTTGGACTTATGGCGGCGTGTATTGCTCTCATTTTCGTGATCGCGGTCGCATCGCCACTTCTGAGAAAATTGGCAGAGGTGGGGAACGGAGGCGCACAAGGCGGAGAAAATAACAACGGAGTGGTGGAAAACACCGACAAAAACGAGGTAAACGAGGACGAAGTGGGGAACGACAGACTTGGCACATATATGCTGAGCATCCGCGACTCGCTTGAGGGCTACGACGTTTATCCCTCGGTAGAAAATCTCTCCTACGTGGGTCAGACCAGCCTTGTCTGGCGCTATGCCGACAGCGATGAGGTCTACGTTGCGACTCTCAGCTCAAAGCAGCTTGGCGAGCTGATGGACGCGATGGGAAGCGGCAAGGAGGTCGGAGAGAGCTCGCCCGAGCTTGATTGCTACGTCTGGATAGTAGACGGGCAGGGAGCTGTCGTCTCGCCCTATCTTAAGGACAACGCGGGCAACGAGGGCTGCGAGGTCTTCGACTACGAGGCGGAGATAATCCCCGACGACGATTTCGTTGATTGTGTTTCGGAAATACTGAAATAAGTATTTATGCCGCACGGGCGGCAGAAGGGACGGTTTTTATGAAGAAAACAAGGATTTTTTCACAGCTTGGCGCACTTTTGTTGGCGCTTTTGATGGTATTTTCACTTGCATCCTGCGCTGCGGGCAATTTGAACGAGGATTATATCGGCAACGACGGTATTATGGGCGGTCCTGCGGGCTCGCAGAACAACAATAGCAACAATATGACTCCCGAGGGCGACATTGCGGACGACAATTTCGCTGATGAGGAGATAGGCGAGGACGAGGATATAGATATTGATATATCTGTAGCGCCCGAAAACCCCTTTATCAACACGTCGGAAAACAACGTATCTACCTTCTCGGCAGACGTTGACACCGCATCCTACGCTTATTTCCGCAAGCTCGTAAATTCGGGCTACGGTCTTAACGCGCTGAAGGGAAGCGGAGCAAGCTTCCGCATCGAAGAATTCATCAATTATTTTAAATATGACGTGCCCCAGCCTGAAGAGGGCGAGCTTTTCGGAGTTCATACCGAGATCGTGCCTTGCCCGTGGAGCGAGGAGACTATGCTTTTCCGAGTAACGCTTCAGGCAGAGCAGGCGGTCAATGCAAACGGCAACAATCTCGTATTCCTTATCGACGTTTCGGGCTCTATGCAGTCGTCGGATAAGCTTCCTTTGCTCAAGCGCTCGTTTGAGTATCTCGTCGACAATCTCGGCGGCGACGATGTGGTTTCGATAGTTACCTATTCGGGCAGAGAGGCGGTCGTGCTTGAGGGCTGCAACGGTCTTGACAAGGAAAGAATTATGAGCGCGATCAATTCGCTTACCGCGTCGGGCTCGACCAACGGTGAGGCAGGCTTGACCAAGGCTTATCAGATCGCGGAAACATACTTCATTGAGGGCGGTAACAACCGTATAATTATGGCGTCTGACGGAGATCTCAACGTGGGAATCTCCTCTGCGGATCAGCTGACCTCCTATATTGAGGAAAAGAGAGAGCAGGGCGTTTATCTGTCGGTTCTCGGCTTTGGAACGGGTAACTATCGCGACGCTAATATGGAGGCGATCGCCGACAACGGAAACGGCGTTTACTATTACATTGACGGCGATTCCGAGGCGGAAAAGGTCTTTGGAACCGATCTTTTCGGAACGCTTTACACCGTTGCCGAGGACGTGAAGCTTCAGATCGACTTTAATGCCGACAAGGTAGAGTCCTATAGGCTTATCGGCTACGAAAACCGCCTGCTTGCAAATGAGGATTTTGAAAACGACCAAAAGGACGCGGGCGAGGTCGGCGCGTCCCATCAGGTAACCGTTTGCTACGAGATCAAGCTCCGCGAGGCACAGCCTGACGTTGAAGCTCCGCTTATGACGCTCAAGGTCAGATATAAGAACCCCGGCGAGCCGATCAGTATTCCCAACGAGTACGGGATCGACGAAAGCTATATCTCGCTTGAGCTGAGCGACGATATGAAGTTCATCACCTCGGTCATCGAGACCTGTATGATCCTGCGTTCGAGCAAATATGTCGGCGATATCACGCTTGAAGAGATCATGCAAACTCTCTCAAGCCTCGAGCTTGAGGATCCCTACAAGGCGGAATTTTACGAAATTTTGCAGACCTTGGTCGCAAAATGATCGGTAAATTTTGATTCGAAAAGATAATTTTTCGGTTGAATTTTGGTTCGGTTTTGAAACGGTTTTGAATCAATTTTGATTCGTTTTTGAAAAAAATCGTTTCAAAATGTGTTTGGAAAATGAAAAAAATAAAGGGCTGAATCGGTCGCATTTGAGACGACCGATTTAGCCCTGTTTGTTATTGGATGAATTTTAAAAAGCCTTTAAGTAAAAGGAAATTATCCATAGATGGCGAGATGGATCTGCGGCAAAAAACGGATTAAGGTCATTGAGGAGGTCAATGGGGTGGCTAATGGGGTGGCTAATGGGGTGGTCAATGGCTAAAGAATAGAATAGTATAGCAAAGAAAAGTATAGCATAGTATAGCAGAGCGAGTTATAGCTCTGCTCCGGACAAGTCTGTCGCAATCGCTACACAACGATGCCTCCGATCAGGGTCGTCGGAGCACACGCTTTACGCGCTCTGAACGCTCGCACTCTTGAAATAGCGTTCATAAAATGTTTACAAATTTGGGGCTCTCTAAAACAGAACAGATGTGCTATAATTAAGCCAAAAGAGAGGGAAGCCTCGAAGGAAGGCTTCCCAAATGTGATTTAATCCAATTCTCTTTTGCCCGTATAGAGCTCGTAGTAGCGTCCTTTCATTTCAAGGAGCTGATCGTGTGTGCCGCGCTCGATGATCTCGCCTTGCTCGAGCACCATGATCGCGTTACTGTTGCGGACGGTGGAGAGGCGATGGGCGATAACGAACGTGGTTCTCGTTGCCATCAGTCTGTCCATACCGTGCTCTATATGGCGCTCGGTTCTCGTATCGACCGAGCTGGTTGCCTCGTCAAGCACGAGGATCGGAGCCTTGGAGAGCGCCGCGCGTGCGATGTTGAGAAGCTGGCGCTGACCCTGGGAGAGATTCGCGCCGTCTCCCTCGAGCATTGTGTCGTAGCCCTTTTCAAGTCGCATAATAAAGCTGTGCGCACTTGCGGTCTTTGCCGCCGCTATGACCTCGTCGTCGGTGGCGTCGGGTCTGCCGTAGCGGATGTTTTCCATGACCGTTCCCGTAAAGAGATGGGTATCCTGAAGCACCATCGCGATATTTGAACGGAGAGAATCACGCTTGATGTCGTGGATGTCGACTCCGTCGATGGTGATCTTACCCGACTCGATATCGTAGAAGCGGCTGAGCAGGTTGGTTACGGTCGTTTTGCCTGCGCCCGTCGAGCCTACGAAGGCTATCTTCTGACCCGGATGTGCGTAGAGAGTGATATTTTTCAAGATCGTTTTGTCGGGATTGTAGCCGAAGGTCACGTCCTCGAAGACCACGTCGCCCTTCATATCGGGCATATCGATCGCGCTCTCGGAGTCGGGGGTCTCGGGCTCCTCGTCCATTACCGCGAAGACTCGCTCTGCGCCCGCGAGGGCAGAGAAGATAGACGAGGTCTGCTGGGAGATGTTGTTTATCGGCATACTGAACTGCTTGGAGTACTGTGCGAAGAGCTGAAGTGCACCCGGGTCAAGCTTGCCCATTACCATAAGTATGCCGCCCACGCCGATCGTGACCGAATAGCTGATCATACTCGTGTTGTGCATGATCGGTCCCATAATACCGCCGTAGAACTGCGCCTTCAGCTGCTTGTCGCGCAGATCCTCGTTGAGTGTCTCAAATTCCTCGCAGCATACGTGCTCGTGGTTGAAGACCTTGACGACCTTCTGTCCCGAAACGGTCTCCTCGATGTAGCCGTTAGCCGCGCCGAGTGCCGCCTGCTGTCCTGTGTAATATTTTCTCGACGCTCCCGCGATCTTTGCACCGCCGATGGCGAAGAAGGGAACGAAGGCTACCGTGATCAGAGTCAGCCAGGGGTTAGTCGTTATCATAAACACGAAGGTTCCGACAAGCGAGATAACACCCGAGATGATGCTGGTCAGGGAGTTGTTGAGCATAACGTCGATATTGTCGACGTCGTTTGTAAATCTTGACATGACCTCGCCCGTGGGATGAGTGTCGAAGTAGCGGACGGGAAGCTTCTGCAGCTTCTTGAAAAGGTCGTTTCGGATCTTTTCGATCGAGTTCTGCGAGATGGTCAGCATAACTCTTGCCTGCAGATAGTGTGTGAGTATCGTGAAGGTGTATATACCGACGAGAATAATTATCGTCGCCGCGATATAGAACATTACCGCCGTTGCTCTCTCGTTGAAGCCGTCGCCGACGATGCCGCCGATAAATCCGACTGCACTGTCCTTGACCGCGCGTATTGCCGAGTCAAGCGCCTGATAGATCGGGCTTGCGAGGGTTTCGGAGTCGACGGGGAGACCGACGTACTCGGAGAGCTGGTTTATAATAGGTCTGGTCATATAGCCGCCCACGAGCGAGGCGACGGTGTTTATCATCATAAAGATGAGCACGACGAAGAAGAGCGCCTTGTATTTTCCGACGTAGCCGAGGAGCCTTCCGATCGTCTTTTTAAGGTTCTTGGGCTTGCCGCCCATCCCTCTCGGACCGCCTTTGCCGCGTGGACCGCCACCGGGTCCGCCGGGACCCTTGCCGCCGGGCTTGGACGAGCTGTGATACTGCTTCTGGAGTTCTTGAAGTGAGCGAGCCATATCAGTTACCGTCCTTTCCCGAGATCTGCGAGTTGAATATCTCCTGATACTCGACGTTGTTTTCCATAAGATAGTCGTGAGTGCCGACTCCGGTTATTTTGCCGTCGTCCATGACGACTATCATGTCGGCATCCTTGACCGAGGAGATACGCTGGGCGATTATGATCTTTGTCGACGCCGCAAGCTCCTCGCGGAAGGCGCGGCGTATCTGTGCCTCGGTAGCGGTATCGACAGCCGAGGTCGAGTCATCGAGAATGATTATCTTGGGCTCCTTGAGCAGTGCGCGGGCAATACAAAGCCTCTGCTTCTGTCCGCCCGAGACGTTGACACCGCCCTGACCGAGCTCGGTCTTGTATCCGAGGGTAAAGTTCTTGACGAATTTGTCCGCCTGCGCGCTCTCAGCCGCGGCGAACATCTCCTCGTCGGTTGCGTTTTCGTTGCCCCAACGGAGATTTTCCTCGATCGTGCCCGAGAAGAGCACGTTCTTCTGGAGAACCATTCCAACGCCCTCGCGGAGATTGTAGAGCGTGTAGTCCTTGACGTTCCTGCCGTCAACGAGCACCTCTCCCTCGTCGGTGTCGTAAAGACGGGGAATAAGCGAAACAAGCGTGGTCTTTCCGCATCCCGTAGAGCCGATGATGCCGACGGTGCTGCCCGCCTCGATCTTCAGATCGATATTGGCAAGCACGGGCTCCTCGCTGTTCTTATAGTAGCGGTAGGTGACGTTGCGAAATTCGATCTCGCCCTTCTCGACGGTCATGCTGTTGTCGGCATTATCGCCGTCGACGATATCGATCTTTTCGTCCAGCACCTCGTTGATACGCTTGACCGATGCGAGCGCACGCGAGGAGAACATAAGCAGGAAGGTGACCATCATAAGCGACATCAGTATCTGACCGACGTAGTTTATAAAGGATGAAAGCTCACCGACGCCGAACGACGAATTGACGCCGAAGCTATCGAAATTGTTAATAACGAGGATGCTTCCGAACCAGATAACAAGTCCGGTGGTGATGTACATAAAGAAGCTCTGAACCGGCTGCATAAAGATCATATTCTTCATTGCCGACATACCCGCGCCCTTGAGGTTTTTGTTCGAGCCTTCGAATTTTTCGGTCTCAAAATCCTCGCGGACGAAGGACTTGACAACGCGCACGTTGGTGATGTTTTCCTGAACCGTTGAGTTGAGCGCGTCGATCTTGGTCTGCATTCTCGAGAAGCGGGGCATACCGCGAGCGATAATGATCGCCATTGAGATAAGAAGCAGGGGAATTGTGACCGCCATGACAACCGAGAGCGAGGGGCTTAGTCTGATCGCCATGATAACGCCGCCTATGAGCATACCGGGGGAGCGGAGCATCATGCGCAGCATCATATTGACGAACATCTGCACCTGAGTTACGTCGTTGGTAAGTCGGGTGATGAGCGAGGCGGTCGAGAATTTATCGATATTGGCAAAGCTGTAGCCCTGGACCTTTTTGAATAGGTCTGCGCGCAGATCTGCGGCGAAGTTGACCGACGCTTTAGCGCCGAAGTACGAGCCTCCCACGCCTCCGATCATCATGATCAGGGCGGTGCCGATCATTTTTACCATTACCCAAAGGCTTCCCTCGTTTGTGAGAGTGCCCTTGACCGCGCCGTTAATGACCTCTGCGAGATACATTGGCATCAGCACCTCGCCGATGACCTCGACGATCATACAGAGCGGTCCTAAAATAAAGTAAAGCAGGTAGGGCTTTACGTATTTCATCCATCTTTTCATTTTGCTGGGGTTCCTTTCGTGAATTGCGATGCGGCCTTTATTCGCGCCTATCCTCTGCCGCGGAGGAAAGCGGTTCGATATTCTTCAGATTTTCCTGTACGCGCTCGAGCAGATCTGCAAAGACCTCAAGCTCCTCGTCGGTAAAGCCCTTGAAGGCTTGACTGTCGACGTGTCGGAAGTATTTGCAGCTTCCGGAAACGACTTTTCTTCCAAGCTCTGTGATTTTGATCTCGTTATATCGCGAGTCTGAGCGCTCGGAGCACTTTTCACGCTTGATATATCCCTCGCTCTCGAGCTTTTTGAGCGAGACCGCAACTGCGGCGGGGCTGATCTCGAAGCATTTTGCAAGGTCCTTTTGGGAGGGTGTTGTTTTGCATTTCGAGAGGTACATAAGCATTCTGTGCTGCCCTCGGTGTATGCCTGCGGCAGAGGAGTCGGGGTCCATGCCGATACTGATCGCCCGGCGGTCGATCGCTCGGCGGTGCATGATGTTTGCCATTATGAAGGAGTGTACGCCGCGATGCTCGGCGCTCTCACGTGGCGATTGAGTTAATTCTTTGTTTTCTGACAAGATAATTTTCCTTTCGGTAGTGTATTTTGACAAAAAGTTAACTTGTTAACCGTTAACTATTTAATTATATCACGAAGTGGGGAAATGTCAAGTGAATTTTGTGTGAAATTTTGCTTATTTTCTATTTTCGCTTTTTGGGAAAACATACGTAAACCGCGTGCGGTTTACTCTGCGAGTTTGCTATGTAAACTTCGGCTTGGCAAAAAGGGGTTTTTGAGGTGTGGGGAGGGGATTAAAACAAGGCTCCCATGTGTAGAGAAGAGAAACGAAAAAAATATGTCTCCCTTGTGTAAATGGGAGACGGATTTAAAACAAGGCTCCCTTGTGTAAAGGGAGCTCCCGCGATAGCGGGTGAGGGATTGTTTTAATGATAATGTTCTCAAAAGTAACTTGTGCGACGAGATATGTTCATTTTCTGCAGCTGTGGGCAGAAAATGAACATCCTTCGTCACATTTAGTTACTTCATAAAAAAACGAGAAGCCTTTTGCAAGGCTTCTCGCAAAGATATTAAACTCCGATATCGAAGGACAGGCGGTAAAGTCTTTCCATCTTCGCCTGCTTATACGCGCATTCCGACTTCATTTCGGCGATCGCGTCGGGGCTGAAGCGGTCAAGGTCACCGTCCTTGAGTCTGCCCTTGTACATTCTGTCGAGCACTAGCGCGTAGTTGATGTCTGCGGTGGTGATCCTACCCTCGTGAACGCACATTACGACGTTGCTCTTGCCCTCGAGCAAGCAGCTTACCGCGTTTGCACCCATCTGGGTTGCGGTGAGACGGTCGCGGAGTGTGGGCGAGCCGCCGCGGACTATGTGACCGAGGCGTGCAAACTTGGTCTCGATACCCGTCTGCTCCTCGAGCTTTCTTCCGAAAACCTCGCTGTATTTGTGCTCACGGTCGAGCGAAACGCCCTCGGCAAACACGCCTATCATACCTCTCTTTCCGCAGTCTCTTGCGTGCTGGAAGCGGGAGATAGCATAAGCCTCGTCAAAGGGGACCTCGGGGATCGCGATCGCGACCGCGCCCGAGGAAATACCCGCGTAAAGCGCGATCATACCGCTATCGCGGCCCATTACCTCAATGATGTTGCATCTTGCGTGAGACTCGCAGGTCTCGCGGAGCGCGCCGACCATGTTGAGAACCGTGTTCATCGCGGTGTCGAATCCGATGGTGTACTCGGTTGCGCTTATGTCGTTGTCGATGGTGCAGGGGATACCGATCGAGGGGATTCCGTGATTGGTCAGATCGGTCGCGCCGCGGAAGGTTCCGTCGCCGCCGAGAGCGACGATGGCATCGATCTGATTCTCCTCGCAGGTCTTGATAGCCTTTGCCATACCCTCGGGAGTTGCAAACTCGGGGCAACGTGAGCTATAAAGCATCGTACCGCCGTGGGTGATGATATTGGATACCGAGCGGCTGGTAAGGGGGCGAATGTCGCCGTTTATAAGTCCGCTGTATCCCTCGTTTATTCCAACTACCTCAATGCCCTCGGAGAGAGCCTTTCTGGTTACGGCGCGGATCGCCGCGTTCATACCGGGAGCGTCACCGCCCGAGGTCAATACGCCTATTTTTCTGAATTTTGCCATTTTATTGTTTTCCTTTCGGATAATATTTACTGTATTGGCTTTCCGAAGCCAAGGTATATTTTAATATATTTTTTGCATTAAATCAAGAGCTTAACGAAAAATTATCAAAAATATTTCGTGTTTTTTGTCAAAAAAGGTCGGTTTTTTGTCTTTTATTCGTCCTTGACGGCTTCAAGAAGGACCTTGACGGCAAAAAGCGCGGTGCGGTTACGTATCGTGTCGCGCGGGATCTGACCGAAGCTGAGTCGCCAGACCGTAGTGCTTTTTGGGGTTGCAATTCCGAGATAGACCGTTCCTACGGCGTCCTTGCCGTTGCCGCCCGCAGGCCCCGCGTAGCCGGTCGCGGCGATCGCAAGATCGCTCTCAAAAAGCTCGCGCGCACGCTCTGCCATCTCGCAGGCGCACTCGTAGCTGACCTCGGTGTGCGCATTTATCGTCTCGGCGCTCACGCCAAGCTTATTTATCTTTATGTGGTTGGTATAGGTTATCATACCTCCGACAAAGGCGGCGGATGCGCCCGACACGTCGGTGAACATTTTGCCGATAAGTCCGCCCGTGCAGGATTCGGCGGTCGAGACCGTCAGCTTGCGGTCGGTCAGCTCCTTGACCGCCAAGGCATACCATCCCTCCGATTCCGAAAAGAGAGAATTGAGCTCGGGGGCGTTTATTTCGATTCGTTTCATATATTATATCTCCATTCTGCTGCTTGATATGGCATAGTTGTAACATAGTACAGGTATATTGTACCACTTTTTGCGCCGAAAGTAAAGACATTTTTGCAAAAGGCTTGATTTGAAGCGAAATTTATAGTATAATTCAACGTAAGAACGCGAAAGGGAGGTGTGCGGATTGAGTAAATGTAATATTTGTCCGAGAGGATGCGGTGGGGATCGCTCGTCGGGCAAGCTTGGGGTCTGCAACGCTCCCGATGAGATCTTTGTTGCAAAGACGATGCTACACACCTGGGAGGAGCCCTGCATTTCGGGTGAGCGCGGCGCGGGAACGGTCTTTTTTGCGGGCTGTAACCTGCATTGTGTTTACTGTCAGAACAAGGATATAAGCGGCGGCGCTTGCGGTCAGAGGATGACTGACGACGAGCTTGAGGCGGCTATATTTGACCTTGCTTCGCGTGGCGCGGAGTGCATTGAGCTGGTCACACCGACACACTACACCGTCGCGCTTGCGCGACTGCTCCGTCGGATAAAGCCGAGATTGAAATTACCTGTCGTCTGGAACAGCGGAGGGTATGAGTCGGTCGAGGCGTTGCGGCTGCTTGACGGGCTTGTCGACGTTTATTTGCCCGATTTCAAGTATTTTGATCCCGCGGTTGCCAATGCGTATTCGTCCGCACCCGATTATTTTGAAATTGCGGGCAGAGCACTTGGTGAGATGATACGTCAGACGGGCAGACCGCGATTTGACGGCGAGGGCAGGATGATCGGCGGCGTGCTTGTGCGCCATCTCGTGCTCCCGGGTCACAGAGAAGATTCCTTCGAGATCTTGAAATATATCGCCGCCGAATACGGTACGGACAGCGTCAGACTCAGCCTTATGAGTCAGTATACCCCCGATTTTTATATTGAGTCGGGTCGTCCGGGCGATTTTAAAAATCTTTCGCGCCGCGTGACCTCGTTTGAGTACGACAGCGTGATGAGGCTTGCCGTCGAGCTCGGATTCGACGGATATTTTCAGCGCATCTCCTCGGCGGACAGAAAATACACGCCCGAATTTAAGAAATAAAACGGCGCGATGCCGCTTCTGTAATATTGTAGGGCGGGGCTTGCTACCGCCGAATCACCGTACGGCAGGAGATAACTCCCGCCCCACGAAACAAAATCGGCAGAGATCTCTCTGCCGATTTTGTTATTTAATTCACTTCGCGTGATAAAGCTTTTTGATCTGATACTGCGGCTCGCAGGTGATGTTCACGCCGAGCTTTTTGAAGGTTCGGCTGTCCACCATTGAAAGAATCACCGAGGAGTGCGCCTCGCAGTCCTTCAGCTCGCTGAGCTGACTGAGCGCCTTGGCGGCGGTCTCCGACGTGACCGCACTGATCGAGAGCGCGATAAGCACTTCATCTATGTGCAATCTTGGGTTATGGTTGCCGAGATGACCGACCTTGAGCTGCTGCACGGGCTCGATTATCGAGGGAGAGATGAGCTCGACCTCGTCGTCGATTCCCGCAAGTGCTTTGAGCGCATTGAGAATGAGCGCCGCGGATGCGCCGAGCAGGGAGGAGGTCTTGCCTGTGATTATCTCGCCGTTCGGCAGCTCCATCGCCGCCGCGGGAGCGCCTGTTGCCTCCGCTCTGTCGTTTGCCGCCGCAACGACCTTGCGGTCAAGCACGCTGACACCCGCCTGCTGCATAAGCAGATCGAG
This sequence comes from Clostridia bacterium, assembly GCA_017483305.1. Lineage (GTDB taxonomy): Bacteria > Bacillota > Clostridia > Oscillospirales > CAG-272 > SVTX01. The sequence continues at coordinate 17,343 of JAFULC010000001.1, read as the reverse complement.
CTTTCCGACCGTGTCGGTATCGTTGGTGTTCACATTTTCCTTTTGCTCGCAAAGAGCCGCGTAATAACGGCGGATTATCTCCTGCCTTGAAGCCTCGCGGCAGACCTCGTCGTCGATGATGCAGTTGCCTGCCATATTAACTCCCATATCCGTGGGGGATTTGTAGGGTGAGGAGCCGTGGATCTTCTTGAAGGTAGCCTCAAGCACTGGGAATATCTCGACGTCGCGGTTGTAGTTGACCGCGGTCTGACCGTAAGCGTCCAGGTGGAAGGGGTCGATCATATTGACGTCGTTGAGGTCGGCGGTTGCCGCCTCGTAGGCGAGGTTTACGGGGTGCTTGAGCGGAATATTCCAGATCGGGAATGTCTCGAACTTCGCGTATCCCGCCTTGACTCCGCGCAGATTCTCGTGATAGAGCTGGGAGAGGCAGGTCGCCATCTTGCCGCTTCCGGGACCGGGTGCGGTGACGATGACGAGGCGGCGCGAGGTCTCGATGTAATCGTTCTTGCCGTAGCCCTTCTCGCTGACGATGCCCTCGATGTTGTAAGGATATCCGGGGATCGAATAGTGGCGGTAGACCTTGACGCCGAGGTTCTGGAGCTTGTTGGCGAAAAGCTCTGCGGAGGGCTGGGACTCGTATCTTGTGAGGACTACGCTTCCGACGTAAAGATCAACGCTTCTGAAGGCGTCGATAAGGCGCATAACGTCGAGGTCGTAGGTGATACCGAGATCGCCTCTGACCTTGTTCTTCTCGATGTCGCTTGCGTTTATAGCAATGACTATTTCGGCGTCGTCCTTGAGCTGAAGCAGCATTTGCAGCTTGGAGTCGGGAGCGAAGCCGGGGAGAACGCGCGCAGCGTGATAGTCGTCAAAAAGCTTGCCGCCAAACTCGAGATAGAGCTTGCCTCCGAACTGCGCGATCCGCTCGCGGATATGCTTCGATTGCAGCTCGAGATATTTTTCGTTATCAAAACCGATCTTACACATAAAGCGCCTCACCTTCCTCACAAAGAGCGTTATAATAACAAATACAAATATTATTGTATCACATTATTCGCGCTTTTTCAAGAGATTTTGAACTTTTTTAAAAATTTTTTGTTTGTTCAAAATAACCAAAAGCTCAAGCATAGGAAAAGCCTTTTTCTACGAATTCGATATTGACAAAGAAAAAAAAGAAGATTATAATTAATGAAAGCAAGGATGGGGAGCGACCCTTAAGCACTTTTCAGAGAGCCGTCGCAACGGTGCGAGACGGTAAAGTTTGCTTTTTGCGTTAAATCACCCCGGAGCCCGTCGCCGAACGCAGCTTTGCAAGTAGACCGACGCGTATTTTCTGCGTTAAGGGAAGACGTATAAATGTACGGAACAGAATGAAAAGAGTGGTATAACGAGGACTGCATTGGCTTCGTCTCTTTGGAGACGGGCTTTTTTTGTTTTTTGCTCCGCAAAAAGTGATATGTTTGGCTGTGCCAAACGAGATATGCTCTGCGAGCAGAGCATGATATTTTCGCCTAGCGAAAGTGATATGCTTCGCAAGCGAAACGTGAAGAAAGGAAACGAAGTATGCTTACACTTGACAAGATCTACCACGCGGCATACGTGCTCAAGGACGTGATCAGGCCCACCGCGCTCGTGCGCTCGAAGATCGCACCCGACTGCGAGCTTTACTTAAAGAGCGAAAATCTGCAGGTCACGGGCTCGTTTAAGGTTCGCGGCTCGGGATATATGATCTCCCAGCTCTCCGACGAGGAAAAGGCAAAGGGAGTTATCGCGTGCTCTGCGGGAAATCACGCGCAGGGCGTTGCACTCGCCGCGCAGAAATACGGCATTAAGGCGGTTATCTGTCTGCCTGACGGAGCACCCATTTCCAAGGTCGAGGCAACCAAGAGCTACGGCGCCGAGGTCGTTATGGTAAAAGGAGTTTACGACGATGCGTACAGACGCGCGCTCGAGCTCCGCGACGAGAAGGGCTACACCTTCGTTCACCCCTTCGACGACGACGACGTTATCGCGGGTCAGGGAACGATCGGCATTGAAATACTCAATGAGATCAAGGATCTCGATGCGATAGTCGTGCCGGTTGGCGGCGGCGGTCTCATTTCGGGAGTCGCTTACGCGGCAAAGCATCTCAAGCCCGATATCAAGGTCTACGGAGTGCAGGCGGCAGGCGCGCCGAGCATGTTCAATTCGGTCAAAAACGGCAAAAAGGAAAAGCTTGAGGGCGTTTCCACGATAGCCGACGGTATCGCGGTCAAGGAGCCGGGCGACAACACCTTCGAGATCTGTCGAAAATACGTCGACGAGATAGTCACCGTCAGCGAGGGCGAGATCTCGTCCGCGATCCTCGCGCTTATCGAGCAGCACAAAATGATCGCCGAGGGCGCAGGTGCGGTATCGGTTGCGGCAGTTATGTTCAACAAGCTTCCGATCAAGAATAAAAAGGTCGCTTGCGTGGTCTCGGGCGGTAATATCGACGTTACCATCCTCTCGCGAGTCATCAAGCGCGGTCTTCTGATGTCGGGCAGAAACTACACCCTCTGCGTTGAGCTTATCGACAAGCCCGGTCAGCTCCTCGGTGTCTCCGAGATTATCGCGGGGCTTGGTGCTAACGTCATCTCGATCCACCACGAAAGAGCCAGCGAAACTATGGATATCAACGGCTGTTACTTACGAATAGTGCTCGAAACGAGAAACCACGAGCATATAAGACAAATAGAGAGCGCATTGACAAATGCGGGATATAAATTGGTATAAAAAGGAGCTCAGATATGGAAAAGGTATACACGAAAAATGCGCCTGACGCGATAGGACCGTACAGTCAGGCAGTCAAGGTAGGCGGACTTGTATTTACCTCGGGACAGATCGCGATAAATCCTGCCACGAGCGCGGTCGAGGCGACCGACATCAAGGGACAGACCGAGCAGGTCTGCAAGAATCTTTGCGCGGTGCTCGAGGCGGCAGGCACGGGAGCTGAGAAGGCGGTCAAAACAACCTGCTTCCTTGCCGATATGGCAGATTTTGCGGCATTCAACGAGGTCTACGGAAAATATTTCACGGGCAAGCCTGCGAGAAGCTGCGTTGCGGCGAAGCAGCTTCCGAAGGGAGTATTGGTCGAGGTTGAGGTCATAGCCGAGCTTTAAGCTTGATCCAAAACGGTTTTCGGCGTGTTTTTTGCCTGAAAAATTGGTCAAAATGTGGACAAAACGGTGAAATGACACGCCGAAACTGTATAAATTATATAGATATTATTTTTAAATGAAAAAAATTCACCGTTTTTATTGACAAAGCAAACGGCATATGATAAAATAAGTACATATTTCTTCTTTCTTCGAAATGCAATGAAGGGAAAAAGTAATTCGCACAAGGCGAGCAGAAAGTCGGCGGTCGATGCGAGCCGAACGACCTTTACGAATGAAGCTCATCCCGGAGCAGTCGTCCGAAGGCCGTTGCGGCTGCGTAGAGACGAACGGATGTCCCCGTTATCACGGACGTTTTACTGTCAGGTAAAAGCAGAGTGGGAGCCTTGCGCTCCAATGAGAGTGGTACCGCAGAGTGTTGTAAGACCTTTGTCTCTTTGTTTTGGGAGGCAAGGGTATTTTTGCTTTTTTGAGGAAAGATTTGAGAAAAAATTGATTTGGAGGTACAGAATGGTATTAAACGGTTCTGAAATACTTGTAAACGTATTGCTTGAGCAGGGTGTAGATACCGTGTTCGGATATCCGGGCGGCGCAGTCCTGAACATATACGACGCGCTTTACAAATACCGCGATAAGATCACGCATTACATGACCGCGCACGAGCAGGGCGCGTCCCACGCGGCAGACGGCTATGCAAGGGCGACGGGCAAGACGGGAGTAGTTATCGCAACGAGCGGTCCCGGCGCAACGAATCTTGTCACGGGAATTGCAACTGCATATATGGATAGCGTTCCGATGGTCGCTATCACGGGAACCGTCCCGAACAACCTCATCGGTGCGGACAGCTTCCAGGAGGTATATATTGCGGGAATCACGCTTCCCATTACGAAGCATAATTTCGTGGTAAGACGCGTTGAGGATCTTGCCGACATTCTCCGCCGCGCGTTCGAGATCGCGGGAAGCGGCAGACCGGGACCCGTTCTCGTGGATATTCCCAAGGACGTTACCGCGGCAAAGACCGAATACGAGGCGAAGCCTGCGGTCAAAACGGTCAGATGCGACGGCATCAAGGGAGACGTCAGAGAGGTTGCCGAGCTTATAAACCGAAGCGAGAGACCTTTTATATACTTCGGCGGCGGCGTTCGTATTTCCGAGGCGGGCGAGGAGCTTCGTCAGCTCATTGAAACTGCGGACATACCCGCATCCTACACGCTTATGGCGGCAGGAGTTCTCGGCTACGGCGAGAAGAACAATCTCGGACTTATAGGAATGCACGGCTGCTATAGCGCAAATGCGGCGGCGAACAGAGCCGACGTTATGATAGCGATAGGCACGAGATTTTCCGACCGAGTCGCGCTCAATCCCGATAAATTCGGACACAACGCGCGCATCGTACATATAGACATCGATCCTGGTGAGATCAACAAGAACATTATCGCGGATTACAGCATAGTCGGCGACGTCAAGGAGGTGCTCACCGAGCTTCTCAAGCACGTCAAGCCCGCTAAGCACGACGCATGGCAGAAGCAGATCGCACGCTGGAAGCAGGATGATTACAAGCCCGAGGCCAGCGAGACCGAGCTCAAGCCCCACTATCTCATCGAGAAGGCTTGCGAGATCGCGGGCAAGGATGCGGTCTACGTTACCGACGTCGGTCAGCATCAGATGTGGGCGGCACAGTTCTTGCATCACACGCACCCCCGCAACTTTTTGACCAGTGGCGGACTTGGCACGATGGGTTACGGCTACGGCGCGGCGATCGGCGCGAAGATCGCGAGAGGCGAGGACACGACGGTGGTTCACTTCACGGGTGACGGCTCGTTCCACATGAATATGAACGAGATCTGCACCGCGGTCAGCTACGGAGTTCACGTTATTACGGTTATTTTCAACAATTCGGTTCTCGGAATGGTACGTCAGTGGCAGGGCGCGTTCTACGACAGACGCTTCTCGTCCAGCGAGCCCGAGAGAGTCACGGATTATAAGGCGGTTGCCGAGGGCTTTGGCGGTCACGGATTCAGATGCGAGACCCCCGAGGAGTTCGAGACGGCTATGAAGCAGGCTATGGAGATGGACGGTCCTGTGTGGATCGAGTGCATCGTTGACCGCGAGGAGAAGGTTCTCCCCATGATCCCCGGCGGCAAAACGGTCCACGATACCATTTTCAAGTGATAGGAAAGGGACGGTGAAGATTATGAAGCAAAGATGTATGGTCGTTCTCGTTGACAACAACGCGGGCGTGCTTGCAAGGATCTCCTCTCTTTTCGTTCAGCGCGGATTCAATATCGAGTCGCTGACCGTTTCGCCCACGGAAAATGAGAAGCTTTCAAGGCTTACCATTATGACCTCGGGTGATGAAAAGACCTTCCAGCAGATAATCAAGCAGACCGGAAAGCTGGTTGAGACGAGACTTATTTTCCTCGTTGAGCCCTCGTTCAGTATGGTCAGAGAGCTTATGCTCGCTAAATACAGGGTCACGGCGGACGAGTCCGCAGGTCTCTCCGAGCTTATCGCAAGCTACGGCGGCAAGGTTGCCGACGCAAGCGACGGTTGCTTGGTGGCACAGCTCAGCGACACCCCGCAGGTGCTCGACGATTTTCTCTCCGCCGCGAGAGGCTTTAAGCTCATCGAGCTCGGTCGCACGGGCGTTATTGCAATGGAGAGAGGCAATGTTTCATACGAATTGTAAGCAATTCGTATGAAGTGATATGCTTTGCGGTGCAAAGCGTGATATTGCGCAAGCGCAGTGATATTTTCGCTTCGCGAAAGTGATATGCTTTGCCTCAAGGCAAAGCGTGGAGAAAGAAAATCGCAGGGCGATTTTCAAATTGATTTCAATAAAAATTTTAATATACTCCAAAGGAGAACAAAACAATGATCAACAAGTATTATGACACCGATTGTAATCTTGCCCTTATAAAGGACAAAACAGTAGCGGTTATCGGATTCGGTAGCCAGGGACACGCGCACTCCATGAACCTCGCAGAGAGCGGCTGCAACGTAGTCGTTGGTCTGCGCAAGGGAAGCGGACACTGGCAGAAGGCTGCTACCTTCGCTGAAAAGAACCCCAACTTCAAGGTTATGGAGGTTGAGGACGCAGCAAAGGCGGCTGATATCGTAATGATGCTCGTTCCCGATGAGCTCGCTGCTGACATCTATAACGCTCAGGTTGCTCCCTATATGAAGGACGGCGACGTGCTTATGTTCGCTCACGGCTTCAATATCCACTTCGGATTCATTCAGCCCCAGAAGAACATCGACGTTATCATGGTCGCTCCCAAGGGCCCCGGTCACACCGTAAGAACTCAGTATCAGGAGGGCAAGGGCGTTCCTTCTCTTATCGCGGTATATCAGGACTACACCGGCAAGGCTAAGGACTACGCACTCGCATACGCTTGCGGAATCGGTGCAGGCAGAGCAGGTATCCTTGAGACCAGCTTCAGAGAAGAGACCGAGACCGACCTCTTCGGCGAGCAGGCAGTTCTTTGCGGCGGCGTTACCGAGCTTATGAAGGCAGGCTTCGAGACTCTCGTAAACGCAGGCTACGAGCCCGAGATGGCTTACTTTGAGTGCATCCACGAGATGAAGCTCATCGTCGACCTCATCAACCAGGGCGGCTTTGCAAAGATGAGATATTCTATCTCCAATACCGCAGAGTACGGCGATTACAGAACCGGTAAGAGACTTATCACCGACGAGACCCGTAAGGAAATGAAGAAGGTCCTCGACGAGATCCAGAACGGTACGTTCGCTTCCGAGTTCATGCAGGAGTTCAGCGCAGGACGTAAGGCTAAGTTCCTCGCTACCCGCCGCGTTGAGTCCGAGCACCAGCTCGAGCAAACCGGTGCAGAGCTCAGAAAGATGATGTCTTGGCTTAAAAAGTAAGTTTTGATAGGATTGCGGGGAAACTTTTTCCCAAAAAGTTCCCCCGCACCCCCTCAAAAACTTTCAATAAGGATAGATCGTTTACAGACGTTTTATGTCACTTGATGGTGAAGCAGTATTTTTGTCTGTTTGTATGGGGAGTTTTTGAAGTTCTTAGAAACTTTTTGCAAAAAGTTTCTAAGTGGGGTTTGGGGCAACGCCCCATATAAAGCGAAAGGAGAAACGCTATGCTTTTGGCAGTAAACGTAGGGAATAAGAATATTTCGTTTGCGATCTTTGACGGTGATGAGGCAGCGCCCGTATCGAAGTTCAAGGTTGCGGCGGATCTTTGCAGAACTTCCGACGAATACGTTGTTTCGGTCAAGCAATTACTCGATTATTCGGGAATTGACGTAAAGGCTGTTGACGGTGTGATCATGGCAAGCGTAGTTCCTCCACTCAACGACGTTATCCGTCACGTCATTCTTGCCCTGACGGGCAAAACACCGCTTGTCATAGGCCCCGGGGTGAAAACGGGATTTGCGATACGGATCGACGACCCTGCGGAGCTTGGCGCGGACATTGTTGCCAACGCGAGCGCGGCGGTTGCCACGATGAAGGAAGAAAAGCTTGATAGACCTGCTGTCATACTCGATATGGGCACGGTAACAACGCTTTTTGCGATAAATAAGAACAGAGAAGTAGTCGGCGGCGCTATTCTTCCGGGTATAGATATGTCTCTTGACGCGCTACACAGAGAAGCCGCGCTTTTGCCGAGCATAGAGCTGACGGGCTCTGCCCGAGCGATCGGCAAGAACACAAAGGAGTCGCTTATTTCGGGCGTTGTTCTCGGACAGGCGGCTATGATCGACGGTCTTATCGACCGATTTGAAAAAGAGCTTAAGTGCAAGAGCGGCGAGGCTGTGCTTTTCGCCACGGGAGAGAAGTGCGAGGGCGTGATCGCGAATTGCTCGCGCAGCTTCCGCTACGATCCCACCCTGACCCTCAAGGGTCTTGTGTGCATATATAAAAACACGGTGGGATAATTTTTAGACCTTGATCATAACGGAAAATGCAGGTCGCAAAAATACGGCTTACGCTATGGTGTGAGACCGTAGGGCAGGGGCTTGCTCCTGCCGCTAAAAGCCAAATCGTTTTCCGAAATTATAAATTTTACGCGCCGTACTCACTTTGAGACGACAGCAGAGGGTGAAATTCCCTCAAGGAGAACTTTATATGTTTTATTTCAACTGCGCCACCTTGGCGGCGGTACGTCTGACCGCACGCGGAGAAAAGGAGGCAGAAAAATGAGAGCATCGTCAAAGCAAAAGGTTTTGAAGCTTGCACAGCTTGCGATCTTGATCGCACTGATATTCGTTATGCAGTACGTCGGCACCTTGGTGTCCGCACCGTTTGCGGCAATGGGTATCGAGCTGTCGTTCGTGCTTATCCCCATCGTTGTCGGAGCATTTTTGCTCGGTCCGATAGAGGGAGCAGTTCTTGGACTCGTTTTCGGAATTATGACGGTGGTGCTAACGGTCATGGCGCCGGGCGGCATGACGTACATTTTGATGGAGTCTAATCCCATTATGTACGTGATCGTTGCAACTTTAAAAGCAATCGCGGCTGGACTTGGCTCGGGACTAATTTATAAGGGCTTGGAAAAAGCATTCAAGGGCAAGCTCGTGTATTTGAGGACCTTGCTCGCTTCCGCATCCGCGCCTATCATAAATACGGGAATTTTCCTTATCGGAATGGTACTGTTTTTCAGCAACACTATTTCTGAAAAATGGGCAGGCGGACAAAACGTATTTTTGTTTATTGCGGGACTGATCTGGATCAATTTCGTCATCGAGCTCGGCATCAATATCATTCTCACTCCCGCGATAATCCGCATCGTTGAAGTCGTCAAAAAGAAAATCAAATAAAAACAACTATAATTTCCCCTAACTCCTTTTTCAAGAAGGTTTTTGAAGGTGGAGGGGGTGTGGGGGAGGAGGGGACTTTTTCATTAAAAAAGTCACCTCCTCCCCCACGAAAACAAAGGAGAACCTATGAGATCTGATAACGTAACGAAGGGCGCTGAGAGAGCGCCGAACAGAAGTCTTTTTTATGCGATAGGATACACGAAGGAGGAGCTTGAGCGTCCTCTTATCGGAGTAGTCAGCGCACACAGTGAGATCGTACCCGGTCACGCGCATCTTGACAAGATCGCGGAGGCAGTCAAGGCAGGAATCAGAATGGCAGGCGGTACGCCCGTGCTTATCCCCTCGATCGGTGTTTGCGACGGTATTGCGATGGGTCATATAGGAATGAAGTATTCGCTTGCGAGCCGTGAGCTGATCGCGGACAGCGTTGAGACTATGACTATGGCGCATCAGCTTGACGGTCTGGTACTCGTGCCCAACTGCGACAAGATAGTACCCGGAATGGTAATGGCGGCGGTCAGAATGAACGTTCCCACCGTAGTCTGCTCGGGCGGTCCTATGCTTGCGGGTACGTACGACGGCGAGGAGGTCAGCCTTTCCAAGCTCTTTGAGGCGGTAGGCGCGTACAAGGCGGGTATCATAAATGAAGAAAAGCTCTGCGAGTGCGAGACCGGTGCTTGTCCCGGATGCGGTTCTTGCGCGGGCATGTACACCGCGAACTCGATGAACTGCCTTTGCGAGTCCATGGGAATTGCGCTCCCCGGAAACGGCACTATTCCTGCTGTCAGCAACAAGAGAATAATGCTTGCAAAGCACGCGGGCATGGCTATTATGGAAATGGTCAGAAGAAATATCTGCGCTCGCGATATTATAAACGAAAGATCGATCAGAAACGCACTTGCCTGCGATATGGCGCTCGGCTGCAGCTCGAACAGCGTGCTGCACCTGCTTGCGATCGCAAACGAGGCGGGTGTTCCTCTTGATCTCAATCTTTTCAATCAAATGTCGGCAAAGGTTCCCAACCTCTGCCACCTCGCTCCCGCAGGCTCGACTCACATGCAGGATCTTGACGCGGCGGGCGGAATCAGAGCGGTTCAGGCAGAGCTTATCAAGAAGGGTCTGCTTGACGTCGATGCTATCACCGTCACGGGCAAGACCGTGGGCGAGAACGTCGAGGGCGCTTACATAAAGAACACCAACGCGATCCGTCCTATCGACGATCCCTACAGCCAGACCGGCGGAATACAGATCCTCTGGGGCAATATCGCGCAGAAGGGATGCGTCGTCAAGAGAAGCGCGGTCGCTCCCGAAATGCTCGTGCATAGCGGTCCTGCTCGCGTCTTCAACTCCGAGGACGAGGCTATTGCGGCGATCTACGCGGGCAAGATAGTCGACGGCGACGTCGTCGTTATCAGATACGAGGGACCCAAGGGCGGCCCCGGAATGAGAGAGATGCTCAATCCTACCTCGGCTCTTGCGGGCATGAAGCTCGACAAGACCGTTGCCCTTATCACCGACGGACGCTTCTCGGGCGCTTCGCGCGGAGCGTCGATCGGTCACGTTTCTCCCGAAGCCGCAGACGGCGGCAATATCGCACTCATCGAGGAGGGCGATATCATTGCGATCGATATTCCAAGCGCATCTATCAACGTTCAGGTCAGCGACGAGATCCTCGCCGCTCGCCGTGAAAAATACGTTTCTCCCGAGCCTAATATCAAGTCGGGCTGGCTCGCCCGCTACGCTCGCCTCGTAAGCGGCGCAGATCAAGGCGCGGTTATGAAGTGAGATTTGGAAAGGGAATGCGGAAACCTTTTTTGGTAAAAAAGGTTTCCGCGCCTTCCAAAAAACTTCAATAAGGATAGAATGGGTTACAGACGGTTTATCCTTGAAGATGATGAAGTTTTTGGTTAGAAAATGAGGATAGATTTGGTTACAGACGGTTTATCCTTGAAGATGATGAAGTTTTGGTTAGAAAATGAGGATGGGTTTGGTTACAGACGGCTTATCCTTGAAGACGATGAGGCATTTTGCCTTTAAATTTGAAAATATTCCTTGTAAGCCTTGCCTTAAAAGCCATTTTTGGAAGTTTTTAAGCAGGGTTCGGGACAGAGTCCCGAAATAAACAGAAAGGTTAACATAATGAACGCAAGCAAGTACACAAGACAGTATTTCCCGGCACCGATCAGCGAACCGAAATGGATCAAGAAAAATTATCTGACAAAGCATCCCGTATGGTGCTCGGTCGATCTTCGCGACGGAAATCAGTCGCTTATGATCCCGATGAGCCTTGAGGAAAAGCTCGAATTTTTCAAGCTGCTCGTCAAGATCGGATTTAAGGAGATAGAGATCGGCTTTCCTGCCGCAAGCGAGACCGAATATACTTTCCTGCGCACCTTGATTGAGGAAGATCTCATTCCCGACGACGTAACGGTGCAGGTGCTTACTCAGTCGCGCGAGCACATAATCAGAAAGACCTTTGAGAGCCTCAAGGGAGTCAAGAACGCGATCGTTCACCTCTACAATTCCACCTCTGTGGCACAGAGAGAGCAGGTATTCAAAAAGTCCAAGGAGGAGATCATCGCGATCGCGGTCGAGGGCGCGCAGCTCTTCAACAAGATCAGCGAGGAGATGGGAGTTGACTATCGCTACGAGTATTCTCCCGAGTCCTTCACCTGCACAGAGCCCGAGTTCGCGCTTGAGATCTGCAACGCGGTGCTCGACGTCTGGAAGCCTACCGCTAAAAAGAAGGTAATAATCAACCTGCCCGTAACCGTTGAGGTCTCGATGCCCCACGTTTACGCAAATCAGGTCGAATATATGCACGAAAATCTCAAATACCGCGAGAACGTCATCATTTCTCTCCATCCCCATAACGACCGCGGATGCGCGGTTGCGGACACCGAGATGGGTCTGCTTGCGGGCGGTGACAGAGTTGAGGGCACGCTTTTCGGCAACGGCGAGAGAACGGGTAACACCGACCTTGTCGCAGTTGCAATGAATATGTTCTCGCAGGGAATCGATCCCGGCCTCGACCTCTCGAATATGCCCGAGATCACCGAGCTTTACGAGAGAGTGACCAGAATGCAGGTCTACGACCGCTCACCCTATGCGGGCAAGCTCGTGTTTGCGGCATTCTCGGGCTCGCATCAGGACGCGATCGCCAAGGGTATGAGGTGGAGAGAGGAGCACACCTGCCGCTATTGGACTGTGCCGTATCTTCCCATCGACCCGTGTGACGTCGGCAGGGAATACGAGACCGACGTTATCCGTATCAACTCGCAGTCGGGCAAGGGCGGTATCGGTTATCTGCTCGAGCACAATCACGGCTACATTCTCCCCCGAAAGATGCGCGAGCACGTCGGCTACGCAGTCAAGAGCGTTTCCGACCACGCCCATAAGGAGCTTTCCGCATCCGAGGTGCTCGATATCTTCACGCGCGAGTACGTTAACGTCGATTCGCCTATGCTCGTAAGTGACTATCACTTCGTCAGAAAGGGAGATCAGATAAAGGCGATCCTTACCGTTGAATATAACGGCGAGGTGCGCGATATTTCCGCCGAGGGTAACGGCCGTCTCGATGCCGTAAGTAACGCCTTCAAGCGTAATCTCGGCTTGATATACTCCAATATGACCTACCACGAGCACGCGCTCGAAACAGGCTCGACCTCCCGCGCGGTCGCATACGTAAGTATTACCGACGATAAGGGCAAGACCTATTGGGGCGCAGGCGTCCACGACGATATTATCGCAGCCTCGATCAATGCGCTCGTAACGGCGATTAATAAGAAGCTGGCATAAGGAGGCGCGTTCGAGAACCTTTTTTGAAAAAAAGGTTCTCGAGCTCTCCCAAAAACTTCAATAAGGATAGATGTTATTACAGACGTCTTACCCTTGCAGATGATAAAAAATTAAGCAGTTAAACAACATTTATCCCCTGAACCCCTTTATTGAGAGTTTTTTGGAAAGGGTGGGGTGTTGCACAGGCAAGCTGTGCGGTGAGTTTTGCAAGCAAAACATCACTACGCTGTCGGCATAGCCGACAAGCTAGGGAGGGGAAAACCTATTTTGCAAAAATGGTTTTCCCTCCCCACAGAAAAGAGGTAAATATTATGGCAATGACGATGACACAGAAGATTCTTGCGGCACACGCGGGATTGGAATCGGTAAAGGCGGGACAGCTTATAATGGCGAATCTGGACTTGGTTCTGGGAAACGACATTACGACTCCCGTAGCGATCAACGAATTCAAGAGCAACGGCTTTGAGGGTGTATTTGACAAGAACAAGATCGCGCTTGTAATGGACCACTTTGTGCCCAACAAGGACATAAAGGCGGCACAGCAGTGCAAGCAGTGCAGACTTTTTGCAAAGTCTTTTAACATCAAGAACTATTTTGACGTTGGAGATATGGGAATCGAGCACGCGCTTCTACCCGAGAAGGGACTTGTCGCTCCCGGCGACTGCGTGATCGGAGCCGACTCGCACACCTGCACGTACGGCGCGCTCGGCGCGTTCTCCACGGGAGTGGGAAGCACCGATATGGCGGCAGGAATGGCGACCGGCAAGGGCTGGTTTAAGGTTCCGTCCGCGATCAAGTTCAATCTTGTGGGTGAGCTCAAGCCTCACGTTTCGGGCAAGGACGTTATTCTTCACATAATCGGAATGATCGGCGTTGACGGCGCGCTTTATCGCTCAATGGAATTTTCGGGAGAGGGACTTAAATCGCTTTCTATCGACGACCGTCTCTGTATGGCGAATATGGCTATCGAGGCAGGCGCGAAGAACGGCATTTTCGAGGTCGACGAGATCACACTTGCATACGTTGGTGAGCGAGTAAGCCGCGAGTACACGGTTTATTCGGCAGATCCCGACGCGGAGTACGACGAGACCTACACCATCGATCTTTCGACGATCGAGTCCACCGTGGCTTGTCCTCATCTTCCCGAGAATACAAGGCTTGCGCGTGAGCTTGGCGACGTAAAGCCCGATCAGGTAGTCATCGGCTCCTGCACGAACGGCAGAATTTCAGATATGAAGGCGGCGGCAGAGATACTTAAGGGTAAGCACGTTGCCGACGGTGTACGTTGCATCATTATCCCCGCGACCCAGAGCATTTACAAGGAGTGCATCAAGCGCGGATATATCGACACGTTCATCGACGCGGGCTGCGTAGTTTCAACTCCCACCTGCGGACCCTGCCTTGGCGGATACATGGGTATTCTTGCCGAGGACGAGATCGCAGTCGCTACCACAAACCGAAACTTCGTAGGCAGAATGGGCCACGTTACCTCGAAGATCTACCTTGCCAGCCCCGAGGTCGCGGCATCAAGCGCGGTTGCGGGCAGGATCGTAGATCCCACAGAGCTTTAAAAAGGAGGCAGAGCAATGAACGCAAACGGATTCGTACATAAATACGGCGACAACGTCGACACCGACGTTATCATTCCCGCGAGATATCTCAATACCGCGGATCACAAGGAGCTTGCCTCTCACTGTATGGAGGATATCGACAAGGATTTCGTTAAGAAGGTCAACGACGGCGACATTATGGTCGGCGGAGCTAACTTCGGCTGCGGCTCGTCAAGAGAGCACGCTCCGATAGCGATCAAAAAGTCGGGTATTTCCTGCGTTATCGCAAAGACGTTCGCGAGAATTTTTTACAGAAACGCTATCAATATCGGTCTTGCAATTCTTGAGTGCCCCGAGGCAAGCGAAAGAATCGAGGCGGGCGACAACGTTGCTATCGACTTCGATACGGGTGTTATTACTAATATCACTAAAAACGAGACCTATCAGGCAGAGCCCTTCCCGGAGTTTATAAAGGACATTATCAATTCCGACGGACTTTTGAATTCGTTGAAGAAATAAGGAAGTTACTGATGTGAAGAGCGCCTTCGGCGACCCACTTTCTTTGGAAAAGAAAGTAGGCAAAGAAACTTCCAATATTTTGGGTTCTAACTATGGTGAATGCGACCTGTTTTCAGCAAGCTGAAAACTCTGATTTTTCGGCAAGCCGAAAAGTCAGCCTGCTGAGATATTATACGTCCGAAAGTGTTGAACCCAACTGATCTCGATTAATTTAAAATTGAAAATCCCCACTCTCCTTATTTTAAGGTTTTTGAAAGTGGAGGGGTGTAGGGGAGGCGAAAGCTTTTTCCTTAAAAAAGCTTTCGCCTCCCCTACGAAAAAACCAAAGGAGAACATACTATGGAAAAAAACATTACATTACTCAAGGGCGACGGAATAGGACCCGAGATCGTCGATCAGGCGGTGAAGGTGCTTGATGCCGTTGCGAAAAAATACGGACATAAATTTAATTACACCGAGGTTGACATCGGCGGCTGCTCGATAGACAAATACGGTGTGCCGATCACGGATGAGGGAATGGAGAAGTGCAAGAATGCCGATGCGGTATTGCTTGGCGCGGTCGGCGGACCCAAGTGGGATAATGTTGATCCCTCAATAAGACCCGAAAAGGCGCTGCTTGCGGTAAGACGCGAGCTTGGACTTTTCGCAAATCTTCGCCCCACAAGGCTTTTCCCTCAGCTTGCGGATTCCTCTCCGCTCAAGCAGAGCATAGTAGGGAACGGCATTGATCTTATGATCGTGCGCGAGCTGACGGGTGGCATTTACTTTGGCAAGAGATACACCGAGGTGGTTGACGGCGAGAAGGTCGCGACCGACTATATGACCTACTCCGAGCACGAGATCGAGCGAATCGGTCGAGTTGCTTTCGAGTCCGCGCTCAAGAGAAACAAGAGGCTTGCAAGCGTTGACAAGGCAAACGTGCTTGATTCGTCGAGGCTTTGGAGAGCGGTCATGCACCGACTTGCAGAGGAATATCCGCAGGTCGAGTACAGCGATATTCTCGTTGACAACACCGCGATGCAGCTTATAAAGAACCCGACGCAGTTTGATGTTATCGTCACCGAGAATATGTTTGGCGACATTCTCTCGGACGAGGCAAGCATGCTGACAGGCTCGATCGGAATGATGCCCTCGGCATCTCTCTCCTCGGGCACGCTCGGTATGTACGAGCCTATTCACGGCTCTGCTCCCGACATCGCTGGAATGGATATTGCAAACCCGATCGGAACGGTCATGAGCGCGGCTATGATGCTTCGTTACTCGTTCGATATGATGGACGAGGCAGATGCGATCGAAGCGGCGGTCAACAAGGCGCTGGACGCAGGCTACCGCACGCCTGACATCTATAAGGACGGCTTTACGAGGGTCGGCTGCACAGAGATGGGCGATATTCTCGCCGCAAATATTTGAAATCAAAATTTATTCTTATAAAAAAGAAGGTAAAAAACAATGCTTGATATCAGATACGAATTGGTAAAAGAAAGAAAAGCAAAGCCCGACTGGAATAATCTTGGCTTCGGCAAGCACTTTACAGACCACATGTTTATTATGGATTACGAGGTCGGCAAGGGCTGGCACGATGCGCGCATAGTTCCTTATCAGAATCTTTCTCTTGATCCTGCCTGCATGGTGTTCCATTACGCACAGGAGATGTTTGAGGGACTCAAGGCGTACCGCACGCCCGACGGCTCGGTACAGCTTTTCAGACCCGATCAGAATTTTGAGAGAATGAACCGCACAAACGAGCGTCTCTGCATTCCGCAGATCGACGTTGACGAGGTCATCGGCTATCTCAAGGCTCTCGTTTCGGTCGAGGAGGAGTGGGTTCCTTCGGTTGAGGGCACATCGCTTTACATCCGTCCCTTTATTATTGCGACCGACGTTCAGCTCGGCGTTCACCCCTCGAAGACCTATAAATTTATGATAATTCTCAGTCCCGTCGGCGCGTACTACGCGGAGGGACTCAAGCCCGTCAAGATCTTCGTTGAGCGCGAGTACGTGCGCGCGGTCAGAGGCGGCACGGGCTTTGCCAAGGTCGGCGGCAACTACGCTTGCTCGCTGATCGGTCAGGAAAAGGCAGAGAAGATGGGATATTCGCAGGTGCTCTGGCTTGACGGTATCGAGCACAAATATATCGACGAGGTCGGCGCGATGAACGTATTTTTCGTTATCGACGGCACGGTCATCACTCCCGCGCTTGAGGAGGGAAGTATTCTTCCCGGCGTTACGAGAAAGTCCTGCATCCAGCTTCTTAAGAGCATGGGATATAAGGTCGAGGAGAGAAAGCTCTCCTTGGCAGAGGTTGAAAAGGCGTACGCCGAGGGCAAGCTCGACGAGGCGTTCGGTACGGGTACCGCCGCAGTCGTTTCTCCTATGGGACTGCTCGACACAGGCGACGAAAAAATGATAATCAATAACGGCGAGATCGGACCGATCGCGCAGAAGCTCTACGATACCCTCACAGGCATCCAGTGGGGCAAGACCGAGGACAGCTTCGGCTGGACCGTGAAGGTTTGAGATTAGATCGCGGGGGGGGGGGGGGGGGGG
>JAFULC010000055.1 GCA_017483305.1 Clostridia bacterium | reverse complement strand
TTTTTCCGTATACGCCCCGGGATGAGTCCCCTCGTCAAACGTCCTGCCTTGTCTTGCCTTTTTCTTTTTATCCTTTTTCATAACCCCTCCAAAAAATAACCGTCTACAAATATTCTTCCCCGTCAAACAAAAAATATTTATTAAAGTTTTTGAAGAGGGTGGGGGTGCAGGGGGAGGGAGAACCTTTTCTCAAAAAGTTCCCCCCTCCCCCTGCAAATCTTAAACAATCACGCCATCTCCTGGCGCAAAAAGGACATGATCTTTTTCTCCTCTCGCGAGACCTTGACCTGAGAGAGCCCGAGCAGATTAGCCACCTGCTGCTGAGTCATATCACGGTAGTATCTCAGCAGAACGATCTTTCGCCAATCGGGCGGCATCTTGGATATAGCTTGTCCGAGCGCAATGCGATCGTTGAGATTGTCAAATTCAGCGGCAGCCTCGCGGTCGGGGATCACCGAATCGTAGGTCTTCGAGTCCTCTCCGTATACGTTGTCGGACAGAGAGGTTATGGGCGAGACCGCATCGATCGCGATCGCCGCCTCCTCGACCGAAACTCCGGCAAAGGCGGCAAGCTCGGCAACTCCTGCCTCCCTGCCCTCCTCGGTCATGATCCGATTTTTCTCGCGCATGATCGTAATACCCGTGCGCTTGTATCCGCGACTGACCCGAATAAGCCCGTCGTCGCGCAAATGCCGCCGTATCTCTCCGATAATCAAGGGCACTGCGTAGGTTGAAAAGGCGGTTCCGCGCTCAATATCAAAGCTCCTTATCGCCTTAAGCATCCCGATCGTGCCGATCTGCATGAGATCCTCGAACTCTGTGCCTCTGTCGCGAAACTTGAGCGCAATACTCTTGACCAAAGCCGTGTTTTCGACTATAAGCGTCTCTGCGGCAGCGTCGTCTCCCGCCTGCGCCCGACAAATAAGCTCCCGATTGCGCAAATATCTCTCGTCCTTGACCTCAACGCCCTGATCCGAAATCTTCGTTAATTCTTCCATTTTTTCCTCCGCGGAGTGATCCGTCAGACAAAAGTCTGACTATGTAAGCTCAGATATCTCCGCGCTCACCGAACGCCTTGTACATAATAACGTTAGTTCCCCTCCCGGGTCTTGAGGTCACGCGAATGGCATCGGTAAAGCTCTCCATGACCGTAAATCCCATTCCGCTCCGTTCGCTCGCCGCATCGGTGGTAAAGAGCGGCTGCCTTGCCTCCTTGACGTCCTCGATTCCGCATCCTCGGTCCTTGATCTCGATCTTCGCGATCCTTCCATCAAGCAGGGATACGGTAATATAGATCCACCCGTCGCGATTTTTATAAGCGTGAACGATGCAATTGGTCACCGCCTCCGAAACCGCGCACTTTATATCTGCAATCTCAACCGCGGCGGGATCAAGCTGGGAGCAAAACGCAGCAACCGCCGCTCTTGCCATTCCTTCGTTTGCCGAGAGCGCGGGGAGCTTAAGCTGCATTTTATTGATGACCGCGCCGCTGAATCTTCCTTTTTTCATTTTCCGTTTACCTCTTTTATGCTTTTGTTGTTTGTTTTATTGGTGCTTGTCGCCACCGAGCTGACTGCCGCCGGGGCGGCTACCCTCAAGGACGTGCTTTGCTCTCTTGCCGCCGAGTGAACGATCTTGATGATCCTCTCCATTCCTGCAAGCCTCATTATCTTTTCGGTTGCGGGGGTGGGATCAAAAACCTTTACCGACCCTCCAAGCTCCCTCATCGTATTGTATCTTCCCATTATCAGCCCAAGCCCCGAGCTATCCATAAAATCGACCGCCGACATATCTATTATCAGCTCCGAGGGACGCTTCGTCCGAATCATATCGTCGATAGCCGAGCGCACCGCAACCGCACTGTGATGATCTATCTCTCCCCTCAGCTTTATTTTCAACGCCGTGCCGGTAAATTCACTGTCAAATCCCGGCTTTCTGTCTCTCGCCGCACACATTTCTAAAAAAAATCCTTTCTCTCCGTTTTCTTTCCTCCCGTAAGGGTTGTTCTTATACATTCTATCACGCCCCGCGCGCAAATTTTGTCATAACGGGCTGTCGAATAAAATTTTTTGCAAATGTCGTGCTGACCGCCGTCAAATGTCGTTGACACGGTCAGCCTTGGGTGGTATAATTGAAATAACCCTAGGAAAAAGGCGAGCGGAGGAGAAACATGAAGGAATATGACGTTATAATTGTCGGCGCAGGCCCTGCGGGCTCGAATTTTGCGCGACTTCTGGACACCAAAAAATATAAAGCCCTGATAATCGACGGCTCGACCGATCACGACAAGGTCTGCGGAGGCTTGCTCTCCCCCGACGCGCAGGATATTCTCGCACGCTATGATCTCTGTCTGCCGAAGGAGATCCTTGCCTCTCCCCAGCTTTTTTCGGTGCGGACGATAGACCTTTCCAATAATCTCGTCCGACATTACCGCCGAAGCTATATGAACGTCGATCGCAAGGGGCTTGACTCCTTTTTCAAGGGCCTGATCCCTGGGGCTGTGGATAAGATCAGCGGTAGATGCAAAAAAGTCGCAAAAACCGACTCGGGATATGAAATAGAGCTCGTCAGCGGCGAAAAGCTGAGCTGTAAGTGGGTGGTTGGCGCAGACGGTGCATCGGGCAACGTCCGCATGTCGCTTTTTAAGGAGAAGGAGCTCCAAAAATACGTCGCCATACAACAATGGTTCCCCGCAGGAGAAACAAATCCCTACTATTCCTGCATTTTCGATAACGAGACCTCCTCGGGATGCTCGTGGATTTTTTTCAAGGACGGAATGCTGATCTTCGGCGGCGCGTTTGACCGAAAGGGCTGCCGCGAAGCCTTCGAGGAGCAAAAGAAAAAGCTGGAGGGCGGCGGCTTTGTCGATAGCAACGCCTTCAGCAACCCAATGAAGACCGAAGCCTGCCTCGTGTCGCGCCCAAGACTTTCGGGCGGAATTTTCCGAGGCAAAAATGGAGCTTTTCTGCTTGGCGAGGCGGCAGGCTTTATCAGCCCAAGCTCATTCGAGGGGATCAGCTACGCGCTTTTCAGCGGAGAGATGCTCGCGGATGCCTTCAATCGCTACTCGGCGGAAAAAACAGCAACCATCCACCGCTATTACAACAGAAAAACACAAAAGCTTAAAGCCAAGGTCGCTATGCGCTGCATAAAAAGACCGTTTATGTATAACAAGCTTTTGCGAAAGCTTGTAATGAAAAGCGGACTGACGTCGATAAAAATAAAAACACCCAATGAAAACGAATAAACAAAAAGCAGAGCCGTTAAAACGCTCTGCTTTCTATTTGTTCTCTAAGCGGAAGATCGCGCCTTGAGCCACTTGACATGTTTTAGAGTTTGTGATACAATGATATCATCATATGTGTCAAATAAACTCGGCAGAAATCTCGGCATAAGAAAGGAGTATTTATGGTTTTTTCCAGCTTGCTGTTCGTGTTTGCTTTTCTTGGGATTTGCTATCTGTTATATGCACTGGTTCCCGGAATAAAGGCAAAAAATATCGTCCTTTTGATCTTTTCTCTCATTTTTTATGCTTGGGGAGGTCCTGCGCTCGTATTGCTATTGATGGGAATGACCCTTATCTGCTATCTCGGAGCATTACTTATCGAAAAACACGTCAAGCAGCGCAAAATTTGGCTCGTTGCGACCTTGACCATATGTCTTGGTCTTCTTGGTGTGTTTAAATACACGGGTTTCTTTTTGTCAAATATACAGGCGTTATTTGGCTTCCCGACAGAAATACCTAACATTACCCTTCCAATCGGAATATCTTTTTATACGTTTCAGCTTGTATCTTACGTGATCGACGTTTATAAAAAGGAGGTTGAACCGCAAAAGAAATATTGGCTTCTCCTGCTCTACGCATCTCTGTTCCATCAATGCATAGCGGGACCGATAATCCGTTACAGCGACGTAAACGAAGAAATTAATAACCGAAAGGCTACACGAGAAGATATATCAAGGGGTATAACCCGATTTTCGTGTGGACTTGCCAAAAAAGCGCTGCTTGCGAACGGATGCGCGGCAATAGTTTCTCAACTTGTTGAGAACAATACAGATCTTGCGCACGCCTCAAGTATGACAATATTGTTGTCCGCCGTTTGTTATATGCTGGAAATATATCTTGATTTCTCTGCATATTCGGATATGGCGATAGGTATGGGACTTATGATCGGATTTCATTATCGCGAAAACTTCAATTATCCCTACGTTTCCGATTCGGTAACTGATTTCTGGAGGCGCTGGCATATTTCGCTCTCATCCTTTTTCCGAGACTATGTATACATTCCGCTCGGAGGAAACCGTGTCAGTGTGCCAAGACATATATTGAATTTGTTTGCTGTATGGTTTTTGACGGGACTGTGGCACGGCGCGTCGTGGAATTTTGTGCTTTGGGGACTATATTATTTCGTGTTTCTGGTCATTGAAAAGTATGTTTTCAAATTGTCGAAAAAAAGCAAAGGCTTCTGGAGGATTCCTCGCACGATATATACTCTTGTCATAGTGCTTTTCGGTTGGATGATATTTTATTATACCGATCTGTCAGACCTTGGAGCCGCAATAAGCGCATTGTTTATGATGAATGGAAACACATTCTCGGATATAATGGTACAAACTCAGTTCATGAGCAATGTTTTTTTCCTTGTGGTTGCCTTGCTCGCTTGTACACCTATCGCGTCGGCAATTGGTAAATTTTTTGAAGCGAAAAGGACAGCTCTTTTGAATTCGCGGGCGGGAGCCGCCACAAAAATATCTCTTTTTGTATATGATGCGGTGTGTTCTGTCATCCCTGTAGCGTTGATAGGCTTGTCTGTGCTCGCGCTCGTGGGCGACAGCTATAACCCGTTCCTGTATTTCCAGTTTTGACAGAGTAGGATAGCGTGAAAGTTAATTCCATCTAATGTTATGACGTGCTTTTTCACGCGCGAATTTTGCCTTAACGGCAAAATTCATCGATTACTATTTGTGCCGCCGCTGGCGGCAGAATGGAGATTTTTATGAAATCAAATAAATTTTTCTCTTGGATGAAAATAATTTTGTTTTCGGGCTTTATCCTGTTTTGCTGTGTTTTGGGGTTTGTTATCCCGCTCCGCTCACAGACCTCTGAAACCGAAGGACGTCGGTTGACAGCCTTCCCAAAATTTGAAATAAATAGCTTCTTATCGGGAGAATATACATCGCAAATTAATCTTTGGTATTCCGATACGTTCCCCGCAAGGGATGTCTTGCTTGATATAAACGGCGAGATAAAGGTGCTTTACGGAATAACCACCGAAGCCTTCGGCGGCGGAAATGTAGATAAGGACGAAATAGATAACGACGAGACGTTTGTTTGGGGTCCTGACATAGAAGAAGAAAGCTCGGAGTCCTCCTCTGGAGGTGGCGAGGTGACCGAATATGAAACAGAAACTGAGACCGAGGAAGAAACCGAGCCCATTGAA
The DNA here is from genome assembly GCA_017483305.1 of Clostridia bacterium. GTDB lineage: Bacteria > Bacillota > Clostridia > Oscillospirales > CAG-272 > SVTX01. The sequence continues at coordinate 82,108 of JAFULC010000055.1, read as the reverse complement.
CAAGAGGTTATAGACGGGTATTATGTAAACGGCAACGTTGGATACGAGCTTTACTATTTTGATAAGGATTATGCAGACAGATATGCCCGAAGCGTTATGCAAGCGGCAATCAATCTTAATGGCATTGCACGAGTATATGATATTGTCGTTCCGACCTCGTATAGCTTTTATCTTTCCGACGAGCAGGTTGAGATGCTTGGAGCATCAAATGGCAAAGAAGCCATAGATTATGTATATCGGGCAATAAACGCGTATTCAGAACAGCTTGTCGAGCAAGGAGTGCTGGGCACTACGGTTAAAACACTTGATGCCTACAGCTGCTTAAACAAACATCGCGATGAATATATATATTATCGCACGGACCATCACTGGACTGGATTGGGTGCATATTATACAAGCAGGATGTTCCTTGACGAAGTTGATAGAGGCTATCCCACTCTTGATGAATATACCGAACACCGCATAGACAATTTCCTGGGATCTCTTTATAGACATACGCAGAACATCAACCTGAAAAACAATCCCGATACAGTGTTTGCATACGAGTCTCCTACGGTAAAAACACTTACAGTCCTCGATCGAAGTACAAACGAATATATTGAAGATGTTATTATTAATCCGAATATAGCATCAAGCAATAAATATCTCTGCTTCTCGTCTGGAGATCGCCCGTATTATTGCATACATAACGAGACAGTAAACGACGGGTCGGCAATACTCGTTATTCGAGAGTCCTACGGAAATGCTTTTTTGCCAATGATTGCAGACTCGTACGAGTATGTGTATGCGATAGACTATCGCTTCTGGAACGAAGATCTCGTTGCGTTTGTTCAAGACAACAGTATCGATACAGTGCTTTTCTTGAATAATATTATGGCTACTTCCACGTATTACAATATCTGGACGATGGAAAGATGCATAAATTAAAACAAAAAACAGAGAAGACCTCGTGCGAGGTCTTCTCTGTTTTTTAACATATAGGTTACTTCTTTTCAGCAACCTTAGCTGCAACGTTCTGAGGAACGGTATCATATCCGGTTACGTTATACTCAAACGAGCCGCGTCCCTGCGTCATAGCGCGGAGAACGATCGGGTAGTCTGCGATCTCTGCCTTGGGAGCCATAGCGTGAACGGTGGTGTAACCCTCCTTATTCTCGCAAGCGTCCATACCCATAACAGAAGCACGTCTCTTGTTAAGGTCACCCATAACGTCACCGACCATATACTCGGGAACGGTTACGTCGAGGTCGCCAACGGGCTCGAGGAGCACGGGACCTGCAAGCTCAAGGCACTTCTTGTATGCAAGAGAAGCCGCGGTCTTGAAGGACAACTCATCGGAGTCAACGTCGTGGTAGGATCCGTCGTGGAGATCTGCAGCAAGTCTGGTCATAGGATAGCCGTAAGCACCCTTGAGCATGGAGTCCTGAAGACCCTTTTCAACTGCGGGGTTGAAGTTCTTGGGAACTGCGCCGCCGACAACCGATACGGTAAAGGTAAGTCCTTCTTCTTCGGAGGGAGAGAACTTGATCCAAACGTGACCGTACTGACCGGAGCCGCCGTTCTGCTTCTTGTGCTTACCTTCAACGTCAACTGTCTTGGTGATCTTTTCTCTGTAAGCGATAGCGGGGGTCTCATACTTGATGTTAACGCCGAAACGGTTCTTGAGGTTAGCCGCAAGAATGGTCAGGTGCATATCACCCATAGCGTAGATGAGCTGCTGCTTGGTCTCGGGGTTGTTTTCATATTTAAGGGTCATATCCTCCTCGGTCATACGCGCGATAGCCTGAGAGATCTTGCTCTCGTCCTTCGCGGTGAGAGGATACATAGCCTTGCAGTAGTAAGGAGTAGCGTAGCTTACGGGCTTGTATTCTACCTTGCCCGAGCGGGAAAGGGTATCGTTTGTGTTGGTGTCGGAGAGCTTGGATACCATACCGATATCGCCGCAAAGAAGCTCGTCGACCTCAACCTGCTTGTTGCCCTTCATTACGTAAATGTGAGCAAGCTTTTCCTCTGCGCCGGTTCTTGCGTTCTTGAGAACCCAATCCTTCTTGACCGAGCCGTTCATAACCTTGAAGAAGGACATCTTTCCAACGAACGGGTCAGCGACGGTCTTGAATACAAAGATAGCGGGATCGCCCTCAACCTCAATTGCAAGATCCTCGCCCGCAGCGTTCTTTTCAACCTTCTTAGCGGTGTGTCTGGGGAAGGAAGCCGCGATAGAATCCATCATAGCGACAACGCCCCAAAGTCTGGTTGCCGCGCCGCAGTATACGGGGGTGATAGTGCCGTCGATAATACCCTGGTGAAGACCCTCAACACACTCCTCCTTGGTGAAGGGCTCGCCGTCAAAGAACTTCATCATAAGCTCCTCGCTTGTACCGGCAACAGCCTCCCAAAGAACCTCCTTGTAGCTTTCGGCAGCAGCCTCGAGCTCGGGGGTGGTCTCGGTGGGAATTCTCTTGCCGCTGTCGTCGTAAACAAAGGACTGCATGTCAAGCAGGTCGATCATAGTGATATCCTTGCCGTTCTTACCAACGGGAATGAATACGGGACAGAGGGACTTACCGAATCTCTCGCGGAGCTGATCGAAGGTTGCGTTGAAGTGAGCGTCGTAGTTGTCGCACTTGTTAATGAAGAACGCCTTGGGAATACCTGCCGAAACAGCTCTGTCCCAAGCGAGCTCTGCACCGACCTCCAAGCCTGCCTTACCGTCAACGCAGATGATCATGCTGTCGGCAACTCTTGCCGCCTGATTGACCTCACCCTCGAAATCGAGATAACCGGGGGTGTCGATTACGTTGATCTTAACGTCCTTCCAGTAAATATACGCAGTGGATGCGGAGAGGGAGAACTTTCTTGCCTGCTCCTCCTGGTCGTAGTCGAAAACGGTGTTTCCGTCGGGAACGTTTCCGAGTCTGTCTGTTCCGCCGCTAACATAAAGCATAGCTTCTGCAAGGGAGGTCTTTCCTGTTCCGCCGTGTCCTGCAAGAGCGATATTTCTGATCTGTTTTGTGTTGTACTGAGCCATTGTTTTGGTCCTTTTACCCACACGCCGTGGGTCCTTTCGTAATTTTTGCTTTATGTACAATCTATTCGCTGAAAGCCAATAAATAAACATTCACATTATTTATTATACAATATTTTGCCCGTCTTTTCAATAATTTGCCTCAAACTTTTTCTGCTCTATTTGTAGAAGTTGCAAGTCAAATTTTGTACATTTATAACAATTTTGGGCATTTTGCACACAAGAAGGAGAGCTAACTCCAACCGACTACAAGTGCCGCTTGCACTTTTACTGCACACAAACAAAAAACAAACAGGAGGCTTCCCTCCTGTTTGGTGAGTATTCATTTTGAACATATCAAAGCTTGGAAAATCCAAAGCTGTTGACTAAGGCATCTATCTTCTCTCCGCGCTTGCACATGGGGCACTCGTGAGAGGGGGTGATGAGATAGTCGGGAAGGTCATTGGGGTTGAACGCGGAGTGCACGGGAATGTCAAGGCAGGAATCCGCCGTAGCAAATATCGAAGCAAGTCCGACGACCATACCTCCATAGTATCGAACCGCCTCAATAGCCGCCTTTGCCGTGTATCCGGTGTTGACCGATGCCGCGAGAATGAGGACGTGCTTACCCTGGATCATAGGCGCAAGACCGTCGCGGAATATGATCTGGCTTCCCGAGGTGTGCTCGGGGGTAACTATATAAATAGTCTGATGCGCGTTCATGTTCATGATCTCGCTGCTGGTAAGCTCGGTAGCCATACAGGTGCCGATAACCTGGGTTTCGTCAAGACAAAGAATGGTATCAACTATCGTGTTCTTCTTGTAATAAGAGGAAAGCTCCTTTGCGACAGCACCGGCCTCGGAAAGTCTCGATTTCTGAGCAGTCACGTCAACGTAGTAGTTCATGTGGGAATGGCTGGTTGCAAAATGTCCCTTTACAACGCGAAGGTGAAGGTTTTTCCCTCTTGTGCTTACTTTATAGGTCGCTAATGTTGGCATATCATATCCTCCATAGTTTTATGTATAATTAATTTTACAACAAAATCGCAGACTTGTCAAGTGGCAAAATCCAAGTCGTCAACCGTCCGAAAATTCAGGTCGTAGCCCGACCTCTCAGATCCTGAAAAGCTCACGTGCGTTTTCACTCGTTCTTCGTACTATCTCGTCATACGAAAGAGAGAATACGTCTGCGACCGCCAAAGCAGTGTTTTGCATATACATTGAATTATTCATTTTTCCGCGGTGCGGAACAGGAGCAAGATAGGGCGCATCGGTTTCGATCAGAATTCTGTCGAGCGGGACTGCCGCACAGGCTTCCCTTACCCTGCTTGCGTTTTTGAAGGTAACGGTTCCCGAAAAGGAGACAAACCACCCTCTCTTGACCACCTCTTTGACCATCTCTGCGCTCATGCTACAGCTGTGCAGCACACCTCTGACCGACGGGAATTTGCATAATAATTCAAAAGTGTCGCCGTGAGCCTCGCGGTCGTGAATTATAACGGGAAGTCCGAATTCGCTCGCCAAGGCCATCTGTTTTTCAAAATATTCACGCTGCAGCTCCTTGTCCACGGGCTGCCAATAGTAGTCAAACCCGATCTCCCCGATGGCAACGATCTTGTTCTCTTTTCGTCTATTTTCGTCACAAACGAGGGCTTTTATTCGCGCTATCTCCTCATCGGGAGAGAGCTTGCTCTTGGTCTGAGCATCCTCGGGGTGAATACCAACCGCCGCATACATAAAACCGTATTTTTTTGCCTGCTCGATGCACAAAAGTGAGCTTTCAAAGGTCGTTCCGACGTTTACAACGCCGCCAACCAGCTCCTGAAACTCGGCAGATGACAAAAGGGCATCAGCGCCGCCCTCAAGGTCGTTGAACTTTGAATCGAAGTAGTGGGCGTGAGAGTCAAAAAGCTTATCCATCAACGAAAATCGAACCTTTCTCCGACAACCTCGAGAGAATTTTTGCCTCCCGACATTTCGGTTATTTTTTTGTTTAGTGCATCGACAAGAGTCTCCTTTATCGCAAAGCAAACTACCACCTTGTCGGTAAAATCGGTGCTGTCTATGATCGCGTTAAAGGTAGGCAGCACGACCGAATATTTCTGATAATCCGAGTAAGAGCAGGTAAGCGATAGTTCGGTGTATTTTTCATAGGTAACGATCTCTGCCGCCTCAAGCGCGACCTTTGCTCCGTGCGAATATGCCCTTACAAGACCGCCCGCACCAAGCAAAATGCCGCCGAAATATCTCGTGACGACAACCACCGCGTCGCAAACTCCGCTTTTTCGGATCGTTTCAAGCATGGGAACACCCGCGGTGCCCTGCGGCTCGCCGTCGTCGGAATATCTTGCGACAATACCTCCCTTGAGCAGATACGCCCAGCAGTTATGCGTTGCATCCGAATATTCTTTTTTCTTCGCCTTGACGAATTCCATCGCCTCCTCCTCAGAGGTTATATGCTTCGCGTGGCCTATAAAGAGCGAGCGCTTTTCCTCAAATTCGTCGCTTCCCTCTCCTGCAAGGGTGGTATAAAGCTCGGGGGCAATATCTGTACTCATATCTGAATCCTTTAGTGTGATTTTAATTGTATAGCTTAATAATCCTCGTCCGATACAGGCGGATTTACGTCGTATTTGCGGAGCATTCCGCGCGTTTTGGAGTCAACGATCGCCTTGACCGTGACAAACTCCGCGCCGTATTCAACGTCCTCGACCGTAGCGTCCTTGTAAAGACGATTGAGAGCTCCCTGCTCGGCGTTGGGTATCTTAAAGGTGACCGAGCACTTGTCGCCGTGGATCATTTTCTGCAAAAGCTCTGCAAGAGTGTCACATCCCTTGCCGGTCAAAGCCGAAATGTGCACCACGTTCTGTCTGTCGCGCGTGCGGTCGATAACGGGGTCGTCGTAAGCTCCCTTGTCGCACTTGTTAAAGACGTACAAGGTCGGCTTATCTGCCGCGCCGAGCTCCTCAAGGGTCTGCTCGGTACATTCGAGCTGCGAGAGATACTCGGGGTCGCTTGCATCGATAACTATCATTATTATATCGGAATAGACTGCCTCGTCGAGCGTTGAACGGAACGCCTTGACGAGATGGTGAGGCAGCTTTTTGATAAATCCGACCGTGTCGGTAAGCAGCACGGTCTCGCCGCCCGGGAGAGTAAACTTTCTTGTGGTGGGATCAAGCGTTGCGAAAAGCTTATCCTCGGCAAGAATGCCTGCATCGGTGAGCGTGTTGAGCAGAGTCGACTTTCCCGCGTTGGTATAGCCTACGATCGCGATCTTTTTAAGACCGCTTCTATCTCTTGCCGCGCGCATCGTCTTTCTTGTGTTGGCAAGTCGATCAAGCTCCTCCTCAAGTGCGGTGATCCTTCTCTTTATATGTCTGCGGTCGCTTTCAAGCTTCGACTCACCGGGACCTCTGGTACCGATTCCGCCGCCCAGACGGGACAGCTCCGCGCCCTGACCGATAAGTCTCGGTGCGGTATATTTGAGCTGTGCGAGCTCGACCTGCAATTTTCCCTCTCCGCTGGTCGCGTGCAGAGCAAAAATGTCCAATATCAGCATGGAGCGGTCAATGACGTTGACGTCATTTCCTATGTCGTCCTCGAGATTTCTTATCTGCGCGGGCGAAAGCTCCTCGTCGAAGATCACGAGCTTGACTCCGTTGTTAGCACAAAGCTCGCCTATCTCTGCCACCTTTCCCTTGCCGATAAGCGTTCTCGGGTCGGGAGTGCTCTTGTTCTGAAGCACTGTGGCGAACACCTCGCCGCCTGCGGTGTCGAGAAGCTGCCCGAGCTCATATATGGACTTTTCTGCCTCCTCGGCGTCCGCGCTGTCGGTCACGATGCCTACGAGGATGGCTTTTGTCTTGATATCATTTTCTTTTATATTCACGAAAGCTCCTTTCTGTGCGTTAAAGCTGCATATATTATTGACGGTTTTTCAGCCGAAAACGGCAGAAAACAAAAAATTGCGCAGTACTGTTGTACGTGCGCAATTTTCTATTGCAGAGAGACCTGCCCTCTTTATGCGGATTACTTCTTGAAGTTTTCGAGTCTCTTCTTGAACTTATCAACACGTCCGCCTGCATCAACGAACTTCTGCTTACCGGTGAAGAAGGGATGGCATTTGGAGCAAACTTCAACTCTGATCTCGGAGCCCTTGGTGGACTTCGTTACAACGGTTTCACCGCACGCGCATTTGATTACGCACTCTACATACTTGGGCTGGATAGCTTCTTTCATTTTATTGTACCTCACAAAATTATTTCGCTGTTAGTTGGCAGCGATTTCACAAGTAGAGTTATTATATCACTATTTTTTTGTGTTGTCAAGGGCTTTTTGTGATTTTTTATTTTTATTTTTTGCGTTTTTTATTAAGTTGCCTTACGACATTGTAGAAAGCATTGCAAAAAGTGCGGTGAACACGAAAACACAAAACCAAGCCCACAAAGCGGAAAGCAATGAAGCCTTGATTTTTTGCTGTTTGCTTTTGAATGGCGACGTGGATTTATTAATCGTAATTATAACACACACAAGTGACAGCAACAGCGACAAACCGATAACCGAGCCTTCCACCGGAAGCAGAAAGACGAATTTTGCTATAAAGCACTCGGAAACGGCGGCTACCGTAAGAATGATAAACAATATTCGCATCCAGATTGGAAGCTCCTGATTTGAGGGATATTCGAATTTGCCACGAACAAGCTTGCCGTGATATGCCAAGTCGAGCTCACTTCCGTAAAGGATAAGTGTAACGGGCTCGCCGTCGCATAAAAACTTATGCTCCATCATCGGAATTAAGCCGGAGCCTGAGTATTGCGCGGTGGCAACATATTTACCATCAACGTGAATTGACATGGGATCTCGCGATGCGGCACCCATTTGTACAGAAATTTGATGCTTTCCCGTTGCCGTCTCAATTTCCCAATGGTTTTTGTTCTTTTTTTGAAAAATGCTCATTTGTAACCCTCCTATGCTGACTGTAGCTCAATTATACCAAATCCCCTATGCTTTGTCAACACTGCGACATTCAAATTTTGTTAACGCCTACCGCAATATTTGCATATTTTTATATCAGGAGATACCAAATAAGCAAACGGAGGACGGCTTATGAACACTAATCAGGAAAAAGGATACGGCTACATGATAGTGCGCGTGACCACGGCAAGAGGGGCGATACCGCTTGAGAACGCCATAGTAACCGTACATAATTACGCTCCCGAATTTGAAGGCGGTCGGGGAGACGTGATCGCGATATACACCACGGACAGATCGGGACTTACCGAGCGCTTTGCGCTTTCTGCCCCTCCGCGCGAGCTTTCAATGACCCCCGGAAACGGAAAATCCTACGCGACCTACAATCTCAGTGTGACCAAGGAGGGATATTATCAGCAATATTACGCCAACGTACCGGTTTTTGAGGGAATAACGGCGGTTCAGAACGCCGATATGATCCCCTTGCCCGACAACGGTCAGACCGACAACATGGCGATCGAGAATAATATTTTCTTTGAGAGCGAAAATCCCGCGCTTGAATCGGTCGGCAAGGAAAAAGGAGGCGAGGAATAATATGCCAAATACACCATACATTCCCGAGTTTATAACGGTGCATCTCGGTCCGCCCGATTCCGATGCGCCAAATGTGACGGTTCCATTTGTGGATTACATCGCAAACGTAACCTCAAGCGAGATATATCCCACCTGGCCCGAGAGCGCGATCCGCGCCAATATGTACGCGCAGATCTCTTTTGCGCTGAACCGAATCTACACCGAATACTACCGCTCGCGCGGATATGATTTCGACATAACCAATTCGATCGCGATCGATCAGTCCTTCGTCAACGGAAGAGATATTTTTGACAATATCAATCAGATCGCGCGAGAGCTTTTCACAAGCTATATAAGCCGTCAGGGCTTCGTTGAGCCCTTATACGCTCAATACTGCGACGGCATAGAGCTTCAATGCGACGGCCTTTCTCAATGGGGCAGCGTGGAGCTTGCCAATCAGGGATATTCGCCCTACGACATTCTTACATATTACTACGGCAATAATATTGACATAATCACCGATGCTCCCGTTATGGGGCAGACGGCAAGCCTGCCCTCGTACCCCTTGCAGCTTGGCAGCACGGGAGACGACGTGCGGACGGTGCAGATCAGACTGAATCGCATCTCCGACAACTTTTCGGCAATACCGAAGATCAACACTCCCTTCGGCGTATTTTCATACGATACCGAGGAGGCGGTCAAGGCGTTTCAGTCGGCGTTCGGTCTGTCGCCCGACGGTATAGTAGGTCAGGCGACCTGGTACACGATCCAGCAGATATACAACAGCGTCAAGCGGCTTAACGATCTCAACTCCGAGGGCTTGAGTCTTGAGGACGTAACTCAGCAATTTCCCGGCGAGCTCGAGCAGGGCGACAGCAACGTCGGCGTGAGCGCACTTCAATATTATCTCAGCTATCTCTCGGATTTTTACAACACGATCCCGAGGGTGTCGGTTGACGGGATCTTCGGTCAGGGCACGACCGAGGCGGTGCTTGCGGCTCAGCGCACCTTCGGTCTGACTCCCGACGGCATAGTCGGCGAGGAGACCTGGCGAAGAATTTACAACGCTTACATAGGTATCGTTTCAACTATCCCCGTGGAATACGTTGAGGGAAACGTGATCCCCTTCCCCGGTGTGTTTTTGCGGCTTGGCGTTGAGGCAGACGAGGTTAGAGTGCTTCAGGAATATCTTAATTACATATCCGGGTTTATTTCAGAGATACCCGCGGTCAATCCGACGGGCTATTTCGGAACGCGCACGCAGGAGGCGGTGATCGCGTTTCAGCGACTCTACGGTCTGCCTGCCACGGGAGTTGTCGGACCTGTCGCGTGGGACGGAATTACAAGTCTTTACAGTGATCTTTTTAACGGCTCGAGGCTCGGGGAGGGTCAATTTCCCGGATTTGTGGTCGGAAGGTAGGAGGTGAAATATGGCAACCAATATTTTTGAGAAAGATGCGATCAAAAATGTGCAGCGCTATCTGCGACAGCTCTCCTTTCACGATGACACGATCACACCCGTGCCGATCGACGGAGTCTGGGCGGATCAGACAAGGCGCGCGCTTATGCAGTTTCAAAGAGCGCAGGGACTACCCGTGACGGGAACGGTCGACAACAACACATGGGCAATACTTAAGCAAAAATACGACGAGTCGGTCGCACTCAATTCCCCTCCGCTCAAGCTTGATCTTTTCCCGCGCAACATTTACGGCGCTGAATACGAAATTTCGCTTGGGGAGAGCGGTTTCCTTGTAGATACGGTTCAATATCTGCTCGGCGAGCTTGGAAGACTATACTCTTTCCCTGAATACGCGCCCTCGGGAGTTTACGACGAGGCAACTGCCGCTCTTGTGAGGGATTTTCAGACAAAAAACAAGATCTCCGCAACGGGAAAGGTCGGTAGGGAGACCTGGGATGCTATGGCGGCGCAGCACAATCTTCTGCTTGAGTCCGAAGAATAATAAAAAGAGCGATATGCGGCGCATATCGCTCTTTTTGCTATATTCTTCTGACCTTGCCCTCGGGGGCTTTTGCCTTGCAATAATCCTCGATGATGCGGTCGACCTCGGAGGGAGCTTCGGTTGTGAAAAGAAAATGCCTATCGGTGATCCCTGCCGCCAAAAGCTCATTTTGTCTGTCGGACATGCTTGTGGGCAGGCTGTTAAGCACTACGTTGCGGTGATCGACCTCGCGAAGTATTGGGAAGATAAAGCCTCGGCGGTCCTTCATTTCGGCTTTATTCTGCGAGCAGATCCTGCAAGCCTCCTTTTCGCCGTAAAGCGCCCTGATAACGCATTTTTCGAGTGTCATCAGGGGGATTCTACCGTAAACGACCGCCGCCTTCGCTCCGTGAAGGTCGCGAAGCTGGGGGAGGGTAAGCTCGGTGGAAAGAACGGTGCTTTCAATTCCGAGATCCTCGAGGAAGGCGATTGTTTCGTCGTTTGCGACGTTGAATCTGAAGTCGGCTATCATATTTATATCGGGGATAGCTTTCTTGAGTATTTCTATCTGACCGATATTCGTAATTACCGCATATTTCGCACCGCTTTTTTCGGCTTTTTTCAAAAGCTTGTCTGTTTGCTCGGTCTCCGAGTCAAAGATGACGGGAGGCATAAAGAATCCGTCTGCCTTGTCGGGATTCTCTGCGTATTTGTCAAGCGGGAGTAAAATGACGTCGAAATACTCCTTTGCCCTGCTTGTTATCTGCTCGTGGGAGTAAAACCTGCCTACGTTGCGCTTGCGCGCCGATTTTTTCGGTGTTTTTTGTGCTATCGGTTCAACTTTTGGCACGGGTAACTCGGTCATAGCCGCTTCGAGCGTGGCGACTCCCTCTCGGCGCAGGGCGTTGAGGTGGGATATCGGCATCATAAGACCGCTATCGAGGTCAATATCAAGGCTTCGGAGGCTGAAGCAGGTATCTCCGAGCTTTGACATACACTTCTTTACCGTGTCCTCGTTTATCGGAGCGTTTATTGCCGTTTGCGGCATCTCACCGTGCACCGTGACCTCCTTGCCGTTGCAGGAGAGGGTCAGGCTTGAAGGGATGTCCGCAAGAATATTGACGCGCAGATCGAGGGGCACTTTTCTTTGAATTTTGGTGAATTTATCGATCTCGCGTGAGGCTTTTTTGTCCTCCTCGCTACGAACACCGAGCATTTTTCGGTCGATGCGTTGGGTATAATATCCGTCGGAGAAGCCTCCGCGGGAGAAAAGAGCTGAAAGCTCCTCGAAATCTTCCGCCGTGGCATCTCTGCCCTCGTCGAGCAATCTTCGCCATATTTTTGTGACTCCGCGGACGTATTCGGGGGATTTCATTCTTCCCTCGATCTTCAGGGAGGCAACGCCGCTGTCGATGATCTCTCTGACGTGGCCTGCGAGCGACATATCCTTGAGCGACAAGGGATATTTATCCCCTACCCTTTGGTCCGCACAGGCATACGGCAAGCGGCAGGGCTGGGCGCAAAGACCTCTGTTGCCGCTTCTTCCGCCGACCAAGGACGAGAAAAGACACTGTCCCGAGTGGCTGACACACATCGCGCCGTGAATAAAAATTTCAACCTCAAGGGGATTGTTTTCAACGAGCGAGCGGATGTTTTCCTTTGAGAGCTCGCGAGCGGGGACGACTCGAGAAAAGCCGTAATCGGCGAGCAATCTTGCTCCGCTTGAATTGTGAACGCTCATCTGAGTGCTTGCGTGGAGCGGCATTTCGGGCAGGTGGGTGTGGATCATGCTCGCCGCGCCGAGATCGGAGACTATGAAAGCATCCACGCCTATGGTTGCCGATCTCTCGGCGGCGCGAAGCAGCTCTACGGTCTCCTTGCCGTGCACCATCACGTTTATCGTCTGATAGACCTTTACCCCATAAAGATGCGCGAGTTTGACCGCGCTTGCAAGATCCTGCTCCGAGAAATTTTGCGCGTTTATTCTGGCATTGAAAGAGGCGCCCCCCACATATATTGCGTCGGCGCCTCCGTCTATTGCCGCTTCAAACGCCTCGGGTGAGCCTGCGGGACTTAAGAGTTCTGGCAATATTATCTTATTCATACTATGTTTCCGTTAAATATCGGTAAAGGTGAGGAGATCAAACATAGAGCCGACACGGTTTCTGCTCTTCTTTTTCTGGCTTGCTTCCTCTTCAGCCTTGGGCTGCTCGGTCTGCTCAGATTCGCTTGCGGCGTAAACGTCGCCTACGGGTGCGGCGATCTCGGGCTCGGGCTCGGGTGAGCCAAGCTCGGAGAGCTCCTCGCGGGTAAATCTCTTGCCTGCTCTGATGTCGTCGATTATTGCGTGAAGTCTGTTATTCTCCACCTCGAGTCTTGCGCGGTCGCGCTCGAGTCTCTCGGAATTTTTCTGTATAAGCTCGAGCTTTTCGTTAAGATGCTCGAGATCGTCCTTGCTTTCCTCAAGCTCATCCTCAAGAGCCTCGATACGATTCTTAAGCTCTACCTTGTCTGCGCAGAAATCGAGAGCGCAAAGGACTGCCGCCTCGCTCTTGGTGCACTTTTTGCTCTTGAGCGCGATCTCTCTGATCTTTCTGTCAAGTACACCGACTAGGTATTCAACGGTTTCCTCGGGAGCCTCGGTTATTACGTTTATCTCCATATCTGCGATCGAAAGAGTATATTTTTTCTTCATTAATTATTCCTCCGCGTATATTATTTTAAAATCCACTTGAAAAAAAGCCGTTTATGTTGTATAATTAGGTCATACAGTAAAGACCTCTCTTATATTATAATACATATTTGCAAAAATTGAAAGAGGTTTTTTGAAATTTTTTTGCCAAACTCGTTTTTTTCGCTTGATTTTAGCCGAAAAGAGCGGATTTCGGCACAATTTTGCGGTTTTTTCCTATCCCGAGGAGAAACCGTCGGCACTAAATGAGAATTTCAGGAGGAGGCCCCGATGCTCGAAAGATTTTTTGAGAAAAAGGATACTGCCCAATATAATAACTCCAATGAGGATCTTGAGATTGACCTTGCGATCGCGCTCGACGACGATATTGCGCTGAATCTGAGCAGTATTGACTCTGACGGCGATATGCTTTCGCAAGAAAACGCGGAGGGCGGGTCGATCGACGGCGAGGACGTTATCGCGGAGAGCGAGGTTGGCGAGCCCGACGAGCCCAAATCTCCCGAGGAGATCTGCAAGGAAACGGTCGAGCTTGCTATGACAGGTCAGCTTGACACAGATCAGGCAATAGTGACCCTGGAAAGCTTCGCTATGGGGGAGCTTCCCGAGGCTTGGATATATCTTGGAGAGCTTTGCTCGGAGTGTGCCAAGGCGTACGATCCCGCCGAGGCATTCAAGTGCTTTGAAACCGCGGCAAATCTCGAAATCGCGGAAGGATATTACCGTCTTGGACTCTGCTATTCGGACGGATTTGGCTGTGAAAAGGATGAAAAGCGCGCCGTCGATTGCTTTTTGAGCGGCGCGGAAAAGGATCACGTCGGGTGCATAAGAACGCTTGGAATCTGCCGTGAGCTTGGAGTCGGATGCCCGATAGATTACGAAATGGCGGTCGCGCTCTATACGAAGGCGGCAACGCTTGGCGATGCGGTCGCGATCAACAATCTCGGCGGCTGCTATTATTACGGTCACGGAGTGGCACAGAACAAGGAATATGCCGTTGATCTATATGAGCGTGCGGCAACGCTTGGCAACGCGAACGCCTGCTGCCGTCTCGGAATCTGCTATGAGACGGGAGAGGGCTGTAATCGCGACGTCAACCGTGCAGTCGAATGCTATCGCAAGGCGGCTGAGGCAGGCAACGCGACGGCACAGTACAGGCTTGCTCTCTGCTACGACAAGGGAGTCGGAGTTGAGCAAAGCTTTGCGCTTGCATTTGAAGCATACTCCGCATCGGCAAAGGCGGGATGCGCGCAGGCGACCTACGAGGTCGGAAGAATGTACCGACACGGCAAGGGCACGGCGAAGGACCACAATCTTGCATACCGCGCGTTTGTGGCCGCCGCGGAAGCAGGCATCCCTGCCGCAGAATATCAGATAGGAAACTGCTATTTTGAGGGCGCGGGCACGGTCAGAAACCGTGAGCTTGCGTTTTCGAGATATTTACACGCTTACGAGCTTGACGACAAGAATGCAAAGGCGGCGTTCAAGCTTGGTCTGTGCAAGCTTCGCGGCTTGGGAACGGACAGAGATGAGGCCGAGGCGTTCGGGTGGTTCTGCCGCGGTGACGAGCTCGGATCGCGAAGCGCGGCTTATATGAGAGGCGAATGCTATTTCTACGGCGTTGGGGTCGAGGAGAACAAGGCGCTTGCTGTCGAGTGCTACGAGAGGTCGCTGGCACACGCGTATGAGTATAAGGACAGAACCGTTTTCGCTCTGCTTGCTCTGGCAGATTGCCTTGAGCACGGCTACGGAACCGAAAGAGATCCGCACAGAGCGCTCGTCGTTTACAAGCAGGCGGCGGACTTTGGCAGCGAGGAGGCTATGTATCTCGCGGGTCGCGCGATACTCAGGGGCGTTGGTATGAAGGCTGACTATTCGGCGGCAAGAATATATATTCTCCGTGCGGCGAGGAAGGGCTTTGTCCCTGCAATGATGACGATGGGTATTTTTGCCGACGAGGGAAAAGGAATCCCGAAGAGCTACAAGGATGCGAAGCAATGGTATCTCAAGGCGATCAACGCCGAGCCCGACAATCGCATCAGGCTTTACGAATTCCCCGAAAGGACGCTTTCGGTCGTGCAGATGATAAAGGAAGCCGAAATTGAGGCGAGATACAGACTCGGTATGCTTATGGTGAGAAACGAGCCGACTGCTCAGTCCTACATTTCCTCTGTTGAGCATATTGCTATGGCGGCATCGCTCGGGCATGAGGACGCGCAGACCGAGATGTCGAAGATATACGTTCACGGCGGAGACCTCAAGAGCTATTTTGAAAGTCCCTTCTCGAGAAAGGATGCGCTGTTCGAGGACGGCGAGGCAACTCCCGACAAGGCAACGCTGGGAGCGGCGATGAACAAGCTCGGTGATGCCCTGTACGACGGCAAGAGCATGGTCAAAAAGAACGAGGGCGCAGCCGCGAGATGCTATAAGATCGCCGCGGAGCTTGGAAACACCGATGCTTGCTACAATTACGGCTGGTGCTTGCGCCACGGAGTCGGCGTTTATGAAAACGATGCTGAGGCGATCAAGTGGCTGAAGCTTGCCGCTGACCGAGGCAACAGCAACGCCGCCTACAGCTACGGACTTTGCTGTGAGGAGGGTGCGGGCTCTGGAGTCAAAAACAAGAGAGAGGCGCTTTTCTATTACAGAATTGCCGCCGCGGCAGGACACGCCGATGCAGCGAAGCGTTATATGATGCTTACCGCAAAGGAATAATTGAAAAAAAGAGCTTTTTGTGGGGGAAAACACCCTTGACAAAAAGCTCTTTTTGGGTTGTTTTTTGCCAAAATCTGTTGACAAAAGGGATTTTTTGGTGTATAATACAGAGGTGAGTTGTTGATTTGGCAACAACTCGGTCAACTTTTGATGGATTTGAAGGGAGACAAGCCATGCTTGACAGATTTGAACAATTTTCTTATTCAATACATAACATATACAAGTACATAACGAAAATAGAGCGCGACGTGATGGAAAAATACGGTCTGCGCGGCGCATACGCTCAATATCTGGTAATAATGAGCCGTTTTCCCGAGGGGATCACCTCCTCGAAGCTCAGCGAGATCTGCGACAAGGACAAGGCGGCGATCTCGCGCATAGTTGCAGAGATGGAGGACAAGGGTCTGCTCGTCAGAAGGACGGACAAGGATAATCTTTACAGGGCAAGGCTCGTTCTCACTGACGAGGGAGTCAAGGCGGCAGAATACGTCTGTGAAAAGGCTACCCGCGCGGTCGCTCTTGCGGGCGGAAACCTCGGCGAAGAGGAAAGAGGAATAATGTACGGCTCGCTTGCAATAATCGAGACAAATTTAAGGCGCATCAGCCGCGACGGTATTCCCGACAGAGCCTGCAGAAAGCAGGAATAACTACCGATAAATTCGTCTGTAAAGACGAAAAAGGCAGATGCAAAAGCATCTGCCATATCTCCTCTTAAAGTCTGATACGGCCGGAGTAATCCGACCGTATTGGGCTTTTTTTGTTATTTGTGACGGTAAAGCTTTGCAAGTCCGCCCTCTCCTGTTTCGCGGTAAATATGCGAGAGGTCTATTCCCGTCTGATACATCGTTTCAACCACGAGGTCGAAGGATATTTTTCTGCTATCCGACAAAAAGTTTGCAAGGCTGAGCGCGTTTATAGCTCTCATCGCCGCGACCGCATTTCTTTCGATGCAGGGTATCTGCACGAGACCGCACACAGGGTCGCAGGTGAGACCGAGGTGATGCTCGAGAGAGATCTCCGCGGCATATTCGATCTGATCTATACCCATTTCAAACAGCTCGGCAAGTGCTGCCGCCGCCATAGAGCACGCCGTGCCGATCTCTGCCTGACAGCCGCATTCCGCACCGCTTATCGACGCGTTGGTCGAGACTATCTGACCGATAAGACCCGCGACTGCGAGCGCTCTGATGACGTCGTTGTCCGAAAAAGAGTTCTTTTCCTGCATATATTTGAGCACCGCGGGCAAAACGCCGCAGGAGCCGCAGGTGGGCGCGGTAACTATGATGCCGCAGTCCGCATTTTGCTCGCTTACGGCAAAGGCGTAGGCGCAGACGAGTCTGTTCTCTCTTGTCTGCGGGCTTTCGTCGATATGCCTTTGATTATAGAGCTTTTGCGCCTTTCTTTTGACTCCGAGACCTCCGGGAAGCGTTCCCGTGTGAGAAAGTCCGTCTCTTATCGCCGCCTGCATAGTATGCCAGACGTGACCGAGAAAGTCGCGGAAATCGGGAGCTTCGTGCTCGAATACGTAGTCGGAAAGTCTGATATTTCTCTCTTTACAGATCGAGGCGATCTCGGAAAGGCTGTTTTCGGCGTAAAGCTCCTTGCTCTCGCTCTCTGCTATCTCGCCTTTTACGCGGATCTCTCCACCGCCGATCGACAAAAAGGTGGTCTCACCGAGCTTTTTTTCGTCCTTATAGCCCTCGACAAGCATGGTGTTGGGGTGCTCGAGGACGATGTTGTCGTCGGTGTTGAATATTATCTCAGCTTGTATGGGAGAAAGTGCCTCGATTATGGCGCGGTCGGTTCCGTGTCCCCTTCCCGTTTTTGACAAGGATCCAAAGAGCGTTACCTTGACAAAATCCGCTTCGGGAAACTGCTCGATAAATCTTTTTGCCGCGAACGCGGGACCCATAGTATGAGAGCTTGACGGTCCGATCCCTATTTTGTAGATGTTTTTAACTGATCTCATTTTTAGTCTGACCACCCGCAGATCTTGTCGAGTGGGGAGTTTCTCCTTTGATCTTTTTATACGTTCTGGAAAAATAATTCGCATCGTCAAAGCCACAGCAGAAGGCTACCTCTGCGATTGACACGTCGGTTGTAACAAGCATCTTCTCTGCCTTGTCGATTCTCAGATTGTTTATATACTCTACGGCGGTCTTGCCTGTTACCTCCTTGAAGACCTGGCAGAAATAACCCTCGCTCAGATGCACCTTTTCGGCAAGGGCCTTGGTCGTAAGCGGCTTGTCGTAGTTCTCACTGATGAAGCGAATGGCGTCGTTGACCTTGTTCAGCTTATTGAAGTACTTTGAATAAACGGTGTCGTTGAGCGAGCGAACGGCATACTTCTTGATCAGATGTGATATGAGAAGGTAGGAATATCCTTTTATTTCGAGAAGATCGATAGGTGAGCCGGTGCAGTATCTTTCGTATATGTTGTGCACCATCTCGGATACGTATTCGTCCTTTACGATCCTTTTGAAGATTATGTGATTCTGCTCGACGAAGTTCGGAGGCAGTATTATGCAGATGGAATCGCAAAGACCGCCCGCGCCCTCGTGAAGCTCGTTGGTGTTTATGATGGCGCAATCGTCGGCGGAAAGATTGATCTCCTCCTCGCCGCATTTAATATTGCAGGAGCCCCTGAAAATATAATGAATTTCGGTGTGCTCGTGCCAGTGCGGAGGAAAATCGACCTTGTATTCCTTGCGCACGTGAATTCGTATAGGATACTGTTGCAGGGGTATCTTTTCATACAAACTTATGTCGTTCATAGATGTCCTCCTTCTTTTTTGGCCTGTTTTTTGAATAAAATTAATTTTGTGCTATATAAAAATTAAAAATCTTATTGACTCCGTCCGATTTTTATTATATAATAAAATTACCAACAAGTCAAGAGAAAGGAAGGACTTTTTTATGAAAATAGGCGTACAAACTTTTCTCGCGCCCGACATGAGAGAGAAATTCAAGAAAATGAGAGATATGGGATTCGACAACTGCCAGATGACAAACTGGGACGAGTCTCTTCATACTGACGAAATGGCGGAGCTTGTAAATGCTGCCGCAAAGGAATACGGTATCACTATCACAGCACACTGGGTCGGCTGGAGCGGTCCTTCCGCTTGGAACTTCACCGAGGGTCCTATCACGCTCGGAATCGTTCCCCGCGAGTACAGAGAGATGCGCGTTGCACAGCTTAAAAAAGGTGCTGACTTCGCAAAGAAGATCGGCGTTACCGACGTTATAACTCACGCAGGCTTCCTCCCCGAGTGCCCCACGGATCCTACTTATCCCGAGATCCTTGAGACGATGCGCGGGCTCGCTCAGTATATGAAGGATCAGGGTCAGTACTTCCTGCTTGAGTCGGGACAGGAAACCCCCACCACTCTGCTTCGCTTTATCGAGGCGTGCGGAACCGGAAATATCGGTATTAACCTTGACTCCGCTAACCTTATCCTTTACGGAAAGGCAAATCCCGTAGACGCGCTTGATGTTATCGGCAAATACGTTCGCGGTATCCACGCGAAGGACGGCTTCTATCCCACAAACGGTATGGAGCTTGGTCGCGAGGTAAAGGTTGGAGAGGGCAAGGTAAACTTCCCCGTATTCGTTGCTAAGCTTAAGGAGGTCGGTTACGACGGCTCGCTTACCATCGAGCGTGAGATCTCGGGTGAGCAGCAGCTTAAGGACATTATCGAAACCAAGGCTTACCTTGAGAAGCTGATCTGATTTTTTTCAGGAGGACAGCGTGAAAGCTGCTTCCGCCCAAACATGAAGTAAACTGTTTCAAGCATGAATTTTGCCGATGGCAAATTTCATAGATTATTATTTGTGCCGCCGTTGGCGGCGGAATGGAGATTAAAATGAAAGTAGCATTAGTCGGCGTTGGAGGAATGGGCAGCGTTCACTTCAGCGTATACAGAAATATGACAGATATTGAATTCGTTGCGGCTTGTGATATCCGTATGGATATGCTCAAGGAAAAGGTTGGCGACTATCCCATCCGTCTTTACGCAGATATGGACGAGATGCTTGCGGCAGAGAAGCCCGATCTGGTCGACCTCTGCACTCCCACCTATATGCACGTTGAGCAGGCTATCAAGGCTATGGAATTCGGTTGCCACGTTCTTTCCGAGAAGCCCATGGCGCTCAAGACCGAGGATTGTGAGACCCTGCTTGCGGCTATCAAGCGCACCGGCAAGAGATATATGACCGCGCAGGTCGTTCGCTTTATGAACGCATACAAATATCTCCGCGGAGTTATTGAGAGCGGAAAGTACGGCAAGCTTGAAAGCCTCCATATGAAGAGAGTCAGCCCCACACCCCGTTGGAGCTGGGACAACTGGTTCCTCGACGAAAAGAGAAGCGGTCACGTTGCTCTGGATATGATGATCCATGACGTTGATTATATGCAGTCCGTGTTCGGTGAGCCCAAGGCTATCACCGGTGTTTACCACCCCATGCAGGGCAACCTTTCAAACTATGCCTTTGCAAACTATATCTACGACGGTTTTGTCGTTGCTATCGAAGGCGGATGGTATAACGACGAAAAGCTTCCCTTTATGGCAACCTTCAAGGCTGTTTTCGAGAACGGAAACGTACGTCTCGGTGCAGACGGCAAGCTTCTTGATTGCAACGCTCCCGTTGATTTCGATGCTGTTGAGTCTATTGGCGAGACCGGCATCAACATTTCCAACGTAGACGGCTACGCCGGCGAGATCAAGTACTTTATCGATTGCATCAGAAGCGGCGAGCCTAACAGCCTGGTTACTGATGAGAGCGCGAAGGCTACCATCACTCTTGTCGAGAGAACACTTGCTTCTCTTACCAAGATCTAATTGAACATAAGAAAAAACGGAGTCCCTTGCGGACTCCGTTTTTTTGTGCTTTAAATTACTTTTCTTCGAGATAGATAACGATCTTGCGGTTGTTCTCGGAACCGATGGAGTTGGTCGAAACACCCTCGATGTTCTGGATCTCGGAGTGGATGATTCTTCTCTCGTAAGGATTCATAGGCTCGAGCATAACGCTTCTCTTCTGCTTAAGAACCTTATCTGCCATTCTTCTTGCAAGCTCGCGAAGGGTGTTCTCTCTCTTCGCGCGGTAGTTCTCTGCGTCTACGGTGATCTTTACGTAGTCGGGCTTTACTCCGTTAACTCTCTTGTTTGCCGCAAGGTTTGCAAGATACTGGATGCTGTCAAGCGTGTCACCGTGGTGACCGATGAGTGCGCCTGCGCCCTCGCCGGTGATGTCGATAAGCTTGCAGTCCTTGTCGGAGCCCTCTACGTCCTTCATTTCAACGGTTACGTCAAGGTTCATATCCTTAACGAGCTGGTTGATGAAGTTGAGAGCGAAGAGCTCACCCTTGAATACTGCCTTCGCGGAGATCTTTGCGGGAGCTGCTCCGATTCCGAAAAGTCCCTTCTTGGGCTCCTCAAGTACGGTGTATTCAATATTTTCTCTGGACGGAACGCCAAGCTCGGCAACAGCTGCCGCGACGGCGTCGTCGATGGTTTTTCCTGTTGTAATAATTTCTTTATTCACGTTAATGTCTCCGTTTTTGATTAGTGTCAGTCTTTTTTATCTTTTTTGCCGAACAGGGAGGATTTCTTTTTGGTTTCTGCCTTGTCGGAATCGTCCTTTAAGGACGCGCCTTCGGTCATGCTGTTTTCGGGAAGCTTGGTCGTCTGTTCCTCTACGGTCTCCTCGGGAGTTTCCTCAACCTTGGGAACGTAGTTGCCGTGCTCGTCGTAATCCTCATCGTCGATGTGGTGGAGCGAGCGGACCTTTCCTACGTTCTCGGATTTCTGGACCTTCTTGGGCTGCTTGCCGAGAAGCTCTCTTTCAGCCGCCTTGTAGTCCTCCTCGGTGAACTTGGGCAGAGGCATAGCCTTGCTCATGATAACCTGCTTTACAACGCCGAGCACGCTCTTGAATATCCAGTAGATACCAACCGCACCGGGCACGATGAAGGTCATCCACACGCTCATTGCGGGCATTGTGAAATCCATCATCTTATTTGAGCAAGCCATCTGCTTGTCGCCCGAGTCCTGACCAGGCTGATAGGACAGCTTTCTCGAGATCTTCATGCTGAAGAAGTAGGAAACGAAGGTAAGAACAGGGATCACCAGCAGCCAATACTGTACCTTGTCGGCAGGATTAAAGCTGGGTGTGATTCCGAGATTTACGGGTCCGATGTTGAAGTTGAGCGATTGAGTGGCGATGTCCTCGATCTGAGCAAATACTGCTTCGCCGTTTGCGCAGAAGGTCTTTATTCCCTCGAACGCTTCGATTCCGAGCTCGTTGATCTTACTGAGTATTTCGATAGAGCCGTTGGTGGAGCTGAGCTTCATACCAAGACCGCCGTTGTCTGCCGCGGTGGTGATATACGCGTACAGAACGTTCTTGAACTCCGCAGAGCCGTTGAACATATAGAGGATAGGGTCGATTACCAACCAGTAAAGGATCATGATGATCGGGAGCTGGATAAGAAGGGGCAGACAACCCGACATGGGGTTGTAATTTTCCTTCTGGTAAAGCTCCTGAACCTCTTGAGACATCTTCTGCTGGGTCGCCTGGTCGTTTCTGCCCGCATACTTTTTGCGGATAGCCATTTCCTTGGGACGAAGCATCGACTGCTTGATGGTGTTCTTCTGCTGATTGATAGAGAAGGGCAGAAGAATGAGCTCCATAATGATAGCGAAGATAAACAGCGTAAGAACGTAGCTGTTTGCGGGCATTACGCGGGTTATCCAGCCGAGGAATATACCGATCCAGGAAAGGATCTTGTTGAGAAAGCCGGAGTCTGCGGTGAGGTTGACCTCGGTATCTGCCCAACCCTTCTCGGGGGTCGTGGTGTTGATGACAGTCTGGCTTCCGCATCCCGAAAGCACGACTGCCAGGATCGTCACCATTGCCAGAAGTAACGCTATCTTGGGCAAAATTTTAGCGATTGTTTTTTTCTTATTCATTACGAATTAGTCCTCTCAATTTGTTTTTTCTTTTTTGGACTTCTCCTTGCGGTCTTCGTAGGGCAGATCGTAAAAAAACACGAAGTTTTTTTCTGCCATATAGCCGCTGTCATATA
Source organism: Clostridia bacterium (assembly GCA_017483305.1). Classification (GTDB taxonomy): domain Bacteria; phylum Bacillota; class Clostridia; order Oscillospirales; family CAG-272; genus SVTX01. The sequence continues at coordinate 59,126 of JAFULC010000055.1, read as the reverse complement.
CGTGTTCTCTGTTCCGACCGATTTTTACGTTGCGGAATCCCGTTTTCGGAACGGGGTCATATCCTCCCGGACACAAGGGCTGGCATCTTGCGATGCGGCCGACCGTCAGGATAAATCCCACAAAAAAGCCTCGTTTCTGAAATGCTTCGAGAGCATAGGCTGAGCATGAAGGTGTGAACCTACAGCACGGTCTTCGTTTAAGTGGAGACAGGAATTTACGGTAAAAGCGGACGAGTGCTATACAGACGTATTTCATTTTCGTTCGGTTTTCTTGAGGCTGTCGTCAAGCATTTCAAGCTTGGAAAATGCATATTTCAATTCCCTTGCTATATCAACGCTCTTTTTGCCGACTATCTCGGGCTTTGCGCTGATGACTATTAAAAATCCCTTTTTCAAGCTATCCTTGTTTGCGGCATACGCGGCTCTTATGATGCGCTTTGCACGGTTACGGCGCACTGCTCCCCCGACCTTCTTGGAGACCGAAAGTCCCAATCGGTTTACGAGAAGCTTTTGAGGGTGCTCCTTTCTGAGCCTTTTGGCGTGAAGATCCTTTAAGACGTACACGCAGACGTATCTGCCGAAGAAATGCTTGCCCGAGCGATACGCTTTATTGTAAAGATGATGCTCTTTTATTGCAGGGAATTTCATTGACTTACCTCTTTTTTGGCTTGTGCTTGTGTGTTGCTTCCGTCAGTTTTGTGCCGATTTTGCTCGGCGATTTTTTGATTTTGCTTTAACGCTAAAAACCCCGATGCCCATACATACAAGATCATCTTGAAATGAAACGGTCATCGGCGGTTTTTATTTTGCCAATTTGTCAAAAACAAGTTGTTTTAAACAATGAGATCAGTGGGTCAGTCTCTTTCTGCCCTTTGCACGGCGTCTCTTCAAAACGGCTCTGCCGTCCGAGGTCTTCATTCTCTTTCTGAAGCCATGCTCCTTTTTTCTCTGACGCTTCTTGGGTTGATAAGTTCTGAGCATTTGCTGCACCTCCTTAAGTAATAATCGGAAGCGTTTGTCACAGCTCGCACTTGCGAACCGAAACAGCACGTAGGCTATTTTTACGCTTTTACACAATGACATCCTATATTATACACGATAAGTTAGTCCGTTGTCAAGGGCTTTTGAAAATTTTTCTTGCTTTTTTTCGCTAGTTTTAAGCAAACTTCGGACTTTTTTCGTGGTTTTTAATTAATTTTGAGTGATTATTCGGGAATTTTGGCGATCGTGGTTTTGTAAACGATCACAAAAAATACCGTGCTGACGATAACCGACATCACCTCTGCTATGGGGAAAGCCCACCAAACCGCGCTTACGTTTCCAAGACGTGCGAGCAATATTGCTACGGGGACGAGCACGACAAGCTGACGCGCGATCGATACGAACATTGAATATATGCTCTTTCCAAGTGCCTGGAAAACCGAGCCGATAATGATACAGAATCCCGCGAAAACAAAGGAGATCGAGATTATTCTCAGGCAAGGCACGGCAATCGAAAGAGAGGTGGGGTCGTGCATGTTGAAGAAGCCAAGCAAGAGCTCGGGGAAGAGCTGGAAGGCAAGCAGACCGAGTGCCATATAGGCGACGGCGTATGTGATTCCGAGTCTTACCGTCTTTGTCATCCTTCTTCTCTTTTGCGCGCCGTAGTTGAAGGCAACTATCGGAACGATTCCGTTATTGAGACCGAATACCGGCATAAAGATGAAGCTCTGGAGCTTGAAGTAGACTCCGAACGCGTTTTGAGCTATCTGACCGATCGTCTGCTCTGTTCCCTTGACGAGCGTTGTAAAGCTGTCAAGCACCCTGTTGAACATTACGTTCATGACCGATCCGATCGACGCCATAACTATCGAGGGAACACCGATGGCGTATATTTTGCCGATTATTTTTCCGTCGGGACGGAATTTTTTGAACGAGAGCTTTATGTCGGTGTTATGTTTTACGTTGAGGAAGATGCCGAGGACAAACGCCGCAATCTGTCCGATAACGGTTGCTATTGCCGCGCCCTTGATGCCCATGCCGAGCGTGAAGATGAAAATGGGGTCAAGAATTATATTGATTACAGCACCTATTCCCTGCGTCACCATTGCAAGTCCGGTCTTTCCCGTTGAGATCATCAGTCTTTCCATAACTATCTGACCGAAGACGCCGAACGACCATATATAGCAGACCGAAAGATAATCCTCGCCAAAGCCGATGACTGCCTCGTTGGAGGTCATCCAGCCCATATAGCCTCTGATGCAGGTCAGACCGAGGACGAGAAACACGACGTAGCTGCAAAGCGCGAGGAAAACTCCGTTTGCGGCGATCTTGTTCGCCTTTTCGTGATCCTTTTCACCAAGGCTTTTGGACAAAAGCGCGTTTATGCCAACGCCCGTGCCTGTTGCAACGGCGATTATGAAGTTCTGCGCCGCAAAGGCAAGCGAGATCGCGGTCAGCTCGTTCTGTGTCTCGGATATTCTTGCAACGAACAAGCTGTCTACTATGTTATAAAGCGCCTGAACAAGCATCGATGCCACCATAGGCAACGACATGCTCAAAAGCAGCTTGTTTATGGGCATGGTACCCATTTTGTTTTCTGCGGGAGCACCGTTTGCTGCCGCGGTCACCTTCTTTTTGAACATTTTTTCTCCAATTTTATATAACAATCTTAATTTTTGTCGCAAACAGGACTATAATAACATTTTTTGACCCGAAAGTCAATAGTATAATCAAATTTTGCTCTTTATTAACATTTTTAAAATTGCTTGACTTGGAGAATAAAAACTGATATAATTAACTTACATCTTATCGGGAAAGGAGGACGAGCCCTATGGAGATTATGAAGGAAGCGGATTTCCGAAAGGAGATAAAGACTAATCCCGACAAAGCATATCTGTTTTTCGGCGAAGAGGACTATATGAAGAGCTTTGCTCTGAATACGGCAACGGAGGCCATATCGCCCGACCCCTCACTTGCCTTTTTCAATGAAATAAAATTCGACTCCTTTACCTACTCCCCCGATGCTTTGCTTGACGCGATGATGCCTCTGCCTATGATGGCGGAGAGAAAGATCATTATCGTTTCGGGTATTGATCTCGGTGCGATGAAGCCGACGGATGCCGATGCCTTGTGCGCGGTTCTGGCGCAGCTTGATGAGTACGATTACAATACAGTGATAATAAGCGTGGCGGCAGACCGATTTGACCCGGGCATGCTTCCCAAAAAGCCGTCTTCCCTGCTCAAAAAGCTCGGCGAATATCTCAAGCCCGTCATTTTTGAGAAAAACACGCCGCACCGCCTTGCCGTATGGGTAGGTAAGCACTTTGAGCACAACGGAGTCTCGGCATCCCCCGAGGTCTGCGCTTTTGTAGTTGAGCGATGCGGAAGAGATATGTTTGCGCTGGCTTCTGAGACCGACAAGCTTTCTTACTACGTGCTTTCAATGGGTCGGAACGAGGTTTCAACGAGCGACGTTGAGAATATTGCGGTGCCTGCCACCGAATACGATGCCTTTGCCTTTACGAACGCGATCGGAGCGGGGCGCAAGGAGGAGGCGTTAAGTATCCTTGCCGATCTCAAGCAAAGAAGGACCGATCCAATAGTGATCATGGGCGAGATCACAAAAACCGCCTGCGATATGCTGGCAATCTCATCACTGAGCGCGGACGGATTGACCGTGGGCGAGATATCAAGGGTGCTCGGAATCCACGAATACAGAGTTACTCTGACTCTGCGAGGCTGTCCGAGAGTAGAAGCGTGCAGGACCATGGTGCGCCGATGCCGCGACGCCGATCTTGAGGTGAAAAGCACGCGCGACGGATACGCCGTTCTTGAGAAGCTGATCTGCGTTATCTGAGTCTTTTGTGGATATTGACCAAGAGTTTTCCACATTTTCAACAGAGATTTCAACAGGCAAAATCTCCCAAAGCCATACCCCATTAGGCTTTTGGGCAATTTTCTCCTTTTTCGGCATAATATCGACTGCTTTCGATTTTCCTTGCGCATAAAAGGTTTTGTTCTTTGTGCACTTTTTCAGTCGAATAACAATTTGCATAATTTGCTTATTTTAAGGCGTCGAATAAGCACTAATATCGGCACAATTTATCTATTGACAAACTTTTAATAATAGTATATAATTATTTTGTAGGATCCGTTTACGGATATAGAGATTAACACAATGAAGAAAGGAAGAAACAAATGACACTCAATATTCAGTTAAAAGAAATCAACGACGTTTATAAGCTTGTTAATATTCTCGTAGGATTTGACGGAGACGTTGACCTCGAGTCCGGCAAATACAAGGTTGACGGAAAGTCCATTCTCGGTATCTTCAGCCTTGATCTTCGTCAGCCCATTAAGCTGACCTATGATTCTGAAAAAGGCGCGGATAAGCTCCACGAGCAGCTCAAGCCCTTTATCGTTGAGTAATTATTAAAGTCAGAGGGCGGCGCAAGCCGCCTTTTGTCGTTAAGAGGAGCAAGGAAAACTTCTTTTTCCGAGCTTAAACAGATTGATGCCGCCGCAAGCGGCGGAATGGAGATTTCTATGAATCAGCTTGATACGATAGCCGCTATCAGCACGCCTTACGGCTAGGGCGGCATTGCCGTGCTTCGCGTTTCGGGTGAGGATGCGATCAGTGTCGCTTCAAGAGTGTTTGAGCCCAAAAATGGCAAGCATCTTGGCGAAATCGCAAGCTCAAGGGCGGTATACGGCGGCATTTTCGAGACAAAAGACGGCAAAAGGATACCGATAGACGACGGAATCGCCGTCTGCTTCCGTGCGCCGAGCTCGTTTACGGGCGAGGATACTGTGGAGATCTCCTGTCATGGCGGTGTGCTTGTGACACAAAAGGTGCTGTCCGCTCTGCTGATGGCGGGGGCGAGGATGGCTTTGCCCGGAGAGTTTACGAAAAGATCATTTATAAACGGCAAAATGAGTCTTACGAGCGCGGAGGCGCTGGGCGATCTTCTCGAGGCACAGACCGACGAGCAAATAATGCTTGCTCGTTCGGGAATGAAGGGCGTTTTGTCGGGTGAGGTCGGAGAGATATACGATTCTCTTTGCAACGTGCTTGCGGCAATTTACGCTCATATCGACTATCCCGACGAGGATCTTGCCGAGATCAACCACGAGGAAGCGTTGGCGGTTGCGATCAAAAATATAGACCGACTCAAAAGGCTTTCTAAAACCTATTCTACGGGTCGCGCCGTTATGAGCGGTATACCGACCGTAATTTTAGGCAGAACCAACGCGGGCAAAAGCTCGCTTTACAATCGAATAGTCGGTAGAGATGCGGCAATAGTTACCGATATCGAGGGAACGACGCGCGACGTGCTGACCGAGACCGCAAAGCTTGGCAGAGTTATTCTTCGTCTTTCCGACACCGCGGGCCTTCGAGAATCGGGAGACGCGGTTGAAAGGATCGGAATAGACCGAGCTCGCCAGACGGCAGAGTCTGCGGAGCTTATATTGGCGGTGTTTGACGGAAGTCGAGTACCCGATGAAAAGGATATGGATTTTGTTGAATATCTGAATAATCTGAGTGGGGTCAAGGTAGCTATAGTCAACAAGAGCGATCTTGGAATATTGCCCGAGGTTAACGGTCTTTTGTCGAAATTCGATCATATTTGTCAGGTCTCTGCGGAGTCGGGCGACGGGTTCGACAGGCTTGCTTTTTTGATAGAGCAATTATATATCGACAACGATCTCGACACGGGCAGCGATGCTATCATATCTAACGCGCGTCAAGCGGCATCGGTTGGATCGGCTATTGAGGCACTTGAGATCGCGATCAATGCGATTTCGGCAGACCTCCCTCTTGAGATCTGCTGTGCCGAGATCGAAAACACCCTCTCTGTACTCGGCGAGCTTGACGGCAGGACCGTTTCTGAGGACATAGTCTCGCGGATATTTGCTAACTTCTGCGTAGGAAAATAAATATATAGAAAGATTTTGAAATGAAGATACTTGCAATAGGCGATATCGTCGGTGTTCGGGCGATAGAGCATTTGAAACAGAATTTGTGGAGTCTGCGGCGTAAGCTCGGCATTGATTTCGTTGTTGCTAACGGCGAAAACGCCACCGAAATACACGGTCTTGGCGCATCCGATGCCCAAAAGATACTTGATTCGGGCGTGGACCTTATCACAATGGGAAATCACACCTGGTCGAAGCGCGATCTGTATAATTTTCTTGACGACAACCCCGACAAGATCATCAGACCCGCAAACTACCCGGGAAACGCGCCCGGTTGCTCGTACACGACCGTGGACATTTGCGGATACAGGCTTCTCTGCATGAACGCGCAGGGCGTTGCCTTTATGGAGCCGCTTGCCGATCCCTTTGAGGCGATCGAATACATACTTGCGCGCGAGGAGGGCGAATACGATCTTTCCCTGCTCGATTTTCACGCCGAGGCGACCTCGGAAAAATACGCGATGGCACGAGTTTTCGACGGAAGGATCGATATGATCTTCGGCACACACACTCACGTTCCGACTTCGGACTGTCAGATATTGCCCGGGGGCACCGCCTACGTCACCGATCTTGGAATGACCGGTCCTGTAAACGGAATTCTTGGAACCGACAGCGAGCGTGTGCTTCGCAAGATGAGAATGCATATGCCGTCTCAATTTATTGTTGCGGACGGAGAAATAAAGTCCGATGCCGTCATTTTTGAGACCGACGGGACGAAAATGACGAAGATCTCAAGAATAAGATTCTGATATTTTTGCAAGGACAACAGGTGCAGGGCAAGTTTTTTATCGGCAATATGCGCTTGTTAACGGATTGTTTTTTGTGCCGCCGCGAGCGGAGAAAGGGAGAAATATATGGGACGTATGCTTGGCGCTCACGATTCAAGTGAGCTTGACAGACCCGATCTTAATAAATGCCCCGATTGCAGATGCTTTTTCGATGGAGATAACTGCCCTCTTTGCGGTAAGGAGTGTCCCGAGGAAATGCGCGCGGGAAACAGAGCGAAGGTCAAGCCGCAGAGGCGGCGCTCCGGCGACTCGGGAAGAGTTATTTTTGTATCCTGGTATCATAGCTGGTGGTGCATAATTCTCGCGCTTATATTTGCGCCGATTATTGGAATTATCCTGCTTGTTACAAGTCCTCACAAAAAGTCTCAAAAGCTCGCCGTGGTGGCGATCGGAGTTGCGTGGCTGTTGCTCTCGACGTTCGGTTTTTCGCTTTTATCGGGAATATTTGATCTTTTTGACAAGCCGGTCAATACCTCGCTATCCCGCGAGGAATATATCGCGGAGTGCGACAGTGTCAGCGTTGAGGATTATTACAGACATTCCGAGCGGTATGAAGGTGATTTTTTAACGGCGAGTCTGATCGTTAAGGAAAAATTTACCGATTGGGAGCAAAGCAAATACAACACCTATTATCTGTGCTCCGATACCGAGGGAAAATATCAGATACTGATTCGCGACTGTTCGCAGGATGAGGTCAGCAACTATATTGCGGGCGATATTATCATCATATACGGCGAGGGCACGGACGAAAAAACGGTATATGACACCGAATACGCGCCGATATCTGCGCCCTGCATCAATGTGGCGTATATTGTAATAGCGGATTGAAAATTAAAACATATAAATTAAGGAGAAATCAAATGTATAACGAATGGTCACTTGATGTCTTTTACAAGGGAATGAATGATCCCGCGCTTCAGTGCGATATGGAAAAGCTTGAAAAAAACGTAGCGGAGTATAAAGCCGCCATTGCGTGCCTGTCATACGATGACACCGTAGGCACTCTTCGTAAAATTATTGATCTGAAGGAAGCGACCTACCTTCTTGTGCGCCGTCTGGCAGGATATTTTAGTCTCCGTCGCTCTACCAACAGCGCTGACTCGGAGGTCTCGGTTCCTCAGACCAAGATCCAGATGCTTATGTCGGGCATGGCGAAGGAAAACGTTATGTTTGAAAAGTACGTTGGCAGCATAAAAAATATTGACGAGGTCATTGCCAATGACGAGGTGCTTTCGGAATACGCGTTCTATTTCGGAGAAATAAAGCAGGCGGTTTCTCATAACATGAGCGACGAGGCCGAGGCTGTATTCGCTAAGCTGAATGTTTCGGGCGGCCGCGCGTGGGGAGATCTTTTCTCCTATCTAACTGCTACCGTTGAGGTCGATTACAAGGGCGAAAAAACCACTCTGGCGGCGATTCGCGGTCTCGCGGAAAGTAACGATGCGGAGGAGAGAAAGGCAGCTTACGAGGCGGAGCTTGCCTGCTACGGTAAGTATAAGGACTCGGTTGCATTTGCACTTAACAGCATAAAGGCTCAGGTCAACACCGAGGCAGAGCTGCGAGGATATGAAAGTCCTCTTGATATGACCCTTGAGCATTCCAGAATGCAAAGGGCAACGCTTGATGCAATGCTTGAAGCTATGCGCGAGTATCTGCCCAAGTTCCGTCAGTACCTCAAGCACAAGGCAAGCTTGCTTGGATATAATAACGGTTTGCCTTGGTACGAAATATTGGCTCCTATGGGCAATGCAAGCGAAAAGATCTTTACTGCCGAGGAGGCCCACAAATACCTTGTTGAGCATTTCGAAAGCTTTGCTCCCGATCTTGCCGAGATGGTTGACGAGGCGTTCAAGAACGAGTGGATCGATTTCTATTCCCGTCCCGGAAAGGTCGGCGGCGCATTCTGCTCCAACCTTCCCTTCCTCAAGCAGAGCCGAATTCTCACAAACTTCTCGGGAAGCTTTGGCTCGGTTGTAACTCTCGCTCACGAGCTCGGTCACGCCTACCACGGAATGATGATTCAGGATCATCGTCCGCTTAACACCGGCTATACTATGCCCGTTGCCGAGACCGCATCCAATTTCAACGAACTTATAATCGTTAATAACGCTATCGCGAAGTCATCGGGCGAGGAAAAGATTCAGCTTATCGAGAGTCAGATTCAGGATTGCACACAAACTATTGTTGATATTTACTCTCGCTTCCTCTTTGAAGACGAGGTGATTCGTCGCCGCAAGAGCACCTTTATGTTTGCAAAGGATCTTGAAGGCATTATGATCAACGCGCAAAAGGAGGCGTTTGGCGATGCTCTTGATCCCGAATATCTTCATCCGTATATGTGGTGCTGCAAGAGTCACTACTATAGTGCAGGATTGAGCTACTACAACTTCCCCTACGCATTCGGCGGACTCTTTTCTCGCGGACTTTATGCAAAATATCTCGAGGAGGGGGAAGAATTTCTCCCCAAGTACCGTGCTTTGCTTAAGGCTACTACGGTTGACACGATTGAAAACGTAGCAAAGATCGCGGGAATCGATCTTACCAAGCCTGAGTTCTGGAGAAAGAGCCTTCAGGTAATAGCCGACAAGATCGACGAGTTCATTGCAGAAACGAGCAAATAATCGCCAAGAAATACACAAAGGAGACCGATATGAACGACAGAAATGCAAAGGTTTTGCTACGCGAGGATCGCTACCCAAAGGGTGCAAACCATCCCACGCTCCACATCGAATACGCCTGTCCCTGCGGTAAGGGCAGGATCATCGACGAGCGTGTTGTAGGATTTGGCGACTACTCGGTCTGGTTTGAGTGCAAAAACTGTGAGAGAAAATACGATTTTCTTACGGGCTGCGGATATATCTGGGAGCTCGAGGAAAAGTGATCTGTTTTGCTATATAGAAATCCCGCGGCTATGCCGCGGGATTTCTATTAATGATTACCGTTCAATTATAAGCTTGTGCTGGTTCTTTTTCTCCACCTCGATTATCGATTTGACGTAAGAGGTTTCGTAGTAAGGGGTATTCTCCTTGATCTGACGGACAAGCTTTTTGTTTTTCTTTACGAGTGCGGATATTTTTTCGTAATCGCCGTCGAAGTAATATGAGTTTATTTCACTGAGCAGCTTCACCGCTTTTGTTCCCTGCTCCTCTCCCATACTGCCGAGATAGCTCCAGAGAGTTTTATTGTAATATTTTTTGCAGAACACGTCGAAGGAATATTGCTCGAGATCCTCTGCGTATGTGCTCACATCAAGCTTGAAGGACTCGTAGGAGTAGCAATTTTCGTAGATCTCCAGCACTCCGTAGCGGTTGCCATAGTCAAGCAAGGAGCCTCCGCAGATATCGTATATCTGCTCGCCGTCTATTTTCTCACTCTTGATACTCTGAATATGCAAATGGCCCGAAAAGTTAAGCTTTACGCCGTATTTCGCATAAAGCGCGAGAATTTGCTCGTAGTTGCCGAGGGTATAGCTCGTTTTGAAAAGCTCGTTATGTACGGTCAGATTGTGGTGGGTAAAGGATATAACAGTAATATTGTTTTCCTTGGCGTATGCAAGCTTTTCCTCGAGCCAACGGAGTGTTTCGCTCTCGAGAAAGCCGCCAACGATCCCTTGACCGTTCTGCTCGTTATATTTTGACTGTGTGGTGTCGAGCATAAGCGCCCATTTGTCGTCGTCAAGCTCGTAAATGTAGCTGAGCGAGCTTTCGTCGCAGGATAACGCTCCCGAGTAGCCGAAATCGGCGTAAATTTTTCTGAATTCATCCGCGCTGATACCCGGTATCGATTCTATGGTGTCATTCAGCACCGATACGGCATCAAGCGAATAGACGTCATGATTGCCGGGGATAACGAGCACCTGAGTGCTATCGTTTACCTCTCCGAGAAGTCGGGCAAGCTCGGTATGCGAGTCCTTCTCGCCGTTGAAGCTCAGGTCTCCCGTGAGCACCAAAAAGTCGGGCTGTGAATCATTTACCTTATCAACCAGAGCCTTTACGAGCTCGTAATCATACTCTTGAATGCGTCCGTCGCTCGTGAATTTGTCTTTAAGATAGACCTGATTATCCTCTCCTACAAGAGTGTCCGAAAAAAGATGAATGTCGGTTGCAATATAGACGGTGGTTTCCTTATTTTCGGGCGTAATTCCCTTCTTGCAGGACGAAAACGGCAGGACGAGGCAGAGAAACAATGCGAAGCATATAACTCGCACGAACGTTTTGCGACAATTTGTTTTCATAATTTATAAACCTCGATTTTTCAGATGTGGCTTGTTTTATTTTACCATAAACTTGCTCCGAGCGCAAGTGTGCAGAGCGGTTTTATAAAATAAAAGAGCGCATATCCAAACGAATATGCACTCTTTGAATAATCATGTATTCTTCATTACGATAGAGCCGACGCATTCGCTGACGTGCTCGCAGGCATCCGAGCAAGCCTCGAAGCAATCGTATATCTTGTACCAAGACAGAGTTGCAAGAACGTCGGTTGAATTCTTGGTAAGCTCGTGCATCGATGCAAGATAAAGCTTGTCGCACTCCTCCTCAACGTCGTTTGCGGCAACGATGAGAGAGTGAAGCTTTTTCGATTTCTTGAAGTTTTCAAATTCGGCAACGATCTCGCCCAAAATATCGCAAGCTCTGACAAGGAGCTTGGCGTAATCGATCGCGGCGGGCTCTATGGACTTGATGTTGTAAATGTAGAGCTTCTGAAGAACCTCCTCGATAAGATCGAGAACGGTGTCGAGCTGCTGGCTCAGCATATCGAGGTCCTCGCGATCGACGGGAGTTACGAACGCCTTTGCAAGCATTCCGTTCATTTCGTGCTTCTTCATATCTGCGCTGTGCTCGAAGGTGTGCATTTCCCTGAGCATATCCTCGAGCTTTTCGTGGTCGTAATTTTCAAGACACTCTACGAGGTAAGCCGCCGCCTTCTTTGCCAGAGTGGCGCACTCTGCGAAATTTTCGTAATATAATTTATCACCTTTAGCCATTTTACAAGTTTCCTTTCATTTAATTGAATATAAGCAAGAACAGTTTAGTTACAAGGAATGCAAGCAGTCCGCATCCGGGGAAGGTGAGGATCCAGGTCATAACCATTTCCTTTACGACGCCGAAGTTGATCGCGGATACGCGCTTGACCGCACCGACACCCATAATAGAGGTGGTCTTTACGTGAGTTGTGGATACGGGAAGACCAAACACCGAGCAAAAGACGAGCGAGATCGCGGATGCGATATCTGCCGAAAAGCCCTGATACTTTTCAAGCTTTACCATGTCCATGCCGACCGATTTGATGATCTTCTTGCCGCCTATTGCCGTTCCTGCCGCCATAACGAGCGAGCAGACGACCATAAGCCAGGTCGGGATCGCGAAGGTTGCCGCCGAAACGCCTGCTCCCTGCAATGTAAACACGCAAAGGAGAATGATTCCCATAAATTTCTGACCGTCCTGCGCTCCGTGCATGAAAGCCATTGCCGCAGCACCGACTATCTGTGCGCCCTTGAAAAACGGCTCTGTTTTGGGTCTGTTCATCTTGTAGCAGATCAGCGTGACAAGCTTACCTATCAGCCAAGCCAGACCGAAGCCGAGCACGACCGAGATCACTATTCCGATGAGCACCTTGCTCCATTCGCCCCAGACAATCGCATCAAGTCCGTTGAGTGCCATTGCACCGCCCGTAAGACCTGCGATGAGCGCGTGGCTTTCGCTGGTCGGGATGCCGAACACCCACGCAAGCGTTGCCCAGATAACGATAGCGAGCATTGCCGCACACAAAACGATAATAATTGTTTCTCCTGAGTTTTCACCGAAGTGAACCATGCTTGTAATGGTCACCGCAACCTTGTTGCTGATCTGAGTCATTACGAAAACTCCGAGGAAATTGAAAACTGCCGCCATAAGTATCGCCGCCTTCGGTGGCATACACCGTGTAACGACGCAGGTGGCAATAGCGTTGGGCGCATCCGTCCAGCCGTTTACCAAAATGACGCCGAGTGTCAGCGTCACCGCGATAAACAAGAGCGGATTTGCCGTCATTTGTCCCCAAAATTCTAAAAATTCCATAGGCTACCCTTTCTTGGTGTTAAATTGCGGTTTGATTGTCGAATATACCTATCTTTTACATTTTAACAAGATTTTATTAACTAGGTATTAATTTTTTGAAAAGTGCTTTTGGTGAAAGCTTCGATCCCTCGTACAAAATTGCAGAAAAGAAAAAGAGTAGCGGTGTTTAATATGCCGTAATCAAAAAATTGAATCACCGCCGAGAGTAACCGTTTGGTCGCTCTCGGCGGTATCATTATTAATCGTAATTATCTTTTGAGCCAATTTATTCTTGTTTCATCATTTCGTCTATAGAAACACCTATAAGATTAGAAATATCGGGGAGCAAAAAGATATCAGGATAACAAAGCTCTCGCTCCCATTTGGATACGGCAAATGCGCTAACTCCCAAAAGCTCTCCGAACGCAGTTTGGGACAGCCCTCGTTCCTTGCGGTACTTTTTGATATATTCGCCTATACGGATTTTATTTTTCATTTTACTCGCTTATATATCTCGTGATCTCGGGTCATCATACCGAATGCAATCATTTCACGTCTGATCGTACAAAAATCCTCGTGATAGCGCAAAATGATCTCATTGACCTCTTTTTCGCCATATTCTCGGTCTATTTCAAACTGCTTTAGTATCTCAAACAATACGATCTCTCGTTTTTTGCGTTGTGTGGGAATCTGTGTCAGCCTGCCGTACTTAAAGAAATTGGAAATGACCTCTTTTTTGTATTTTTCCTCGGTATCAATTACCACGTCATCCTTTTTGATCAGCTCATAAAGCGGCTTTTCAAAAATATCGCGGTTAAGAGAGTAGATGATATAGAATTGCGAGCGAGAGCAATTGACCACGCCTGCCGACTCCATTTTTTTGAGGTGATAGCAAATGGTTGCCGGAGTTAGAGACAGCTCGCAAGCGATTTTTTCAACGTAAGAATCTTCTTTCAAAAGAATGTTGAGAATTTCAAGGCGCGTTTGATCGGCAAGAAGCTTTAAAAGTTCAAGTTTTTCTTTCACGCGATCACGTCCTTTCGTCTTTGCCAAGCCTCGTCAAGACATTCTTTGGCAAATTCCAAGCCGCCAATGCGTTCCTCAAGTTCTATCTTTTGCCAATCGGTAGCATTTTCAAACTTTGCCTTAAGTTCCGCAATCTCTGAATCGGCAAATGCAACGGTTCCATAGTACAACGCATAATCTTGCTTTTCACAATCAGGAGCATTTTCATATAGTGCTACATATTCCGGTATTAGAATAAAAATATCGTTCAATTGAGGAATTAAATAATGTGTTTCTGCGTTTCTTCCGGCTACTCGATGGCTGTGAAAGAACCTACACCATACATTTGTTGCTCCGGCATATCTGTATTTTGCGCATTTGTATTCTGCAATTTTATTTTTCTTTGCAACTGGATCCTTATCTAACACATCACAAAAGTTCTCCAACTTTTTTGTTTCTGTATTTATCATTTCAAGCGCAATTTCAAAAAAACGTGAATTCCCCATATCATACCTCCTCGTCAAATGCAAAAACAAATAAATCTTTTTCAATTCTGTAATCTCGCCACATATTCAAAATATCGTCCAACACTTCTTTTTTGATTTTTGCCTTGAAGATTATTTGCGGATTTCCGTCCTTTTCTGCTTGCTCAAGATCGGTATTATAGGTGTTATAAAAGTTAACCCTCATGAATACTTCGGGGTAGAGCGCAATCTCCATAAGTTCTTTTTGATCTTCGGGCAATGCGTAATAATAGTTTGCAATTTCGGGAAAATGTTTGATTAAATTCTTAAATCTTTTGCTCATCAATTCAAGTGCCTGATCTGTTCCGGATATAAGTCCTGCCGCTATCGCAACATTATAAATTCCGGACTTTAATTGCAAAGTACCTCGCTCCGTAGGATGGCTTTTATCTACTGAAGCTGCATCCGCGTTACAAGCGTCGTGCTTTTCTTTGGTAATCGTCCATAAACCATTAAATATTTCTTGCTTGTTCATGCAGAATGTCCACCTTTCTGTTGTTTTTGTTTACACTGATATTATACACATCTAATCACTTTTTGTCAATAGTGTTTCGATACATTTCTAATCAATTAAACCAATGGTTTAAAATTGCCGAGAGCAACCATTTGGCTACTCTCGGCGGTATTTTTCAATATGGATAATCAAAGTAAACAACAAATCTGAACCAATTTCGATTTACGAAATAGTTCGGATTTGTTACGTTTGGTGACCCGTACGGGAATCTGAACCTTTGCACAAAAACCGCAAGCGGTTTTTGGCGATGAATTCAATTGGCGCCGATACAGGATCTTCAAAAACAAAAAGGAGTGCTCTGCACTCCTTTTTTGTTTTTGGTGACCCGTACGGGAATCTGAACCTTTACACAAACGGCTTCGCCGTTTGGTGAAAGCTTCGATCCCTCGCACACATCGCGCAAAAAGAAAAAGAGTAGCGGTGCTACTCTTTTTCTTTTCTGGTGACCCGTACGGGACTCGAACCCATGTTACAGCCGTGAAAGGGCCGTGTCTTAACCGCTTGACCAACGGGCCGCAATTTCACTGCTGAAACAGTGAAATTTAATTTTGGTAGCGGGAATTGGACTTGAACCCATGACCTACCGGGTATGAACCGGTTGCTCTAGCCAACTGAGCTATCCCGCCATATTTTCCGTTCGTTTTGCGAACGCTTAGATATTATACCACAAACCCTTTTGCTTGTCAACACTTATTTGCAAAATTTATAAAATTATTTTTTTATTAACACAATAGAAACAAAAACTTTAAAAATTGCATCTTAGCAAACAATATTTTCTGAGCTTTTTCTTTTTTGTGCTGCTTTCCGCCTCTGCTTTTTCTTGGCTTGCGGCAGAACAGCTTTGTCTACGGTCTAAGCGGTCGGGCAAATTCCCGACCGCTTAGCTTTGGTAATATCAATATTTTGTAACCGAAGTAACCTCTTCTCCGTCAAGCACTCTTTGTGCATCGGCGATCATTTTGTCGATATAGCTTCGGAGCACGTAAAAGCTTCCGTAAGCCCTTTCGGAGTCGGATACATATTCGCCAAGAGCTTCATCATAATACACCGATTCTATGGTGATATACGACTTTCTCTCGCTATACTGATAGAATCTGTACACCGTATTGCGCTCGTTTCCGTACAAATCTTTAGCGCGGATCGTAATAACGAGCTGACACTCGGAGTCGTCAAGCGCGCGGAACGCCGCCATTTCATCTTCGGTGAGATCTGCCATGCCCTCAAGCGAAGCGTATAGCATAGATCCGTAAAGCATCTGGAAGTTCTTCATTGCGGAGTAGACCTCGGCCTTGCCCGCGGAATTGGTCGCATTGATATAATAGTCGAGAACCGAGCCGTTAGCGATAACCTTTGCAACGTAGGTTTCGTTTGTCGCCACGGCAACTACTCCCCAGCTTCCCGTTTCCTCGTTAACGACGATAATATTTCCGCCCTCGGTGACGTAATACGCTCCCGTATTCCACACACCGATGGTGCAATCCTTATAGCTTGCTTTTTCCCAGAGCTTTTTTTCTCGGTTGTACACCTGGAGAGCGCCTGACTCATCGTCATACTGCAGCTTCTTGTCGGTGATGGGGTAATAGGTCTCGGGGTGTCTTGTTATATTGCCGTTGCTGCCGTAAGCTGCCGAAATCTCGACCGCTCCTTGCGCCAAAAGGCTTGTTTGGCCGTCGGCGAAGTAAATTCCGCTTGAGAGGTCGTCGATTACGCTCCATTCGCCCGTCTTCGAGTTGATGAGCACGTATTTGCCGTCTACAGTGATGAAAAGGCTACCGTATCCCCAGCTTCCCCTCTTGTTCTTGGCGTATTTTTCTTCCAACTCCTGACCCACGTGGGAGGTCTTTTCGGTCAGATACAAATATCCGCTATTAGTGACGAAAAAGTCGGTGGACATTGCCGCCTTGCCCTTGACGAAGTCGGACGCGAGGACATTACCCTCGTCATCTGCGACAGATACCTGCGCGTAGAGATAATATCCGCTTTCGGGATCGTATGCAAGGTTATAGAAATAATATGCAGTGGCATCGCTCTTTCCGTCGCCGTCAAGATCGTGGTCCTTGGTTTCAACGAAAATAAATCTCGCATCCTCGGCAACGCCCTTCGTATAGACGAGAGGGGTGATCAGATAATCTCCCGTGTAGGTTGCGGTAAGATCTTCTCCGTTGCACTTAAGCACGTACTTGCCGTCGGCGTTCTTTACGATGCTATACACATTATTGCCTTCGCTGATCTTATTTCCGACTCTCTCGGAATAGATCATATACTTTGATATGGAATCGTCGATCACGAAGCTGGCATTGACCTTCGGGGACTCTATCAAGATCTCGGTGATGTGGCTGATATCCATCTGGATATAGTTTTGGCTGTACCACTCGATCTCATCCCACTCAAGAAAATAAAGGCTCTTTTCACGAATTCCGACGATCATGTCGTAAAGGTCGGAATAAGCGTAATACACTCCGTCCTCGGTCTTTTTGCTGATCTGAACGAAGTTGGGCACGAGCATATCCTTGCCCTCGTCGTCGGTGGTGTGATAATTGAAGGAAATGATATATTCGGGGTCGGAAAGTCCGTACTTTTCAAGCTCATCCGCATCCGGAGCGAGCTTTATGACCTCGGTAAATGACGTGTCATAGAAATTGTACAGCATATTCGAGACGCTTTCGCTGTTTATATAATATCCGTCCGCGTACTCGAGCTCGGAGGTGTAAGGAAGATACTGATACATTCCTGTGCGCTGATCGAGGGGAATATAGGAGAAATGACATGCCTTGTCGCTGTTTGAGTTCATCAGCGAAATATAATCCTTCCAGAATTTCTCCGGGTCGATATCGTCCATATTGTCGGTGTCGGTGCCGTATATTGCCTCCAGACCGAGCTGGATCGCCTTGTGGTCGATGTCCTGATATATTATGAAGTCTGAAACGTCGAAGTGAGTATTCATACCCATAGGATAAACGATAGTCGGCGTTATCATTGATTCTATGCTCTTCATGACCGTGTCGGAAAGTCCGTAGGAGGTCAGAATGTATATAGTTTCCCTGCCCTCGTAGAGCGCGTAATAGCCCGAGCCGTTGACGGTCATATCTCCGATGATGACCTTGTGGCTGGTGCCCTGCATATTCGTTATAACGAACCAGGCGGGCTCGTATTCGTACTCCTCGCCTGTCTCCTCGTCTATACGTGTCTCCTTGACCAAGCCGTACTCGGCGTAATCTATCGAGCCGTCCTCAAGCCTGAGCGGAGACTCAAGCCGCATCGACGAAAGCGTATATCCGCAGGCGGAGGAAAGCTGTGCGAAAAGCGTTGTGTTATAAGGAGCATCCTCGTGACCTACGATCTCGAAAATATTGCTCTTGTTGCTCGGTCTTTTGAATGTATAGGTGCCGTACTCGTTGTGCACCTCGATGGAGCTGATGACCTTGGAGGTATCCTTGGTGGCGTAAGCATCATAGGTCCACTGTGGGAACATAAGCACGTACTGTGCGTAGCCTACCTCCTCGGTGCCCGAAACGTCAACGACCGCGTATACCGAGTATTCGCCGGTCTTTTCGTCTATCTTGACCTGCGTGCCCGCGTTGGTCTGATAATAACCGTCGGTGTTTCGGTCCAGCACCTCGCCGTTTTTATCGCAAAGCATATATTTGCCGTCGAATTTTTTGATATAGTACTTCGTTCCGTCAACGTCGGGATAAGTATATATTTCGACCAAATAATTTACGGCGATAAGCGCTATGACAAGCAGAGCCACGGCAATCACCATCAAGGCTATTGCCAAGCGTTGCTTTTTGAGCGCGGAACGCTTTTTGATCTTTTTGATCGTCGAATTTTCGACGGTTGTGTTAAGGTTGTTTTTTGACATAATTTGTAATCCTGATTGGAAAAATTTTTGCGCGTAGTTATCTGTATTTTCTGCGGATCGTGATAACGGTGCCTGCCACGAATATCAGCACGGGCGGGATAAGCGTCAGACAATAGAGCCAGACTGTAGGCTTGCACGCCCTATACGCGAAGGTATCCGTGACCTCGTAGACGTAGATTCCCTTGAGTGCAAGATTCGTTGCAACCGTTTCGTTGCTCGTGTTTCTCAAAGCCGACAAGATAACGTCGGTATTGCCGTATGCGGTGGAATCGAGCACCTCGTTGGAGAGAAATTCGGTAGATCCGAGAGCCAGAACGTAGGATGATTGCGTTATTGACGTGAGATTGCTTTCCTGAACCTGCTTTGGCTCGTGAGTTATTGTCATAAGCTTGAAAAGGTGCGAATCTGTTGCGATCTCGTACTGCTTTCCGCCTGCAAACGCAGTTGCGGTATTATACGAGGTGAAAACATCCAGCATAGTGCGCGAAACGCCGTTTTTGTGGTAACCGTAATATTCGTATGCGGGCGTGGTATCGGTGGCGGTGGCAAATCTCTTGATATAGTTGTCCGCGGGGGAGATCGCCGTGGAATTGCCGAAAACAACCTTTGCGGGATAAGCACTCTTGCGCATATCCTCGGTCAAGGTCGCGCCAAGACCTGCGGTCGCGTAGTTTCCGAGAACAATGCTTCCCGTGCCGCCGTCCATGCAGTTGACACGGTCCTCTATGACGTAATTGTGATTGCTTTCGTCTCTGCTGACAGCGACTCCCCACTCCTCAAGGTATTCCTCGAGGTTTTTTAAGACGGGTGTGTCGGGGTTGCAGATATAGAAGAAGGAATTTGAACCGTCGAGATACTTGTCGAGCTTCTCGATCTCGGATTTTTCGCCCTCGGTAAGCTCACCGAACGCCCTGTAATCCTCGGTGGGATCGAAGGTTACTATCATTCTGCACTCCTCGGGTATATCCTCTTTTTCAAGGTCGAGAAGCTGCACGGTATATCCCGCGCTCTCGATAAGCGAGATGAACGTGGAATATTTATCCTTAATATTACCGTTGCCGTCAAACAAGGTCTCTCCGTGATTGGTAGTAAGACAGCAAATAGGGGACTCGACTCTTGTAACCGACATTATCATTGCGGTCAGCCTCTGCTCGCCGTTATATGCCCAGGGCTTGTCCTCGGTGTCCTCGGTGTAGTAGAAGGCATTTATTCCCTGAACGAGATATTCCGAGCCGAATTCTACTATAACGTCGGAATTATAAAGGGTTGCCGCCGAGTTGACCTTGTATTTTTGAACAGACGACGGATTTGTCGCGATGTTTATATACTGCACGTTGACGTGATTGGGAAAATTTTTCTCGATCGCGCGAGCGGTATAGCTGACGTATCTCGTCAGACCGTCCTTTTCAAGAATATCTCTATCAGAGCAGAAGACGATGTTGAGCTTTATGGGCTCCTCTCCCCTGCTCTCCCTTTCCTTGTTGACCTGATCGATCATAGGAATGACACGGTCTGCGATCATATCGCTACAATCGTCGGACAAAGTGTACATATTAGACTCGCTACTCTTGTAACGCGCGCGGCTTAAGTCTACATAAAGCATCTGCCCGTCGCCGATGGTGGAGAACAGTATATTCAAAACTATGATCGCAAGAACTACAGCCGCGGTTATCACGGAAAGCCTTTTGGGGCTTTTGCGTATATACGTGGCGTTGCTATTCTGATCTTCTTGTTTTTTCATCACACAGTGTCCTCCTTTCCGTTGGACTTGCAAGTTATCATAAATATTTTCTCCTTACGAGAACAAAGATACCCACACCGGTGCATGCGACTGCGGGAATGACTGTCAGAAGCACGGTCAGAGTGTTTGCTCTGCTTGTAGGCAAGCTTTCGATGTCAGTGCTTCCAAACGTCTTGACGGTCAGATTGACGGGTGCTTTATCCATACCCATGTGCCTGAAAACGTAAGTGAGGGCGGAGTTGTTGCTCAATGCCGCGGATTTCAACGAGTCGCCCTTTGCAAAATCCGTGGATGCCGTGGCAACAAGGCAAGCCTGCTCGCCGTTGTCACAGCTCTGGGTAGATATAGCCATCAGAACAAAGGGATCCTCGGCCGCTCTTGCTACGGCTCTGCCGCCCGCCCATGCCTCTGCTGAGGCATACGTGGTCATCAAGGGGCTTGCTGTTCTCGTTTTATTGCCGACTATTTTGGTGTAATTGCCCTTCCCGTCGGACTCAAATCCGTCTGCAAAGCCAATGCAAGTCGTGTTGCCAAACGCACTTGCCGCGTCGATATCGGAGAATATTTCTGCACCGAGTCCGGCCATTGCCTTTTCGGCAAGGACAGTATACCCGTCAACCGACAAGGAATGGCTCGGGTCCTTGATCATATAGCAATTCTCGACTCCGTCGGAGCCTGTCTCGTGCTGATACTCAATGCCCCAATCTGCCATAAAGCCCTCGAGGTTTTCTCTCGCACCCGAGACAAAGGTGTCTGCCGAGAGGAAGATCATATACTTGCCGCCGTTGTTCATATATTCGTTCAGCTTGTCGACCTCGGATGATGCCGAGACGTTGTCTGAGACGATAAGATCCTGCTTGGGATCAAAGGTTACGAGCAGATTGCAGTCGTCGGGGATCTCTTCGGTGGAAAGATCGAGATAGCTGATCGCATATCCCGCCTCGATCACTGCTCTCAAAAACTCGTAATCGTCCATAGTCTCGCCGTGATTCGCGGTGAAATAGCACACAGGAGTATCTTTTTGCGTGACGAACATAAGGCTCGATGCAAGCACCTTCTCGCCGTTATATGCGGTTACGGTCGTAGAGTTATAAGAATCGAGAATATAAAAATCGGTAAGGCTTATTACCTTGTGGTTGCCGTTAAACGAGCAGACAACGTCGGTGGTTGCCGTAACTCCGTAGGAGCGCGCAAGCGACGGATTTTCCCAAACGTTAAGAAATTCAACCTCAATGTATCCGTCGAAAAGCCGGCAAAGCTCGAGCACCGAGTCAAGAACGTATTTTTGTGTCGTTTCCGCGATAATATTCTCTTCCTCGTCGCAGAATATGACTGTGATCTTCTCAGGGGCTTGTCCGTTTGCCTCAAGCTTTTCGTTGGTCTCGTCTATTGCGGTGATAACGTGCTCGGCAACGTAGCTTTTGCAGTTTTCGCTGACGTCGTACACGTAGGAAACGTTCATGTTTTTATACATCCACGAGTAACGGCCCGCAAGCGTTGAAAGGATCACGTTGAGGATCACAACAAGCGCCAGCGCAAGCAAGGTTACCACCGTTGCGGTGCTTCCGTACCGCAATCTTCGGCTTTTGATAAATTTTTTCATCTGAACACCTCAAAAACCTCAAACGGTCAATTCCAACGGCGCTTTTCGTAAACGCGGACGGTGAGGAAAAGGAACGCGAAGGTCAGCGACAGATAATAAACGACGGTGGAGATGTCAAACACACCCTTGGAGAGATTTGAAAATCTGCCAAGCACCGAGATCCAGTTGAGAGCGGTTCTGATCCAAGCAACAGGAACGAACGAGGAGATAAGACTCGTGAATATAAGTCCGAATATTGCCGCCATGGTGATTATTGCCGCGGCAAGCTGATTTTCGGTCAGGGTGGAGATAAGCGTTCCGAGAGCGATGAACGCCGCGCCGATAAGCACGATAGCGATCATACAGCCCACGATCTGCGCTGTTACGGGACCTACGTAGGTGGTCGAATAGGAAAGATTGCCTCTTTCCGCCGCTGCTATTGCGTACAAGGGTATGAAATTGATGCAGGATACCAGCATACATCCGAAAAACATCGTAAATGCCGCGAAAAATTTTCCAAGAACCATTCCCGTAAGCGAAATCGGTGCGGTCAGAAGCAGCTGCTCGGTGCGAAGCTTCTTCTCCTCGGCGAAAAGTCGCATTGTGAGCAGAGGAAGCAGGATCACAAGAACGAATATCATCAGAAGAAAGTACGATGAGGTATCGTACGTTTTAGCAAGGAAAGTAGTATAAGAGAAAAGAAGCGCGGAGACTGCGAGAAAGATTCCCACGAAAACAAATCCCAGCGGGTTTGTAAAATAAGAGCGCAATTCCTTTTTATAAATAGCAAGCATGTTTTTTGCCCTTTCAGTTGTTTTTAGATGTCCTCGTCGATAACCTCGTCGGCTGCCTCGGCTCTTCTCTGCTCGGCATCCTTGACAAGAGTATCCGCAAGATCGTTTTCAAGAGTGTTTCTTGTGCGTCTGGATCGCTTCGGTGCGCTTGGCTTGTTGCGCTTGCCCGACTCGGCGGGTATATCCTCTTCGGTCTTGTTTACGACGGTTATAAAGATGTCCTCGAGGCTCATTCCCAAGGATTCAAGCCCGATTATTGCCCAACCGCGCTCGGCGACGGTGTAGAAAAGCTTTTTGCGGACGTCAACTCCGAATTCGCTCTCTACCATATAAGTGCAAGCGTCGCCATCCTTCTGGGCGAGCAGCTCGACGTAGGAGATTCCGGGCAGGGCCTTGAGCGTGTCAAGCACGTCTCTTTGCGGTCCGCAGATCTTGACGTTGAATCTTCTGTTGCCCTCAACGACACGGGTGATGTTCTCGGTCTTCTCGTCCGCAACGATCTTACCCTTGTTGATGATGATTATTCGGTCGCAGACCGCCTGAACCTCTTGCAGAATGTGTGTGGAAAGAAGCACGGTATGGTCCTTTCCGAGCGAGCGGATAAGGCTTCTGATCTCGATTATCTGCTTGGGGTCGAGGCCGACCGTGGGCTCGTCGAATATGATTACAGGTGGGTTGCCGATAAGTGCCTGTGCGACTCCGACTCTCTGTCTGTATCCCTTTGAAAGATTGCGGATAAGTCTCTTTCTGACGTGCGAGATCTTAACTACCTCGCAAATTTCCGCAAGGTGAGGCTCGCGCTCGATCGTACAGCCCTTGAGCTCGTAGTTGAACTTAAGGTATTCGTCGACCGTCATATCGAGATACACGGGAGGCTGCTCGGGAAGATATCCGATAAGCCTTTTTGCTCCGATGGGGTCGGCGAGGATGTCTATTCCGTCGATCGAAACTCTGCCTGCCGATGCCGACAGATATCCTGTCAGGATGTTCATTGTCGTACTCTTTCCGGCTCCGTTCGGACCGAGAAAGCCGACAGTCTCTCCCTTTTCAATCTCAAAGCTTATGTCGTCCACGGCGCAATTGGAGCCGTAGTTTTTGGTTAACCGTTCGATTTTAATCATCAGATTCTGACCGTTCCTTTTACAGTTTAATTAAATCAAAGTAAGCATACATATTGCATTATAACACCGATTTGTAAACTACCAATGAACACATACTCAAAAAAGGCGTACAAACCTTGATTTTTGTGTGTGCTTCGGGTGTTTTTTGATATTTGGCGCAAACCACTTGACGAGGCGAGGTTTTTTTGATAAAATAGTATTTGTGAAAATATGCACTTATAAGTAGGAGACGATTATGAGCAATATCAAGGATATAAGCCTCTGGGAATCAGGCAGAGACAAGATTGAATGGGTGCGTTCCTATATGCCCCTGCTCTCTACCATTGAGGAGGAATTCAAAAAAACACAGCCGTTTGCGGGACTCAAGATCTCGATGTCTATCCATCTTGAAGCGAAGACTGCAAATCTTGCAAAGATCTTGCGCGCAGGCGGTGCGCAGGTGCGCGTTACGGGATGCAATCCCCTGTCCACTCAGGACGACGTTGCGGCGGCTCTTGTCCACGAGGGCTTTGAGGTAAACGCGATACACAGAACCGATGCGGAGGGATATACAAGGGATCTTATAAATACGATCTCGTTTGCCCCCGATCTTCTGATCGACGACGGCGGAGATCTTATGAGCCTTCTGCACGGCGAATACCGCGAATACGGCAAAAATCTCATCGGCGGCTGCGAGGAGACGACTACTGGAGTTCACAGACTGATCGCACGAGAGAAGGCGGGACTTCTCGACTACACAATGATCGACGTAAACGACGCCGACTGCAAACATTTGTTCGACAACAGATACGGCACGGGACAGTCCACTCTTGACGGTATCATGAACTCTACAAACCTTATGATAGCAGGAAAAACCTTTGTTATCGCAGGCTACGGCTGGTGCGGAAAGGGTCTTGCGATGAGAGCCAAGGGCATGGGTGCGGTGGTCGTGATCACTGAGATCGATCCCATCAAGGCGATCGAGGCAGTAATGGACGGATTTACGGTAATGCCTATGGATGAGGCGGCGAAGATAGGTGACATTTTCGTCACTCTTACGGGATGCGCCGACGTCATTACCGACAAGCATTTCTCTGTTATGAAGGATGGCGTTCTGCTTGCAAACAGCGGTCATTTTGACGTGGAGATCAATAAAAACCAGCTTGAAGAAATGTCGGTCCGCACGTGGAACAGAAAGCCCAACATCAAGGGCTACGAAATGGCGGACGGCAGAATAATAAATCTTCTTGCGGAGGGTCGACTTGTCAATCTTGCCGCAGGAAACGGTCACCCTGCCGAGATTATGGATATGAGCTTTGCAATTCAGGCAAAATCGCTTGAATATCTTGCAAAAAACCGCGGAAGGCTCGAAAAGAAGCTTTACGCCGTGCCTGCGGAGACCGATCGCGCGGTCGCACAGCTCAAGCTTAAGACGATGAATATTGAGATAGACAAGCTTACCGCTGAGCAAGAAAGCTATCTTTCTAAGGTGGACTGATGGAGCTTAAAACACAGGTTGCTGTAGTCGGTGCGGGACACGCGGGCGTTGAAGCCGCGCTCGCTTCGGCGAGAATGGGCGTGGACACGGTTTTGTTCACTATGTCGCTTGACAGTATTGCAAATATGCCGTGTAATCCGTCTATCGGAGGCACGGCGAAGGGACACCTGGTTTACGAGATCGATGCGCTTGGCGGTGAGATGGGACGTTCTGCGGACCTTGTTACTTTGCAGTCGAGGACGTTGAATCTCGGCAAGGGCGCGGCGGTACACTCCAAACGCGTTCAGGCAGACAGAAGAAAGTATCAGCAGATAATGAAATCGGTGATCGAAAAGACGCCCAATCTCCGCCTTATACAAGCCGAGATCGTCGAGATCATCACAGAAGAAAGCGCTGAAAGTCCTTATACTAAAAGGATTGTAGGTGTAAAGACAAGCCTTGGAGAGATCTGGGGCTGCGAGGCGGCAATAATCTGCGGAGGAACCTTTCTCAACGGCAGAATATTCGTGGGTGACGTTAACTATCCCGCAGGCCCTGACGGTCTTCTTGATGCGAAGCGGCTTTCAAATTCCCTGATCGAAAACGGCATAAGGCTGATGAGATTCAAGACGGGAACTCCCGTACGAGTCAAAAAAAGCACGATTGATTTCTCTCAGCTTGAGATTCAGGAGGGCGAGAAAGAATGTACGCCTTATTCGTGGCAAACAGATACTGCTCTTTTTGAAAACAGAACAGATGTTCCGTGCTATATCGTATATACTAACGCGCAAACGCACAAGATAATACGTGACAACATTCACCGTTCGGCGATGTACTCGGGTCAGATACACGGAACGGGACCGAGATATTGCCCGTCGATAGAGGACAAATTGGTCAGATTTGCCGACAAAGAAAGGCATCAGCTTTTCGTCGAGCCGGTTGGCGAGGACACTGAAGAGATGTATATTCAGGGCTTTTCGACTTCTCTGCCGACCTCCGTTCAGTACGAAATGCTGCGCTCGCTCGACGGCTTTGCTAATGCCGAGATAATGAGATATGCGTATGCGATCGAATATGACTGCATAGACCCCACGCAGCTCTATGCAACCCTTGAATTTAAAGGGGTTTCGGGTCTTTACGGCGCAGGACAGTTCAACGGAACCTCGGGATACGAGGAGGCTGCCGCGCAGGGCTTGATCGCCGGAATGAACGCCGCGTTGAGATCTAAGGGCGAAGATCCTGTTGTTCTTAGCAGGTCGGAAAGCTATATCGGAACGCTTATCGATGACTTGACAACAAAAGGAACTAACGAGCCTTACCGCATGATGACCTCGCGCTCGGAATATAGGTTGCTTTTGCGCCAGGACAACGCTGATGAAAGACTTACCCCGATCGGAAGGCGCGCAGGGCTTGTGAGTGACAGACAATATGAAAAATTCCTTGCAAAAAGAAATGCGATCGCAAAGGAAAAGGAACGTCTTGAGACGACGTATATCTCCAAAGAAAAGGCCTCGGAATTCCTTGTAAATAAAGGACAAGACCCTGCAAAATCGGGCGTTTCGCTTGCCGATCTTATAAGGAGACCCGACTTTGATTATGATCAGATTGCGGAGCTTGACGTCGACCGCCCAATTTTGCCAAAGGACGTTGTTTTGACTGCAAGCACCGACATAAAATACGCCGGATACGTAAAAAGGCAGCTTGCCGAGGTCAAAAAATATGAAAAAATAGAGGCTAAGCCTCTGCCAAGAGACCTTGAATATCTTGAAATAAAGGGATTGAGGATCGAGGCGGCACAAAAGCTCGATAAGATAAGACCTTTAACCGTGGGTCAAGCATCCAGAATAAGCGGAGTTAACCCTGCTGACATCTCTGTTTTGCTTATTTATCTTGGAATAAAGTGAGATTTGTATGGAAAGAAACGCATTTATTGATTTACTGTATAAAGCCTTTGAAAAAAACGAAATGAAGGATTTGCTCAGCGAAAGATCGGCAAACCTGCTCTGTGACTTTGCGAATCTGCTCATAGAGACGAACAAGCACACAAACCTTACCGCAATTACGGATGAAGAAGGCATAATACTAAAGCACTTCGTGGATTCGGCGGCTGTTGTCAAACACATTCCTGACAATTCGTTCGTTTTGGACGTAGGCTGTGGAGCCGGATTCCCGTCTGTGCCGATCGCGATCCTTCGCGAAGACGCCCGAGTGACTGCGCTTGACAGCACAGGAAAAAAGATCAATTTTGTATTGACGGCGAAGGAAAAGCTTGGTCTCTGCAATCTTGATGCAATATGTGCAAGGGCCGAAGAATATGCGGAAATCAAACGCGAAAGCTTCGATGTTTGCACAAGCAGAGCTGTTGCGAGGCTCAATGTTTTGTCGGAGCTGTGCGTTCCTTTTGTTAAGGTTGGTGGGCTGTTTATAGCAATGAAATCCGAAAAAGGCATAGACGAAGCGAGCGAAGCCGAGCATGGAATCAAAAAGCTTGGGGCGACACCGACCGAGACATTCTTGCACAAGCTGGCACTTGACGGCACGGAGATCGATCGAGAAATCAGGATTTATAAGAAAACGAGCCAAACCCCTACGCAGTATCCGAGAAAATATGCCCAAATAGTAAAAAAGCCGCTGTAACAAGCGGCTTTTTGCGTGGTGTTTTACGTGAAACAGTGCGCGGAGGTGGTTTCTTGGGTGTTTCACGTGAAACAGTGCGCGGAGGTGGCTTCTTGGGGCGTTTCGTGTGAAGCGGTGGCGTAAGGATAATTTCCAAGATAGCGTTTCACGTGAAACGACCTTGAGCGCGAAGCTCACATGGGCGCGCTTCACGCGAAACAACCTCGAACGTAAGGCTCGGGTGGACGTGTTTCACGTGAAACAAAGTGCCCGACGCTTAAAAAGTTGACAAATCTGGCGGATTTCAAAATAATTTTAACAAAACCTCTTGCAAAAGTTGCAAAAGTATAGTATAATGTATTCAAACACACAAAAATCTAGGAGGAAACCGATTTGGGAAAAATAATTTCTTTCTCTAATCAGAAGGGCGGAGTTGGAAAAACCACATCCGCGGTCAACGTTGCGGCCTCGTTGGGAATCCTGGGATATAAGGTTCTTTTGATAGATCTTGACCCCCAGGGAAATGCTACAAGCGGCGTTGGAATATCAAAAAAAGGCTTAAAAAACTCTATAAACGACATACTTCTCGGGGATATTGAGGCAAAAGATGCGATCCTTGAGACTGAATACAAAAACCTCAGCATCATTCCTGCAAACATTGCGCTTGCCGGTGCGGAGTACAATTTGTATCAAGAAGACGGCGCTGAAAGAATAATGAAGGATGCTTTGGCAACAATAAAGGATGACTACGACTATATAATCGTCGATTGTCCTCCTTCTCTGAGCATGCTTACAGTAAACGCTATGGTTGCGAGCGACGGAATCATCATCCCTATGCAGTGCGAATTCTATGCGCTCGAGGGTCTTTCACAGTTGACTGTTACTATTAATAGAATAAAGGCGAACTACAACAATTCGCTTAATATAACCGGAATACTTGTAACGATGTATAATTCCAGACTGTTGCTGTCGCTTCAGGTTATAAACGAGCTTAATAAGCATTATGCGGACAAGCTTTTCAAGACGAAGATCTCCAGGGGAGTAAAGGTTTCCGAGGCGCCCGGCTTTGGTATGCCTGTATACTATCACGAAAAGAGATGCAAGGGCGCGGACGAGTATCTGTCGGTTGCCAAAGAGCTTGCGTCCAGAATATAATATAAAGGAGAATTGCAATGGCAAGAGGAGGACTTGGCAGAGATTTTTATTCGATTCTCGACGATAATATGATCGAAGACAAAAAAGACTCTGTTTCAAAAATAAGAATTAACGACATTGAACCCAGACGAGACCAGCCCAGAAAGGATTTTGACGAGGAAAGCCTGCAGCTTCTTGCTGATTCTATATCCATTCACGGCGTGCTTCAGCCTATAATTGTCAGGGAAAATACCGATTTTGTTGGCACTTACGAGATAATTGCCGGCGAGCGCCGTTGGAGAGCTGCCAAAATGGCGGGTCTTTCGGAGATTCCCGCGATAACGGTGGACGGAGATGATCTTAAGGTTGCGCAGATCGCGCTTGTTGAAAACGTTCAGCGCGAAAACCTTAATCCCGTTGAAGAAGCCTTTGCTTATCAGGCTTTGGTCGACCGTTTCGGCTTGACTCAGGAGCAGCTTTCGAGAGAAGTGGGCAAATCGCGCTCTGCGATAGCTAATATGCTCAGACTTATTGATCTTCCTGACGAGGTGCTCTCTCTTTTAAAGGAAGGAAAGATCACAAACGGTCATGCAAGAGCTATTCTTGGTCTTGATGACGAGGATCAGATGATAAATCTCGCTCAAAAGGTGCATGAAAGAGATCTTTCTGTGCGCGAGGTTGAAAAGATCGTAAGACGAATGATTGCCGAGCAGGACGTTGAAACCCTTAAATCCACGGGCGACGAGTCGGTACAGAGAAGAGTTTATATGCGTGACCTTGAAAGAAAAGTTATGGATAAGCTCGGAAGAAAGGTAAAGATCAATCAGACGACCAAGAAGAAGACGGTTGAGCTTACGTTTGATAATGATGCCGATCTCGAGGAGCTTCTTACTCTTATCTGCGGTAAGGGATTGTTTAATTCCTGATAAATCGCATAACATATCATTGAAAGGACAAGAAAAATGCTTGATATAAATTATATAAAGGAAAACCCTGCGGAAGTCGTTGAAAGACTTGCGGCAAAAGGAAAGGATGCGGCAGAGGACGTTGCCAAGATCCTTGAGCTTGACACAAAAAGAAGAGCGTTGATAACCGAGACTGAGGCTATCAAGGCGGAGCAGAATAAGCTCACAAAGCTTATTCCTCAATATAAAAAGGAAGGAAAGGATCCCTCCGAGATCTTCGCGCAGTCCAGAGCGCTTGGCGCAAAGGCAAAGGAGAACGACGAGATCCTCAAGGGCGTTGAGACAGAGCTGACATCCTGGATGCTTGGGCTTCCCAACCTCCCCGACAGAGACCTTCTTCCCGGCGGAAAGGAGAATAACGAGTCTATTCGCTTCTTCTCCGAGCCCAGAAAGTTTGATTTTGAGCCTAAAAACCACGTTGATCTTTGCAATGCGCTTGGTCTTATCGACTATGAAAGAGGAACAAAGCTTGCAGGCTCGGGCTTCTGGATCTATCGCGGAATGGGCGCGCGTCTTGAGTGGGCTTTGCTCAATTACTTTATTGACACTCATATTTCCGATGGCTACGAGTTCATTCTTCCTCCCCACATGCTTGAATATGAGTGTGGCGTTACCGCGGGACAGTTCCCCAAGTTTGCAGATGAGGTTTACAAGATAGAAAACCCCACCGACGACAGAATTCACTATATGCTTCCTACCGCGGAGGCGGCGCTTGCATCCCTTTACAGAAAAGAGATTCTCACTGAAACAGACCTTCCGAAGAAGATGTTCAGCTACACTCCCTGCTTCCGTCGCGAGGCGGGCTCGTACCGCTCGGACGAGCGCGGAATGGTGCGCGGACATCAGTTCAACAAGGTCGAAATGTTCCAGTTCACCCTGCCCGAGCAGAGTGATGCGGCGTTTGATGAGCTTGTAACCAAGGCCGAAAACCTTGTAAGCGGTCTTGGCTTCCATTTCAGAACCGTTAAGCTTGCGGCGGGCGACTGCTCGGCTTCTATGGCGAGAACCTACGACATTGAGATCAATATTCCCTCTATGGACGGCTACAAGGAGGTCAGCTCCGTATCCAACGCAAGAGATTATCAGGCAAGACGCGGAATGATGAGAGTAAGACGTGCAAATGGCAAGATCGAATACATCCACACTCTTAACGGATCCGGTCTTGCGACGTCGAGAATCCTTCCTGCACTTGTAGAGCAGAACCAGAACGCCGACGGAAGCGTAACCGTTCCCGAGGTTCTTCGCAAGTACGTTGGAACCGACGTTATCAAAAAATAAAATCCAACACCCGAAAGGAGACTGTGTATGCTGAATATTGCGCTTTCGGGCAATCAGAGCCTTTTCGAGGAGCTTTGGGAGTATATTGTTGAAAACTATTTTTCGGTCGACCTTCCTTATCTCGAGAATTTCACGGTAAAAAGTAACGCTCTGGTGTCGATCAGGATGGTAATTATAGGCATTACTAT
Source organism: Clostridia bacterium (assembly GCA_017483305.1). Taxonomy (GTDB): domain Bacteria; phylum Bacillota; class Clostridia; order Oscillospirales; family CAG-272; genus SVTX01. The sequence goes on along the minus strand of JAFULC010000055.1, from coordinate 27,562 downwards.
CGGAATTATTGTTGCATCCATCAGTACGTTGTATTCAAAGCGCTATCTTGGTGATTTCGTCAGAAAGATAGTCTACGAGGAATGCTTTGATAAGGATTCGGCAAAAACCTTGTATGATCTGGGATACCTGAAGAGCCCGGGCGTGCGTGGCGCGGTCAAGACGGGCGGAACGCTCTGGCGTTGGGTTCGCTGTGTTGAGGAGGACGAATTTGTGACCGAAATCAACAAAAAGCGAGAAGAATTTGAGGAATTGCACAAGGGCGAAAAGAAACCTCCCAAATTCAAGGCCCCCGAGTTCGTACGCGACTGCAATACGATGCATTTTTATATACCTAAAGAAAAAACCTATGCTGCGGAGATAAAATTTGACAAGCAGGGTGCCAACATCGGATCGGTGCTTCTCGTTTCGTTGGCGGCGCTGATCTTGTGCGCGTTTGCGTGCTATATCGTGCCCGATGCGATAAAGCTGGTCGATAACTTTATCACTGTGGTTGGAAGAGGCTGATTTGCCTTTTGCAACAAAGAAAATGGGAATGATCCAGTATGGATCATTCCCATCGTTGTCTATTAGTAAGAGCCGTCAATGCGGCAGAATGGAGAAAAAATGAACAGACCGAGAATAGCGCTTATGTGCGGCAAAGAGGGGTATTTGATGTCCTTGAATAAAGAATACCTCGATGCGATATGGAAAAGCGGCGGCTTGCCGGTTGTTTTGCCTTATACGGAGGATGATGCTCAGATACAGGAATACGTGGAGCTTTTCGATGGATTTATGTTTTGCGGAGGCGGAGACGTTGACCCTCAGTACTATAATGAAGAAAAGCACCCAAAAACTGCGAACATCAGTTCGGAAAGAGACCTTTTTGAAAGCAGAATGTTCCGTGCCGTTTACCCGACGAACAAGCCGATTTTGGGTATTTGTCGCGGTGAGCAGATTATAAACGTGCTTTTGGGAGGCACGTTGCATCAGCATATTGAGGATCACACCGAAAACCGAGGCGAAGCGAGAGACGGACAATGCCATTCGGTCGCACTTGACAAGAATGGATTGCTGTTTGCCTTGATGAGAAAGGAAAATTTACTTGTCAATACGTATCATCATCAGTGCGTGAAGAGGCTTGCCGACGCTCTTGCCTGCGATGCCGTGAGCGAGGATGGCTATATTGAGGCGTATCACGCGCCGTCGCACCCGTTTTGTTTGGGTGTACAATGGCATCCCGAGCTCTTCTACGATAAGGATGAGTCGTCGGTCAAAATATTTACCGCGTTTATCGACGCTTGCCGTTAAAAACAGCCGAAACCGTTATAAATCAACGGTTTCGGCTGTTTTTATCTGAGGGTGTAACGCTTGATTTTATCCATTCGAGATAGCTGCTAAGATGGTCGGAGATCGGTCTGTTTGTGCGGTGAGGTAGGAAAAAGCTTCTTTTCCTTTGGCGTTCCTCCAGTGCATCGTGCAAAATTCGTCTGAATTTGCCATATTTGACGATGATATTGTTCTCCTTTGCAAATCTGCGTAGCTTGGAGAGCAGATTGCAGGAATAAATGACGTCGACGGTGAAAAAACCGAAGTAAAAGCCTATCGCAAAGGAGAAAGCGAGGTTTTTTGATAACCAGTCAAGCGCCAACAAGATGTTTGGGTGAATGAAAAAGTAGTAGATCGCGCCGAGAATTGCCCAAAATAAAGAGAACCGAGGGCAGATTATCCCTTGCAAATTTCCCCATTCGCCTGAATAGTCCCAAAGATGCACCTTTAGCACCTTGATCGAGAAAATGCCTGCAATATATTCGATCGCGGTCATGCAAATTGCCATTATCAGAAACAAAAACGCCTTCTCGAGCCATCCGTTGCCTGCGATATATTGCTCAAGTCCTGCCAAAAGATAGAGAAGGCAGAGCCCGAAGCCGTAAAGCGGAAGCCAGGGACCCGAAAGAAATCCCGGGTTTATCCATTTGCGCTCGGGGTTTTCCTTGGAGAAAAATCTTCTGAAGAATAGCTCCAACACCCAACCGACCGAGCAGCCTATACAAAATAAAAAGGAAAGCTTTAGTAAAATGCCCATATCCGTTCCTCGCTTTCATTCAGATACAGATATTATACGCATTTTTGTTAAGTATATTTGAAATTTAATTATTTGCCTTTTTGCTTGGTTAGTATTTTTGCTAACAGCGGACGGTGAACGTCCATAGCACCGAACGGGCAGAATTCCTGACAGCAAAAGCATTTTATGCACTTGCTACGGTCTATCTGAGGCTTGTTTTTGACCATTTTTATCGCTTGCGCGGGGCATATCTGCTTGCATTTTTCGCAGCCCTTACACTTTTTACTCTTGAGAGTCGGCTTTGCTTCGAGCGCAAGCTTGGCGATCTTGCCGAAAAGCTTGGATCTGTTGTCAAACAGAAGACTGTTTTTGACTGCAATATTCTGATAATCGGGTACGATAAGCGAGTCGAGATCGCCGAAAAGCTTTAATTCATCAATGCTTTCGGGGATCAGACCGCGCTCGCGCGCCGCTCCAAGCGTGGGGATCTCGTCGGAGGAGAGACCGATCAGCTTGGCGCAGACCAGATCGAGCTTGTGCGGATTTTCGGAGGCTAAAATGCATCCGATCTTTCTGGGAGTGCCCTTTGTCGGACCGTTTCCTTCCATTCCTATTATAGCGTCCGCGATACAGAGCTTTATTTTTGGCGCGAAATATTCGTCGATGTCGACTATCATACGCGCAAAATCTGCGGAATTGGGGTATCTGAAGTGATATTCGGGCTTCATAGTCCCGGGGATCGCGCCAAACATATTCTTCGCGGCGGCGCTCATTCCCATCATTCCGTGGGTTTTTAGCTTGCAGAAATTGATTATTGCATCGGCTTTGTCGAGATATGCGGTGTATGTGAAGTCGTGCGCGACCTTGGCATCCTCAAAATGAGCCTCACTGTGCCCGAAATCGTGATTTAACTCGCCGCCCGCCGCTTCAACTGCGCCAAGACCGCATACGCTGTACACACGATTGAGAAATGCAGCGTTATAAAGTCCTCCGGGACTGTCGCCGACTATAACCTTTGCGCCGCGCTCGCATAACATTTCAATAAGGGCGCAAATAAGCGAGGGGTGAGTGGTAACTGCCTCGTCGGGATGCGCAAAGGTTACAAGATTGGCTTTTATGACTATATTCATGCCCTCCTTGACCCAATCCAAGCCCCCGATGGGTGAGAGAAGACTTAAAAGCGCGCTTTTGACCTCTTGCGAGTCGTAGCTGTCGCAGGGAATTATGGAAACGTCGTATTTTTGCATCGGTTACCTCGTTTTGATATTGTGGAATTTGGTTATAATAAATTCAGATAACTTAATATTAGCACAAAAATGCTAATATTCTGTGAACAAAGCCGAAAGCTGTGAATTTGACGGATCTGATTGTTGCGCACTGAGCCCTCTTTTTTGCTGATTATGCTTATTTTTTGCAATTTTTGGATTTGTAAATTGCAAAAAAATATTTTTCTGAAAACCGCAAATATTCAATTATTGAAGAAATTTGTTTGGAAAAATGAAACTTTATTCATCTTTTTATGCAAGAAAGTTGTGCAAAAATGACAAAAAACATTTTTATTAATTGCAACTCGATGTGCCAAATGCCCATTTTTGCGCAAAGCAAAAAAGATTTTTGCCGTTGCTCTTGACAATTTTCAAAAAAAGAGGTATAATGGGTCATAGTTTGAAGTGTTTGTTTTTTGCACTTTGGCTCATAAAAAATTTTTTTGGAGGATTTTCATCATGAAAAGACTGATTTCAGTTCTTCTCGCGCTTGTTATGGTGCTCGCAGCAGTTGCAACTCTCGCAGCTTGCCAGAACCCCGATAACGGTGGAGAAGAAACTACCGTTAACAATGGTAACAATGATGAGACCACTGTTGGCGATGAAACCACTGACGAAACCACGGGTGAAGAAGACGAAAAGATCGAATTCATCGCTCCCGTTCGTCCCGCAGATGCAGTTCTTCCTACCGCTAAGGTAGGCGACTACACCTACAACAGCTACGCTATTTCTCTCGGTTCCAACTGGAACCCCCATGCATGGGAGACCAATGCTGACCAGTCCATTCTGAGTTACCTTACCTCTCCTTTTGTAACCATGGAGGCTCTTGACACCGAGGAAGGTCTCTACCAGTGGGTAGGCGAAATGGCAACCGCTATCAAGGACGTTACTGCTCAGAAGCAGGACCTCCTTACCAAGTACAACGTAACTCTTCCTGAGGGCAAGACCGCTGAAGAGGTTAAGTCCGGTTACGTATTTGAGTTCACACTCAACCCCAACGCTAAGTGGGAAGACGGCACCATCATCAATGCTGATTCCTACGTTTACTCCATGCAGCAGCTTCTTAGCCCTGACATGAAGAACTACAGAGCTAACCTCTACATCTCCGGCGAGTCTGCAATTGCAGGTGGTTTCGACTACTACTACTCTAAGGATGCGGGCTTCTATGTAGGCGTTGCTACTAAGTACGAATCCAACCAGGCTGCTGTTGATGCAGGCGAAACTATCTACGTCGACATCTATGAGCTTTGGGGAACCAAGGGCTATAAGAACGAGGCTGGCGAGAATTGTCCTCAGTGGCTTCCTATGAACGATGATACCGTTTACTTCGCTGTTGACGCAGAGGGCAACAAGCTTCTTGACGAAGATGGCAATCCTGTAGACGAGATCTCCGCTAAGGATGCATACGAGTACTATCTCGGCATCGGTTACGGTCCTTATTTTGAAGTTGGCAAGGATCTTGCATACTGCCTCGCTCTCTACACCGCTAACGATAATGTTGGCGCAACCTGGGAATGCGTTGGTCTCGTTAAGACCGGCGACTACAGCTTCCTCTACGTTTGCGACACCGCAATCGACTTCAACTACTTCCTCACCTCCTGCACCGACACCTGGCTCGTTCACGAGGGCCTTTACGAGGCAGGTAAGAAGGAGGTAGACGGACTTGTTGTTACCGACTACATGACCTCTCTTGCGACCTCCATCTCCTACGGTACATACAAGATGACCGTATTCGAGGACAACAAGCAGGTTGTTTACGAGCAGAACGAGAACTGGTACGGCTTCGAAAAGACCGAGGACGGCAAGCTCGTTTCCTTCACTCAGTTCACTGTTGACGGCAAGTACCTCCAGCAGTACATCACCACCAAGATCGTAATCGACGTTATGACCGAGGACGTTGCAAAGCAGAAGTTCCTTAAGGGTGAGCTTATGTCTTACTCTCCCACTGCTGCTGAGCTTAACGACTATAAGCTTTCCGAGAGACTCCAGGTTGTAGATGAGACATACACTATGTCCTTCTTCTTCCACACCAACCTTGATAACCTCAAGGCTCTCGATGCTTCGGGTAAGAACGCATTCTCCGTAGTTCTCAACAACTACAACTTCCGTAAGGCTATGTCCTTCGCAATCGATAGAGCAGACTTCGTAACCGCTACTCAGGCATGGACTCCTGCGTACTCGCTTATGAACCACCTCTATCACTACGATATCTACAACGATCCTTCTTCCTCTTACAGAAAGTCTGAAGAGGCTATGCAGGCTATCGTTAACCTCTACGGCGTAGAGTACGGTGAGGGTAAGATCTACGAGACTCTCGAGGATGCTTACGACTCCATCACCGGCTACAACCTCACCGAGGCTAAGGCTCTTATGACCAAGGCATTCGAGGAGCTCGTTGCAGAGGGTCTTTACACCGAGGGCTCCGCAATCAAGATCCAGATCGGTTGGGCAAAGGGCTCTCTCACCGAGGACGACACCAAGCAGTGCGAGCTTATCCAGAAGTACCTCAACGCAGCAGTTGAGGGCACCGGATTCGGCACCATCACTCTTGAGCCTCTCGGCAACATCAACGACCGTTACGGCGATACCGCTGCTGGTCTCTATGCTATCGGTTACGGTGCATGGGGCGGCGCTGCGTTCTATCCTTTCCGTAACTTCCAGGTTTACACCGATCCTACTCAGTACGACATCAACGAGGCTGGTTGTTGGGATCCTACCACCGAGACCCTTACTCTCGTAGTTGAGGGCGAGGAGGTTACTATGACCTGGCAGGCATGGGGTAACTCCATGATCGGTACCGGCGTATACGCTAACGCTGATAACAAGGTTAAGCTTGCTATCACAGCTCAGATGGAAGAGGCATTCCTTGCTAAGTTCTACAGAATTCCTCTTGCAGTTACCACCGTTTGCTCACTCAGCTCCTACAAGGTAGAGGACTACACCGATGAGTACAACATTATGTACGGCTTCGGCGGATTCCGTATCATGGATTACAACTACAATGATGCTGAATGGGCTGCATACGTTGCAGAGCAGGGCGGAGAGCTTAACTACAAGTAATACCGCAGGCAAATAATTTTAGAGAAATCTGAAAACATCGCATGGTAATGGGAGGATTTATTCTCCCATTACTTTGCGATTTTAAGACCTCTTAATTTGCATGATTTGCTCAGACAATCACCCAAGAAAAGCTATAAAAAATGGTAATACATTGTTTATAACCTTGGGAAAATTGCGTCAAAGCGAGTGATCCGTTAGGCGTGCGGTGTGGCTTTGGCTCGATTTTCCCAAGGTTAGGTTGCCCTTATGGGTAAATCAGAAACCTAATTTTGAAAGGTTAGTTAAAATGATCAAGTATATATTTAAAAGAATATTGCTGATGCTTGTGGCATTATTCTGTATCACTACGATATGCTTCGTGCTCATAAGAGCGTTGCCTATGTCCCCTCCCGAGGGTGCGACCGAGGCTCAAAAGCAGCAGATTGAGGATATATGGAACGCACGTGGCTACGATGAGCCTTTGCTTGTTCAGTACGGTATATACCTCAAGGGAATTTTCACTGAATTTGATTTTGGAACCTCATGGGTAATCAAGAAGACGGCTCCCGCTTGGGATCTTCTTGTCGGCAGACTTCTGCCTACGGTTCTTGTAAACCTGTATTCGCTTTTGTTTGCGGTTCCTCTCGGAATTCTTTTCGGTATCTATGCAGCTATCAAGAAGAACAAGTGGCAGGACCATCTTATAAGCGTTATGGTCATACTGTTCGTATCGGTGCCAAGCTACGTCTATGCTTTCTTAGTACAGTATTTCCTGTATTTCAAGCTTGACTGGTTCCCGCCGGTAATCTCCTCGCTCGCAGATGCGGGCGGAACCTGGTTCTCTTGGACTATGTTCCACAGTATGATCCCCCCGATCCTTGCACTTTCCTTCGGTCAGATCGCAGGCCTGTGCCGTTTCACCAGAGCGGAGCTTACCGAGACCTTGACCTCCGACTATATGCTTCTTGCCCGCACTAAGGGACTTACCCGCTCACAGGCAACCACCCGTCACGCACTCAAGAACGCGATGGTTCCGATCCTTCCCTCGATTCTGGGAAGCTTTGTCGGTATCCTTGGCGGTTCGCTCATCATCGAGCAGATATTCTCCATCCCCGGCGTTGGCGCGCTCTATACTCAGTCGATTTTCAGCCGAGACTACGACGTATTTATGATGGACTGTATCTTCTACACCGCTATCAGTCTGCTTTCGGGTATCATAATCGATATCAGCTACGGATTTATTGATCCTAGAATCAGAATGGGAGAAAGATAATATGGCAAAAGAAATTAATATTAACTCGATCCCGAAGGAAAAGCTCGCCCTTGCTAATCTCGGCGATCACATCAAGGACCAAAAGTTCGACGATAAGCCCATAGGCTATTTCAAGGACGCATGGCGTCGCTTCTGCAAAAATAAGGCGTCCATCGTTGCTGCTATCATTATTCTTTTGATAGTTATGTTTGCGGTAATCATGCCCTTCTTTGATACTGGCACGGGTACCGATTTTGACACGTATTACGCAAAGAAAACCCCCAGAAATCTTCTGCTTTCCAACATTGGAATTGCCACGGGCGACGTTAACAAGGACTACAACGAGCGCGCGTACATTCTTGAGATCGCAAAGGGTATTGCGGCAACAGGAAATTTCGAAAATATGCCCTCTCTCGGCGAAGCGCTGAAGCAGGACAACCCCCTTCAGCCTGTAACCAATCTTGAAAAGGTGGTTAAGACCGAACAGGGTAAGAACGTCAACAATATTTACTATGCTAACGTAGACGAGTACCTTTCGGTTGGATTTATCTACAAGCAGGTTTCGCAAGAAGAATATGCAAGAATCGTTGCTTGGCAAGAGGAGACCGGAATTCAGGTTCTTTATCCTCTTATCAACACCAAGGAATATTGCTACAGCGCTACCGATGCGAACTGGTGGTATAAGACCGACGAAAAGGGAAATCCCTTGTATACCAACAAGAGCGGCAAGGTTAAGAAGATCGAGTTCGAGAATGTTGACGAGGTCGTTCTTGAGGATAACTATCTCCGTTATACCAGCGGTGAAAACAAGGGTGAGCTCAGATACTGGAAGTATCAGGGCGGCGGTAATACTGTAGATACCGCAGAGTATCAGGTAAGAGTTCTTTATTATAACTACTACCGTTATACTCACGACGGCGCGGAGCCCGAATTTATTTTCGGCACCGACGTTTCGGGATACGACCTCGCTCAGCGTATCGCAATGGGTCTTCGTTTGAGCTTGCTCTTCTCGGTTTGTATTTTCGCTATTAACTTTATCCTCGGAGCTATGTACGGTGCGATCGAGGGTTATTACGGCGGCACTCCCGACCTTGTCATGGAATTTATCGTATACGTTCTTTCGGGCGTTCCGTTTATCGTCGTATCTACGCTGTTCCAGATACACCTGGCGGCGAAGGTTGGCGCTATCCCAAGCTTGTTATTTGCATTCGTGCTAACGGGCTGGATAGGCACTGCGGGTCTTGTAAGAACCCAGTTCTACAGATTCAAGAACCAGGAGTACGTTATGGCTGCAAGAACTCTTGGAGCTAAGGACAGACGTATTATCTGGAAGCACATCTTCCCCAACACTCTCGGTACGATCATTACCTCCTCAGTACTTGCGATCCCCGGAGTTATCTTCTCCGAGTCTATGCTTACCTACCTCGGTATCGTAAACCTGAACTCGAAGACCAGCACCTCCTTGGGTACCGTTCTTGCGCAGGCAGAGGGTACCTGGACAGAAAAGCCTCACGTTATGCTGTTCCCCGCATTGTTCATCTCTCTCCTTATGATATGCTTCAATCTGTTCGGTAACGGCTTGCGCGATGCATTCAACCCATCACTCAGAGGAACGGAGGAATGATAAATGTCTAATAACATTCTTGAAGTAAAAAACTTAAAAATATCCTTCCGTACCAACAGTGGTACCGTTAAGGCGGTAAGAAACATTTCCTTCAATCTCCAGAAGGGAGAAACCCTTGCGATCGTTGGTGAATCCGGATCGGGTAAATCGGTTACCTCCAAGGCGATACTTGGAATCCTTGCGGGAAACTCTATCGTTGAGGGCGGAGAGATCCTTTACGACGGACGCGACCTTCTCAAAATCACCGAGGAGGAAATGTGCAAAATCCGTGGAGACAAAATTTCTATGATTTTCCAGGATCCGCTTTCTTCTCTTGACCCTATCGTTAAGATCGGTAAGCAGATCACGGAGGCTATGCTTCTTAAAAATAAGACCAACCGTAAGAGAGCAAGAGCTGAGTTTAATACCACTCTGAGATATCTCAAGGAGGCTATGCTTGCATCTGTTGCGAGAACGGATAAGTCAGAAGAGCAGATAGCTGATATGATCAGAACCTTTGATGATTTCAACATTCTTGCTATCCGCCTTGAAAACAGCTACAATGCAGCTCGCGCTTATGCCGAGGAGCTTAAGGCTCAGCTTGAAAACTTCCTCTATATGGCAGAGAAAAAGCAGAAGCTTGAGGTCAAGCGTGATCTTGGCGAGTTTATCCAGACTCTTGGTAGAGTTAAGGACGATTTTCTCACTGCAGGATATGAAGCGCAGCTTGCATCCACCATTGAAACCCTTAAAAAGTGTAGAAGTGAATATAAGGCACCCGTCGGTGAAGACGGAAAGCCCCAGACCTACGTTCTTTCCGAAGAACTTGCAAAAACTCTGACCGATCTTGTTGAGAACCTTCTCACAGGAATTCTTGCACGTCCTCAGCCCAACTTCTTCCGTATAGGATACTACGTTTACAAGAATCCCGGTGTTGTCCTCGACAAGAGAGATGTTGAGGCACTTAATGAAATGGCTGTAAAGTATCTCGATGAGACCTATATGGCTGAATTCATTAAGTATGAAACAAAGGCAATTCGTTATTCTGCAGAGAGATCGCTTGAGTGCAAGAAGTATGTTCTTGGCGAGCTTGCAAAGGCAAGAGATTACTTCCTCAACACTCCCCACCTTGAAAAGGGAATGACCAAGGAGATTGTTGCGGCTCTTTGTAAGATTGTTGAAGGCTCTATCGATAGACTTGAGTATAACAAGGACAATATTGCTTACACCTTCTCTTCCAGCCTGAAGACTGCAACTAATAAGTACTTCACTTATGAGAAGCTCAATCCTAAGGAGGAAAAACGCTTTGCACGTCAGAGCGCAAAGCGCGAGGCTCTTATCGCAAGAGGAAAGAAGATCGATTGGAAGGTCGTTCCCAAGAACGTTTACGATCTTGAAGATCTCCGTGATGACTGCGTTTCGGTCATCAACCGTCTTGAAAGAAAATATAAGGCAGATATCGAGAACTTTGAGAGCCGCGATTTCGATAAGAACGCGGTTGGATTGATCGATTACTTGAAGGCACGCGCATCCGAGGTGGTTTATACCATTACGAAGCGCATGGCAAAGGAAAAGGCGATCAAGCTGATGGAGGAGGTTGGTATCCCCGAGCCTCGTACCCGTTATAATCAGTATCCCTTCGAGTTCTCTGGCGGTATGAGACAGAGAATCGTTATTGCTATTGCTCTCGTTGCTAACCCTGATATTCTTATCTGTGACGAGCCTACCACGGCGCTTGACGTTACTATACAGTCTCAGATCCTTGAGCTTATCAATAAGATCAAGAAGGAAAGACAGCTTTCCATCATATTCATCACCCACGACCTTGGTGTCGTTGCGAATATGGCGGACAGAATCGGCGTTATGTACGCAGGTAAGATTGTTGAGTACGGTACGTCGGAAGACGTCTTCTATAGCCCTGCTCATCCTTACACCTGGGCATTGCTTTCTTCCATGCCTGACCTTGATACCAACGAGAAGCTGGAAGCAATCCCCGGAACTCCTCCCAATATGATCTATCCTCCCGTAGGCGACGCCTTCGCGGAGAGAAATAAATATGCTCTTAAGGTGGACTTTGAGGTACAGCCTCCCATGTTCAAGATCTCCGAGACACACTCGGCGGCAACCTGGCTGCTCCATCCCGATGCTCCTAAGGTTGAAATGCCCAAGATCATCAGAGAGCGTATTGCCAGAATGAACAATAAAGGAGGTAACGAAGATGTCTGATAAGAAATATCCCGAAATTCAGACGGGCGAGGTTCTTCTTAAGGTTGAAGAGCTTTCCCAGCACTTCGGTCCTCTTAAGGCGGTTGACAAGGTATCCTTCGAGGTAAAGAAGGGAGAGGTGTTCGGTCTCGTTGGAGAGTCCGGATGCGGAAAGACCACCACGGGCCGTACTATCATCAAGCTTTATAATCCTACTGGCGGTAACGTTTACTTTAAGGGTCAGCGTATTGGTGCGGGAACTCTTGGCTACAAGGAAACGATAAAGGCCGCAAAGGTAGAAGCAAAGGCACAGATTGCTGCGCTTGAAGCTGATAGCAATGCTAATCCTAACAAAAAAGCCGAGAACGACAAGGCTATTGCAGAAATTAATTCAAAGATTAAGGATGTTGTTGCCGAGAACAAGAAGGCAATGGCAGTCGCTAAGCGCGAGAATTCCAAGGTTGACAGGGATCTCGTAACACAGATTCAGATGATCTTCCAGGATCCCGTTGCATCGCTTAACCCCCGTATGACAGTTCGCGAGATCATTGCCGAGGGTATGGTTATCAAGGGAATTAAGGACAAAAAATATATCGACGAGCAGGTATACGACGTTCTCGACAAGGTTGGCCTTGTAAGAGAGCATGCGGGCAGATATCCTCACGAATTCTCGGGTGGACAGAAGCAGCGTATCGGTATTGCAAGATCGGTAGTTATGCGTCCTGAGATGATCATTGCCGATGAGCCTGTATCCGCACTTGACGTATCGGTTCAGGCGCAGGTAATCAACCTGCTTAACGAGCTTCGTGAGGAGCTTGGTCTTACCATTCTCTTTATCGCGCACGATTTGTCTGTCGTTAAGTACTTCTCCGACCGAATCGGAGTTATGTATTTCGGAAAGATGGTTGAGCTTGCCGATTCAGACGAGCTTTTCCGTCATCCAATGCATCCCTACACCCGTTCGCTTCTGTCGGCAATTCCTCTGCCCGACCCGAACTACGAGAAGACCAGACAGCGTATCACATACGCTCCGCTTCGTGATCACGATTATTCGGTAGAGAAGCCCAGCTTCAGAGAAGTAGTGCCCGGACACTTTGTCCTTTGTTCCGACTCTGAGGAGAAGAAGTACAGAGAAAGCGTAGAGGACTAAAAAGTGAAGAAAAAGCTTTTGCAATATGGAGTTTGCGGTGCCATTGGTATTATATTGGCGGTTTTTGTCATGGCGTTTGAGGGATTGTTTCGATCCTCCGGATTGTCAACAAAGGATGTAATGGCAATTCTCTGTGATGCGTTTTTCTTCCCCGGTGCCTTGATGGCTTCGGTTGGCGGTCTTGCATGGATCGCATCAACAGGATTTTTCGACATGATCAGTTATGCGATAAACGTTGGTGCGCATTCGCTTTTGCCGTTCATCAAGCTTGAAAGCCGAACCTTTTACGACTACAAAGAGGCAAAGGCCAAGAAAAGAGGCCCTGCTCCGCGTTTTATCCTAGTAGTAGGATTGGTATTCGTCGCCTTGTCGGTGATCCCGATCATTATTAGAGCGAATTTATAAAAATATAGGGTGCTGCATATGCAGCACCCTATGCTTTTATGACAATTTTTCGTAGTTGATTGACAAAATTTAAAACGAATGATATAATTCAAGTGTACCCCATACATTTACGGAGGCTTTTTATGACAGAACAGATCTACGACAAATATCTTGAGGGCGATAATATCATTTATATCGAAAACGAATATTTGAGGCTTGGTGCGAATCTCGCGCTTGGTGGCGCGTTGACCTACCTTGCCGAAAAGGGCAAGGAAAATCTGATCAACAGCGCCGACTGGGGCAGACAGGTACAAATGTCATTTTACGCGCCCCCCGTTCCTTTTCACCCCGACGGCGTGCAGATGGCGGAAAATTGGAAGTTTATCGGTTGGAATCCGATACAGTCGGGAGATTATTACAGAAATCGCTCGAGGGTGCTTGATTATCGCTGCGAAAACAATGAAATTTATGTAAAATGCATTCCTATGCATTGGCCACTAAACAATTATCCCGGCGAATGCACCTTTGAGGTCTGGTACCGACTTGACGGCTATTGCGTAAACGTGACCTCTCGCATCAATAACGCGCGCCCCGACACCACTCAGTATCCTGCACGACATCAGGAGATGCCCGCAGTTTATACTAACGGCGAATGGTATAAGGGAGTGTCGTACGTTGGCACAGAACCGTTTACAGACGGAGAATTGACAGAGCTTGTCACCAAGGACAACGGTCTTGGCTGGCCTTGGCTTAATTTCATCGCGACGGAGAATTGGTCTGCGCTTGTTGATGACAATAATTACGGCTTGGGCGTTTATATAGGTGTGACCAACCTTTCAAAGATCGGATTTTTTGGAGAAAAGGGCTGGGGTGGCCCCAAGGATTCGCAGACGGGTTATATTGCGCCGCTTGCCGCCGCGATACTTGACCACGACATTGTATATTCTTACGATTATTCCTTGATCGTGGGCGACGTTAGCTTTATCCGCGAGGTCGCCAAGCAAAAGGACAAGCTTGTCGATCGCAAAAAATACAGCTTTGAGCACGATAGAAACCAGTTCTACTATCACAACATCACCGATAAGGGATGGAGAACGGGCGGTTGTCTTGAATTTGATTTCAAAAAAGCCTCCGAGCTCAAGAGCCCTGCTGTTTTCATCGGTAAGGGCGAATGTAAGAAGATCCGGCTTGACGCTTGCTTTGACGGCGAGATTTCTGGAGAGATCATCTTCAATATATATAAGGGATTGGATGAAAAGAACTGCTTTGTGCTTGAGCACAAAAAGCTGCCGTTCGGCATATTTGGAAACGGCGAAAGAAAGCTTTTTGACCTCGATATCAGCGAGATCGACGATTGCTTCGTCGGCTTCTCGCTCAGATTTGCAAGTGAAGGGCATTTGAAGCTTTATTCGGTCGAGTTGGCATAAATAAAAAGCCTTCAAGCATTGTGCTTGAAGGCTTTTTGAGTAGTGCTTTTTGCGGCGATTTTTTTTGCTTAAAATTGTCGTTTTATATTGACTTTTATCCCCCGGCGTGTTACAATCACCTTGTGATCCTTTATGGATACAAGAAAGGAGAGTTATGTTATGTCAAACCAAGATCCTCATTACCTGGCGCTCGAGGAAGATTACAAGATCCTTGACGAAAACGTAGTTTATATTGAAAATGAATATATCAAGCTCGGCGCAAACGTCGCACTTGGCGGCGCGATCACGTATCTTGCCGAGCACGGACACAAAAATATTATAAATAGTTGGGACTGGGGCAGACAGGTGCAGCTTTCCTTTTATTCGGGTCCGGCGCCATTCCATCCCGAAGGAACCGAGATGGGAGAACATTGGACGCACACTCCGTGGAACCCTATACAGACGGGAGATTGCTTTTTCAATCGCTCGAAGGTTTTAGAGTACAAGATCGAGGGTAACACGATGTATGTCAAGTGCATTCCTATGCAGTGGGCACTTAATAATGTGCCCGGTGAGTGCACCTTTGAGCTCTGGTATACGCTTGATCATAAGACGGTCAACGTAACCGCAAGGCTTAACAATAACCGCTCTGACGAGACACAGTATCCCGCTCGAGGTCAGGAGCTTCCCGCGGTCTACACCAACGGTGAGTTTTATAAGATCGTATCTTACATTGGAGATCGCCCCGGAACCGATGGCGAGCTTACCGAGATCGTCGGCAGGACGACCGAAAGACGCTGGCCCTCGGAGTTTGTGCTCTACCCTGAAAGCTGGGTGGCGTTAGTCGATGACAATAATTACGGTCTCGGCGTATACAATCCCCACACGTGCGGTGCAATTACCGGGTTTGCAGGTAATGTGTCCGATATGGGTTGGGGCGGAGCAAAGGACGGTCAGACGAGTGTCATATCTATGACAACAAAAGTGATACTTGACCACAACATCGTATATACGTTCAATTATTCTCTCATCGTAGGAGAGGTTGACGAGATCAGAAAAACTGCGCTTGCGTTGGATTCTCGGGCGGAGCATCGAAAGTTCAGCTTTACCGAGGACCGTCAGAACTTTTATTATAAGGGAACAAAGGACAAAGGATACGGCAACCAAAATTGTTTGGATTTTGATTTTGAGCCGAAAACAGCACTTTGCTCGCCGCACGTATTCGTTCCCGCAGGCAAATGCAAGAGGATCTTGTTGGATGCGGAGATTGACGGAGAGGTTGTCGAAGGCAACGTGGTATTCAGCTGTTACGTCGATCCTACGCGTCAGAGCGATAAGAGAGCCTTCCGCACAGCGCAAAGATTGCCCTTTAAGCTTGACGGAAATTGCGGCAGAAAGATTTATGAGATAGATATCAGCGCTCTTGACAAGCCGTTTTTCGATTTCAGCCTTGAATTTTTGGGCAGCGGTCATGCGAAGGTATATTCTGTCGAATTGTCCGAAACGTAATTATTGAATTTTTAGCTTATCGGCTTCGGTTTTCTGTATACGTCGCTACGCAGGACCGCAAAAAAGGATAGCGGCGTGAAGGATGCTTCTTGCTTACAGGTAATTTAACTGTTTTGCGCGAATTTTACCGTGGCAAAAGTCATCGAGTACTATTTGTGCCGCCTTGGCGGTGGAATGGAGTTTAATATGTCAAACCAAGATCCTCATTACCTCGCACTCGAGGAAGATTACAAGATCCTTGACGAAAACGTAGTTTATATTGAAAATGAATATATCAAGCTCGGCGCAAACGTCGCACTTGGCGGCGCGATCACGTATCTTGCCGAGCACGGAAACAGAAATATTATCAATAGCTGGGACTGGGGCAGACAGGTGCAGCTTTCCTTCTACTCAGGTCCCGTGCCATTCCACCCGGAAGGAACCGAAATGGGTGTTCATTGGACTCACACGGGCTGGAATCCTATCCAGACGGGCGACTGCTTCTTCAATCGAGCAAAGGTTCTCGAATATAAAATCGAAGGAAACGCACTCTACGTAAAGTGTATTCCTATGCAGTGGGCGCTCAATAACGTACCCGGCGAGTGTACGTTCGAGCTTTGGTATACGCTTGATCATAAGACGGTCAACGTAACTGCCAGACTTAATAACAACCGCTCCGACAAAACACAGTACCCCGCTTGCGGTCAGGAGCTTCCCGCGGTCTACACCAACGGTGAGTTTTATAGGATAGTTTCCTACGTAGGCGAGCAGCCCGGCACGAACGGCAAGCTGACCGAGATAGTCAGCAAAAACACCGGGGACAGACATTGGCCTTCGGAATTTATGCTCTATCCCGAGGGATGGGTAGCGCTCCTTGATGACAACGATTACGGTGTCGGCGTTTACAATCCCCACACCTGCGGAGCCGTTGGCGGATTTGCGGGCGGAGTTGAAAGAATGGGCATTGGCGGAGCAAAGGACGGACAGACGGGAACCGTAAGTCCGACCACCAGCGTTATTCTTGACCATAATATAGTTTACACCTTCTATTATTCCTTGATCGTCGGTGACGTTGCCTCGATCCGCGAGACTGCGCTTGCGCTTGACAAGAAGGTCGATCACAGAAAATTCTGCTTTGACAAGGACCGTCAGAATTTCTATTATAGGGGCATTACCGACAAGGGCTATGGCAATCAGGACTGCCTTGACTTTGATTTTGCGCCCGAAGGCATGCTTTGCTCCCCGTTCTTCTTCGTAAAAGCGGGAGAATGTAAAAAGATACTCATCGATGCTTGCATTGAGGGCGGAGAGATCGAAGGAAAAGCAGGGTTCCGTTGCTACGCGGAGACCACAAGACCCGATCATAAGGGAACTCCCTGCTCATTTGCATCGATTCCTTTTAAGCTCTCGGGCGACGGCGTACGCAAAGTTCACGAGATCGATATCGGTGAGCTTGATAAGCCCTTCTTCCGTATGATGTTCGAGTTTTTGAACAAGGGCAAGGCTAAGATCTATTCTATCGAATTAGTATAATTTACAACCAAAAAACAGAGCAAAGCGTGAAGCTTTGCTCTGTTTTTTATCATTCGACCTTGGGCAATCGCTCAAGAGCCTTGTTTATCTCCTCGTCGGTGGGGACGTAGTCCTGCATTACACCGTTGTGAAATTTTTCATAGGACATCATGTCGAAATATCCCGTGCCGGTCAGACCGAAGACGATGGTCTTTTCCTCTCCCGTTTTTGCGCACTCCTTCGCCATATCAAGTGCGACCTTTATCGCGTGGCTGCTTTCGGGCGCGGGGAGGATGCCTTCAACCCGAGCAAATTCCTCCGCCGCCGCAAAGACCTCGGTTTGCTTGACGGTCATTGCTTCCATCAGCTTGTCGTGATAGAGCTGGGAGAGAGTGCTGTTCATTCCGTGGTATCTCAATCCGCCCGCGTGTGTAGGGGCGGGCATAAAATTACTGCCGAGCGTATACATTTTAGAAAGAGGGCAGACCATACCCGTGTCGCAGTAGTCGTAAGCGTATTTTCCTCGCGTAAAGCTCGGGCAGCTCTCGGGCTCGACGGCAATTATTCGATAATCGGCTTCTCCGCGGAGCTTTTCGCCCATAAAGGGAGCTATCAGTCCGCCGAGATTAGAGCCGCCGCCCGCGCAGCCAATGATAACGTCGGGCTTTATGCCGTACTTGTCAAGCGCGATCTTGGTCTCAAGACCGATAATTGACTGATGAAGCATTACCTGATTGAGCACGCTACCGAGCACGTAGCGGTATCCTTCGGTTGCAAGTGCTTTTTCGACCGCTTCGGAGATCGCGCAGCCGAGACTTCCGCTTGTGTTTGGGAATTCTGCTAGTATTTTCTTTCCAACCTCGGTCTCGGTCGACGGGGAAGCGGTGACAGACGCGCCGTAAGTGCGCATTACCTCGCGGCGATGAGGCTTTTGCTCGTATGAGCATTTTACCATGTAGACCTTGCAGTCAAGTCCGAGATACGAGCACGCCATCGAAAGCGCTGTGCCCCACTGACCTGCGCCGGTCTCCGTGGTCACGCCCACGAGGCCTTGTTGCTTTGCATAGTAAGCCTGCGCGATCGCTGAATTGAGCTTGTGACTGCCGCTTGTGTTGTTTCCTTCAAATTTGTAATATATCTTCGCAGGAGTCTTCAGCTTCTCCTCAAGACAGTACGCGCGAACGAGGGGCGCGGGGCGGTACATCTTATAAAAGCTCCTGATTTCCTCGGGGATCTCAAAGTATGGAGTCTGATCGTCAAGCTCCTGCTCGATAAGCTCCGAGCAGAACACGCCTGCAAGGTCATCCTTGGTCATAGGCTTGAGTGTTTTGGGATCAAGAAGCGGTGCCGGCTTGTTTTTCATATCAGCACGCAGATTGTACCACGCCTTCGGCATCTCCGATTCTTCAATATAGATCTTATAAGGGATTTGATTCGACATAATTCTGTCCTTCCTTTCTTCGAGTTTTGTGCAGGACGCGATAAAAACAAAAATCCCGTCCCAAAGCATTAATGCCGGGACAGGAAAATATCCTGCGGTGCCACCCTGCTTGATGTAAAACATCCACTTTCGCACTTGGATGCTTTCGTCATCCGATATGCGTTTACCTTTGATCACGGAGGGTCTGCTCCGTCGCACATACTCCAAAACCTACATTTATATATATGTCTTGTTTCCGATTGCCCTCGGAAGTCCATTCGGCCTTGCTTTTTTACCGCGATCACACCATCCGCGATTCTCTGAACAAAAAAGAGGCAAGTCTTACTTACTCTTCCTCAACGGTTTACTTTAGTCGACTAAAGCTTATTAACATTATATCATCTGCCGTATGCGTTGTCAATGCTTTTTTGATATTTTTTTACGTGCTGAGCAAATTTTCAGCTTTTTTGATTGCTAAAAACATAAAAACATAAAAACAGAATGAATTTTTAAATATATATGTAAGAAATGGTCTTTTTGTATAAAAAAAGTTATTATTTTAGCAGGAATTTCATATTAAACACAGACAGAAAAAATTTTTTTAAAAAAAACGAAAAAAGCATTGACAAATCATATTGTATGTTGTATAATATCAATGTGAATTGTTCACTAACAACGCCCTAATTGTCGCTGTTTTTAAAAGGAATCGTGCGCTTTTTATAAAAGCTTTAAACCGCAACACCACGCGTTTCCTTTGTAAAACAAGGCTTTTTAGCGTTGACGTAAGCAAAAAAATTATTCATGGAAAGAGGAGAAAAAACATGAAAAAGAGAATTTTGGCTATGGCTTTGGCATGCCTTATGGTTCTTTCTGTTGTTTCGTTCGTAGGATGCTCCAACAACGATGCTGCAGTAGAAGAGCAGGCAACCAAGATAGCTGACCTGGAGTCTGCAACCGCTGCGTTGAAGACTGCAATTGATACCAATGCAGCAGATATCGATGCTGCAATCGCTGATTTCAATGCCGCAATCAAGGCTGTTGAAGGCGACGTAACCGCTGAGCTCGACGCAGTTAGAAAGACTGCAACTGATGCTCTTGAAGCGGCAACCAAGGCAGGCAACACCCAAGAGATTCTGGAGACCATCGCAACCGTCCAGACTCTCTGTGCTAAGCTCGAGGCTGACGTTACTACTCTCAATGATGCTGTTGCTGCAGCTCTTGAGACCGTTATCGCTCTTGAGGACTGGAACGCTGCAACCGACGCTATCCTTGATGCTATCGAGGATCTCGAAGAGGCATATGCTTCTTATAACAAGGTTTACTATGCTGACGCAGAGTGGGCAAAGATCGAGAATGCACTTGCATTCGCAGAGATCTGCCTCCTCAGAGCTCCCAGTGTAGAGGCTGTTGAGAAGGCTATTGCAACCTTCACCGAGACTGCTGATGCTGCTAAGCTCATCATCGAGCAGATCGCTGATAAGCTTGACGCTGTCGAGGCTGGCGAGCTTGCTACTCTTGAAGTATACTACAAGGGTGAGGCTGGCAAGTCCCTTCTTGATGACGACGCTGCTATCCTTCTTGCAACCGCTCAGAACAAGCTTGATGCTCTCTATAACGAGTATATGGCTGAGCACACCGCCGGACATCTTCCCGATAGTGACGTTACCGGCCAGGTCGGCGTTGACTACACTGCAGACGTAGCTGCTCTTGCTAAGTACGTTGCACGTGAGGCTGCACTTCAGACCGCTAAGACTGAGGCTACTGCTATCAACGCAACTGTAGCAGAGCTCACCGAGACCGCAACTGCTGTTACCGCTGGCAACCAGGCGGCTCTTGCAACTCTTAAGACAACTATTGATACTTGGGTATCCACCTATTTCTCCGGCGACTTCGCTTCTGAGATCGCTATCAAGTCCACTAACTACAAGATGGTTGACTGGACTGCATACGAGGCACTCGTAGACGCATACGCTGCACTCTCTTATGACTTCGAGGCAGCACTTAAGGCATTTGTCGATGCATACACAGCTATCGGTGAGGTCAACCTTCTCTCCGCTGACAAGATCGAGGCTGCTAAGAGAGCATATCTCTTCTGGATCGACAACGCTGAAGATGCTTCTGCTCTTGACTATGTATACGATGGCAAG
Source organism: Clostridia bacterium (assembly GCA_017483305.1). Taxonomy (GTDB): domain Bacteria; phylum Bacillota; class Clostridia; order Oscillospirales; family CAG-272; genus SVTX01. Next base: position 6,649 of record JAFULC010000055.1, on the reverse strand, counting down.
GCAGCAGGTACATACTACACCGAGTTCGTTGCTAAGGTAACCGAGTACAACGCTCTTATCGTTGAGGCTTCCGAGGCATATCTCGATGCATACGTAGAGCTTACTCCCAGCACCGTAACCATTTACGATGCAGCAACTGTTGCAACGATGGTTAAGTGGTATGAGGACTATGCTGTAGTTGACGGCGAGGCTTATGTATTTGGCAACGGCTATCCTCTCAAGGACGGCACCAATGCATTTGCAGTTACCGAGGCTAACTACACTGCTCTCGTAGCAGTTAAGGAAGCTTGCGATGCACTTGTTGCAGCTAAGACCGCTGAGACCAAGGCAGTTAACGATGCAATCGCAGCTCTTGGAACCGTTGACTTTGCTGATCCTGCTAACAATGAGATCACTCTTAACGACAAGGCTAATATCGTAGCGGCTCGTGCAGCATATGATGCATGGGTAGCGGGTAACAATGCTCCTGAAGGATATGCTAAGGATCAGTATAAGATCGATCTGGCTGACACCACATACGAGGTAGATGTAGTAGCTCTTGACGATGCAGAGTTTTATATCGTAATTCTCGAGGGATATGTTGATGACATTAAGACATCTATCAATGCTCTTGACGAGAAGAATCCCGACGAGAGTGCCGTTGCAACTATCGTGGCAACCATCGAGGAATTCAAGACTATGAACGGCGGAAGCGATGAAGGTTACATCACCGCTGAAGAGTACGCTAAGCTCGAGGCTTGCGAGTTCGTCATTGCTCAGAATGGCGCAATCGATCAGATCAGAACTGCTTTCGAGGCACTTGTTGCAGAAGTACAGGCTGACACAACTCTTACCGATGTAGAAAAGGCTGAGATCATCGCTGATCTTACCACCTCGTTCGAGCTCACCTGCGAGTACGTAGGTCAGGCAGAGACTTCTGAAGCAGTTAATAAGTGGGTAACCGTTTGGGCAGATGCTCAGAACGACCACATCTACGATGTAGACGTAACTAACCCCTAATCAATAATATTTGATTAATAAAGCCCCTCTCGAATTTCGAGAGGGGCTTTTGATCGTTTTTGCAAAACAAGTGTAAATTGGGTGAAATATCTGTAAAATACTCTTGACAAAATTGTTAAATAAGCGTATAATTTAAATGTGTATATTTGCACAACATTTTTTAGTAAGGAGATTTATATCTTATGAATTGTACTAAGTGCAGTCATCCCTTGCAAGAGGGAGAATTGTTCTGTAAGCAGTGCGGATATCAGTTCGCAGTAGCAGAGCAGAAAGAAAAGATCGCTGCAGCTAAGGGCAAAACCAAGGGCGTGCTTGCGGCTCACTTGCATTCCGTAATCTTCCTGATCGTTGCGATCTGCTTTACGGTAATGTTTGTAACCAAGATAGGTTCTATGTTCACCGGTAACCCTGCAGCAATTGTTTCAGGAATTTTTGATTTTATCTTTATGCTGATCGCAGTTATCGGCCTTTGGAAGAGCTATTCTGTTAAGTCTGCTGATGACGTTCACAAGGCGGCGCTGAAGAAAGCATCCATTTTCGATGCGTATACAAGAGTAATGTATACCATCAGCATCGTTATGGCTTCTATTGCGACCGTTATTATTGCCGTTGCATTGTTTTTTGGCGCAGAGTTCCTCGCTGAGATGCTTGGTTCCGAAGAGCTCACAAGCGGCGGAGCAATCACCGCGCTTGTATTCCTTCTCGTTATGGCATTGGCTATTACCTTCATTTCCATATACAGATCTATATATGCGAACAGAAGATTGTTCTTCCTCGGACTTGACAGAACTGCTACAACCGGCGAGTACGTAATCAACAGAGCTCCCGTAGTTGGTTCTTGGTTCATCGGTATCTGCGGTGTTCTCAGCGCTATTCCTACTCTGACACTTTCCATTGCAGGTCCCGCTTTGATCACCGGCCTTGTAGACAGCATGGCTCCTGATCTTGCTGAGATTATAAATCCTATGGTTGAGAGCATGTTCTCCGGTATGCTTGTCACCAGTATCTCCGGAGTTATCACCGGCGCATACTACATCCTTTCTGCTATCTGGATGACCAAGGTTCACAAGGCTGAGGTTGCTGCTCAGGTAGAGATTGCTACTGAGACCGCTCGTCTTGCAGAGGTTGAAGAGGCAACCAGAGATGCAGTTCTCCAGTACGATATGGAAAAGCGCAGAATCGAAGAAGAGAAGGCTCGCGCTCTCGAGGAAGAGAGAAAGGCAGCAGAGCTTGCAGCTCAGAAGAAGGCAAATGCTATGCAGGAACAGCAGCAGATGATGATGCAGATGATGATGCAGCAGATGATGCAGCAGCAGGGCTTCGCAAACATGATGAACAACAACGCTACTCCCCAGGTAACTCCTACCATCGAGGAAACTCCCGTTGAGGAAACTCCCGTTGTTGAGACTCCCGTTGAGGAAGCTCCCGTTGTTGAGACTCCCGTTGAGGAAGCTCCCGTTGTTGAGACTCCCGTTGAGGAAGCTCCTGTTATTGAAACTCCTGTAGAGGAAGCTCCCGCAGTTGAGACTCCCGTTGAGGAAGCTCCTGCTATTGAAACTCCCGCTGAGGAAACCCCCGCAGTTGAAACTCCTGTAGAGGAAGCTCCCGTTGTTGAGACTCCCGTAGAGGAAGCTCCTGCAACCGACGCTGAGTAATTTATCTCACCTTACATAAAACAAAAACCGATGCTATGCATCGGTTTTTGTTGTTTTAACGACGATTATTTCTTCTTCGTAACGTAATAAACCAGAACAAGCGCGCTCAGCAGCCAAAGAATGCAAGAGATGATCTTGATGAGACTTGGCAGGATTAAACGGTGAATTAAAATCAGAGGGAAAAGCACGATAACGGTAATATAGCACACTTTGACCCATATGGGCAGCGCCGAAAACTGCAATCTGTTTTTACTTTTTTGCGATGCTTGGGAGAATTTGATCTTTAATAGCCGCTTAATGCTTGCAAAACAAACCAATACGCCAAAAAGGGAGATCAGAATAAACGATGCTATCGCAAGGAAGATATTGGCTGAAGTAAAACCCGACGAGTAGGACAAAATCAGCAAATAGACCGAGAGCAACAGAGCAAATATGTACCACCACGCGACCGCAGATAAAGCAATACCGTTCTTAATAATTTTTACAAGGCGAGTTGAATGAATAATTTCGGTTGGCGCGAGTGCTTGCTTGAAGCCTTTGCGGTAAATTATCAGAGCAGTAACAGAAATGATAAATGCGAATATAAATCCGACCGCACCGAGAGGACCGGCAATATCGTCGGGAAGCTGAAATCCCATCACAATGCAGATAAATTCAATTAAAAACAAAGGCAAGGTAACCGTTGTGGAAAGAAAAACAGAGGACAAGATAGCATATTTCCTTTTTTGACGCGACAAATAGGCTTTGATCTTTTCGTACTCGTCATTCTTCTCAAATCTTTTGCAGGCAAAAAGCTCCTCTACAGTAACGCCGAAGATTTCGGCTATTTTGGGAAGCAAAATTGTGTTCGGCTTTGCGCTGCCGTTTTCCCATTTTGATACGGCTTTATTTGTAACTCCGAGCATTGCTCCAAGCTCGGCTTGAGACAAATTCTTTTCCGACCGCAAGGTGTATAAAAAGTTGCCGAAAGCGTAGTCATTCATGTTCTCGCCCCTTTCGTTGACACAATAATTATATCATTTTTGACGTAGTTTTTCAATATAAATGCAGTCTCTTTTTGGTAGAACGTGGATTTTACTGAATATAATTTGTCTTTTGTTGCATTTTTATCTTAAATTTGACAGAAAATCGGTATTTTAGGAAAAGCTTGCAGAGCAGATAAAACAATGAAAGCGGCAATTGAATAGAAAAAAGGCGGCGAACGCCTAAACGAAATGGGTCGCCCCTCAAAAATTGCGTCGGAAATAGTGCAATCGGTTGAAAAGTTCGCAGAAATATGGTATAATGATACAACGAATTCGCGGAAAAATAATAAGCGGATTGATATTGTTTGTTGAAAACTGTCGAAAATTATAAAAGGAGATCCTATGAAAATCATAATTATAGGTGGGGTTGCAGGTGGAGCAACTGCTGCGGCAAGAATAAGAAGATTAGACGAAAATGCAGAGATCGTCATTTTTGAGCGCTCGGGTTATATTTCATACGCAAACTGCGGTTTGCCGTATTATATCGGCGGTGTTATTAAAGATAAAGAGGATTTGACGTTGCAAACGCCCGAAGGCTTTTATCGACGTTTCAGAATTAAAGCCAAGGTAGGTCACGAGGTAACCGATATCGACGCGAAAAACAAAACCGTTTCCGTAACCGATTTGAAAACGGGAACAAGCTTTACGGAAAGCTATGATAAGCTGATTTTATCCCCCGGAGCAAAGCCTGTTTTGCCCGATTTCTATACGGAAAACGAAAGAACTTTCACGCTTAGAACAGTAGAGGATACGCTGAAGATCCGTGCATTTATAGAACAGGATCATCCTAAAACAGCGGTTGTGATCGGCGGTGGATTTATCGGTCTTGAAATGGCGGAAAGCCTTACTGAGCTTGGGATCAAAACAACTATTGTTCAGCGTGGCAAGCATCTTTTGCCTACGGTTGACTGTGATATGGCATCGTTCATCCACGCAAGCTTCCGTTCACTCGGAGTGGAGCTTTTACTGAATAGCAGCACCGAAAAAACGAGCGTGATAGGCGACAAGGTTTTGCTCGAGATATCCGACGGACAGCAGATCAGCGCGGATATGGTCGTGCTTGCGGTTGGTGTTGTTCCGGAAAATGCACTCGCAAAAAAGGCAGGACTGGAGCTTGGCTTAAAGGGCGCGATCAAGGTAAATAGCAAAATGGAAACCTCTGTTCCCGATATCTACGCGGTGGGGGATGCTGTGCAGGTAAAGCACTTTATCACCGAGCAGGATGCGGTCATTTCGCTGGCAGGGCCTGCGAATAAGCAAGGGCGTATCGTTGCCGATCAGATTTGCGGGATTAACAGCGAATACAAGGGCTCGCAAGGTTCGTCTGTTATAAAGCTCTTTGATATGACGGTGGCAACGACGGGCATTAACGAACAGCAAGCGGGGGCAAGCGGCTACGAATACGAAAAGATTATTTTAACGCAAAATTCGCACGCAGGATATTATCCGAATGCAACGGCAATGACGCTGAAGCTGATTTTTGAAAAGGAAAGCTTTAAGATCTTAGGCGCGCAGATCGTCGGCTACGATGGTGTGGATAAACGCATTGACGTGATAGCTACTGCAATCCGCGCGAGGTTAGGAGCTGACGAGCTGAAGGATCTGGATCTGGCGTACGCTCCGCCTTATTCTTCCGCCAAAGACCCCGTGAATATGGCGGGCTTCGTTGCCGAAAACATCAAAAACGGTGTGGTCAAGCAGTTTTATTATGAAGATATTTCCTCTTTGCGTGAAAGAGAGGACGTGATTTTGCTCGATACCAGAACCCCGTTTGAATATATGCGAGGTCGTGCTGACGGATTTGTCAATATTCCGCTTGACGATTTAAGGGATCGCGTAGGTGAGCTTGATAAATCCAAAAAGATCTATGTGATGTGCCAAAGCGGACTTCGCAGCTACTTGGCAACACGGATCTTGATGCAAAACGGCTTTGACGCTTATAACTTCGCAGGTGGATTCAGATTATATAGCAGCATTAAAAACGAAGAATTACTATCTAACAGGTGCTACTCTTGCGGTATGGAAAAATATTAGATAATAAGTATTTGTCTGTTTATTTGCTCTACTGATGGTTTATTTCTCATCACTAAACCAATGTTGGGTGTACGTTGTTTTTAAAAGCGGTTATAATGTATGCGAAATGAGGGCGCCTATGGATCAATTGAAAACAGGAAAATTTATTGCCGCGTTTTTGATACCCGAAGGAATATGGCAGCTCGTTACAGTTCTTGGAGTTTGCATTGTGTTTTTGATACCGTGCTTCTATGCATTAAAGCTTGAAGTAAGTGTAGGTGCTTACAGGTGCAAAAATTGCGGTCACGAAATTGTGCCTACCTATTCAGAAGCACTGTGGGCGATGCACAGAGGAACTACTCGCCACTTAAAGTGTCCTAAATGTAACAAGCGCACTTGGTGCAAGAAAGTAATAAAGAAATAAGATTTAAAATTGTGATACTGACGAATTCCAATTTGTCGGGATGATAAAAAGCGAGGGCTGACCAAAGCGGTCAGCCCTCGAAAATTGCATCGGAGGAAGCAAAGAAAAGCCAAATCGGTTGAAAAGTTCATAGAAATATGATATAATAAACTCACCGATAAATAAGAATTTGCATGTGAGATAAATGGAGGCTCTTGTGAGGAAAATAAAAGGCTACCTCTCGCTTTTTTTGACAATGCTGAAAATAGGGTTATTCACCTTTGGTGGTGGATATGCCATGATCGCTCTGCTTGAAAATGAGTTTGTAGAAAAAAAGAAATGGCTTGAAAAAGATGAGTTTTTGGATGTTGCGGCGATTGCCGAATCCACGCCTGGTCCTATTGCCATCAATGCGGCAACTTACATAGGATACAAAAATTCTGGAGTGATCGGCTCAATGATTGCTACGCTTGGCATTTGTATTCCGTCTTTTGTTATTATCTATGCTATATCGCTGTTCTTTGATGCCTTTCTTTCGTTGACATTGGTTGAAT
>JAFULC010000054.1 GCA_017483305.1 Clostridia bacterium | reverse complement strand
TTTGTCAAACGGTTTTCAAGACTCGTGCCCATACTCAAAAATATAGTCGAATTCAAGCCTCGATTTCTCGGCTTTAATTCTCCTTATTTTTGGTACTCGCTTCTCAAAAAACGATACTCAATCGTTTTTTGTTCGCTCCCCCGTTATGACCGCTTCGATATGCCTCCGAGTATAAAATATTTAATTGTTTTGAGCTTCGATTTGTCAAACGGTTTTCAAGACTCGTGCCCATACTCAAAAATATAGTCGAATTCAAGCCTCGATTTCTCGGCTTTAATTCTCCTTATTTTTGGTACTCGCTTCTCAAAAAACGATTCTCAATCGTTTTTTGTTAGCTCCCCCGTTATGACGCTTCGATATGCCTCCGAGTGAAAATATTTAGTTGTATTTGGCTTCGATATGCCTCCAAGAAAGCCGAAGTGCTAACTCGGACATCAACAATTATATCACACAAAAGCTTTGTTGTCAATAGAAAAGAAACAAAAACTTTTATTGCGTGGCAATTGCCGCAAAGCCATCAAAAAGTTCGTCAATTCGACAGCAAAACAGTAAACAACCGACTCCTGCGGAGTCGGTTGTTTGTCTTTGATTTCGGCGTGCACTTATCGCTTGACCGAATTTATTACTTATCACTATTCTCGTCGTAGACCTCAACACAATAGCTCTTAATACCGCAATGCGAGCAGGTCAGCCTTCTGGTGCGAGGTGTGTGAGCCGCCCAGAACATTGATTTGAAGCTCGGCTTGAACACGGTATGACATTCGGGGCAAAGGTAGGCGGTCTTTTTATAATAATATGCCGAAAACCAGATTCCAAGCGCGATCAATATGGGCATTCCCGCGGCAAAGGGCCACCAAATGCCCGTCGCTATCCACAAGGCGACAGTTCCTATCTCAATAAGCTCCATTACCACGGCAATGGCTATCATAACCCCAAGGACTCTTCTTCTTTTCTTCTTGTTTTCCATAAATCTCACTATATCCCCGATTTCCTCGGCAGAGACGTTTGGAGTGTTCTTTATTTCTCTGGTCAGCTCCTCGATGATCCTCAGCTTTTCCTGCCTTTCGGACATTTCATCCTCCAAAAGCTCCCTTTGCTGCTCAAGCAGAAGCAGGATCGTTTTCTCCGAGTTCCCTTCCTCAAAAAGCCTTGTGATAGCATTTATCGGGAGTCCTATATCGCGAAGAAAGCAGATCGTTTTCATCTTTTTCAGGTCCGCATCGGAATAGAGTCTTCTGCCACCCTCGCTCAGCTCGCTGGGGGTCAAAAGCCCTCTGGTATCGTAATACTGAACGGTTCTGACCGAGACTGAGCACAGCTTTGCTATCTCGCCCGTCGTATATCTGGACATAGTTTTCTCCTTTCTTGATTTTTGTCACGGCGGAGCTTTTGTGCGCGTTTCCCCGCCCTGCACGCTCATTATACAACATTACGCCGCGTCACGAGCAATACCTTACGTTAGATGATTTTTTCAAAAATCAAGATTTTTCTTGAAAATATTGTACCACAAGCCGCGCTCTTTGTCAAGGCAATGCGCCCTTTTCCGAAAAGTAACAAAAAAGGCTTGCATTTATCGGCAATATGTGATATACTTATATCAACAAATAAAAAAGGAGGGGTAAGATGCACATACAGGAATCGGGCGAGATGTATCTTGAGACGATACACGTGCTTTCAAAGAAAAACGGCTCGGTCAGAGCTATCGACATAAGCGAATATATGGGTTACAGCAAGCCCTCCGTAAGCCGCGCGATGAGTATTCTCAAGGGCGCGGACTATATTGAGGTCGACGAGCACGGCTACATTACCCTGACCGCGACCGGTCTTGAGATCGCGAACAAAATGTACGAGCGTCACACTCTGCTTACCGAATTTCTCGTCAGTCTGGGAGTCGACAAGGAGATCGCGGCAGACGATGCGTGCAAGATCGAGCATCACATCAGCGAGGCTTCGTTTGAGGCTATAAAAAAATTCGCAGAATCGAATAAAAAATAAAAAGCGTTGCTGGAGCAACGCTTTTTGATTGTTAAGACTTTATTTTATCAATTATGATCTTTGCGAGGCGTGCGGGGACCTCAAGAGAGCCCGTTCCCTTCGCCATTGATATGTGAGTCTTGTTAGAGCCGTGGAAGTCACTGCCGCCGCTCTCGATAAGCCCGTATTCCGCGGCGATCGACTGTGAAAGCGCGATCTCCTCCGCGCTATACTCGGAATAGACGGTCTCCATACCGTCAAGTCCGTGCTCCCTCGCTATGGGGAGGAAGACTCGGAGCTCCTGCTCTTCAAGATTCAGGAAGGGATGGGCAAGTATCGCGACCGCGCCGATCTTCTTGATATATTCGATCACCTCGAAGGCATCAAGTCGCTTCGGCTCCTTATAAAAGCCGCCCGTTTTGGAAAGCAGCGTGGCAAACGCCTCCTTATTAGACTTGACGTAGCCCTTTTCGGTCAGTGCGGTGGCTATATGCGCGCGGTTGATATATCCGCCGCCGTGCTCCGCCCTGATCTTATCGTAATCGACCTCGTAGCCTGCATCGGCAAGCGCCCGTATCAGCTCGACGTTGCTCTGCTCTTTTCTTTGGCGCACGCCCTCCATCATCTCGGTGATCTCGTCGAAATGCTCGGGCTTTACTCCAAGCGCGATTATATGAAGCTCCTTTTCGTTATAATCAACCGAAAATTCGATTCCTGCAAGGGCAACAATATCCCTTCCCTTTGACGATTCGATAAACTCGGGCAAGCCTTTGACGCCGTTATGGTCGGTCAGGGCGATCGCATACAGACCGAGCTTCTCTGCCTCTTCAAGAAGCTCCGTGGGAGTATAAGTGCCATCTGAAAAGGTTGAATGTGTGTGCAGATCGCAAAGCATCTTTTCACTCGCGCAATTTACTTCTTTTTTATTCATTTTTGTGCCTCCGATAATACTTTTAGATGCCATTCCCATTTTTGTGAAACCGGGGTACGCCTCTCATTTCTCATTTTTGTATATTTTTGTATATTATCCTTCACGGATATCACCTCTTTTGCCTTCGCGAGCTTTTACAATGCCCTCAATAATGCTTAAATTATCAATTCGTAGCTTTCCGAAAGCTCTCCGCTCTCATAAACCACGGTTTTAACCTCAAATGCGCCGAAGAAGAGCGGCAAGCTTGCCTCGTTGACGAGGATCTTGGTATTCGCTTCCCTATCAGTGTTATTGATCAGTCTGAATATCACGGCTTCTCTGCCGTCTGCCTTTTTGATTGCTACGCAGGACACCGCGTCGCTCTCGAGTCTGACGGCAAAGCGACCAACCGACTTTTTCTCCGTGGGAACCGGAAAAACGTTGAGCGCGTAAGGATTCTCGACGTATTCCCGGGCTTTTCCTTCAAACTCGGTGCAATCTGCAACGCTGAGTCTGAAGGAGAACGAATTTTCTCCCTGATCGATCTTCTTTGTGAACTTATCCGACGGAACGAGCGGTCTGCTTGCGATCGGGTGTGCACAATAGGCAACGCCTCTGACGAGCGACATATAAAGCGCTTCGTTTTCGTAATGGCTGCCGTAAACGCCCTTGTTCATAAGCACGGGGCACTTACCCTCTCCCTTGATCGCGATGAATCGGTGCGCCACGTTTTCTCTGGCATCTGTGAAAAGCCTTTGAGTGCCAAACGCGGTCTGTCCTATCAGCTCTCCGCTCGCAAGCAGGGGAAGCTTGAGCTTTACGATTCTGTTTACATCGCCCATATAAACGTTGACGTCAACGTCTATATCGTCGTTGTTCTTGTATATTTTGTAGGCTATTCTCGCGCGGGTGCTATCCTGCTCGAAAAACGCCTCGATTCCGAGATATATATCGCCGTCCTCGGTTATCTGAACGCTCTTCATTCCCTTGAAAACCCCCGTAGGATCTGCGGAAAGAGTGAACGGTCTTTCGTTTACTCCAACGCGGCGAAGCTGATCGGCATCCATAGCCCAGGGGTCCTCGTTGTCATCGAAGCTGACAAGCTCAAATCCGTTTTTGACGTAGTCGACTCCATCTATTCTGTAGGTCTTGAGAAGTCCGGTAGAGCCGTCTATTTCGACGCGCTTGTGACCGTTGTCGAAAACGAGCGACTCTCCCTTTTGCTTCTGCTCCTTGGGCTTGTATTCGATATAAACGCTATATCGGGTAAGGTCGAGCGGCTTGAGGTCGGCGTTTATGATTATTCTCTTTCGCCAATCAAGATTGAGGTTGCTTTCTTCCTTTATAACCTGGAAATCGGCACGGTTGCCATTTTCGTCAAGCACGGTTATAAACGACTCTGTATCATCGCTCCAGTTCTGCGCGGCAAGCATAAACTCGCACTCAACGTTCTGATTTACGCGATAAGGATGCGGATTGAAGATAACTATCGGGTATTCTCCCTCATCCGCAGGCCTTTGCGTTGCCGACAGAGCGAAAAACGCCCTTATCTTGACCTTTTCCGCTTCCAACAGTCCATGGTCAAGGAAACGGATGCCCGCCTCCTCGCCACACTGTATCGACGTGCCGGGAAGTATATCGTGAAATTCAGCGTTAAGCAGATCGTGCGTTGCTATGCGGAGCTCGTCCTCGGGATATTTTTCGAGTGCGCCCGACATATAGGCTGCCGTCGCCATTTTTTCCGCGAGATAAAGCTCATTCTCAAGCATAGCGTGGCGCTTTTTCACACTGTGCATTGACGTATAGCAGCCCGGCATTGAGATATGTAACGAGCCGTCATAGACCTCGGTCGGAGCTATTTTTGAGAAAAACTCCTCGGGAGTCGAGTGGATATATTTTATTTCGTCCGAGGTCATCAGCTCGCGCTCGATGTCGCCAAGGTCCTTGGCTGACGGGCCGCCGCCGTGGTTGCCAACTCCCCAGAGCACCGCTCCGATATCGAAGGGCTGCTGCTCTGCGCGCCCCTTGATGATTTCCGCGCTTTGTCCGAGCGGCGAGCTGTACGGGCCCGTGCGAGTCGCCTTGATCTCGCTGCCGTCAAGCCCACGCCAGATAAATTGCTCGCTCGGCAGAACACACTCCGAGACGTACGGACGCATAAACATATAGCTGTCCTGACCGCACTTTTTTATGATCTGCACCAAGCCTACCGTGTGACCGAACGGGTCAAAATTTATCGCGGTAGTGGGACAGACTCCGAACTTTTCCTTAAAATATCTCTGTCCCTCGCGTATCTGACGCACGAAGCTCTCGCCCGCGGGCAGATTGCAATCGGGCTGGAGATACCAGCCACCCATAATGTGCCACTTGCCTGCCTTTACGAGCTCTTGTATTTTTGCAAAAAGCTCGGGGGCGTACTCCTCCACGTATTTATAGACCGTAACCTCGTTGTGACAGAATATATAATCAAATTTATCGGAAAGCTTTACCGCCGAATAAAAGGTGGATAGAGTGGCGCTTGCCCCCTCGGGCCAATCCCACTGCCATATAGGGTCGATGTGCGCGTTGCAAATAAGATGTATTTCTTTCATAGGGGTCTCCTTGAATAAACTTTATGATCTCACAAAAGCTTTGCAAGACCGTCCATTCTGACAATCTTTTCAATCAGGCTTCTTTCGGTGTAGAAGTAGTGATTTGAAGCCTCGTAGCCGATACGCGCGTCAAGTCGGACAAGCTCAAGCAGCTTTGTTGCCGTCTGCTTTTCCTCCTTTATGCAACGGAGCATAAGCTCCTTGTTGCCTTCCCTTTTTGCTTTGGAAAATTTAGTCTGCAAAAGGTCGGTAAAAAAGTGGAGTCTCGACGCTATCGCAAGGCGCAGAAGCTCTTCGGTCTGCTCGTTTTTCTCGGCGGTACGAAGAATATCGATTCCCTCCTGCCACAGATCAAGCAGCTTTTCCATCTGCGAGACGTATACTTCATAAGGATACGGAGTTATCCATGACTCGTAGTCATCGTACGAATAGCAGACCATACAGGAGCTCTTTTCGTCGGGTGTAAGATCCCACATGTTAGAGCACGCGAGCGTTTTAGGCGACATATAGAGCGCGCGGACGCTGAAGGGGTACTCTCTGAACGCATCCGAGATCTTTTTTACGCCCTTGTGTATCACATCGGCATTCTTTCCGTACTTCTTTTCGTACCATTTATCGAGATCGAAGCCCTTTTTGTATTCTCCCGCAAGCTCTACCGAGGGAGAGGGGTAGCCGCCCTGCGTCCAGGTGAGGAAGTAGTCCCCGACACCGATCGCGGAAAGATTTTCAAGGTGCTCGCAGACAAGGTCGAACACCGGAATATAAGGTACCGCCGAGCACTCCCAGCTATTGCTTGCCTGGATCTTGGCATAGACCTTATGTCCTGCCTCTCTTGCCTTGGTCATCATGTTTTCGGAGGTCTCGCTCGGTCCGGGATTGGAGATAGAGTAGTCGATGATACGGCTCTTGACTCCTCCCTTCTCGATGTCGAGATCGTATTCGCTGACGCACAAAACAGAGATCTCGGGGTCAAGCATATCGATTCCGTGGAATATCTGCTCATCACTCCAGCCCATATAGGATGACCAGCCCCAAAGGTTTGCAATCAGCTCACCCTCACAGCCGCTGTCCTTCATCGCCTTCCACATAATATTGTTGACCGTAGCGGCACTGATCTCGGGAGAAACGTTCTTACAGGTCGGGCACTCTGTATCGGGTGCGAAGTTACAGTGTGTCGGGTTTTCGCTCATGGTGATCGTGAAGATACCGCCAAGTCCCTGCACGTTTTCGCAAAGATCGCGGACTGCGTCATAGAGGTAGTCGCGCACCTGCTGCTTTTCCATACAAAGCGTTCTCATTTCCCTCCAGCCGATAAGCTCCTCATATTTCGGATCGACTACCTCGGCAGGCAGAGAGCGCGGCTCGTTCATATATAGATAGACCTTGATTCCGTATTTTCCGCAACGCGCGATGATCTTATTCAGGTTTTCGCGGCGAAGCTTGTAATCCTTCGACAGTGCGGGAGCAAAGGGATAGGGCGAGAGCGCCGACAAAACACCGTGCAGCCAGATGCCGTTAACTCCCGATTCTCTGTATTTTTCAAGCAAGGTCTCGGGCAAGGTGTCGGCACAATCGCTGACAAAAACGTCGCCGCAGGGGGAAAGATATCCATGAACTATTCTTTTTCCCGATGCTTCGGTCACACCTCCCGATTGTTCGGGCAGATCGGAGAAGAAATCAAAGGGGCGAGCCGTCTTTTCCGCGCGGCAGGATACGATCGCTTCCGCAAGCTTTTCGGTGGCGGTGATCTGATCCTCTGTCAAAGGCTCGTAGCAGACCTCTTCACACTCGGGCTTGAAGCTGCCGAGCTTGGTGGAAAGGAAATCGTCCTTTTCAAGCACAAAATCGAGCATATCCTCACTGAAGCCAAGCAGCTGCTCAAGCTGCTCGTAGGGCAACAGATACCAGTTGCTTCTGATGACGGTTATGTATCCGCGCGACTCAAAATCGGCGGAATAATCTATATATTCAAGGCCGAGTCTTTTTGCTTCGGCGTCGATCGTTTTCTCGTCACAGCCAAGCACCGCCGCTATTCGCTCGGTACGGACGTAGCCGTAATTTCTGAATATGACGGTCTGCCAGCCTGTCGGGAAATCGTATCTTGGTAGCTTTACCTGCTTTATCATGGGTAGCATATCGGGGTCCTCTTTTCGATTGGCGGTTGTAATATGTATCTTTACTTACAAGAATAGGTTATTCGTCCTTATCCTCTTCCTTCTGGATCTCGCTCATATACCCTGCGGTGATGATACCTGCGGGGAGAGCAACGATCGCAACGCCGAGTACGGCGGACAGCATCGTTATAACGCGTCCGACAACCGATACGGCGTAAATATCACCGTATCCCACCGTTGTCAGCGAGACTGTTGCCCAATAAACCGCGTCGAAGAAGGTATTGAAGGTCTCGGGCTCGACGTTGAAGACAACCAGTGCCGAGACGAGAATGTAGCCGACCGCCAAAAATCCGACCGTCGTCAGCGAGCGCCTCTGCCTCTTGAAAACGTTGACAATGATCGCAATATTTTTAGAATATCTGAAACTCTTGAAGATTTTTATGACCTTGAGCGCACGGATCAGTCTGAAGGATCTTAAGACGCGCAAGGAATCGCTGATCGCGATAAAGGTCGGCAGGATCGACAAAAGATCGACGATCGCCATTGCGGTGAACGGGTACAGAAGGAAGGAAAGCTTCCCTTTCCCGAGCTTGATGTCCGCAACCGCAAATCGCAATAAATAGTCGATTATGAATATGACCGTCGTTACCCGCTCCGTCCAGACAAGATACGCGGGCGGATCCTTGAAAACGAGCGGACTCATGCTCAGAATTATCGTAAGGATCATAAAAATGTCGTAGGCGTGGTTGAGCTTGGTCTCGTACTCGGTTTCTTCTATGATTTCAAATATCTTTTTTCTCATAAGGGGTCCCTTTCTCACGGTGACTAATATTTTGGATCAATTTACCACTCAAAAAAGAAAATCAGAACGGTGACAACGATCGCGAGACATAAGCTTGTTATTATGTCATTTTTTATTCTTGATTTCAATTCATCCGCGTCAATTGTAAATTTTGCATTTGTGCATTTCTTTTTCAGTGCTGCAATCAAGGTCAACGAAGGTCGCTTAATAACTATACTATTATCGTCATCAACCCAAAGACCTAACATTTGCGGATTCCCGGACGTTCGCGAGATGACGGTGGGAAAATACAGCGTTACGTATTTTATATCTTCAATATTAAGCCTTCGTCCATTGTACGATATTTCGTTTTGATAAATAAATGCTTCGTTACTAACAATAAGCTTCAACAACGGATTTATTAAAAATGCCGAAAGCAAGGCAACCAGCATCAATGCAAATGCACCGGCGACGAAAACCAAGAGCACACTCCAAAACGCATATCGACCATCATTTGCTATGCGAATACCGAAGGGGATTGCAGATGGGATTATAATAATTGTGAAATCTGCAAGGAAAAAAAGTATTGATATGCAATATGTAGCTTTATATCTTTTCACCGTTACACCCCCTGTTTGAATAGTCACGTTATCCGCTAAATTACGTCAACCCTCGGCGTTATACACTCTGTAAAAGTGCGTTATGTTAAGATCCTCGTCCATTGCGAGACCGTGCGAGCCGCAGCCACCGTCTATCTCGTGGCAGCCGTGGTCCGTAGCGAAGCCGACGAGCGTGCGGTGATTTTTCCAATGCTCTCTGATCATAGCATCGAAGATTCCGTAGGTTCTGACGTTTGCGCGGAGCTCTGCCAGAGCTTCTGCGCTCTCGGGCGCGTATCTGTGCATAAATCCGTCGTAATTTCCGTTATACACGGCTATAAAATCGTATTTATCGTCAATTATCAGCTCTGCCGCCTTTGCATTAACCTCTTCGAGCGAGGGGTAGATGTAATAATCCATTTCGCGCTCGAGATATATGCTTGACATACTGTCGCCTGCGGTCGAGACGATCGCCGCCCTCTTGCCTGCGCGGATGAGCGCGTCGAATATTGTGTCGATCTTAATGACGGGCTTTTCGTATGCCTGAATACCGTGTACCTCGGGTTGCGCGCCCGTGTACATCGTACCGAAGCAGACCGGAGTTACCGAGGGCATGACCGTGCACAAGGGCAGGTCGATCCCCGTTCTTTCCTTCAAGGTCGAGAAGAAATGCGGATATTTCTGGTAAAGCCAGGTCGCGATCGCGTCAGGGTTATACATAAAAATGCGGTCGACGTGCTCGCCGCCGAGAGTCTTGTTGACGTAATCGACGAGAATTTCGTTCGTGGGAGCGGCGTTTTCGGGGGCTTCGATGCCCATTGCGGTCGTCAGCGCCGCGCAAAGTGTGTCTAAAGAATGCTCGTGCTTCATAGTTGGGCTCCTTTTATTTTCAGGATGGATTTTTTAATTTGAATGACGATTTTGGCAGGGGCTTTTAGTGCCTGACTTCAGGACAAATCGCGCGTGGTATAGCCACTATCGGTGATAGCTTTCTGCAATGCTCTAAACCGTTTCGCCTTTCCGCCGGTTAATAAACGCTTTCCTTTTTTGAATGCAAAAGGATATGCAAACACGATCTTACGCGGCATCTCGGGCGTGAAAAATTTTATATAGTGCTTCGTAATATCTCTTTCGGCTACGCAAGACTTGGTCGGGCCGTTGGACGCGCAGACGTCATAGCTTATAAAATGCTCTCTGTCAAGCTCATCAACGTAGGTTATTCCGCGGCTATTGACGTCAATGATTCTCGTGTCGATTATTTCGAGCTCGGTCATTCCCTTTGCCTGCTCGTGCACAAATTCAACGGCATAAAAGTATATATCCTGATCCTCACACTCGCTATGTTCTCTTTTTCCGTTCAAATAGGTATAATATCCGTAATTGGCGTGCTCTATTTCAAGAGTTTCGGCATTGTAGTGTATGATGATCCGATTGTTTTCCAGCTTTATATCAAAAATTGCATCTTTTAAATCGTCGAATAGCTCTTCGATGTTTTTATAGTTTCTGTGATACACTTTGTGTAGGTTTTCGGTATTGTTCATTTTTTCCTCCTATTCAAGTGGCAACAATAAAAGAATCTTTCATTTTTTCAATACATTAACTTTAATGCGATAAAAACGCTTTTATTTTTCAGTTTTTCTTTTTTCATAAAGGTTTTTTATATGCACCTTATTACATGTTGATAAAGCTGTAATGCTCCTTTCAACAAATTCATCTGTAAGCTTTAGCCCTGACACAGACAGATGAGATCTGAAAAGCGCGCCCGTATTCAAATCAACTCCGTCAAAGCAAAATTCAAAGGGCTTTTGATTTTTTGCCTTGAGTTTGCCCTCGATACAAGTGTTCGTAAATGTTATATTGATATAGACCACGTCATCATAACGAAACATTTTAATTGTACGCTGATTCATCAATATAACTCTTTTTTGAGAAATATGTATACCGTAGTTTAAGAACAAGCCAAAGCAAATGATTGTCAAAGCAAGCGGTATAATCCCAATCGCGATCAATCCGACAGAGGCATCAATGATTCCAAAAATCAAAAAGCATAAGCAAATCGGAATTCCCAGCGACATAATTATCGTCAGCATAATCGGTACACGGTGAAATCGTTTGATTTTTATGGGAGTCATTTTCGTTTTCCTTTCAAAAACGGTGAAATTTCACGTAGGGCAAGACTTTAAAATGTCTCAAAATCGGTCAAAAACGGGGGTGAAAACTCCAAAAGTATATTTTAAAGTCCTTCGGCTTCGCATCGAATACGATAAAACTGCTTTACCCACTCGGGCAGTTTTTCTACATCGTCCTTGATTTTTATCAGCGTTCTTTTGCCAACTCTTCTATCCAAATATGCAAGAACGCGCAAAATGTAGTTATCAGAGTTAAGGGATGATGCAATATCGGTTTTAAGGTAGATTGTCAAAGAATTTATGAAATCACCCTCACACAATTTACATTCGGGCATCCACTTCTCTTTTTCTAAATTGTCGTAGGAAATATCCTTCCCTTCAAGGAAAAGCTCAGACACGTCGCTTTCCTGCTCGTACATCTGCGACCACGAAAACGCGACAATTTCTTTTTTGCAATATTTGATGGCGGCTCTGCCATAAGCGTTATGCACCTCGTGGTAGCTTGTATAGAAGTAAGATATTTTGTCTTTAAGGGCATCACAAAGCAGATCCTCCATCTGCTTTTTTAAATTGCTCCAGGATTTATATTTGCTTCTTTGCTCAGAAATCATATTTTTTCCTTTCGATTGCTATACTAAACTGCTGTAAATGACCGTTTTGAGGTTGGCTTACTTTCGTGTGAGACAAACGACACTCTCAACATGGGTCAAGACTTCAAAAGGTATATTTTAATTAACCCTTAAGATAAAGTATTTTGCACCGCCTTTTTCAGGTTCTTCTTTGATAAGTGAAAAATCTTTTCCTATCAATATTGCCGACATATACGAAGATTCTAAATATCGTATAGCATCAGAAA
>JAFULC010000053.1 GCA_017483305.1 Clostridia bacterium | reverse complement strand
TATTATAGTCCGGTAACAATTCAAGAAATCAGTATAGAGCTTGGGGTTGCGCTTCCGTACCTTGAGGACGAAATCAAATTGCTGGTTGACCGTCAGTATCTCGTTTGCAACAACGGAAGGTATCTGACCAATATTCCGATTTTCACACTTGATTGTACGAAAACGATTGATGGGAAGCTGAAAGAGCTTACAGAGGACAGCGCTCAAAAGATTGTTGCTGTTGCTGATGAATTTGATGTACGCTTTGGAAGCAGATTTGCAAATACAAATCTCGCGCATTGGCAAAAGATTCTTTTGTGCTTACATTATTCATTGATTGATACCGAAAACGATCTTGAAAAAAATTATGGTGAATTGCCTAAGGATGGTCCGTATTCCCTTGTGAACGGAGGCGGCGGACACGGTATTATTTGGGGCAGAAGCACGGAAAATGTTATCGGAGAAAAACTTCCGAGAGGCATACAAGGCATTTACAACGGATGTCCATCAAACGATAACCGCGGAAGTGTAATTGCAATGAACTTCCGGCAAACACTGAACGCCCAACATTTTGAAGGTCATATGACAGACCCTGTAGTTTGTACTGCGGTGGATTGCTATGAGTATTTGCCGATGGAGTGGCAGAAAATTCTTAGCGATCTTGGATACGCAAAGAATGGCAATGCAAACTTTGCTGTTTGGACGAATGAAGAGTATGACGAACTCAGAAAAAAGCTCAACGAATGTATATCTATTTTGTCGGAACTTAACCGTAAGACTTCTGAGCTCGCAGGCAGTATAACAGCTGACCTTGCTCCTACGCATATTCGTAAAACTGCAGAGTATGTCGGTGCATTTGTCTACCGTTTCAATTCTATTGAAAACCTTGTGAACGCTTTGTTTGATATAGGATGGTTGAAAACAGTAGATAGTAAAGAAAAGCCAGCTGTTTGCGTTGTAAAAAATTAAATAGTAAAACCGCCGAGAGAAACTGTAATTGGTCGCTCTCGGCGACTTTGATTTCTGTGTTTGTCAGCACATCGGGGAACTCTTGAAATCCTTAAAATTTTTTGCTATAATAATTTCAAAGATATGCGGTAAGCAATAGTGACCGCCCATCCCTTTGGCCTTGCGAAAGCCGTGCATTTTTCTCGGAAAGGGCAATAAAGTGGTCACTAATTGGCCAAAAATTGCGGAAATTAGGGATAGTGAGGGACAGAAAGAGCCCGCTTTGCAGCTGCTCGAAAAAGGAGAAGCATCATCACCTTTGGCAGTTATACATCACTCTGCCGCCTTGAAGTTGTAAATAGGCTTGATTCTGCAAACGATTTCTGCGGTAGGCTCGATGTTCTCGACGATCTCGTCCATGCTCTTATACGCCATAGGTGACTCGTCAAGGGTATCGAGCACAACGCAGGTGGAGTAAATACCCGCCATCTGCTTCTCGTACTCTGCCATGGTAAGACGCTCAAAGGCGGTGGAACGGGACATCAGACGACCCGCGCCGTGAGGTGCAGAGCAGTTCCAATCTTCATTCCCCTTGCCAATGCAAATAAGCGAGCCGTCGCGCATATTGATGGGAATGAGCAGCTTCTCGCCCGCCTTTGCAGAAACTGCGCCCTTGCGGAGGATCATCTCATTCACGTCTATATAGTTGTGAATAGTTTGGAAGGTCTCTACAGCAGTCCATCCGCAACGCTCCAGAAGGATCTCTGCCATTTTTGCACGGTTTCTCTGCGCGAACCTCTGACAGATATCCACATCATGCAGGTAATCCTCCATAAAGGAATCGTAGAGGAAGCAAAGGTCGTGGGGGAGCGTGGGCTCCTTGGCTTCCCACTCCTTTTCAAGGGTCTTGAGGGTTGCTTGAATTTCCCCTCTTCTTCCCTGCTCCTTGTAGGTGCGGATGATCTCCTCGCGCTTTCTGAAATACTCCTCCTTGCCCATGTTTAAGTCTACGGCGATCTGCTGGTAATACTCCGCAACCTGTGTACCCAGATTACGGCTTCCCGAGTGGATCACAAGGTATTTGCCGCCATTCTCGTCTACGTCAATCTCTATGAAGTGATTACCTCCGCCAAGCGTTCCGAGTGATCTCTCAAGTCTCTTGGAATCCTTGAGGTATCTGTAGCAACGGAGCTGTGTGAGGTCAAATCTCTCCTGTCTACCATCCCAAACGTTTCTGCCGCAGGGGATGAAGTGAGCTGCCTCATCCACCTTCTCAAAATCAATATCAATGTTGCCGAGATACACGGTGTACATTCCGCAACCGATATCCACACCGACCATCGAGGGAACGATCTTGTCGGTGATGGTCATAGTTGTACCGATGGTACAACCCCTGCCCGCGTGAACGTCGGGCATAATTCTTATCTTTGAGGACGAAAATGCCTCGGTATCGCATACCGCCTTGATTTGCTCACGCGCACCATCCTCAAGGGTGGAGGCAAAGCACTTTGCGGTGTTAAATTGTCCAATTATCTCTATCATGTTAATCTCCTTTCATGATGTACGGTCGGGCTATATTGTAGTTATATGGTTACAACGCGCCCGACCATATAAAGGATTTAGGCGTTGTTACCGTTTAAAATTGCGGTAAGCTGACCAAGAATATTGCCATTACCGTTCAAGGAAATGTTGCCTACGTTCTCGCAAATGCGCTCAACGTATTCTAACTCCTTGAGCTTGTAAAGAGTCTGATTCTCATCCATCAGCTTTGCCGTGTTCAAAAGAGAGCGGGTGGATGCAACCTCCTCACGACGCGTAATGACATTCGCCTGTGCACGCTTTTCGGCAACAAGGACGGTGTTCATGATCTCTCGGATTTCGCCGGGAAGAATGATATCCTTGACGCCGGCATCCGTGATTTCAACAAACAGATCCTTTTCCTTGGCTTTCAGCTTGCCGAATACAAACTCGGACATCTGATCCTTGTTTTCAAGGATCTCATCCAGCTTGTATTTGCCTACGTATTCACGCAAAGCAAGCTGTGCCGCCACGTGCATTTGTTCTGCGAAATCATCGATTTCGGTCAGAATCTTGACGTAGTCGGTCACGCGATAGTTGCAGACAAAATTGATGCGGAGAGAAACCTTATCTGCGGTAAGGATCTCTTGACCCGTGATATCCATTTGTGTCAAACGTGTATCCACAAAGCCCACGTCTACTTTAATGG
>JAFULC010000052.1 GCA_017483305.1 Clostridia bacterium | reverse complement strand
GATTATTGGTCGACTCCTACCTTCGTCAGCGAATACGGAGGCATCTTCTGGTTTGAAAACGGCGTGTCGGACGGTTGGGGCTACGGTCTACCGCCCGAAACCGAGGAGGAGTTCAAGGCTCGCTTCAAGGGTCTTACCGAGGCTTTGCTCTTTAATTCGAAGATGGGTGGACTTTGCTACACTCAGCTGACCGATGTCGAGCAGGAGCAGAACGGCTTCTATGCATACGACCGAAAGGCAAAATTTGATTGCGAATTCTTCCGCTCTGTCCTGACACAAAAGGCAAAAATCGAAGAATAACAAAAAGCACCGCGCGTTTTTTCGCGCGGTGCTCTGTTTTATTTCTTTTCAAAGGGGCATTCAAGCAGCCAGTGGATCGACATACGAAGCCAATCTGCTGCATAGGGATCGACAAGATCGTCTCTTTGAGACCAGGTCTCCTTGTTGCAAAGGGACATGCCGTGAGGACCATTGTTGTAAATATGCATTTCAAAAGGTATCTTGTATTGGTGAAGCTTGCTTGAATAGATCAGGGAATTCTGAACGTTTACGCAATCATCCTGTACAGTGTGCCAGAGAAACGCGGGGGAGGTCCTTTCGTCCACCATGCTTTCGGGCGAAAAACGGGACATGCCCTCCTCGTCAAGCACCATTCCGTTCTCGTCCTTGGGGAAGACGTCGGACTCGACAGGCATACCGTTAAGCACCCAAATGGAGCCGGTGTGTCTGTATCGGGGATCGCTGGTCAGTACGGCGTAGCAAAGAATGGTTGAGGTAGGCTTACAGATGATCGGATCTACGCCGCCAAGATGCGCCACGACCTCGGGGGAGTGCCACGCACAGCCCGTCCATGCGGCAAGATGACCTCCTGCTGAAAAACCGATTATAGAAACGTGATCGGGATCGACGTAAAGCTCGTCGCAGTGCTCGCGGATGTATTTGATTGCAAGACAAGCCTCGATGAGAGGAGAATAGTTGTTTGCCGCATTCTGAAGGATAGAATAGCGGAGCACGAAAACGTTAAGTCCCGCCGCAAAATACTGCAGGGCTATCGGCTCAGCCTCTCTTTCCGACAAAAATCCGTATCCGCCTCCGGGACAGACGACTATTGCCTTTCTTTTTCCAATGGTAAGCTCGTCGTGATAATCGTGAATGTACGCCTCAATTCTCGAATCGGGAAATTGCTCAGCGTGACTTATGTGCTTGTATATCATTTTGGGACTTCCTTTCGTAAGATCTACAGATAAATTCTATCACAAAATCCAATCGATGTCAATACGTATAAGCACCGCTTTTTTTAAATATCACGACGAATTTTCCTTGCTTGACTGCGATTTTTGATGTTTTTTGCAATTTAACCGCTCACATTAATATGCAGTTCATATATTGGTGTTAAAATACGGGATCATAAGTACGTCGCGTTTGACAAAAACGCCACATTTTTGGAGAAAAATATGGAATTCGTAAGAAAGCTACCTCTGCCCAAGGAGATAAGAGAGCAATATCCCCTCAGCGCCGAGTGTGTAAATAAAAAAACAGAATTTGACCGCGAGGTCGCCAAGATCTTCAGTGGAGAATCAAGCAAAAAGCTGCTCGTTATCGGTCCTTGCTCGGCAGACAACGAGGATTCGGTAATGGACTACGTTACCCGACTCGCGCGCGTCAGCGAAAAGGTGTCGGATAAGATAGTAGTTATCCCCCGAGTCTATACCAATAAGCCGAGAACCACGGGCGACGGATATAAGGGAATGCTCCACCAGCCCGATCCCAATAAGGATTCGGATATGCTCGCGGGCATTATCGCGATCAGACATCTCCACAAGAGAGTTATCGAGCAGACGGGAATGTTCACCGCCGACGAGATGCTATATCCCGAGAACTACCAGTACCTTTACGATCTGCTTTCCTACGTCGCCATCGGCGCGCGCTCGGTTGAAAATCAGCAGCACAGACTCGTGTCGAGCGGAATCGAGATCCCCGTTGGAATGAAAAATCCCACCGGCGGTGACATTTCGGTCATGCTCAACTCGATAATGGCGGCACAGCATCCACACACCTTCCTCTATCGCGGCTGGGAGGTCAAGTCGTCGGGCAACCCCTACGCCCACGCAATATTGCGCGGATACGTAAATAAGCACGGCGAATCTCTGCCAAACTATCATTACGAGGACATCGAGCATTTGTGCAAGGAATATGATAAGAGAGCGCTCGTCAATCCCGCGCTCATCGTCGACTGTAACCATGCAAATTCGGGCAAGAAGTATAAGGAGCAGGTGAGAATAGCGAAGGAGGTCCTTCATTCCTGTGCGCTCAATCCCGAGATTGCGGGGATCTTCAAGGGCTTTATGATCGAGAGCTATATCGAGGAGGGCAACCAGAAGATCGGCGAAGGCATCTACGGCAAGTCGATTACCGATGCTTGTCTTGGCTGGGACGATACCGAAAGATTCATATACTATATGGCAGAAAGACTTTAATAGAGAAAGTGCGAACGCAACCGCGTTCGCACTTTTTTTCCTGAAACTCACCGAAAAAATTTGCAAAACCCCTTTCCAAAAACTTAAATATCTGCTATACTATATAGTAGTGTTAGAGAAGGGAGGATAGAGAATGAAGGCAAACGAAATAAGAGCCAGACTCAGAGAGAGCGGAATAGAGAACGACTACGTCGAGACCAAGCTGCTCATCGAGGAGCTCTGCGGAGAATATTCCGAGGATAAGAGCTACGATTCCCCCTGTCTTGCCGAGGCGGTCGAAAAAAGATGCGCCCGCTATCCTCTGCAATATCTTATCGGGAAATGGTGGTTTTGCCGATGCGAGTTTGAGGTCAATGAAAATTGCCTCGTTCCAAGACCCGACACCGAGCTTACGGTCGAGACCGCAGTAAAGCAACTGCCCCAAAACGCAAGCTTTGCCGATCTCTGCACGGGAAGTGGGTGCATAGCGGTATCGGTCCTCGATCTGAGGGCAGACACAAGGGCGGATGCCTACGAGCTCTACCCGAAAACTCTTGAGATCGCAAAGAAAAACGCCGCGAGGAACAAGGTCTCGGAGCGATTTTCGGGAATTCTTGGCGACGTGCTCTCTCCAGACCTGCTCGGAGACAAAAAATACGCCGCGATAATCTCCAATCCCCCGTATATCAGAACAGAGGTCATCGACACTCTTGAAGCCGAGGTCAGACAAGAGCCGCGCGCCGCGCTTGACGGCGGTGAGGACGGTCTTATCTTCTATCGCGCGATAGTGAATAATTTTGCGAAAAATCTCGACAAAAACGGCATTTTTATCTTTGAGATCGGTTACGATCAGGCAGATGACCTGAAGAAAATCGCCGACGCGGCAGGATTCTCCTGCGAGATCAAAAAGGACCTCGGCGGATGCGACCGCGTGGCCATCCTGCGCAGAATAACGTGAATTTTAAAAAGTAAAAACGGAGCATAAGTATGAATATAGCAGTTTTGGCGGGCGGTTATTCGCCCGAAAGAGACGTGTCGCTCACGTCGGGCAGCCTCATAGCAAACGCGCTCATCGGCGAGGGGCATAATGTCTGCCTTGCCGACGTCTACCTCGGAATAGATGGCGCGAATGACACAAAAAGCCTTTTCAATAAAGAAAAAAAGCCGATACATAAGGTCACACACAGCGTTCCCGATCTTGATGCGCTCAAGGCGAGCAGCGGCAACGGAGATGCCTTGATAGGCAAGGGGATTATCGACCTCTGTCGCGCGGCGGACGTGGTCTTTATGGCACTCCACGGAGCTATGGGAGAGAACGGTCAGCTTCAGGCAACGCTCGACAGCTACGGCATCAAATATACGGGCTCGTGCTACGTCGGAAGCCTTTTGGCGATGGATAAGGACATTTCCAAAAAAATGTTCGTCGGCGCAGGTGTGAATACGCCCGAATGGATGCATGTTTCGGCAAAGCAGGCCGATATTGACGAGATCGAGCAGAGGATCGGATACCCCTGTGTCGTCAAGCCCTGCTGTTGCGGCTCAAGTGTCGGTATTTCTATCCCCGAAACCCGAGCAGAGCTCGAAAATGCGCTTAAGGAAGCCGAAAAATACGAGGATAGTATACTTATCGAGAAAAAGATCAACGGAAGGGAATTTACAGTCGGAATCCTCGACGGAGAGGTGCTTCCCGCCGTTGAAATAATCCCCACCGAGGGCTTTTACGACTACACAAACAAATATCAGGCGGGCAAAACGGTCGAGCTTTGCCCCGCACCTATCGACGACAGTCTTATGTCGGTCCTTGCCGAGCAAACAAGACTTGCGTTTGACGCGCTCAGACTGTCGGGATATTCGCGCTTCGACTACATAGTTGACAAGGACGGCAGACCCTGGTGTCTCGAGGCAAACACACTCCCGGGAATGACCCCAACAAGCCTGCTTCCGCAGATGGCGGCGGCGGTCGGGATCAGCTACGGAAAGCTCTGCTGCAAAATAGTTGACTTAGCACTGAAAAAATAAATAAAAAAAGCGGCTGTGCGATGAAATTTTAGGTATAATTTGCCTTAAAGTCATTGACAAAAGCCGCTTTTCATTTTATAATTAAAGAGGAAGTGCGGAGATGTAATTTTACCGCATTTTCGCTCACAAAAAAGAAAATCTAACCTCGAATAAAGGAGCAAATCATGGATTTCAAAAACATTGACAAAAAATACCGTCCCGTGCCGTTCTGGTCATGGAACGAAAAGCTTAACGTCGCGGAATCCCTCCGCCAGACCGCCCTTATGGACGAAGCGGGAATGGGAGGATATTTTATGCACGCCCGCGGAGGTCTGCAGACCGAGTATATGGGCGAGGAATGGTTTGAAAACGTCGGTGCTTGCATCGACGAGTGCAACAAGCGCGGAATGCACGCCTGGGCATACGACGAAAACGGCTGGCCCTCGGGCTTCGGCGGCGGACGTGTCAACGGCAAGGGAGAGAAATTCTGGCAGAAGTATCTGCGCGTACAGCCCGCAGATGCCGACAGAAGCGCGATACCCGAGCACCGTATCATCGCCGAGAACGACAAATATTGCTTCTTCTACGAGGTCAATCCCTTCTACGTTGACACGCTTGACGGCGAGGTCATCGCGGATTTTATAAATGAAATCTACGTCCCCTACTACGAAAAGTACGGCAAGAGCTTTGACGGATTTTTCACCGACGAGCCTCAGATCTCGCGTAACGGAATTCCGTGGAGCCTGACCATGCCCGAGCAGTATAAGCTTGCCTACGGCGAGGATCTTTGTGCCGTTCTTGCCAAGCTTTTCTACGAGGAAGAAGGCTTTGAGACCGTCCGTATCAAGTTCTGGAGGATGGTAACCGAGCTCTTCTCGAAGAACTTTATGAAGCAGATCTACGACTGGTGTGAGGATCACGGACTCAAGCTCACAGGCCACCTCGTTCTTGAGGAAACCTTGTTCTATCAGCTTGTTTCCAACGGTGCCTGCATGCCTCACTACGAGTATTTCCACATTCCCGGCATGGACTGGCTCTGCAGACCTATCTACCCCTGCCTTACCCATCATCAGCTTGCCAGCGCGGCGGCACAGACGGGCAAGAAGCAGATCCTCTCCGAGACCTTCGCGCTCTGCGGACATAACGTAGGCCACGACGAGCTCAAGAGAAACTACGAGTGGATGATGGTCCGCGGCATAAACCTTATGTGTCAGCACCTCGAGGGATACTCCAACAGAGGAATCCGTAAGAGAGACTATCCCCCCGCAATGTACATACAGCAGCCCTGGTGGGCAGACTACAAGGTCTTCAATGACGCTATGTCGCGCGTTGGTATGATACTTGCCGAGGGCGAGATCAAGTTTGACACCCTCGTGCTTCACAATATGACGTCGGCCTGGGTATGCTTCAACTGCGGCAACAACCTCTACACCAACGGCAAGGATATCGAATATTACAACGGCGCTCTCGTCGGCACGACCCTTGCGCTTGAGGCAAAGCACATTCCTTTCCACCTCGGCGACGAGATCATGATGGAAAGACACGGCAGAGTCGAGGGCAACAAGCTCATCATCGGCAATATGGCGTATACGACCGTAGTTATCCCCGAGCATATCGCGTTTATGGAGAACACCGAAAAGCTGCTTGCAGAGTTCAAGGCAAACGGCGGTATCATAACCACTGTGGATCAGCTCGCGCCCAACACGGTAATTGATAACGAAAAGATCACGTACACCTGGCGTGACCTCGGTGACTGCACCGCGCATTACTTCGTCAACTCCAACGATACCGAAGAAAAGGCAACCATCTCTCGCGGAAGCTACGCGATCGACATCGCGACGGGCGAGAAGATCGACTTCTGCGGCGAATATACCTTCGCACCCTACGGAAGCCTGCTCGTTATCGACGACGGCACGCCCTGCTCGCCCAAAAAGGCAGAGAAAGAGCTGAAGGCTCTCGATATCAGCGGCAAGTGGACGGTAGAGAATTGCACCTACAACTCCCTCACGCTTGATAAGTGCGACTATTGGTTCGACGGCGAGCTTCAGGAGGAGAACGGCTACGTCCTCAACATTCTCCCGAGAACCACCGATCTTAAGCGCGCAGTCGACGTCCTTTGCAGGTTCACGGTGAATATGGAATACATCTCGGATAAGCTCTACCTCGCTTGCGAGACCCCCGAGATCTTTAAGATCAAGGTCAACGGTGTCGAGATCGACAAGACCGATTGCGGCAGCTTCCGCGATCAGGCGTTCAGAATGCTCGACATTCAGAAATATGCCAAGGTAGGCGAGAACACCATCGAGCTTGAAGCAACCATAGTTCAGTCCGAGCAGACCTACAAGAATATCGAAAACGCCAAGATCTTCGAGTCCGAAAAGAATAAGCTGACCTACGATATGGAGATCGAGTCGATGTATCTCGTCGGAGACTTTGCAGTCAAGTGCGAGAGCGCATTCGAGCCTATCCCCAACAACGCCTACTTCTGCGACGGCGGCTTTACAGTAGTTAAACCTGAAGCAGAGGTCACTCTTAAGAACCTCGAGCAGAACGGCTATACCTTCTTCTCGGGCGAGCTGACCGTCAGCCGCAGGTTCAACCTCGATAGCACCGACTATAAGCTCGCGTTCGTCAAGAACGGAGTAAATGCGGTTCGTATCAAGGTGAACGGCAAGAAGCTTGATACTGTAATGTGGGCACCCTATGAGGTCGACCTCTCCGAATACCTCACGGTCGGCGAGAACACCGTCGAGCTGACGCTGGTCAATAACCTGCGCAACCTCCTCGGCCCGCACCACCACGCCGCAGGCGAGCTCCTCGCGGTCGCTCCCGCGCACTTCTATAAGGAGCGTTGCATCTGGAACAACTTCCAGACAGGCTACTATACCGATAAGTATAGCTTCGTAAATACGGGATTGATTTAATTAGATAATATAATATGTGGGGGAGGAGAAACTTTTCAAGGGAAAAATTTCTCCTCCCCCGCGCCCCCTCCTTTTCAAAACCTTTCAAAAAGGGAACAGGAAATAGTTAATGCAAACACCGCCGCGCTCATTAGAACGCGGCGGTGTGATTATATTTAGATAACAGTCGACAGGGCCTTTGATAAGTAGCCTTTTGTTATTCTCGCAATATCGCGGAATGCTTCGAAAATGACTTATTTCTCCTCAATGACCTGCTTATACTGCGAAAGCTGAGCGATCTCCTGAGCCTTAAGGCGCTCAAGCACCGCCATCTTTTCGATCATAAGCTTAACGATCTTCTCAAGCGGGGAATCGGGGGAGTAGTCAGCCGCGCAAACGTAGTTGATTCGTGCATCCTCGACGAGCGGCTTGACGTTTTCGTCGTGACCGTAGGGATAAAGCGCGATCGACTTGCCGCCGCGCTCCTTGACCAGCTTCATGCAGGGAATATCGGTCATTCCGTCGCCGATGTATATCATATTGTGATACGCTATGCGGCGCAGACTCTCGTCTTGCAGACGGTTGAGATTGTAGTCGTCGGTAACGTCCAAAATACCTTTGGAGATTCGGTAAATGTACTGGGTTTTAAGTGTGTAGTTGATTGCAAGCGCAGGCCATGCCGCCTCGCCGTTCTCGTCATACATATATTTGCAGGCGTAAATACGCTTGAAATACTTCGCGATAGGAGTACCCTGAATTATCTCGTAAGTACCCGACGAAATGATATAATGCTCGATCTTGACTCCCAAGGACTCTCCGTAGGAGTTGATTCTGTCAAACCAGGTAAGTACTCCGTCAAAAAGCTCAACGTGCTCGCCGCACTGCTTGAGATATTCCTCGGTCAAGGGGATACCGCGCTTTTTGCACTGCTTGATCATAACGAGCATATACGAAAGTATCTTTTCAACCTCGTATTTGGACGTTATCTCGGCGGCCTCGCCCCAAAATTCGTCCGACGTCATGCCGAGATTTTTGATAAAATCATATTCCTGCATATCGGTAGTGCAAAGGGTCTTGTCAAAATCGTAAAGAATTCCGATAGTGGTCTGTGCCATAGCAAATCCTCCCATATAGGCTGAATTCGATGAATTTCTGCCTCATCATAATTATTGTAACACAAAAATCAACGAAAATCAATATGAAAGATAATTTTTGGCAAGAAATAAAAAAACAGCGGGGCGCCGAGGACGTCGCCCCCTACTTTAGCAGAGCCAGTCTCTATCAGATCAACGTTGCTCTTTATCGTAGGGGGCGACGTCCTCGATGCCCCGTAACTATTGATTTTATCAGTACAACTTATACTTCAGCCTCAGATTATCCGCAATCATCGCAATAAACTCGGTATTGGTCGTCATGAGGGTTGACATTTTCTTTCTTTTGTTGTATAATGCTATTAGAAGGTGTACACCAAGGGGCTTTGACCCCACTACGGCTATTTTTTAGCTGACGGTGTTACACCCTCTTTTTTAATACAATTTGTATTTAAGTCTGAGATTATCCGCAATCATCGCAATAAATTCGCTATTCGTGGGCTTTCCGCGGTTGTTCTGAATAGTATACCCAAAATAACTATTCAACGTATCCACGTCACCTCTGTCCCACGCGACCTCGATGGCGTGTCTGATGGCGCGCTCGACACGAGAGGTGGTAGTCTGGTATTTCTTTGCGACGGAAGGGTAGAGAACCTTCGTTACCGAGTTGATAATATCGGAGTCCTTGACCGTCAGCAGAATAGCCGTGCGAAGATACTGATAGCCCTTGATGTGCGCGGGCACACCGATCTGATGAATAATGCGCGTGACCTGTGCTTCAATATCGGGCGTGCTGTCGTCGTGGGACTGACTGTCCGCGCCCTCGCCCTTTGAATTGCGATTTTTGAGCATATTCTCGGCGTATTCAATGAGATTTGACTGATTGATCGGCTTGATCAGACACAGCTCCGCGCCCGACTGAAGCGCCTGCACGAAAATATTTTGATTCGAGATCGGCGAGGTCATGATAATAACGGGCGGCTTGTCTTGTCCGTAGGAAAGCGCCTTCGCGCTGCGGACCACGCTGAGCCCGTCGACCTTTGACATCCAGATGTCGATCACGACAAGATCGGGATGGATCCGCCCTATCTTCGTCAAGGCATCCTCTCCGTTGACAGCCTCCTCTATATATCGGCAGCCTGCGTGCAAAAAACAGTCCTTTAAGAGCGCGCGTTGTGACGCATTTTCGTCAGCGATCAGTATTTTTGTTGTGTATTCCATTTTTCTGTATCCTCCGATAAAATTAAGTTATTGATTACAGTATAATTTTACCATAAATTAGGAGAAAATGCAATATATTCCCAAAAATTTCCAATGGTCGAAATTACCAAAATTTTCCAACCAAAATTGTCTTTTGTAACGAAAAAAGAGAGCAAAAGCTAAAACCGTGTCGAAAAAGCAAGAAAAAAGCCGAAAAAACCGACCGCAAAATAACATAAAAAACGTCATTTCCCGACAATCAGCGAAAAAAGAAAAAGCGACACCTCACGGTATCGCTTTCAGCGTGTCGAGATTTTCTCGACACGCTGGGAGACCTCGAAAAAGGTAGGTATATTTTTCGTTCTTACATTCGTCGGCGTACGAGGGTACGCCAGAGTGTAAGAACGGAAAAAGCAAGCAAGCACAAGAATTTCTCGATGAAATTCTTGTGCTTATCTTTTTTCTGAGCTTTTTTATTCCGCTTTCTGCCTCTGCTTTTTCTCCGCTTGCGGTAGAACAGCTTTTTCAAGAGTCTCAAAAGCGACACCTCACGGTATCGCTTTCAGATATTCTATCTCGTTTTTATCAAGCCTTCGCCATTTGCCGACCTCAAGTGTGCCAAGCTTCAGCTTTCCAATAGCAACCCTTTGCAGTCGCTCGATCTTGACCCCGTGCGCCTCGCACATCCGTCTTATCTGACGGTTTCGTCCTTCGAAAAGCTCAAATTCCGCCACAGTCACGGTTTCATCTCCGCCGACCTTACGCACCTTGACTCTCATCGTAAGCCGACCGTCAAGATCTATCGGCTCGCCGAGCACCCTGAGCGCGTCGCCGTCAAAAGCGCCCTTTAGCGTAACGTGATAAATTTTGGGCACCGAGTGCCGCGGATGAGTTAGCTTGTTGGCAAGCTCGCCATCGTTGGTGAGGAGCAAAAGTCCGTCCGAATCCATGTCAAGTCGTCCGATAGGGTAGAGTCTCACGCGCTTGCCCTCGACATCCTTGACATCGCGGCAGAGCTCGGTCACGTTCCTCCTGCCTTTTTCGTCAGCCGCAGTGCAGACGATACCGCGCGGCTTGTTGAGCATAATGCAGATCTTCTCTCCGGAAGGAGCGACGATTTTTTTTCCCTTGTAGATCACCTCGTCGACCTCGGGATCGATCTTTTCGCCAAGCTCGGCAATATGCCCGTTGACCGTAACCTTGCCACCTCTGATCTCCTCCTCGGCGGCGCGGCGAGACATCACACCGCAATCGGTAAAATATTTAGAAAGCCTGATTTTTTCCATATCCGTACCCTTTTTGTAGTGACCGTCATCGGTCAAAGAGAGAAGCCAATCTCTCGAAAATGCTTTTTTTGTAAGTAGCTTTATCCACCGAATAGGCGGCTACTATCGGCACCTCGGCAATCGTTTTACCGTCGATCGAGTAAACGAGACTGCCAACCTGCTCGCTCTCGGCAACAGGTGCATATATAAATGAAGGAAGCTCAACCACGCACTCGATTTGCGAAGCCCCTTTCGGCAACGTCAGAGTAACCGCTTCCACGTTTTTCAGGATAACGTAGTCCGCATTGCCGCTCATCACGGGCATAACGTGTAGGAATTCGCCCTCGAGGCAAAGAGTCCGCGATTCGTAGAGCGAAAAGCCGAAGTCAAGCATGGTCTTGTGATCGTTCCAATCGTTTGGCGCAGAGAGAGTGACCGCAATAAGCTCGACCCCGTCGCGCTTCGCCGCGCTGACAAGACACCGACCGCTCAGCTTCGTGTAGCCCGTTTTGATGCCGATAGCACCCTCGTAGCCGCTAAGTAGCTTGTTGTGATTGAAAAGCACGCGCGCGCCCTCTCCGTTGCCTTGCGGTATCGTTCTCTTGCGAGTCGAAACGATAGTCCGAAAGATCTCGTTTTTCATCGCGGCAGACGCGATCCTTGCAAGCTCCGATGCGGTAGTGTAGTGCTCGGTCGAATCAAGACCGTGAGGATTTGTAAAATGTGTATCCGTAAGCCCCAGCTCGCACGCTTTAGCATTCATCATCTCGGCAAAGCCGTCGATGCTTCCTCCCACCGCGATCGCGATCGCAGCGGCGGCGTCGTTTGCCGACTCAAGCAGCATCGCGTAAAGCAGATCCTCAAGAGAGAGCCTTTCACCCGCAAAGAGATATATCGACGAGCCCTCAACGCCCACCGCCTCGGGCGATACGGTGATCACCGTGTCAATATCGCAGCTCTCGATCGCCACAAGCGCGGTCATTATTTTGGTCGTCGACGCCATCGGTAAACGCTGATCGGCATTTTTTGAGCAAATGACCCTGCCCGTAGATGCCTCGATAAGCACTGCCGCGCGAGCAGATATCCCATCGGGAAGGCTGACAGGCTCAAAGCCCTCGAAAACCACGCCGGACGGAGAGTCGATACGGTCAGGCTGTGAGACGGGCAGGGAGCACCCTGTAAGCGCCGTCAAACATAACAATATCGCCGTCACGGTACGGGCGGCGTTCGATAAAAGCTTCTTTATTTTGAAAAAAGACATAAATATCCCTCCGGACAAACCAAGCTTACTTACAAGCATTATATTTGTCCGGAAAAATATTTATTCTGAAATTGAGCGCAAATTCAGCTCTGTGGGAGCATTATGCCTCGGCTTGCTCCTCGTCCTCGGTCTCCGCAGCGTTGTCCTTCGCGAAGAGCGCCTTGATCTTTGCGATGATCTCGGGGGCGCGATCGATAATATCGGAAAGCTGCTCAACGGGATCGGAGGGGTTCTTGACGCCTATGTTAATGAGCTCGACTGCGCCATCCTTGGAGATGCAGAGAATACCGATAGGCTGTACGGAAATACCCGTGCCGCCACCTGCTCCGAAGTTCTGGGGCTTGCCCTGCGCGCCGTTCTTGTCGTTGAAATCCATGCCGCCGGTAGCGTATCCGACAGTAACCTTGGAGATCGGGATAAGAGTTGTGCCCGAGGAGGTCTCAACGGGAGTACCCATTACGGTATCAGCGTCGATAAGATTGCGGATTTCAGAAAGAGTTGTCTGTACTACGCCTTGAAGTTTGTTTTCAGATGCCATGATAAGATCCTTTCGTATATATGTTGTTAATTGTTTTATATTTACCGCGATATCTCGCGGAAAAGTCCTTGATCATCAAGCCTTTTTTGGCTCGTTGGTTGTACTGCCCGAGGTCTTGTTGCTTGTCTCGGATGCTTTTGAAGGCAGATTTGACGTCGATTTCGGCGTTATCTTGATCCAACCGAATAAGAACTTGAACGCAGTCTTAAATACCACGCCCAAAAGTCCGCCGATGCTCATTGAAAAGCTCATCTTTACGTCGGCTGTGATCGAATCCGAAAGAAAGTCGGGATATACGTCGATCTCCGCGGTCTTCATTCCGTGCAGATTTGAATGCTTGTCCAAAAACTTGAATACAGGCTTCATCGCCGTGCAGATACCGCTGTATATCATAGCGGTGGTAGCGGCGTCGGCAGATCCGACTCCGATCTTGATCCGCATAACTCGGAAATGAAATTTTCCGAGGAATCCCGAGAAGAATGTCTTTAAAACCTGCAAAAACAGGGGTATCATATCGGGAACGGGCGGCATCTTTGCGCGCTTTTGCGCCTTGATCGCCTTCTTTTCGGCTTTGGTCAGCTTTGCCTCCTGCTCCTTCTTTTGCTTCTTGGCCTCAGCCTTCTTTTTTGCCGCCTCAGCCTTTTTAGCGGCCTTCTTTTCGGCCTTTCGATCGCGTTTTGCGATCTTTTTGAGCGAATAGTCGCGGATATTGTATTTTTTAGGCTTCTTGGGCAAAATTCCTATCCTTACGCCAAACGCCAGAACCGAGAGCTTCAGCTCATCCGCCATCTCAAGATCGACCCTTACGCGTATGGTGAATAATGCCACGAATAACGCGACGATCGCGGCAAAAACAATCCAGAAAATATCCGTACCTATCACTCCTTTCTGCAAAATTCAAATTTATAATTATTCCTCAGAGTCCTCGGCGATTGCCGCAAGCCCCGCGGTGAATCCGACCTCCTCGACCGCCATAGCCTCGGGGGCGGAAGCATCGCTGGGAGAAAGCTCGGTCTTGGGAAGATCCTCAAGCGACCTCAAGCCAAAGACGCGCAAAAACTTCTCGGTCGTAGTATAAAGCATCGGGCGACCGGGCGCGTCAAGACGGGCAAGCGACTCGATAAGCCCCTTGTCGATAAGTGAGGTCATCGCGTAAGAGGAGTCAACGCCGCGCACCGCGTCAACGTACGCGCGGGTCACGGGCTGATTGTAAGCAACGACGGCAAGCGCCTCCATCGTCGATGCCGAAAGGTTTCCGCCGCGCTTAATGCCAAGCGCCTCGCGTATGTAGGGAAGAAACTCCTCCTTGGTCGCGAATTGGCAGGACTCGGGGTATGAGAGAAGCATGATGCCACGCTTCGATTTTTCAGAATTGTATTCGGTGCTCATCGCCTCGATAATATTTTTCACGTCGTGAACCGAAAGACCGAGCACCTCGGAGAGCTTGGAATATTCAACGGGATGTCCCGCGGCGTACAGTATCGCCTCGATAGCGGCGGTGACCTTTTCGAGTGAAATGCTCTCGGCTTGATTTTGAATTTCAGTGCTCATCAGTCGTCTCCTGTGTTATCAAAATTCATTTTTATATCCTCAACCGACTCATCAAAGTCGCTAGAGTAAAGCTCATTTCCGTTGGCGTCCTTTTCAATATCGTCGGTGTTCGTATTGATAGAGAAAAGCGCCTCGTCGGACAAAAGGGTGCTTTCGGTGTCGCAGATCAGGATCTTTCTGATCTTTATCAGCTCGAGCACGCCAAGAAAGATAGCGATCATATCGGGAAGAGAGACCGAATCGGCAAGCAACTCGCGAAGGCTTGTCCTCTCCTTCTTCGCCATGCGGTTGAGAATACCGGTTATCTTGACCTCAACGGGAACGATAGGCGAGCTTATCATAGGCGTGAATACCGATCGCTCCAGCTTCGGACGGTTTTCGTTGTAGGTGATGATCCGTCTGACCGCCGCGCAAAGCGACTCGACCTCCTGATCGAGCACGAAGGAGCGGTCGATCGAGATCTCGTCGGTGTCCTTTTCAAGACGACCGCTGAATCTAGGATAGAGCAAAGCCATACTCTTTGCCGCCTCCTTTGCCTGCTGATATTTAAGCAGGGCGTCGGCGAGAGCGGCTCTCGGGTCCTCCTCCTCGGCCTCGGGCTTGGGAAGAAGAAGCTTGGATTTGATAAGCATCAGCTCGCTCGCCATAACGATAAATTCGCTGGCAAGCTCCATATCAAGGCTCTGCGCCTCCTCAATGTAGCCGATGTATTGCTCGCAAATGACGTTGATCTGAATGTCCTCGATGGACATCTTGTTTTTCTGTATAAGCGAGAGCAAGAGGTCCAAGGGACCCTCAAAGGTTTCAAGACGGTAGCTTATAGCGTCCATAAAGGACCTCCTTTCTCGGATCTTGTCAATACCGAAGATTAAAAATAGATAGAATTAAGCAGGGAGTATATCGGCTTTGTGATCAGACCGAACAGCCCCTCTGCAAGCCACGCCGCGGGGGAGAAGCCGAAGAATCTCGAGCACAGGAAGGTGATTACCAGCACGCCGATAAGAATGTACCGCTCGTATTTCATGATCCCGAAATAGACTCTCGTCGGCAAAAACATTCCGAAAAAGCGCGATCCGTCGAACGGAGGCACGGGAATGAGGTTGAAGACCATAAATATAAGGTTCATCATTCCGAAAAGATAGAAGAAATTGAGCAGTATGAACATCAGATTGAATAGGGTCTCGTTTTGCGAGATCTCTGCAAGATTGACCGCGAAGAAGAACGATGTCACCGCATAGCAAACCGCGCCGAAAATACCGAGCACAAGATTTGCCAGGGGCCCCGCGATTGCGGTGAAAGCCATACCGTATTTGGGATTTTTAAAGTTTCTCGCATTGATCGGAACGGGCTTTGCCCAGCCGTATCCGAAAACAAGCATCCAAATCGTACCCATAAGGTCGAGATGCTTTATCGGGTTGAGAGTAACGCGGCCGAGATTGTAAGCGGTGCGGTCGCCCATCTTGTAGGCAACGTAGCCGTGAGCCGCCTCATGTATGGAAAGCGCGAGAATTATGACGGGAAGCGAAAGCAAGAGCGATATCAGTATCTCTCTTGGATTGCCGCCCGAAAGTAAGGATAAAAGCATAATATGCCTCCGGATCGTATTTTTCGATCAAAGCCTGATGTCAGCGCAGTCGGAGATAGCACGCCAGAGCTCCTGCTTGCCCTCGCCCTTGAGTGAGGAGAAGGGGATTATGGGCGTATTCTCTGCAATGAGCGAGTTGCCCGAGATCTTTTCGATGCTCGCGGCGCGCTCGGTCTTGTTGAGCTTGTCGATCTTTGTGATAACCACGATATAGTATATCCCGGATTGATTCATCCAGTCAAGCATCATCGCGTCGTCCTTGGTGATGCCGGCGCGGCAGTCGATGAGCTGCACCACGCCCTTGACAAGATCGATGTTTTTATTTTTGGTAAAATAACCGTCGGTAAGAGCCGCCCACTTGTCTCGGTCCTCGGGCTTGCGCGCCGCGAAGCCGTAGCCGGGCAGGTCAACCAAAAACAGCTTTTTGTCGACCTCGTAGAAGTTGACCGTAATGGTTTTGCCGGGGGTAGAGGAAACGCGCGCAAGGCTCTTTCTGCCGAGCAGAGTGTTGATAAGCGAGCTTTTTCCCACGTTCGATCTGCCCGAGAGCGCGACCTGGGGAATGGGATCGGTCGGGAATTGCGACGCAAAGCCCGCGGTCATTCTGAGATTTACGTTTTGAGTGTTAAGTCCCATAATTTAGCCTTTCGTTAAAAGAGACAAACAAGCAAAATTGCTTAATCGGTGTAATTGCTTTACTTGGTCGAGCTTGCACGCTTGCGCGAGGGGGTCTTGGGCACGGTAACCTCTGTCGGTGCGAGAACGATCTTTGAGACCTCCTCGGTCACGGTCTTGTCGACCTTCTGGCAGTCAACGCCAACGTCGACCAATGCGTTTGCGAGGACCTCGCAGGCTCTGCGACAGGGAATAAAGGTAACGTTTTCGCGCACGAGAGGATCAAGCTCCCCAAGATCCTTAAGATTATCCGCAGGAATGATTATCGTGCGAACGCCCGCGCTGTAAGCCGCCATAGTCTTCTCACGAAGACCGCCTATCGCAAGCACGTTTCCGCGGATCGTGATCTCGCCCGTCATCGAGATGTCGCGGCGCACGGGAATGCCCGAAAGCGCACTGACAAGAGCGGTGAGCGTGGTGATACCTGCCGAGGGACCGTCCTTGGGGACCGCACCCTCGGGGAAGTGGATATGTATATCCTTTTTGGAGTAGAAATCAGGGGAAATTCCGTATTTTTCAGCTATCTGACGTGTATATGTGATCGCGGCGTGAGCCGATTCCTTCATAACGTCGCCAAGTGAGCCCGTAAGCTCAAGCTTGCCGCTGCCGTCCATGACCGCAGCCTCGACCTTAAGCAGATCGCCGCCCGACTGTGTGTATGCCATTCCGTTGACCACGCCGACCTCGTCGAGCGCGCTGATGGTCTCGGGAATTATCTTCTTCGGTCCAAGGAAGGACTTGAGATCGTCAGAGTCGACGACGACTCTCGATACTCCGCCCTCAACGATAAGCTTTGCCGCCTTTCTGCAGACCGATGCAAGCTCGCGCTCGAGATTACGTACACCCGACTCGCGAGTGTAGCAATCGATGATATCGGAGAGTGCCGCATCGGTTATCTTGAGCGTGCGCTTGGTCAGACCGTGACGCTTTATCTGCTTGGGGATCAGGTGATTTTTTGCAATGCCGATCTTCTGGCTCTTGGTGTAGGTGTGCAGCTCGATTATCTCCATACGGTCGATAAGCGGGCGCGGCACGGTGTCAAGAGTGTTGGCGGTCGCGATGAATATGCAGTCCGAGAGATCGAAGGGAAGCTCCACGAAATGATCTCTGAAGAACTTGTTTTGCTCGGGATCGAGCACCTCGAGCATCGCGCTCGCAGGGTCGCCCCTGCCGTCGTTTGCCATTTTATCTATCTCGTCAAGCAAGATCAGAGGATTTCTGACTCCGACCTGCGAGAGAGCGGATATGATACGTCCGGGCATAGCTCCAACGTAGGTCTTCCTGTGACCGCGAATGTCGGCTTCGTCGCGTACTCCTCCGAGAGAAACGCGCACGTACTCACGCTTCATAGCCCTTGCCAGCGAGGACGCGATAGAGGTCTTTCCGACTCCGGGAGGGCCGTAAAGACAGATTATCTGACCCTTGAGCTCGGGATTGAGCTGCTTGACCGCAAGGTATTCCAGGAGTCGTTCCTTGACGTCCTCAAGACCCTCGTGGTCGGCGTCGAGTATTTTTCTTGCCGCCTTGACGTCGGTTCTGTCCTTGGTAACCTTTTTCCAGGGGAGTTCAAGACATACGTCGAGATAGTTGGAAATGACCGTCGCCTCGGCAGAGCCAAAGGGCGAGCGAGCCAGCCTGTCGTTCTCCTTAAGAAGCTTTTTCTGAACCTCCTCGGGCAGACCCGCGGACATTATTTTATTGTGATATTCCTCCGTGTCGGATGCTCCGTCGCCAAGCTCCTCCTGGATCGACTTCATCTCCTCGCGCAGATAGTATTCGCGCTGACCGCGATTTATCCTCTCGCGAGTTTTCTTATGAAGCTCGGACTCAAGCAAAAGCACGTCAAGCTCGTCCTCTGCGATGGCGAGAACGGTCTCGATACGGCGGTAGGGCTCGAATACGCCGAGCACCTCGAGCTTATCCTCAAACTTAATAAAAAGATTGGATGCGATAACGTCGGCTAAAAGGGCGGGGTTTTTGATTCCCTTGAAGGAGGGAAGAATGTTCTCCGCAGGGGGAGGGAGCAGCTTTGCGATCTTGGATGCCGCGTCGGTAAGACGGCGCATATACGCCTGGTTCTTGATGCCGGGGCCGTCGGGCAGAGCTATGGTTTTGCAGATGACCTCTGCGGTGTTGAAGCTGCCGGTGCGACGGTATGAGGTGAGGGTCGCGCGCGACATTCCCTCGGCGATACAGCGCAGGGTCTTTTCGCCTGCGTTTATGAGCTGCTTGATCTTGATTACCGTGCCGACCTCAAAAAGTCTGGGCTCCTCGCCCTCCTCGGACACGATCGGGATAGCCAGCGCGTATTTCGATCCCTCGAAGGCCTCGCGGAGCGCCTCGCAGGAATCAAAGCTGTTATCACTGACCTCAAGATTTATGATCTCTCCCGGGAACGCGACCGTAGAGGTCAGTGCGACCAGGGGAAGAGAAAGATTTTGTGCTTTGACTGTATATTGTGACATTTTAATCTCCATTCCGCCGCGTACGGGAACCCCAAAAGTTCTTCGGGTAACCCAGTGGCGGCACAAATAGTAATCGATGAATTTTGCCGGCGAGGCAAAATTCCTGCGTGAAAAAGATTAGTTCACTGTTAGATGGAAGCAACTTTCACGCTAGACCTCGTATATATTTTTTAACTGCCGAAATCCTCGCTTGTGAGCAAAAGACAGCGGCAATGGTATAATTATCTCATTATATCCCTTATTATAACATAAAAATTTCAAAAAAGCCATACGTTTCAAAGAATTTTTACAATTTAATTATATGTTTAACAAAAAGCGGTATTCGAGAGCTCTCAAATCCGCTTTATAGACGCTCCCCACTACGACATGGGCGATATGTAAAAATAACCAAAAAGGACTACGACAAAACGCCCGAAATTTTCACCATTATGCTTTTTAACGAATTTTTTGACGAAAAATCGTACAAAATGGCTATTTACAAATCGCGCAAAAGGGTGTATAATAAAACTCCCGAATGAAGTGTCGGATCCGCGCCGACGCTTTATTTATCCTGCACAACCGTGCATGTTTTCTGCGAAATATCAATCTTATGATATCCTTGCCGCAATGAAAACGCAGGTTGTGCTTTCTTTTTTCTAAAGAAAGTTGAAAGAAATGTTTTAGAAGGCGGCTGATGCGGAGAAAGTGTTCATTTCTTTTCTGCCGCTGTTGGCAGAAAATGAACACCTCTTTTCTACAAACAATTTTTGTAGGCTTTTTCAAAAAAAACGAAAAATTTTTCAAAACCCTATTGACAACCCCGATCTTTTGTGCTATAATACTCGGGAACAAAGAGAAGTACCGCTTCCACCCAGCCGCAAGAGCGCGCTCGGTCAATAGTTTTCAGATCCGACTCCTGACTGTCGGAAAACTATGCTCGCGGGACTTTTCGTCCGGCGATTTTTTTCGCCTTCAAAGCGACAAATATTATAAAACCATACATATTCAAATTAAATGGAGGTGTGTACCCATAGCAGCAAACAACTCAAAAGACACTCTTATCAACGAGGCGATAAACTTCCCCCAGGTCAGAGTGATCGGCTCCGACGGCGAGCAGCTTGGAATCATGAGTTCCGACAGCGCACTCAAAATGGCGTACGATAAGGGTCTCGACCTTTGTCTTATGTCCGCACAGGCAAATCCCCCCGTGTGTAAGATCATGGACTTCGGAAAGTTCCGTTTCGAGCGCGAAAAGCGTGAGAAGGAAGCAAAGAAGAAGCAGCAGACAGTCGAGCTCAAGGAGATCCAGCTTTCTCCCCGTATCGACACGCACGACTTTGAAACCAAGGCAAAGCAGGCACGTAAGTTCCTCGAGGCAGGCAACAAGGTTCGCGTGGTTATGAGATTCCGCGGAAGAGAAATGAGCCACATGGCGATCGGACGCGAGATCATCGACAGATTTGCAGATTTCTGCTCTGAGGTGGGAACGGTTGATAAAAAGCCCGCGGTTGACGGACGTATCATGAGTATGGTAGTTACCCCCATCAACACCAAATCATCCAAATAATATTTGTAAATTTTTTAGTATAAGGAGTATATAAAAATGGGAAAAGTCAAGACACATAAGGCTTCTGCCAAGAGATTTTCGGTTACCGGCACAGGAAAGGTAAAAATGAACCACTGCCACCACCGTCACAACCTGGGTCTTAAGACACAGAAGAGAAAGAGACACCTTCGCAGCGGAGCGATCATGAGCGAAGCAATGGCACCCAACATCAGAATTCTGATCCAGAAGTAATTTTAGTGTAATCGAGAAAGGAAAGAGAAAAAATGGCAAGAGTTAAGGGCGCGATGATGACGCGCAAGAGAAGAAATAAAGTATTGAAGGCAGCGAAGGGCTACTGGGGTGCAAAATCCAAGCACTTCAAGATGGCTAAGCAAGCCGTAATGAAGAGCGGCAACTATGCATTTGCAGGCCGTAAGCTCAAGAAGAGAGATATGAGAAGACTCTGGATCACCAGAATCTCCGCACAGGCAAAGGTATGCGGTATGAACTACTCTACCTTTATGAACGGACTCAAGAAGGCAGGCATCACTCTTAACAGAAAGATGCTCGCAGAGCTTGCAGTATCCGACAAGGCAGCTTTCGCAGCTCTCGCAGAGCAGGCAAAGGCAGCTCTCTGATCTTAACCCAATACAAAACCCGGTAATGGATATTACTGGGTTTTTGTCATAGATAGGGATAAATATTTTTGGTCGAAAAGCTCGCTTATTTGATTTTTTGCGACCTAAAAACTGCCATTCAAGGCAAAAAATGGCATGAAATTACCCGAAAAGGAGGCTGATTAAATATGGAAATGATCAGGGAAACTGTAACATCTTCGCAGAATAAATACGTCAGTCTCGCTCGGGGTCTGGCGAGTAAAAAGAACAGAGAAAATGAAAAAAAGTTCCGCTTTGACGGTGTGAAGCTTCTTTGTGAGGCGGTCAAAAAGGGACTTGAGCTCGACTTTTTGCTGATGGACGAAAGCGAAGAGAGAGCAGTGCTCGAAAAGGCGGAAAAGCTTTACGGAGTAAAGGAAACAGATATAAACTGTAAGGTGATAAGGGTAGAGTCGTCGGTCTTTGATAAGCTTTCGGAGGAGCAAGCTCCCGAGGGAGTTATCTGCGTGGCGAAATATGCCGAAGATACGCATTGTGAGCGTGATGCAGAGTTCTTCAAAAGCATCGGTAAAAGTGAAAAGATCTTGCTTTTAGAGTCGGTACGAGACCCACAAAACGTAGGCGCGATCATAAGAGTCGCCGCCGCCTTTGGAGTCGACCGCATCGTTATGAGCAAGGACTGCGCCGATATATATAGCTCCAAAACCGTCCGCGCATCGATGGGTACGCTCTTTTCGACGAAGGTGGATAAGGTTGCGGATCTTCCTTGTGCTATAAGGAATCTGTCTGTTTCGGGCAGACGTGTTTTTGCCGCCGCGCTCAACAGAGAAGCGCAGAGGCTCGGCGAATTTGCGGTCGCAGAGGGCGACTGTGTCGTCATAGGCAACGAGGGTCACGGACTTAGCTGTGAGGCGATAGCCGCGTGCGGCAGGACCGTGTTCATTCCTATGTCAGACCGCGTGGAGTCACTGAACGCGGCAACTGCCGCGGCAGTTCTCGTCTGGGAATTTTTCGGCTCGCAAAAGAGCGGAGGTAAGCATTATGAGTAACGCTTTAAAATGGATATGGCTCAGCGAGATCTGCGGTCAGGGAAGCTCCGAGGTGCTCACGCTTGTGGAGAAATTCGCCTCTATCGACGAGATCTACGACGCCGATTACGACAAATACTGCGCGCTCGGAGTCAGCGAGCACCTCGCTGAAAAGCTTTCAAATAAAGACCTTGAGGGCGCTAAGAAGATAATCAACTATTGCCAG
Organism: Clostridia bacterium; assembly: GCA_017483305.1. Lineage (GTDB taxonomy): Bacteria > Bacillota > Clostridia > Oscillospirales > CAG-272 > SVTX01. The sequence continues at coordinate 41,428 of JAFULC010000052.1, read as the reverse complement.
AGCGCAAGCGTCGGTCTGCTCACCTACGACGGATACGACTATCCCGCAAGCCTGCGCAGTCTGAAAAATCCTCCGGTCGTGCTCTATTACGCGGGCACTCTCCCGAATTTCAACCGTAGCCTTTGTATATCGATAGTCGGCACGCGCAAAATGAGTGAATACGGAATGAGAGCCGCGTATAAAATAGCCTATGAGGTCGCCTCGTCGGGCGCGATCGTCGTGAGCGGAATGGCGCTCGGAATAGACGGTATCGCATCCTGTGCGGCAGTTGCCGCGGGCGGAAAGACCGTTGCGGTGCTTGGCTGTGGCATCGACGTCGTGTATCCCAAGGAGCACGAAAAGCTTGAATCGATAATCAAGGAAAACGGAGCGGTAATTACCGAATATCCTCCCTCCACCGAGCCGAGAGGCTCGAATTTCCCGATGAGAAACCGTATAATAAGCGGGCTTAGTCAGGGAACTGTCGTCGTCGACGCCGACAAGGGAAGCGGAGCCTTGATAACCGCCAAAAACGCGATATTGCAGGGCAAGGATATATACGCCGTTCCTGCCAATATCGACGCGGATAACTCGTCGGGCACGAATATGCTCATCAGAGACGGCGCGCAAGCGGTCATGTGCGGAAACGATATCATACGAAACTATATGTTTATCTACCGCGACCTTCTCGACGTCCAGAAAATGATAAGCTCCGAGGCTCGCTCGGAATTTGACGGCAAGATTGTGCAAAGCATGGGCGTTGCGGTCAGAGTCTATACCCCCACGCCAAAAAAGCAGGACGGCTTTGACAGTCTTCACAAGGTTGGGGGCAAAAAGAAAACTCCGTTTGCCCGCAAGGATACGAAGCGTGATGAGCACAAAGAAACGGAGAAAAAAGAAAGTACAATACAGATAAAGCACCACGATGCTCCCCCCACACCCGAAAGGGGCGGCGGAGATAACTCGAAAAAGGCGCTTGAAAAGCTCAGCGAAAAGCAAAGGCGCGTATTTGACGAAATGCCACTTGACAGAGCGGTCACCGTCGATTACCTGACCAAAACAGGCTTCGCACTCGGAGAGGTCATCTCGGCACTCACCGTGCTGGAGATCAAGGGACTCGTTTCCTCCCTCCCCGGAGCACTTTACATACGAAGATAATTTGAAAGGATATATATTTTTTAATGGCAAACCTTGTAATAATGGAGTCACCCTCCAAAGCAAATACCGTAAAGAGCTATCTTGGCTCAAACTATAAGGTCATCGCATCGGTAGGACACGTCCGTGACCTGCCCAAATCCACCCTCGGCGTTGATATTGACAATAATTTCGAGGCTCATTATATCAACATCCGCGGCAAAGGCGATATAATCAAGGAGATCAAGAAGGAAGCAAAGCACGCAACCAAAATATATCTCGCAACCGACCCTGACCGTGAGGGAGAGGCTATCTCGTGGCATCTTGCGACAGCACTCGGAATACCGATCGAAAAGACGCAGAGAGTCACCTTCAACGAGATCACCAAGAGCGTGGTCAAGGCGGCGATCAAAAAGCCCCGCAACATCGATATGAGCCTTGTAGACGCCCAGCAGGCAAGAAGAATCCTTGACCGAATCGTAGGATATAAGATCTCGCCTCTGCTTTGGAAGAACGTCAAGAGCGGACTCAGCGCAGGAAGAGTTCAGTCGGTAGCGACAAAGATCATCGTCGAGCGCGAGGAGGAGATCAAGAGCTTCGTTCCCGTTGAGTATTGGACCATCGAGGTCACGCTCGTCTCGGGCGAGGGAGTACCCTTCACGGTGCGCTTCTTCGGCGATGAGCACGGCAAGATCGAGCTTTGCAACGAGGCAGACGCAATGAAGGTCGTAAACGCGATCGAGGGCGGTCAGTTTACCGTTAAGTCGGTCAAGCGCTCGACCCGTCATAAAGCACCCCGTCCTCCCTTTAACACCTCCACGCTTCAGCAGGAGGGATACAGAAAGCTCGGCTTCCAGCTTCAGAGAACGATGAGAGTCGCTCAGGAGCTTTACGAGGGTATCAACATCGGAAGCGAGAACGGCGGCGTTCAGGGTCTTATCACCTATATGCGTACCGACTCTCTCCGTGTTTCCGCCGAGGCTCAGGACGCTACCAGAGCGTATATCGCAGAAAAATTCGGCGACAAGTATAACACCGCCGAGCCCAGAACCTTTAAATCCGAATCGGGCATCCAGGATGCGCACGAGGCGATCCGTCCCTCCAACGTCACCCTCGAGCCCAAGAAGATAAAGTCCTATCTGTCGGCAGATCAGTATAAGCTCTATAAGCTTATCTGGGACAGATTCGTCGCAAGTCAGATGGAGGCGGCGACCCTTGCAACCCTTAACGTCGAGGTAGAATCGGCAGGCTATATCTTCCGCACGGGCGGATATACCGTTACGTTCCCCGGATATATGGCAGTGTATGAGGAGAGCGTAGAGGAGAGCACTCAGGAGGGAGACGAGCAGAAGAACGCCAAGATCCCCGCGCTTTCCGAGGGCGAGAAGCTTGCCTCCGACAAAATCGATCCCGCAAAGCATTTTACCGAGCCGCCTGCCCGTTTCAACGAGGGCTCGCTCGTTCAGTTCCTCAAGGAAAAGGGAATCGGACGTCCCAGTACCTTTGAGTCGACCATTACTACCATAATTTCGAGAAACTACGTCAAGAGAGAGGGCAAGAACAAGTCGCTCGTGCCCACCCCTCTGGGCGAGATAACCACCAAGCTTATGCGCGAGAACTTCGATAGCATAGTCGACTACGAGTTCACCGCGGAGATGGAAAATAAGCTCGACGCGATCGAAAAGTCGGAGCTGACCTTAAACGAGGTGCTTGCAGACTTCTGGAAGGATTTCTCGGTACAGCTTGAAAGGGCAACCGAAAAGCTTGGTAACGAGAGCATCCAGATTCCCGTTGAGGAGACCGACATCGTATGTGATAAGTGCGGAAGCAAAATGATCGTCAAGAACGGCAGATTCGGAAAATTTGCCGCTTGCCCCAACTACCCCAAATGCCGCAATACCAAGCCCCTTACCGCAGCTAATCCCGAGGAGGCGGCTGAGGCAGAGGAAAAGAAGGCGGCAGAGAAGAAGACCGTCGTGGCTGACTTCAAGTGCGACAAGTGCGGTGCGGATATGGTGCTCAGAACGGGTAAATTCGGCTCGTTCTACGCTTGCGCTAATTACCCCGCTTGTAAGAACACCAAGCAGAGAACCAAGGAGGTCGGCGTGCCCTGTCCCGAATGCGGCGCGAAGATAGTTACCAGATACAGCAGAAGCAGAACCGTGTTCTACGGATGCGAAAGATATCCCGAGTGTAACTTCTCGTCCTGGGATATGCCGGTAGCCAAGAGCTGTCCTCAGTGCGGCAAGACCCTTTTCCGCAAAAAGGGAAAAGCGTTGCTTATCTGCCACGATGAGAAGTGCGGATACAGCGAGCCCTACGTCGAGACCGAAAAGGCAGACGGAGAAGAAAATTAATTAAATCTTGATTCAGGATAAATAATGGAAAACACAAAAACGATAAACGTCTACGGCGCGGGACTTGCAGGCTGCGAGGCGGCTTGGCAGATCGCCAAAAGAGGACTGCACGTAAGACTTTTTGAAATGAAGCCCCAAAAATATACCCCCGCGCATCATAACGAGGGCTTTGCGGAGCTCGTTTGCTCAAACTCCTTCCGCTCGGACAGAGTGACCAACGCCGTAGGACTTCTCAAGGAGGAGCTATATCGCCTTGATTCGCTCATTATGGAGGCAGCGTATGCAACGAGAGTTCCCGCAGGCTCGGCGCTCGCGGTGGACAGAGAGCTTTTTTCAAAATACGTGACCGATAAAATAAAGAATCACCCCAATATTGAGATCGTTGAAAAGGAGGTCACCGAGGTCGAGGACGGTGTCATCACCGTTATCGCAACGGGACCGCTCACAAGCGAGCCGATGGCAGAATATATAGAGAAAACGCTCGGTCTTGAGGGACTTCACTTTTTCGATGCCGCCGCACCGATAGTCGACGCCTCAAGCTTGAATATGGATATAGTCTATGCGGCTTCGCGCTACGATAAGGGAGATGCCGACTACCTCAACTGTCCTATGACACGCGAGCAGTACGATGCGTTTTATACCGAGCTCATCACCGCGAGAGAAGCCGAGATCAAGGATTTTGACCGCGAGATGCAGAATGAGCTCAAGGTGTTTGAGGGCTGTATGCCCGTAGAAGTAATGGCAAAGCGCGGATACGATACGCTGCGCTACGGACCTCTCAAGCCGGTCGGACTTGTGGATAAGAGAACGGGCGAGGAGGCGTACGCGGTGGTTCAGCTCCGCAAGGAGAACGCCGAGGGCACAATGTATAATCTCGTCGGCTTTCAGACTCACCTCGCATTCCCCGAGCAAAAGCGCGTATTCGGAATGATCCCCGGACTTGAAAACGCCGAATTTCTGCGCTACGGCATTATGCATAGAAATACTTATATCGATTCACCGAAATATCTCGATGCCGACTATTCGATGCGAAGCAATAAAAACATATTTTTCGCAGGTCAGATGACCGGAGTTGAGGGATATATAGAATCGACCGGCTCGGGCTTCGTCGCGGGAGTCAACGCGGTGGCAAGAGCACTTGGCGAGGAGAGCACAGTCTTCCCGAGAACGACTATGATAGGCGCGATGTCGCATTATATCAGCACCGGAAACGTCAGCGGAAGCTTCGTTCCGATGAATGCAAACTTCGGCATAGTCGAGCCGCTTGAAAAGCGAGTAAAGGGCGGAAAGATCGCCAAGTACGAGGTCGTTGCCGCGAGAGCGCTCGAGGCGCTTGAGGAATATTGCGCGCGGCTTGGCACCGAGGGGTGCAAAAAACAAACCGAAAAGGAAAGCAACAATGAAGATCATAATTGACGTAATGAGCGGGGATAACGCCCCCGTGGAGACCCTGCTTGGTATAGATCAGGCGCTAAAGCAGCCCTATTCCAGGGGAGTTGAATATATCCTTGTCGGCGACGAGACCGTGATCGGCAAGACCGCGGCAGAGCATAAGATAGATATCTCGGGCTGCCAGATCAGACATACCGACCTCGTTCTTACGATGGAGGACGAGCCTATGGCGGTCATGAAGGAGAAGAAGGGATCTTCTTTGGGACTTTCGCTTCAGATGCTTGCGGCAGGCGAGGGAGATGCTCTGGTCAGCTGCGGAAACACGGGAGCGCTCTTTACGGGTGCGACCCTTATCGTCAAGCGAGTCAAGGGCATACAAAGAGCGGGAATCGGCGCGATAATGCCGCTCAGCGCTCCCTTTATGCTCATCGATTCGGGCGCGAGCGTCAAGCCCAACGAGGACTATATGGTCGGCTTCGCAATGATGGGAAGCGCGTATATGAAGGCAATATACGGTATAGACGAGCCCCGCGTTGCGCTTCTGAATAACGGAGCTGAGGAGCATAAGGGCACCGAGCTCCAGCAGAGCACCTATGTAAAGCTCAAGGAAAATAAGAGGATCAATTTTATAGGCAACGTCGAGGGCAACGGTCTTGCGACAGGCGAATGTGACGTTGCAGTGACCGACGGATTTACAGGCAACGTGACCCTCAAGGCTATGGAGGGAATGGGCAAGCTTATGTCGGGGGAGCTCAAGAGCATCTTCGGAAGCGGTCTTGGCGGTGTGCTTGCATATCTGTTCGTTAAGAAAAAGCTCAAGCGCTTCAAGAAAAAGTTTGACGTCAGTGAGCACGGTGGCGCACCCATTCTCGGACTTTCCAAGACCGTCATCAAGGCACACGGCTCATCGAATGCAAAGGCGTTTGCAAGCGCTATCCGTCAGGCAATAAGCTGTGTAAATAAGAATGTTGTCGATATAATAGCCGCAGATGCGGCAAAATACGCCGAGGAGAAGCTCGAGGCCGAGAAAAAGGCGGCAGAGGACACCTCCGTGGCAAAGTAAACGCTTTATTTTAACCAAAAAAGCAAGAAAAATTCAGGAATAGCGTGAAATCTTTTCCCTTCTGAACGAGAAATAAACAGTTTCACGCGAGGATTTTGCCTTTACGGCAGAATTCATAGATTACTATTTATGTTATGTCGCCGTAAGCGGCGGAATGGAGATTACGATGAACGACCGTCCCGATCGCGCCCACCTCGAAGCGAGGATAGGCTACAAATTTAAAAACCGAAGCCTGCTCGAGCGCGCACTGACCCACTCGTCGTATTCCAACGAGTCGGGCTTGAAAAATCATCACCTGCATTGCAACGAGAGACTTGAATTCCTCGGCGATAGCGTGCTCTCACTTATAACGAGCAATTACCTGTTCGCAAAGTTTGAGGATTGCCCCGAGGGCGAGCTGACCAGAATGAGAGCCGAGGTGGTCTGCGAAAGAGCACTTGCAGGATATTCGGAGAAGATAGAGCTTGGAAAATATCTGCTTCTCGGAATAGGAGAAGAAAAAAACAACGGAAGAAGCCGCAAGAGCATACTTGCAGATGCGTTCGAGGCTCTGCTTGCGGCGATATATATGGACGCGGGCGAGCGTGGAATGGAGACCGTCAGAGAATTTCTGCTTCCGTTCATCAGCGTTGAGATCGAAAGCATCGGTAAAAGCAAGGGCTTTGGAGGAGACCCCAAGAGCCTGCTTCAGCAGTTCGTTCAGCAGGCAGAGGGCGATTTCCTCGAGTATATCGTCGTCGGTCAGAGCGGCCCCGACCACATGAAGACCTTCCGCGTTGAAGCGAGACTCAATTCGAACGTGATCGGTCGCGGAGAGGGCAGAAGCAAGCGCGAGGCAGAGCAGAACGCGGCTATGGAGGCGTTAAAGCTCTTCAGCGTTATCCCGAACGGCAATGAAGACTAAGCGTAAAAATATCCCTATTTTCATCCCCCACCTCGGATGCCCGAATATGTGCGTGTTTTGCAATCAACGCTCTATCTCGGGAAAGCAAAGATTCGACCGCGAGGACGTGATAGGGGAGATCGAAGCTGCGCTTGATACGCTGGACCCGACCGCCGAGGTCGAGATCGCGTATTTCGGTGGCTCGTTCACGGGCATCGACCGTGAATTGATGATATATCTGCTCGATGTTGCCGAGAAATACGTCAAAAGAGCGGACGACGGCAGAGCGAAGATCAGCGGGATACGTATGTCGACCCGCCCCGACTATATAAACGGCGAGATAATGAGCATTTTGCAGGGCTATTCGGTCAAAACCGTCGAGCTCGGATTGCAAAGCATGGACGACGGGGTCTTGGAGCTCTCAAACCGAGGACATACGGCAAAGCAAGCCGAGGACGCGTGCAGAATGATCACGGGCGCAGGCTACGAGCTCATCGGTCAGATGATGATAGGTCTGCCGGGCTCAACTCTCGAAAAAGAGATAGCGACCGCGAAAAAAATATGCGATCTTGGCGCTGTCGGAGCAAGAATTTACCCCACGGTCACGTTTTTCGGCACCGAGCTTGCCAATATGACGGATCGGGGCGAGTATAGTATGCTCGAGCTGAACGATGCCATATTTCGCTCAAAGGAGGTCTTAAAGATCTTCAGAGAGAGAGGAGTAGAGTGCATCCGCATCGGGCTATGCGCATCAGACAACCTCAGCAACGGATCGCAGGTCAAGGGTGGAGCAAATCACGCGGCTCTCGGCGAGCTCGTCGAGGGCGAGCTTTGCTACGATATTATGCGGGAGCTTGTGCAGACGTTGACAAACGGCAAGGACCTCTCGGGAAAAACGCTTGAGTTTTCCGTCCCGATAGGCGAGCTTTCAAAATCAATCGGTCAGAACAGCCGAAACAAAAAGCGACTTTTTGAGGAGTTTAAGCCCAAAAAAATCACTATCATAGAAAAAAACGTGCCAAGCATTACCTTGGCACTGACAGAATAAAACAGACGGAGGTATATTTTGTATCTTAAGTCAATAGAAATGCAAGGATTCAAATCCTTTCCCGATAAGACAAAGCTCGTCTTCGATTCGTCTAGCGAGGACTCGGGAACAGGCGTTACGGTCATCGTAGGACCTAACGGAAGCGGAAAATCAAATATAGCCGACGCTATGCGTTGGGTTCTCGGTGAGATATCCTCAAAAACTCTCCGAGGCACCAAGATGGAGGACGTCATCTTCGGCGGAGCGGACAGCCGTAAGCCGATGGGCTATGCCGAGGTATCGGTTACCTTCGATAACACCGTAGGAACAAGGCTTGAGTGCCCCTACGACGAGGTGACCGTCACCAGACGTTATTTCCGTGCAGGAGAAAGTGAATATTACATAAACCGCCGCGCAGTAAGACTGCGTGACATTTACGAGCTCTTTTTGAATACGGGTATCGGTCGAGACGGCTATTCGATCATCGGACAGGGCAGAATTGCCGATATGGTGTCAAAAAAGAGCGAGGAGAGGAGAGACATTTTCGAGGACGCGTCGGGAATCGCGAAGTTCAGGCATAAAAAGACCGAGGCAGAGCGCAAGCTCAAGCAGACCGAGGATAATATGGTCAGAATCAACGACGTGTTTGCCGAGGTCGCCGCGCAGGTCGGACCGCTCGAAAAGGAATCCGAGAAGGCGAAAAAGGCGCTTGAGCTTATGGAGATCAAGAAGAAGGTCGACGTCAGCCTTTGGCTTTTCGACACCGAAAAATACCGCGCCGATATAAGCGCGGCAGAGGAGGCGCTCCGCCGCTCCGAGTTTGATCTTAAGAACGCAGAGGACTCTATGCAGTCGCTCGACGCGAGAAACGCCAAGCTCTACGAGGCTTCTCAGAACGGTAAGATCGCGCACTCCCAGCTTCTCAATCTTATAAAAGAGCAGACAAGCGAGGTGTTCAGACTCGATAGCGAATTCAGAGTCAATGACACTACGATAAAGCACACGGACGAGCTCATCGAGACCGCAAAGCAGTCGGTCACCTCTGCTAAAAACAATCTAGCGGAAGAAAAGATAAAGTCGGACGCCCACCGCGAGAAGATCGCGGCGCTTGAGACGACCTTGTCTGAGGCGCATGAGAGAGCCGAGAGCATCGAGGACAGCATCTTCGACGAAAAGTGCAATATCGACCGCTTGGACAAGGCGATAGACACCGCATTTGCAGACATCAAGAGCGCCGAGGAGGCAGCAGTCGACATCAAGGTCCGTATATCCGTCCTTGAAAACTCACGCGAGAGCGGAAGCGACCGAAACGCCGACATACTCGGTGATATAGAGCGTTACGGAGAGGAGTCTGCAAGGCTCGAGAAGGCTATCGCCTCCAAGCAAAAGACCGTAGACGAGTATTCCGACGCGATCACAGAGATCGACGGGGAAAATGATGCACTCGACCGTCAGCTCACCGACCTCAATTCCGATCTCGGTGAAAAATACGATGAGATAAATAACAAAACGCTCCGCCTTGAGTCGATCCTTCAGAGAATAAAGACCATGAAGGCGATGGAGGAGCAGTTTGAAGGATATAATAATTCGGTCCGATTCGTAATGAACAGCTACAGCGCGGGCAAGATCACAGACCGAAACGGCGCGCCCTGCGGCAAGATCTACGGACCTCTCTCCAAGGTCATCACCGTTGACACAAAGTACGTCACCGCAGTTGAGACCGCGCTCGGAATGAATCTCCAGAATATCGTCGTTGAGGACGAGGAGACGGCAAAGGCGGCAATGTTCGCCCTCAAGCGCGGAGAAGCGGGAAGAGCAACCTTTTTTCCTCTGACCTCTATGAGACCTCAGACCGAGACCCCCGAAATGCGCGATGCGCGCGGCTTTGCGGGCTATATCGGCAGAGCCGACGAGCTTTGCGGTGGAGAAGAAAAATTCAGAAGCGTTATCAGCTCTCTGCTCGGCAGAACGCTGGTATTCGATAGCATAGACAACGCCACCGTAATGGCAAAACGACTTAACTATAAGGTCAGAGTCGTCACCCTCGACGGTCAGCAGATCAACGCGGGCGGCTCGTTTACGGGCGGTTCTGTAAAGCAGGGCGGAGGCATTCTGTCGAGAGCCGACGAGATCAAGAGGCTTAAGAGCGAGTCCGAGGAGCTTGAAAAGAAGCTCAAAAAGCTTCAGAGCGAGGCGGCAGAGCTTAAAGAAAGACTCACCGATCTCACCGACCGTCGCACCGATCTCGCCGACCGCAAGGACCTCATCAACGTGCTCAAAAACACAGAGATGCAGGGACTTGAAAAGCTTACGGGTCAGTATGAATCGAATAAATCTCTGCTTGAAAAGCTCAACGCCGATTACGAGCAGATAGTCAGAATGAGCGAGCGGTACGAGGACGACCTCGCCGCGCTTAAGAGAGAAGAGGAGTCGCAGAACAAGCGAGTCGAGGAGTTCACCGCAGTCCGCCTGGCAAAGCATAACGAAAAGGTCGATGCTGAGGACAGACTCAAGGCGCTCGAGGACGAAAAGACTGCAAACGTGATCCGCACAAGCGAAATTCAGAAGGATATCGAAACGGCGAAGGCACTGCTCGAGGTATCCCTCGAGAGAATACGCGTGTGCGAGGAGGATATGAGAGCGGCAAACGACCGAATCGGAAGCTACCGCGCACAGATCGATAACCTCACGGTCGCGCAGACCGAAAACCGCAAGAAATATACCGAGTGCCAGTCCGAGCTCGATATGCTTAACGCAAAGCGTGCCGAGGTCGAGGAGGGCAATCTCGAATTTGAAAAGAAGCTCAACGAGATCAACACTATGATGCGCGATAAGATGGCGGAAAAGGAGCTCATCTTCCGCGTTCATACGACCAATCAGGCGAAGCTCGAGGGACTTCAGGACAAATACGATAAGGTCGCAGGCAAGCTCTGGGACGACTACGAGCTGACGAGAGCCGACGCGGTCGCGCTTAACTATCCCGCAGTAACCGCGGAAAACCGCCCCGAATACGCCAAGACGCAGATCGAGTGCCAGAACAAGCTCCGTCATATCGGTAGTGTGGACCTCGATGCTGTCAATAAGTATAAGGAGCTCAAGGCGCGTTACGACTATATGAACGAGCAGATAAAGGATCTCGAGAAATCCAAGGAAGAGCTTATAGGTATCATCACCAAGCTCGAAAAGGAAATGAAGACCGCCTTTGTCACCGCGTTTGACCAGATCAACGAGAACTTCGGTAAGACCTTCTCCGAGCTCTTCGGAGGCGGATCTGCCGAGATATACCTCACCGATCCCGAAAACGTGCTCGAGAGCGGAATCGAGATCAAGGCGGCACCTCCCGGAAAGATCATCAAGAATCTGATGCAGCTTTCGGGTGGAGAGCAGGCGTTTATCGGAGTCGCGCTCTTCTTTGCAACGCTCAAGGTCAACCCCACGCCCTTCTGTATCCTCGACGAAATCGAGGCGGCGCTTGATGAGGTCAACGTAGAGCGACTTGCACAATACATAAAGAGATATTCCGACGGCACACAGTTTATCATGATCACACACCGCCGAGGCACTATGGCAGCGGCGACCAGACTGTACGGCGTAACCATGCCCGAGCGCGGTATATCCAAGATACTCACGCTTGACGTCAAGGACGTCGAGAAGAAGAAGGACGGTGAATGGAATGGCATTTTTGAATAAGCTTTTTGGCAAAAAGGATAAGAACAAAAAGGAAGACGAGGAGCTTCGCGAAAACGGGGCGGTCGATACCGAGGACGGCGAGCCGATAGATCTCGATTCGCTTATGGACGGTGAAGACGAGCTGACCGAGGAGGAGATCGCGGCGGCTGAAAAATTCGAGGAAGAGCACAAAGAGGAGTACGAAAACGTCACTCCGCTCGACTATGACGGCGACTTCATCGACTTTGAAAGCCTCGCAGGCGAGGATCCCGAGGAAATCGGGGAGACTGAAGCGAACCCCGAGGAAGAATCCGAAGAAGCTGTAGATGAGCCCACCGAGGAAATCGCAGAGGAGTCCGAAGCAGAAGCAGATGATGAGGAAGAGCCCGAGGAAAAGATATCCTTCTGGGAAAAGCTCAAAAACGGACTCTCCAAAACAAAAAAAGCACTTTTCGGATCGGTCAACGATCTGCTCAAGAACTTCGTCAGAGTCGACGAGGATCTGCTTGAGGAGCTCGAGGAGCTCTTGATCATGGCAGACGTAGGAGTTGGTGCGACCGAGGAGATCATCGAGGAGCTTCGCGACAGGATCAAGGACGGCAGACTCAAGGAAAAGGATCAGGTGCTCGACACCCTCAAGGAAATACTCGGCGATATGATCGGCGAGCATCAGCCCTTGAAGCTCGAGACTACCCCCTCGGTCGTGCTCGTTATCGGAGTCAACGGCGCGGGAAAGACCACAAGCATCGGTAAAATCTCCAAGAGACTTCGTCTCGCAGGTAAAAAGGTCGTAGTTGCTGCGGCAGATACCTTCAGAGCGGCGGCAATAGATCAGCTTGAGGTCTGGTGTAACAGAGCCAAGGTCGACATCGTGAAGCAAAGCGAGGGAAGTGACCCCGCGGCAGTCGTATTCGACGCGATCAATTACGCCAAGAAGAAGGAAGCCGACGTGCTCATTATCGACACCGCAGGCAGACTTCACAATAAGACCAATCTTATGAACGAGCTTGCGAAGATCAACCGCGTTATCGACCGCGAGCTGCCCGATGCGTCTCGCGAGAATTTGCTCGTTCTCGATGCGACTACGGGTCAGAACGCGATCATTCAGGCAAAGGAGTTCAGCAAGGCGGCAAACATCACGGGTATTACCCTCAATAAGCTCGACGGAACCGCCAAGGGCGGTATCGTGATCTCGATCAAGCGCGAGCTCGGTATTCCCGTCAAGTTTATCGGCGTCGGCGAGAAGATCGACGATATGCAACAGTTCGATGCAAAGCAGTTTGTCGACGCGCTTTTTGAGTGAGGGGGAGGCGAGCGAGAATTGTTCTCGCGCTCTCCAAAGAACTTCCCGAAGGATAGATTAAAATACAGACGGTTTAGGCTTTAAAACGGTGAGAGCAAATAGCTCTTTTACCTATTACTTATCGAAAGTTTTTGAAGTTCTTAGAAACTTTTTTCCAAAAAGTTTCTAAGCAGGGCTTGGGGCAGAGCCCCAAATGGAATTCAATATGAAAATAGTATTAGCATCAAGAAACAAAAAGAAAAAAGCCGAGCTGCAAATTCTGCTCTCGCAATATATTGAGGGGATCGAAATACTTTCTCTTGACGACGTAGGGATCTACGGCGAGATAGAGGAGGACGGAGTGACCTTCGAGGAAAACGCACTTATCAAGGCAAGAGTGGCGGCAGGATCGGGATATATCGGTGTCGGCGACGACTCGGGACTTGAGGTCGACGCACTTGGCGGCGCGCCCGGGGTTTACAGCGCAAGATATGCGGGAGAGCACGGCGATGACGAGGCAAATAACGATCTTCTCCTCAAAAATCTTGAGGACAAGACCGACCGTAGCGCGAGATTCGTTTGCTGCATAGCCTGCGTTTTCCCCGAGAAATACGGCTATGAGCCGATAGTAGTCCGAGGATACGTTGAGGGCGAGATACTCAAGGAAAGACACGGAGAGGGTGGATTTGGATACGATCCGCTGTTCTATTTCCCAGAGTTCAACAAAACTCTCGCAGAGGTCACACCCGAAGAAAAGAACAAGGTAAGCCACAGAGGAAACGCCATCGCGGCGTTTGCCGAGAAGCTTAAAGCACTTGAGCTTGCCGAATGATCACAGGAGAAAAAATATGATAACGTCAAAACAGAGAGCATATCTTCGCGGACTTGGTCAGTCCTGTCCCGCGATAATGCAGATAGGCAAGGGCGGAATCACCGAAAATCTTATCAAAACGGTATCCGATGCCCTTGAAGCGCGCGAGCTTGTTAAGCTGACCGTGCTTGAGAATAGCGGCGAAATTCCCCGTGAGGCGCTCGATAAGCTTTGCGAAGCGCTCGGAGCAGAGGGAGTTTCCGCGATTGGTAGAAAAATAGTGCTCTACCGTGAGTCGAAGGACAAAAAGACGATAGAGCTTCCGAGATAATATGCTGAGAGTAGGAATTTACGGCGGCACGTTTTCACCGATACACATAGGACACGTCGAGGCGGCGAAGGCGTTTATGAGCCAGATGTGGCTTGACGTGCTCTTCGTTATCCCGACGGGTGTCAGTCCGCACAAGGAAATGAGTGTGGGCGCGAGCAACGCCGACAGACTCAGAATGTGCGAGCTTGCCTTTGAGGGTGTGGAGGGCGTCATAGTCAGCGATCTCGAAATGCGCCGCGAGGGAAAAAGCTATACGGTGGATACCTTAAGGCATCTTTCGGACTCTGACCGCAGACTTTTCTTGCTCTGCGGCACGGATATGATCCTCACGCTCGATCAGTGGAGGGATCCCGACGAGATATTCAGGCTTGCCTATCCCACGTATATTCGTCGTGAGGAGGATGCCGAGGTTGACGAGAAGCTGGTTGCAAAGATCACCGAATATCGCAACAAATACGGCAAAAACGTGGTCAGAATAAACGCCCCCGCAGTTGTCGTATCGTCAAGCGAGGTAAGAGCAAAAATAGGAAACGGAGAGGATATCACGGGACTTGTGCCTCCCGCGGTAGCCGAATACATTAAAGAAAAGGGACTGTACGCAAAATGAGATATACGGATGAGCAGATAGACCTTTTGAGATCGAAGATCGGGACGGCTATGTCAGCCCGTCGATTCGAGCACACTCTCGGAGTTGAGAAAATGGCGGCGAGGATCGCCGCGATATATTGTCCTGAAAGCGAGAGCATTCTGCGCGCGGCAGCTTTGCTGCACGACGTGACAAAGGAGCTTTCCACGGGCGAGCAGATAGAGATATTCCGCCTCCACGGCATCAAGCCAACAAAGGAGGAGCTCGATTGTCCCGCAACGCTTCATTCGGTGACTGCGGCGCTCGTCATTCCCGAGAGATACCCCGAGTTTGCCGACGAAATGCTTATAAACGCGGTGAAATATCACACGATGGGCAGGGAAAATATGACTCTTGCCGAAAAGATAATCTATCTTGCCGACTATATCGACGAAACGAGAACTTATGAAGATTGCGTAGCGTTGCGAAACGAATTTTTCTTGGCACGACCCGAAAAAATGTCTAAAAAGGAGCAGATAGACCACTTAAACCGCGTTATTCTGCATTCGTTTGAGATAACGATCGCAGATCTGACCAAAAGAGGAAAGGTCATCAGCTCTTGTACTCTAAAAGCAAAAAATTCGATAATTTCCGAGCTGAAAAACAGCTAAAAAAAGAAAGGAACAGATATGGAAGAGATCAGAAATGAAGAAATAAAGTCCTTGGTTGGAGCCGAGCCCGAGGAGCTGGCGGCTGCCATCGCCGAGGTCCTTGACAACAAAAAGGCAAAGGACGTAAAGGTAATCAAGGTTGGCGACAAGACAATCATCGCCGACTACTTCGTGCTTGCAAACGGTAACACGAGCACTCACGTGCGCTCGCTTGCCGACGAGGTAGAGTACAAGCTCGGTCTTGCGGGAGTTCAGCCCATAAGAGCAGAGGGCAAGGGCGGCAACTGGAGAGTGCTTGACTATGCGAGCGTTATCGTCCACGTGTTTGACAGAGAAGCGCGCGAGTTTTATAACCTTGACAAGCTCTACACCGATTTCGAATAATTATTCATATTTTAGCGGCGTTTACGCCAAAAAAACCGCAGGATTGGGATCTCCAATCCTGCGGTTTTTTGATTAGTCAATATATTCCTTGATCGCCTTTATATCATTCTTCGTAAGCTTATATTCCTTTGTGGGATAAGTGCAGTCGTAGATCAGCAGAGTGCCGAGCGATCTTTCGTTGTAATCGATCTCGCCGACGTAGTATATGTCAACGTATATGGCGAGAACGCTCTTATCCACCTCCACACCGTCAAACACGTATTTGTGATAGTTGTAAAGCGTTTTTTGATAGGAAAGCGCCTCGCCCGAGGGAGATATTCTCACGTATTCTACCGCCTCGGGAGTCTTGCCGTCATTGTCCTTATCGTTTTCGGGAGTCAGATCGTACATAATGACCAGACTTACGTCGAAAATGTTTTCCTCTCTTGAGGGAATCTCTGAAAGCTCAAAGTCGTTGGCTACGTGCTCAAGCGTGCTTTTGTTATATCGCAGAATGAACTGCACTTGATCGGCTTCGTCGATAAACAGTGTACCGCCGTTTGCAAAATAGCCGTAGTTGTGGTCCTCTTGAGTATATTCGTTCTGCTTTTGAGTGTAGAGTGTAAGCTTACCGTTTTTCTTTTCGTATACCTCACAAAGCTTTTCGTTGGGTATGATAGTCTTGACCTGCTTTGGTGTAATGCTTCGGTCAATTATTCGCCAAGCGAGGATGCCGATGACCGCCGCTATCATAAGAGCGCATATTGCCTTGAAAACAAAGCCCGCTATACGCCATCCGTATCTTCCTTTTACCATAATGGATCTCCAATTTTATCAATATTCTCTCAGGCTTGCGCCATATTTTTCAGTCTGTCTAGCGCGTTTTGCAGGATTATCTGTGCCGAAAGTGTGTCGATGACCTGCTTGCGCTTACTACCTCTGGTGTCGGTCTCGTTGAGATATCTTGCCGCTACCATCGTCGTCATGCGCTCGTCGAGCATAACTATCGGCAGCTTGGCGGTGCTTTCGTCCTCGGCAAGCATCTCACCGAGTATTCTCGCGAACTTTTCAGCGTGCTCGGCGCGCGGTCCGTGTGAGCCGTCCATATTGATCGGGAGCCCGACCACTATACCGCCCGTGATGCCCTCCTGCTTGATAAGTCCGCAGATGTGAGCCGCGGTCCTTTGCATTCCGCCCACGCTTATCTGACCGATACCCGAGGCGATTATTCGGTTTTTATCGCATACCGCAAGTCCGGTTCTTTTGTCGCCAAAGTCGATGCCGAGCAGCTTGCCTTGTGTATTAAGAAGTCTTTGCATTATTAATTTCCTTTTTATAATTCTACTGAGGTCAGCTTGATCAGAAGCTTAAGATTATCAGGCTGGACCTTTGCCTCGTGCGCCGCCTTGTTTCTGTGTATCTCGCCACAGCCTGTGCATTTGTGCAGTATTATATAGCCCTTGCGCGGGTCGGTGACTACCTTGACGGGCTCCATCGGAGCTCTGCACTCGCAGGCGCGGTCTCCGGGATTGATGTCAACGTGGAGTGACCACAGACAAAAGGGGCAGTGGTTGCGCGAGGTGTAGCCGAGAGGCTCAACCTCTTTGCCGCAGTGCGCACATATAAATCCGTTGTCGTTCTTTGTAAATCTTTTTTGTTCCATATTTTCCTTTTTATAAAAGACTGTCAAAATTCAATCTCGAACATTCTCGCCTGAATATCCTCGGTGAATTTTATCGAGAGCTTGTCTGCATAAAGCGAATATTTCAGTGAATATTCATTTTTCGTGTTGCCGGCGGGATATGCTATCCTTGCCGACTTGGGAACGATATCTGTAAGGGGAATTTCAACGTCGCGCTCCCCGCCGAGATTCCATACGGCAAGATAGAGCTTTTTGTCACAGAGAAGTCCAGATGCAACGAGCTTTTTGCCGAATTTTGTGAAGCCGATGGGAAGATAGGGAAGAGCATTCTTCTTATCTGCGACCATCGAGTTGTAGTAGTCCACACCTTCGCGGACAAGCGCGAGCTTGTGATCGTCGAAAAGCTCGAGGTGACTTGCGAGGTGCATTCGTCCAAGGAAGCTGTTGATCATATTCATAATGACCTGCTCGTCCGAGACGTTGGCAGCCACCCACTCCTTCGTCGCGACAAATCCGTCGACCCACGAATCGATCGGGTAACTCCAGACTGCCGCCTGCTCGGGTATGACCGCAGAGAGAATGTTGCCCGCGATATAGGGGTACTTTTGATAATTCGTCTGGTCGGAGGTCGAAATGATAGAGAAGTGAGAGAGTGTGCCGTAGTCCATTCTCATGCCGCCCGACGAGCAGGTCTCGAAAAGGATGCTCGGGAATCTTGCTCTTATGTCATCGATCCACGAAAGATATGCGCGAGAGGCGCTTTCCAGACCCTCGCCAAAGGTCAGAGAATCGATCTCGGTACCGATTCCGCAGTCCTGGTTGTAGTCAAGCTTAATATATTCCGCGCCGAGATCCTCGACCATATAGCGAATAGTTTCGCTCATATAATCAACCACCTTTGCATTGCGGTAGTCGAGGAAAAGTCGGTTGTTGACGCAGACCGGCTTGCCGTAGCGACAAATGAAGCAGTCGTTATCGTAATATCCGATCATTTCTGTGCATTTCCAACCGACTACCTCAGGCTCAATCCAAAGACCGGGCTTCATGCCGAGCGAGCGTATATAGTCCATGGTTTTGCGGACGCCGTTCGGGAAGCGAGCGTTGCTTTCTCTCCACTTGCCAACGTAGTGATAAAGTATGTTGGCGTCCTCCTCGTCGTGCCAGCCGCAATCTATAACGTAGTATTCTACACCTGTGCTTGCGACAACGGGAGCGTAGATCGCCGTTGTTGCCTCGGAGGGGCTATCCCACGAAAGGTGCATATATTCGTTGAAGATAGAGGGAAGGCTTTCGTCAGGAGCGCATTTGCCTGCAATGTGACGGCGGTGCTTTGTCATCTCGCCAAGCAGCTCGTTGAGATTTTTGCCGAGGGCAATGGATACTGATACGGTAGAGTAGGATTCGCTCGGATCGAGCTTTTTGCTCCAGTTGCCGTGAGTAGAGTTAGCGCCGCCAAGATAGAGATAATATTTCTGATTATGCGGATAGTCACCTATCTCGTAGTACCAGGAGTTGTTGGACTCGATCTGGAACATCAGCATCTGACCCTTTGTTTTATCCTCGATTATACCCTGAGGAAGCTCCTCCTTGGTCGACCAGCTTCCCGTGTTGGCGAAGGCTATGCGCTTCTGACTCTGCACGTTGGCGCGATAGAGACCGAGGTGAGAGAAGGAGAAGGTCTCGGGCTGACATTCACCGTGGTGGCTCTGAATAAAGCGTGTGAAGTTGATGTCCTCGGTAGTTTCATATGATCCAATGCCCGAGAAAACTAAGGACGAAACACCCTCAAGCACGATGGGGTGATCAACGATATTAGTTACTCGGGAGCTGATCTGAACTGCTTTGCAATCGCCATAAGAAACAAACGTAGTTTCTACCTCTGCAAGCTCGGAGCGCTGTACTATTACAAGCTTATTATCGGTGAGAGTGTGACTAACGTAGCAAAGCTTGTCCGCCTCGGAGGAGTTTACCATTTTTACTCCGAGATGCGAGCATTTGTTTTCTCCTGCTATCTGCAGCTCACAAAAGCCGCGTCCCTCGGACTGTGCAAAGGCACCGACCTCTGAAAGAAAGATCTTGTTGTCTATTATTTCAAATTTCAGTTGTGAAAAGCGTATTTCCATAGCTTTGATCCTCCGTGGGAGATTTGGGCATATACAATTATATGATACTATAAATTTGCCGATTTGTCAATAAACAGAGAGGGAGTTTCACACTTTTTTCAGACAAAAAATATCCGCCCGTCAAAAACCTTGACGGGCGGATAGGGTTATTTGATATCAAATACGGATCGAAGCTTCAGCTTGTCGGCATTGCCCGAGAGGATACGTACCGTTTTCTCGCCCTTTTCCATATCGAAAAAGTTGTCGTCAAGCAAGAGGTCTCCGTCCTCGGACTCTATCTGGACGCTTGAAGCGTAAGCGGTCGAGTATACGGTTATCTCGTCGCCGATGACCTTGTAGCTGAGAGCGGGATCGGCAAATTCGTGATGCTTCGGTGCGGTGAAGAGCACGCTGCCCTCGGAGATGATCTTGCCGTCGGTCTCAAACGAGAAATGTATATGCTCGGACGCGGGATCAAGTGTGTTGAAATCCAATTTGGGCAACCAAGCAACGCTCATAGGGGCTACTGTTATTTCGCTCTCGCCTGATGACAGAATATTACTGTATCTGTCGCGAGTCTCCCACTTCACCTTGCCCGAAACCGAGCTTCTTGTATCGTTGGTTACGCAAAGGCGAGCCGATTTTTCTTGGCTGTACGTACCGTCCTCAGCGTTGACAGAGCGTTTTGTCTGCTTCTCGCCGATCTCCTCGCAGGAGAGAAGAACGGGGGAGAAAAAGCGCTTGGCGGCGTATTGCAGGGCCTTGTATCTGCCAAAACAGTCGATGCTTGCCCAAGACGTGACGGGCCAGATGTCGTTGAGCTGCCAATAAAGCGCACCCATGCAACGACCGCGGTTTCTTCTCCAGTGTTCGACGCGGTATCTGATCGCCTCTGCCTGCAAAAGCTGGGAGGCGTATATCAGAGTCTCAAAGCTGCTCGGATAGAGATAATTTCTTGAGAGATAAGTGAGGATGAGCTCGTTTCCGCCATAGCTTCTCTGATGCCTTTCCATTATTGCGCTATTGAGGTTTCTGTCCTTTTCCTCGGTGAAGCTTTCGACGGTTTTAAGACAGGGAAGCGACTCGAAGCCGAATTCGCTTACGTAGCGATAGAATTTGCCGCGGCAGGTGAGATAATCGGGCTCCCAATCGTGACAGTCGCCCGAGCCTTCTCCGTTCGGGTCAACAAAGTGACCGGTCGACGTGGGGGAGGAGGGAATGTATGCGATATAAGGCGCGACCTCACTTACGGTCTTGGGAAGGAGGTCCTCGAAAAGCTCGAGGTAAACCGATTCAAGATGCTCGCGGTCTGTTCTGCCCGAAATTGCGACGTATTCGTGGAAGTGCCATTCGATCTCGTTATTGCCGCAGATAAGTCCGAGGCAGGCGTGATGTCTGATGCGCTTCAGATTCTGCGAGACCTCCTCTACAATGCTTTTCTTCATCTCATCGTCGGGATCGTAGACCGAGCAGGCGAACATCAGATCAAAGAATACGACAAGTCCGAGCTCGTCGCACATCTCAAAGAAGAAGTCGTCGGGGTAATAGCCGCCGCCCCAGACTCTGATAGCGTTGAAATTGCAATTTTTACAATGCGTGAGTAGCTTTTTTGTGCGCTCGGGGGTTATTCGGCTGAAGATATTGTCCTCGGGGATATAGTCCGCGCCCATCGCGAACATATCGACTCCGTTGATCTCGTGATAAAAGCTTTCACCGTATTCATCCTGCTTTCGCACGAGCTTCAGCTCGCGCAGACCAATCTTCATCGATCTTTCGTCGACCGTGGCTCCGTTTTCCTTTAAGGAGATCAGGATATTGTACATATCCTGCGCTCCGAGTCGGTTTGGCCACCAGAGGCGCGCGTTTTTGATCTCGGTCTCCTGATTTGGAGCGAGGGTGATCTTTTCTCCCTCGGGGGAGGTCAGCATTATCTCGATCTCGGCGTTTCCGTTTACTTCAACGCCTGGAGTGAGGTATACCTTGCCGCTATCGTGTCTTTGCAGAATATGGACGTCGGTAATTTCCGCGCTGTTTTTCTCAAGAAGATATACACTGCGCCAAATTCCCGCGTCGGGAAGACGGGGACCCCAATCCCAGCCCATCATACAGTGCGCCTTTCGCAGATAGGGGTAGCCCTGCATACAGTCGGTCGCACCGAAGAGCCTTGCGGCATCATTTTTCTCACGCATCCACGTTGTTGCCGAGTGGCATACGACCTTTATTAAGTTTTCGCCATCCTTGAGAATATCGGTGACGTCAAACGAATACTTGAGGTGCATATTTGAGGTGTCGGCAACCTTTTTTTCGTTGAGATAGACCGTGCAGAGTGTGTCCAAGCCCTCGAACACGAGGTTTGTTTTGTTCTCGGTCAGAGTGTGCTCGAACGATCTTTCAAAGGTATATTCGTGCTCGGCGAGCGCTATATAGAGCTTTTCGTTGTCGCGGTAGTGCGGATCGGGGAGAAGCTTGTTATCGAGATATAAAAACGAGTATACGGAGCCGGGGATTTTGCCCTCGACGTCGTAGCCATTGCCTGTCATTCTCCATTTTCCGTCAAGAAGGTATTTTTGCATTGGTTTTTTCCTCCGTAAAGCTATACTCTATCGACAGGAGTGCCATCGATAGAGTATAGTGAAAATGATTTGCGGATTTAATGAAATTAATCCTTTTTCAGTGACTTCTTAGTTCCGTCGGGATACTGAACCACGGTGTTGTCGAGCTGGGCTCGAAAATTCTTGCGGAATGCTGCCAAAAACTCCTGACGGAGACGGTCACGGTCGGCGATCTCCTCGGGGGTGAGCACCTCACCCGCCTTGACTCTTGCCGCGTATTCGTTCAGCTTTTCTATTCTTGATTTTTCTGCCATATCGTTATCAACCTCGAATATTAATGCCAAGCTTGAAGGAAAGATCCTTGATGATCTTGTTCGAGACCTTATCTGCCTCTTCAACGGTCAGCGTGCGGTCGGGAGCGCGGAGGATAACGCGGAACGCGACGCTCTTCTTGCCCTCTCCGAGCTTTTCGCCGCGGAAGATGTCAAAGAGCTTGATGTCCTCAAGAAGCTTGCCTGCCGCCTTTGCCATGACCTCCTCGATAGTTCCGACCTCGACCTCCTCGTCGCAAACGAAGGAGAAGTCGCGGGAAACTGCGGGGAACTTGGGCAGGGGCTTATAGTCGATGGTCATATCAGCCGCGTCGAAGATCTTGTCGAACGAGAGCTCTGCGGCGTAAACGGGAATGTTAATATCGTAATTCTGTGCGGTGAGGGGGTGGATCTGACCGAATACGCCGAGGCAATTTCCGTTTTTGTCAACAATTTTCGCGCATCTGCCGGGGTGGTATGCCTTATCGCTTGAGTAGGACTCGAACTTTGCCTTTTCGATGCCTGCGGACTCGAGCAGGTTTTCGATAACGCCCTTGAGCGCGTAGAAGTCCTCTCCCTTGCCGTATGCGGCGAGAGTAAGAACCTTGTTTTCATCGGGAAGTGCGTTGTACTCCTCGTTGGGAATATATACGGTCGCCATTTCGAACAGACGGACGTCCTCGTTGGAGAAGTTGATATTTCTTGCAACTACCTCCATCATAGAGGGGAGCGCGGTGGTACGCATAACGCTGGTGTCCTCGCCGAGAGGATTGCTGATCACGATCGACTTGCGGAGCGCACTGTCGCTATCCATTCTGATCTTATCGTAGTACTTGGGGCTGATAAAGGAGAAGGTCTGTATCTGATCGAAGCCCATTCCGTAGAGCAGGTGCTCGGTGTCGACCTCAAACTGCTGCTTGGGGGTTCTGCCGCCCTGGGTGGTCTCTGCATAGATGCAGGTGGACTTGATGTTATTATAGCCGTAAATACGGATTATTTCCTCTGCGATATCGTTCATGCAGGTGAGGTCTGCGCGGAAGGAGGGAACGGTTATCTTATCGCCCTCTACCTTGCACTCAAGACGCTCGAGAACGCTCTTCATATAGTCGTAGGAGATGTCGGTTCCGAGGAACTTGTTGATCTTATCCACGTCGAGAGGGAGGACCGTAGGCTCGGGCTTAGTGGGGTACACGTCGATCGTGCCGTCGACCACGTCGCCTGCGCCGAGAAGCTGAACCATCTCACAAGCGCGGAGCAGACCTGCCATACAGTTTTCGGGGTCGAGACCCTTCTCGAAGCGGGCGCTTGATTCGGTTCTCATGCCGTTTTTCTTTGCGGTCACGCGCACAGAGGGACCCGAGAAGCAAGCCGACTCGAAGACGACGGTGGTTGTGCTATCCTTGATCTCACTGTTTGCGCCGCCCATAACGCCCGCGAGAGCGCAGGGCTTCTTTTCGTCGCAGATAGCGAGCATTGTGCTGTCGAGCACGTGATCCTTGTCGTCGAGTGACTTGAAGAGCTCACCGTCGGTAGCGCGGCGCACGTTGATAGCAGAGCCCGAGAGCATAGCGTAGTCAAACGCGTGCATGGGCTGACCGTACTCGAGCATTACGTAGTTGGTTATGTCGACGATGTTGTTTATGGGACGAACACCTGCCGCACGGAGTCTCATCCTGAGCCAGAGCGGCGAGGGTGCGATCTTTACGTTCTTGACGACCTTTGCGGCGTAACGGTAGCAGAGGTCGGGGTCGCTTATCTTGACCGAGAGATAATTTTCAATCTTATCTCCGTCGCCAAGCTCCTTGACGGTGGGGGTGGGGATATTCAGGGGCTTGTCGAAGCTGATCGCAGTCTCACGAGCAAGACCGATGACAGAGAGACAGTCGGGGCGGTTGGAGGTTATCTCGAACTCAACGACGGTATCGTCAAGCAGGAGCGCTTCCTTGATGTCCATACCGACCTTGTCCTCAAAGTCCTTTCCGAGAATGAGGATGCCGTCCTCGATCGCCTCGGGCATATCGTGGAGTGTGAGATTCAATTCTGCGATAGAGCAGAGCATTCCGTTCGACTCAACGCCGCGGAGCTTGCCTGCCTTGATGGTAACATCACCCGGAAGATGCGCAACGGGGATAGCCGCGGGGACGATGTCGCCCTCGTGGAAGTTCTGCTCGCCCGTGACGATCTGAGTCACCGTCTCTCCGATGTCGACCTGACAGATCCAGAGGTGGTCGGAGTCGGGGTGGCGCTCCATTTTGAGAACCTTTGCAACAATCACGTTGCTGATATCCTCGCCGAGAACCTCGTAGCCCTCTACCTTAGAGCCCGTGTCGGTCATTCTGTCGCAGTATTCCTTTGTGGAGATACCGTCTGTATTTGTAAAATCGTGAAGCCATTTAAGTGAAAGATTCATTATTCGTTACCTCCTTTATCAGAATTGCTCGATGAATCTTACGTCATTGTCGTAGAAATGACGGATGTCGCCCACGTGGTACTTGAGCATTGCGATACGCTCAACGCCCATTCCGAACGCGAAGCCGCTGTATTCCTCGGGATCGATGCCGCAGTTGCGGAGCACGTTGGGGTGGACCATTCCTGCGCCGAGGATCTCAATCCAGCCCTCGCCCTTACAAAGTCTACATCCCTTGCCGCCGCACATAAAGCAGGAGATATCTACCTCTGCGCTCGGCTCGGTGAAGGGGAAGTGGTGGGGACGGAAGCGGACCTTTGTGTCCTCGCCGAATTCGGTCTTTGCAAAGGTCTCGAGCATGCCCTTGAGGTCGCCCATGGTGATGCCCTTGTCGACTACGAGTCCCTCCATCTGATGGAAGAGGGGAGAGTGGGTCGCATCCATAGCGTCGCTACGGTAAACGCGGCCGGGGGAGATTATGCGGATCGGAGGCTTCTGTACCTCCATGGTTCTTGCCTGAACGGGAGAGGTCTGCGAGCGCAACAGGATCTTTTCGGTGATGTAGAAGGTGTCCTGAGTGTCGCGCGCGGGGTGATTTTCGGGGATGTTGAGCGCCTGGAAGTTGTAGTAATCGTACTCAACCTCGGGTCCCTCTGCGATAGAGAAGCCCATGCCGATAAAGATATCCTCCATATCTCTCTGAACGAGAGTGAGTGGATGACGGTGACCGACCTTGGTCTTTTTGCCGGGAACGGTTACGTCGAGCTTTTCTGCGACAAGCTTGGCGTCGAGAGCCTCGGATGCGAGGGTTGCCTTCTTTTCGGTGATTGCCGATTCGATCTCGGCTCTGACCTCGTTTGCGATCTGTCCGACTACGGGTCTTTCCTCGGGGGAAAGCTGTCCCATTCCGCGAAGAACGGCGGTAAGCTCGCCCTTTTTGCCAAGATACTTGATTCTGAGCGCTTCAAGAGCCGCGTCGTCGGTCTCGGGGGAGGCGATAGCTTCAAGCGCCTCCGCTTTGATTCGATTCAAAGTTTCTTTCATTTTGATTTCCTTTCTTTTTTCTCGGGGCTTTGCCCCGAACCCCACAAGAAAACTTTTGAGAAAAGCTTTCTTGACTTTCAAAACCTTCAACAAAAGGTTTTTTGGGGGATATATTTGTAATTAAATTTTTAACGATTTAGATAAACAAACCGGTTGTATTATAAACTATCCCAGGGGAAGTTTTTGAAGATTCTTAAGAAACTTTTTTCAAAAAGTTTCTTAAGCCGTCGGAGACAAAAAAAGTCCCAATTCTCGAAGGAGAATTGGGACGGAAAAGCATAATTTCCGCGGTACCACCCGCATTTTGACTTTTGCAGTATCAAAGCCAACACTTTGTTGACGGATAACGGTGTCTGCCGTGCTCGGCTAATCGAATAATCATTCACCGAGCAAGCTCCGAAGGGAAATGCCTTGTTTTCGCATATATCCGCTCGCACCGACCACGGACTCTCTGAAATATGACCTGAAAACACGCCGACTTCATCAAGGCTTATGTTTTATTTACATTATATTATAACATTATTTGCGGATTTGCGCAAGTGTACGATTTGTAAAAATAACGCGCCTTGCAGATCAACAATTTGTTGCTTTTGCACAAATCAGAGAACCCCAAAATGGAAAAGCAGGTAGATCGCGCATGCTTGGATAACCATTATGAGCGGAATTCCGAGCATGAATTTGACGTGCTTGGTCTTGTGACGGATGAGCAGCATAGTGATAAGCATAGCGGCACTGCCGCCAAGTGCCGAGAGCAAAAGAAGCGTTTTTTCGGGCGTGCGGAGCTCGACTCGGTTCTTCTTGGAGATCTTCTTGTCGTAAATGCAGACGATTATTGAAATCAGTGAAATTACCGCGATATATACGATAAGTACCGATAAAATCGGGTTGTTTTGGATAAATTCGGGCATTTTATTTCTCCTTTTATTGAAAGTTTCTTGGAAGGGGAAGGAACCTTCTTTGAATAGAAGATTCCTTCCCCACAAAACGCCATTACTTCTTAGGGAAGCTATCCTTAAGGCTTACAACGCGGTTGAAGGTGTTTTCGTTCTTGGTATCCTTGCAGAAGTATCCTACGCGGACAAACTGGAACTTGTCGCCTGCCTTCGCGTCTGCGAGGCTGGGCTCGACCATAGCCGATTCAACGCGAGTGAGAGAGTCGGGGTTGAGGAAATCAAGATAGGTCTTGCCCTCGGGAACGTCGGCGGTGTTCTCGATGTTGAAAAGACGGTCGTAAAGCATAAGAGCTGCGGGCTTAGCGTACTTTGCTGAGAGCCAATGGATAGTGCCCTTGATCTTTCTGCCGTCGACGGGGTTGCCGTTGCCTGTTTCAAGGTCTGCGGTTGCGTGGATGCACTTGATGCTTCCGTCCTCGTTCTTTTCGATTCCCGCGTACTTGATGATATATCCACCCATAAGGCGAACCTCGCCGTCGGGCTTGAGACGGAAGAACTTGGGAGGCGGAACCTCGGCAAAATCGTCGGCGTCGATGTAGATCTCACGGGTCATGGGAACATCGCGGCGACCGAGCTCCTCCTTCTGAGGATGGTTGGGAAGGCTGATCATCTCTTCCTTATCCTCGGGATAGTTATCGATAATTACCTTGATGGGATTTACTACTGCAACGCGGCGCAGAGCGTTTTCGTTGAGATCGTCGCGCACGCAAGCCTCGAGCTGACGGACGTCTACGGTGTGGTCGGTGTTAGTAACGCCTGCCTCTCTTACGAATGTGAAGAGAGCCTCGGGGGTGTAGCCGCGGCGGCGAAGACCGCAGAGGGTGGGCAGACGGGGATCGTCCCAGCCGTCCACGTGATTTTCCTCAACGAGCTGACGGAGATAACGCTTCGACATTACCGTGTAGGTGATATTCATACGGCCGAATTCCCACTGATGAGGCTTCTTTTCAAAGCCGATCTTGTTGACTACCCAGTCATAGAGGGGTCTATGGTTACGGAATTCGCTCGAGCAGAGGGAATGAGTAATGCCCTCAAGCGCGTCCTGAATGGGATGAGCGAAATCGTACATAGGATATACGCACCACTCGTCGCCCTGACGGTGATGATGGATGTGCTTGATACGGTAGATAACGGGATCGCGCAGGTAGGGGTTATCGCTCGAGGGGTCGATCTTTGCGCGGAGAGTGCGAGCGCCGTCGGGGAACTCGCCGTTCTTCATACGCTCGAAGAGCTCGAGGTTTTCCTCAATCGAGCGGTTACGGTAGGGAGATTCCTTGGATGCGACCGCGCGGTCGGTGCCCTTATAATCGATAAGATCGTCCTTTGACAGATCGCAGACGTACGCGTCGCCCTGCTTTATGAGCTGAACTGCGTACTCGTAGCACTTGCCGAAGTAGTCCGAGCCGTAGAAAACGCCGCCCGTGGGGGTTGCGCCGAGCCACTCGAGGTCCTCGCGGATCGAGCGGACGAACTCATCGGACTCCTTTGCGGGATTGGTATCGTCATAGCGGAGATTGAAAAGACCGCTGTACTTATTTGCAACGTCGGTGTTGATGCAGATCGCCTTTACGGAGCCGATATGCAGATATCCGTTGGGCTCGGGAGGAAATCTTGTGTGGATCTTGAGCCCGGGGTTGTTGGCGAGATCGTCGTCGATGATCTCATGTATAAAATTGCTGTTTATTTCTGCCATGATGTTTCTGTCCTTTCGGGATTAGTTGAGTGATCCTATCATTTTCTCAATTCTTGCAAGTGTCTTTTCCTTGCCGAGAATCTGCATTACGGTATAAAGGTCGGGAGCGTTCTGCTTGCCTGTGACGGCAACGCGGATGAACATACTGATATCTGCGACGTTGCCCTTGAATGCGGAGGGGTCTGCCTTATACGCCTTCATGTCGGATGCAAAGCCGAGCTTGTCGGCGATCGCCTTGACCTTATCGAACCAGGTGTTCATATCGTCTGCTTCATCATAGGTCTCGGTGAAGCTCTTAAGCGTTGCGACGATGTCAGCCTTGTCGAAGTGCTCGGGGTACTGATCCTTGATCTCGAAGAATCTGTCGTAGAAGAAGCCCATATAGTCCTTCGCGTCCGCCCAGGTTGAAAGGTCCTTTCTCGGCTTCTTGCCGCCGCGACCGATCGCGAAGATCTTTTCTGCGAAAGCCTTATCAGCTGCGAGCTCTGCGCCGAAATCGGGGTCGAACTGGAGCGCCCACTCGGTGATCTTTTCGGTCACGTCCTCTGCGGTCATTCGGGAGATTACATTTTTGGATACGTCGTTCAGCTTATTGAAGTCGAACAGGCAACCCGATACCGACATCTTTTTGATATTGAAGGGGAATGCGGTGTAAGGCTTGTCTGCGTTCTGCATGTGCCACTCCTCGTAGTTGGAGTTGAGCAGGGTCATGATATATTCGCAAACTGCCTCGGGGCAGTAGCCCATTCTTGTGTAATCGTCCATATTTGCGCCCATATCGCGCTTCGAGAGCTTCTTCTTGTTTCCGTTTTCGTCGAGCTTCATTATCTGCGCGATGTGCATATACTTGGGAAGCCTGAAGCCGAGATAGGAGAAGAGCTGAATATGCTTTGCAAGGCTGGGGAGCCACTCCTCGCCTCTGATGACATGGGTCGTGCCCATAAGGTGATCGTCGACCGCGTGGGCGAAGTGATAGGTGGGGATTCCGTCGGACTTGAGAAGGACGAAGTCCTCGTCGTTTTCGGGAATCTCAAGGTTGCCCTTTACAAGATCGGTGAATTTGGTCTTTTTCTCGGGGTCGCCGAGTGCAAGTATACGGAGCACGAAGGGGTGATTTTGCTTGAGATGCTCCTCGACCTCCTCGATTGTAAAGCTGCGTCCTGCAAGCATAGCGGCTTTCTTTGCCTCTGCCTCTGCCTGCCAATCCGTGTTCTTGATCTCTTCCTTTTTATTTATTGCCTGAAGCTCGTCGAGCTCCTCCTCGGTGGTGAAGCAGGGATACGCCTTGCCCTCACGAACGAGCTGCTTTGCATAGGTCTGATATATCTGTCCGCGCTGACTTTGCTTGTAGGGTCCGTATGCGCCCTTGTCGGCTATGTTTCCGTTTTCGTCGAGGATCGCGCCCTCGTCGAAGTTGATTCCGTACTTTGCAAGGGTCTTTATAAGTCCCTCTGCCGCACCCTCGACCTCGCGCTTGGCATCTGTGTCCTCTATTCTGAGGTAGAAAACGCCGCCAGACTGATGAGCGAGTCGCTCGCCGACGGTGGAGGGAAAGAGTCCGCCGAAATGAACAAATCCGGTGGGGCTGGGTGCAAATCTTGTGACCTTCGCGCCCTCGGGAAGCTGGCGCGCGGGGTATCTTGCCTCGATATCGGCAGGAGTTTCCGTTATATGAGGAAAGAGCAGTTGTGCAAGATAATTGTTGTCCATAATTTATATCCTTTCGCTATTATCGCATCAAATTTAATAAAACATTACGTTGTCGAGGGCATGTCCGAGCTTTCCTTTGTCTCCGTGACCCGCATACACTGTGAGCATGGGGTCATATTTTCTCAAAAGTCTCAGAGAGCCTGCAAGCTGTGCGGCATCGCCTCCGTGGAGGTCGTATCTGCCGTAGCCGTTGGCAAAAAGCGTGTCGCCGGTTATGATGAATTCGTTTGTCAAAAGGCAGATCGAGCCCTTTGAGTGACCGGGCGTTGAGATGACCTCGAGCACTTCGTCTCCAAGGTTTATTTTGTCACCGTCAGACAGGAGCTTTTCGGCATCCCGCCATTTTCTGTCCTGACCGAAGAAAAACAAAAAGGCGTTCTTCTCTCCGTCCGAGAGCATTTCGGCGTCGTCCTTGTGAATAAGCGCGGGGGCGTTTGTTGCATCCCTGAGCGTATCGAGCGAGGTTATATGGTCGAAATGTCCGTGGGTCAGGATGATATATTCAAGGGTTGCGCCCTTGGTATTCAAAAAATCGACTATGCCCTTGGCAGAGGCACTTGGGTCAACGACCGCCGCGTGCTTTTGACCGTCCTGACTCTCGCTTATGAGGACGTAGCAGTTTGAGCCCCAGGAGCCCGGAAACAAGTTAAATATCTCCAAATCGGTTACCCCTTTGAAAATTATAATCCAATTTACAGTATACCATATTTCT
Source organism: Clostridia bacterium (assembly GCA_017483305.1). Taxonomy (GTDB): domain Bacteria; phylum Bacillota; class Clostridia; order Oscillospirales; family CAG-272; genus SVTX01. Next base: position 10,775 of record JAFULC010000052.1, on the reverse strand, counting down.
CGCCGTTTGTCTACATTTATTATTAATATTTTTTCAAAATCTTACTCTTTTGGGATAAAAAAATCCCTTGCGAGATGACTCGCAAGGGATGGTGTTTTACTTTTTGTTCTTCTCTTGTTCTTTTTCAAGCTTTGCTTTCTCTTTGACGGTCTTGGGGGTGATCATTTCAAAGAGGTACTTGTAGTACGAGGATTCCTCCTTGAAGTCCTCCCAGGAGATATCGTAGAAGGCGTCGTTGCCAAGGTAGGAAAGGGGATTTTCCTTGTACTCCTCATACTTGGATTCAAGGAACGCTGCGCAGTCGGTAAGATATGCGTCGTAGTTATCTACTGTGACGTATCTGAGCGTTGCGCCGGTTGCATAGTAGCAGCTGTTCTTCGACTTGCCGAAGAGCTTGGAGTTATTGAGGTCGATGTTGTCGTTTACAAGATAAGCGGACTTGTTGAAGACAACGGGGATAACGGGCATATCTTCCATAAGGATAGCCTCTGCCTCGTGGAGCTTATCGGTACGGTCAGCCGCCTTCTTGATGCCGTAGATCTCTTCCATGAGGTTGTTGTAGGTCTCGGAGCAATAGCCGGTTACGTGGTTGGAGAGCTGATAGTTGCCAACCTGGGACATATCCATTGCCTGACCCGAGAACTGAGTTGCGAAGGGAGCAAGCACGGAGAAGGGATCTGCGGAGAATGCGACGAGGTCGAGAATAATTACCTCGAAGCTACCGGATACGAGATCCTCGTAGTATACGTCGTCACAGATGTCGGCGGGAACCTCCTTGGTGCCCTTGTAGTAGTCGTTGTTGGCTACTGTTCCGCGGGCGTTGAGCTCTACGTCAAAGCCGAGCTCGTTCCAAGCATCTGCTACTGCCTCGGCAACATAGGTGTGAACCTCGTCGTATGCGGCGTAGGTGATAGAGAAGGAATAATCGGAGGGATCTATATCCGCGTCGTCGAGGAGCTTTTTCGCTGCATCGACGTTGAGCTGCAGGTACTGATACTGAGCGTTTACTGCATCGCGGAAGGTCTTCTTTGCGGAGCTGGAATCAAACACACCGGTGGGTACGAGTCCGTTTGCGGCATCTGCGAATACGAGCGCCTTAGCGATTGCCTCACGGTCGATGACCATAGACAGAGCCTGTCTTACTTCCTTTGTTGCGAAAAGCTTTTCGCCGTCTATTTCTGCGTTTTCATTGAGATAGATAACGTTGGTGGAGAGGGAATCCTCAACGACCGCCTCGCTTGCGTAGTGCTCTCTGAGGGACATCGGGATATCGCCTACGTAGGTGATAACGCCGCTGTCGTAAGCTTCCTTGATATCCTCGTCGGACATTGCGCAGTCTACGAAGATCTTGTAAGGAGTTACGGAGACGTCAAGGCTTTCCTCCTTGGCGCTGTTTCTGTAGTAGTAGCTGTTTCGCTCGATGACGAATGCGCTTACTACGTTTTCTCTGAAGCGGGAGGGCTCGGTAGCGTTGATGTAGATTGTGTTATCGTTCTGATCCTTGACCTTCTGGCTGTAGTTGATGTCACTGTATCTTGTCGAGGAGTTCTCCGCGAAGCTGACACGGGAGAGCTTGAAGGGACCGCTACAGACCATAGTTCCGGGCTTCTTTGCCCAGTCGGAATCCTTGTAGCTTCCTACGTAGTCCTCACGCAGAGGAGCAAGCGCCAGGCTGGTGAGATTCAGAAGGAACTGATCGTAGTCGATCTTGGTCTCGAACTGAATGGTAAGGAGCTTCTGGTCTGCGATTATCTGAACGTCGTCCTTGGAGCCCTCGCCCTCGCTGTATGCACGCGCACCCTTGATGTCGAAGAGCAGAGCAGCAGCCTCGTAGGACTTATTGGGGTTAAGGAGACGCTTCCATGCAAATACGACGTCGTCTGCCGAAATGGGTGTGTTATCGGACCAGCACGTATTTGCAAGGGTTATGTACATGAAATATTCGTTTTCTTCCTTGTTTTCCTTTACGGTGTAGCTCTTAGCAAGGGAGGGCTGTACCTTTCCGTTTTCGTCAAGAACGAAAAGCGTGTCGAAAAGGAGGCTTACTACCGCTCTGGTGGACTCGTTTTTATATGCGCGAGCCGGGTCCAGATCGTAGATGGTCTCGGTAAGGTACATAGTGAGCTGCTCGCCCCTGTATTCCGAATCGGCAGCTATACTTCCGGCACATCCGGGGAGAAGCGTGACGATTGCGGCAAGGCAAAGGAATAAAGCGATAAGGCGCTTTTTCATAGTGTGATTCCTCCTGGGTTTTGGTGTAAAATCGCAAACGAAACTTTAATTTGCTTCATAAAACATCGATTATTCTTTATTATATCATAAATCTTGGAATTAATCAATAGAATTAAGCCGATAAAAGCAACAATCGTGATTGTGCACAGTTGAAGCGCCGCCGTTTTGTGCAATTCGCACACGGCAAGGCTCTTGCGATTTTATCTACAACTAATTATAGATTTTATTTTTGAATAAACTGTCAAATTACCTTGATTTTTTGTAAATTTTAAATGAATTGCAAATAAATTTTGCTCCGTCATATTTTTGCTGCGAGAGCAATAGAATGTACTGTCACCGTATCGGTGCAGATATTGATTGAAACGGAGAAAAAAGATGGACGAGATGAGAAAAGATCGGGATTTGGAAGTATTTGTTGAATTTGAAAAGAAAAACGCGGTGGGCTTTCCGAGGCGCAGACGGCGCGTGATATTTTGGGGAAGGCTGCTTGTCGCAGGTGTTGCAGTATGCTTGGCGGTTGCAATATTGCTCGGCAGGGGCGGCGGAAACGGATTTTTTTCGAGGCTTTTCGGCTTTGCTACGAATGACGGGTCTGATTCCGAAGGCGGCGGTCAGAGTGTGACGGAGGAGACCACGGAGGAGCAGGTCGGGGAGGACGATACTACGGTTGAGACAGAGCCGATTGCTGACGAAAGCACCGCGGAGGAGCAGGATACGGAGAGCGAGAGCACAACAAGCGAGGAGACAACGGCGAAGGATGAGACTGCCGCAAGCCATTCGGTTGATCTTTCACAGGCAGAGCTTGGGGCGGGCTATATTGTCAATTATTCAAGCAGGACCTACGATATCGAGGGCTTGCTGGAGATGGGATTCCACGCCGAATACTATCCCGGGTCGTCCGCGCCGACCGTGCTGATACTTCACACGCACACCTCGGAGGGATATGCCGATCTTGATCCCAACGATCCGATCGGAGTGCTGACGAGCAGTGTCGTGGCAGTCGGGGAAACATTGGCAGCGGAGCTAAATCGGGCGAAGATACCTACGGTGCATTGCACGGTCATACACGACGGCGACGGTGACCCTTACGCAAACGCCGCCGAGACGATAGAGATGATGCTGAAGATATACCCGACGGTCGAATATGTGATCGATCTGCACCGCATGGAGCTGACCGACGCGCAGGGAAATCTTGTGAGGACCTGCTCGACGAAGCAGACCGCGCAGCTTCGGATGACGGTGAGCACGGCGGGTGTTCTGACTAAGGGAGCTTTGTCGCTTGCTATGTGCTTGCGCGAGGAGCTGAACGGCGGCGGTGCGAGGGTGTGTATGCCTGTCGTTCTGACCGACAGTGAATATAATGCGGCGGGATCGATGTATTATCTGAAGCTTGACATCGGGTCGCTCGGAAATACGTGTGACGAGGCGCGCGCGGCGGCGGTGTTGTTTGCCGAGGCGTTTGCGGAGATCATTGTGGGATAAAACGGAGATCGGGCTTGCTCCCTTGAGAGCAAGCCCGATATGAAGCTATGGATATGACCCGCGCCACAGCTTCAAAAATGGAGAAATGTGATTACACGCTATTTTACTTGTTGATTTTTTTGCCGAAAAGGCTCTTGAAGATAAGAAGCTCTACACCTGCGAATACAAGGCAAAGGAAAAGTCCTGCAAGGGTTCCTATTGCGCCGCTTTCCATACTGCCGATAACGCCGAAGAATCCGACGAAGCATACCGTGCAAAGCACTGCCTTTTCAACCTTGATCGCCACGCTGCTTGTGAGGGCGGCTACGATCATGCAAATCAAGGAGATCAGCTTGTCGAATGCCGAGGTGGAGGGGTAGGGATGTATATCTGTTGCTCTTGTGATCTTGGGATTCTGATAATAAGCGTTCATAATAATCTCCGTTCTGCCGCCAACGGCGGCACAAATAATAATTGATGAATTTTGCCATCGGCAAAATTCGCGCGTGAAACAGTTTATTTCATATTCAGATGAAAGTAACCTTCACGCTGTTGCCTCGCTTTCAAAAAATCTTATATGGTGGAGCTTTTCTTAAAATGGAATGAAAATACTCGAAATTGGTCGGATTTTTGTTCTTGTGAGGCTATTATAACACCAAAAACGGAAGTTGTCAATACCTTTTTGAAATATTTTTGGAAAAATTTTTCGAATTTTGGAAAAATATTTTCAAAACCCCCTTTACAAAACGATTTTTCTGTGATATAATAGTTCCGTAAACAGAAAAACGACGCGGTTTGATTCCGATTAAGATCTTGCCGCGTATTAATAAAGGAAGGGTGTTGAAATATGGAATACACTTACATTGACAGACTCAAACAGATAAAGAGCGAGAGAAGGATCACCAACGATCAGCTGTCCGAAATGACCGGCATACCGCTCGGCACTCTGTCCAAAATATTGGCGGGCATCAGCGACTCGCCCAAGCTTTCCAACATCGTGGCTATCTGCGCGGCGCTTGAGTGCTCGGTCGATTATATTCTGACGGGTATTCCCGAAAACACCAATAACTACACGCTTTCCGACAAGGAGATAACTCTTATTGAAAATTACCGCAAGCTTGATGCGCACAGCCGCGAGCTTGTGGCTATGGTGATCTCCAAGGAGTCCGAAAGGGAGGTTGGAGGCAGTGATAGAGGCTTCCGCGGACAGATCATTGCGGGCGGCGCGTCGGTGCGCGGTGCGGCGATGAAGAGCGCGGTCGGGCTTTCGCGCAGAAAGATCTCGCTTTACGATCTTCCCGTGTCTGCGGGAACGGGGGTTTATCTGACCGATACAGAGTCGGTTGAGATCAACATTCCCGACAATCACGAGACCGCGGCGGCAGACTTTGCGCTTCGCATTAAGGGTAACAGTATGGAGCCGAAATATCGCGACGGCGATGTTCTGCTCGTTGAGGAGTGCGATTCGGTTGAATACGGCGAGCTTGGAATTTTCATCCTCGACGGCGACGGATATTTCAAGAAGTTTGGCGGCGACCGACTCATTTCGCTCAATCCCGACTATGAGCCCATTCTCCTCAAGAATTTTGAGGACAGTATCTGCTGTGGCAGGGTAGTTGGTAAGCTTAAGAGAAAATAATATGAAAGAACCCCGCGGGTGCCTGTAAAACGGCTCTCGTGGGGTTTTGGTTAGAATCGACAACGGAAAGTTGTCGCGTAGTTTCTATACATTTGGTATGATTTCTTGCTTAATACGTAAATCCTCGCATGTTGATTTTTGCGACAATATGCGAGTTTTTTTAGTGATAACGTTTGTACCATGTCGGTATGACGCTTTTCATATTATCATACCATTGTAAAATTTCATTTGCCTGTTTTCTCATAGTTTGAATTTCCCTATCACCGAAGGGGATAGCCCACGGAAGCGAGCCGAGAGTGTTGGAACAGATATATAGCGATAGTAGCCTCCAAAATTCAAGAGGAACATTGTGGTCGAAATAACCGTCTAACATGCCGACCGCAAACGTTGGTGCGGATTGCGCGCACCATACGATGCGATTGAATTCTTCCCACGGGTCGCCAAAATCGTCTCGGTCAAAGTCAATAATCGTTAGTACGCCATTTTTGTCGACCATCATATTTCCAATATGATAATCCCCGTGTTGATATGTCTGAGGTCTATCTGATAACAGATGCCTGTTTTCTAAAATATAATTTATAAAAAGTTGACCGTTATCATACTGTAGCTCACAGCCTTGATACATCGCAATTTTTCGGTCGATCTTATGGTTAAAGCGAGTTTTCCAGCTTGGTGCATTGAGAGGAGCAGGAATAGTGTGTAATTTTGCTAAAATTTTTCCTGCGTCTATTCCGTAGGCGTATTGTTTTTCTCTCGACAGCTTACCGATTAGTTCTTCAGCATCAACGCCCTCAATAAAGCTTTCAACGGTGTAAACACCCTCGTCACAGGTCCCGATTTCAATAGGTTTTGCCATTGGAATTCCAAGTTTATATAATTCGCATACTCTATTGAATGCGCTCCTTCTGCGCTCCTGTTTGTCTAACGGAGAGGTGCGGAGGAAGTATTTAATTCCGTCGAGAGTGGTGATACAGTATTTTTTATCGCCTGACCAACCCTTGTCGACGATCTGTTTACTTACAATAGAATCTATGATCATAGCAACCTCACTTGAGTTCATTTGGATTTTTCTGCCTTTTTATCAATATCCCTTTCATAAATTCGGTTTTGTTATGAAACTCATACACGGTGTTCATTTCCTCCTCGGTGCAGCCGACGAGAAGCTTGATCTCGGAGTCTTTTTTCACAAGGTCGACGATGCAAATTATCGCGCCGACGGTGTTGCTTTGCAGGGAGCCCCTCCACACGTCGATGCCGCCACCGTCCATTGACGAGGTGTTTTCTATATAGCCGTAGTCGATATCGTACTTAACGTCAGGAAATCTCGGGTGGGTGCTGCCTTTCGGGCGATCGATGATTATTTTGCCCGAGGAGACGAGTGTATCTATCGCTTGCCAAAAGCTCTCGTTATAGGTTTCAAGCATTGTATGATCCTCCGTCAGATTGTTATCCAAAATCTTTTCAGATCTCTATCGCTGTTAGGTTCGTGCACCGTGGATTCGTAAACGCCGCCGTTGGCGAGGATGGTTTTTTCGCTGCCGATATTGCCGTCAATGCAAGTGATCAGGACTTTATCGAGTCCGAGCTCGCGGCAGAAAGGAAGCGCCATTTTGAGCATTTCCTTGGCATATCCCTTGCGCCTTTCGCTCGGTCTTACGGAATAACCGATATGCCCTGCATATTTTTCGAGATAGTCGTTGAAGCGATGTCTTACCTGAAGCATTCCGACAAGTCTATTGTCACTCTTGCGAACGAAAAAGAGCTGTGTGGCAGGAACCAAGTGCGAGGGAACAGTTTGCGAATTTTCGTATTCCGCGCAGATTTTTATGTATTCCTCCGGATTTTCAACTCTTCGGAGAGGTCCGGTTCCGTCCATTGAGTCGCCTGCATCGAGAAATTCTTGTCTGTACTCTGCGATCTGACATGCATACTCGCCCGTCGGGCGTGTTAAAATGAATTCTTCCATACCAAGCGCTTTTGTCATAAACTCGACAAGCCTTTGGCGGTATTCTCCGAGCATGATATTTTCGCTCGTGGTGTCGTATTTATTGTCGCTTTTGTCGGTAAAATAATTCATCGTGTTGCGGTTTATCGAGATCGAGTCAAGCGGCCAGCCGGGATTTCGTTCAGAGGTTGGCTCGCTTACCATATAGAACGCGCTTGCTCGCGTTGCCTCGCTATTCTCCATATAGGTGGATATTTTGCCGCAGTTATATATTGCGATGCCGTCGAGATAATTGGCGAGGACTTTTCCACCGAGCGAGGCGATGAGCTTTGAATAATACTCGATCATTTCCTCGTCGTCAAGCCGCTTGCCCTCGGGGGCTCTTACGTTCAGCCCGGGCTGGCGATGGTCGTCGAGGGGCAGGGAATCGAAATAGAGCCCCGAGTCGTTGCAGACGACTTTATCAAAATATTTGCCGTAAAACGCTGCCTTGATGGCGGCGTTTTCCTCGGGAGTCTTGCCCGTTTCCTCGGGCTCGGTATCGATTCCAAGGTCGCGCAGGCTGAAAAATTCTATGCCGTGGCCCGATAAAAGCTCTTCAAAGCGGCGGAGCTTTGAGGGGTTGGTGGTTCCTATAAGTACTTTCATTGATTTTAGAGTCTCCATAATTGTTTACAAAAATTATACCACCGCGGAGGCGGAAAGTCAACGGTTTTTTGCGTCTCGGGAATCAACCAAAGGTTTACCCATTGACAAAATTTATAAAAGGTTGTATAATTTTTATAGAATTTGTGAGGTTTGGCTTTATGGAAAGAGAATTTTTGAAGAATAAGGTCGGGGAGCTGGTCGAGATTTGCAAAGGGGCAATCGAGGGCGGCTTTTCGGTCGTGGTGACGGGTCACGATATGCCCGACTGCGACAGTATAATTGCGGCGGTGATGCTTCGCATATTGCTTTCCCGTCTCGGCGTGAGGGCGGCTGTTAAATTCGGCACACGCCCCGATCGGCTGACCGAAAGAGATACCAAAAGGCTTGGAATATTCGATGAGATAGCCTTTGACGGCTTTGATGAGGACGATGCTCTTGTCCTTGTCGACCATCATCAGTGCTTTTACAAAGCCGACGTTATCGCCTGTGTTGACCACCATCTGACCCCGCCCGAGCCTGATTTTTCCTTTAATTTGGTCCTGAAGGCATCCTCGTGCGGCAGAATCGTTTACGATATGGCGGCGGCTTGCGGTGTGGCGGACGATTTTATGGAGAAGCTTGCTATCTACAGCGTATATCTTGACACTCAGTCGACCCTGGCGCCCAAATTTGTTAAAAGCGATCTTCCGTGGCTTAAGGAGAGCATTGTCAGATTGGGTCTTGACGAAAACGAGCTGATCCGGGCGGGCTTTTGCCTCAATTCTCTTGAGGAAAACGTCTGCGAGCTTGCTATGTACGGCTATAAAAGATATGAGTTCGACGGTCGGTTCGGCGCGTCGACATACGTTCAGGTCGATCCCGCAGAGGACGGTTGGCAGGGAAAGATCGGTGAGATACTTGAGCTTCTGAAGTCTAAAAGAGCCCTTGAGGGCGCGTGCCTTTGGGTCTTTCTCGTTAATATGCCCTCGGTCGCACGCTCCGATCTCTATTTTATCCGCGAGAGCGGAGTTGAGGTCGTTCGCCTTGACCGTCTCGCGTCGCGCTCCCGTGACGTCGTTCCCGCAGTTATGTGCGAAGCTACGCGCAAAGCGCAGGACAATATTTGAAAATCTTTTAAAAAGCTATTGACAAAAGTGCTTTTATCTAATATAATATTAATGTTGTTTTTAAATGCGTTGATGAGGACAGAGAATCGTTTTGTCTTGACAGAGAGCCGCCGTGGGTTTCCCGTGGTGCGAGGCGGCAGACAAGCCCTTTCTTACTCACCTCGGAGCAGTCCTTCCGAATTCACAGTAGGTTGGAACGGTCAGCCGCCGTTATTGGTCAGAGTGGCGTCGTTAGACGCAATTTGAGTGGTACCGCGGAGGTTTCTATGCTTTCGTCTCAATTTCTTGAGACGAAAGCTTTTTTATTGGGATGGAGCAGGGGAAGCCTTTTGAAAAAGGCTCCCCCTGCACCCCCCGAAAACTTCCACAAGGATAGATAAAAAACAGACGGTTTAGGTTTTAAAATTGTGAAAAATAAAGCTTTAACTGTGATTCTCGCCACCTTAACGATACACAAACGGACAGCAGGCTGAAATTTGCTCGCAAATTTCAGCGTCAATTCACCTTGGTTAGAACCCAAGGGGTGAAGTTTTTGCGGAGCTTTTTTCAAAAAGCGACCGCGTTCCCCATCGTCACATAAACTAACTTTTATACATAATTACATGCCGACACCACGGCAGAAAGGAAATATAAATGAAATACGATCATTTGTCAGTTGAAAAGAAATGGCAGGAATATTGGGCGAAGAATGAGACGTTCAAGACCGACGTTTGGGATTTTTCCAAGCCTAAATTTTACGCGCTCGACATGTTCCCCTATCCTTCGGGAGTAGGTCTGCACGCGGGACATCCCGAGGGCTACACGGCGACCGACATCGTTTCGAGAATGAAGAGAATGCAGGGCTACAACGTGCTGCACCCGATGGGCTACGACTCGTTCGGCCTTCCTGCGGAGCAGTATGCGGTCACTACGGGAAATCATCCCAACGGATTTACTCAGGACAATATCAAGACCTTCTCGAAGCAGCTGGGTGAGCTTGGCTTTGACTACGACTGGAGCAAGATGATAGCTACCAGCGATCCCGAGTTCTACAAGTGGACTCAGTGGATATTCAAGCAGCTTTATCTCGACGGCTACGCGCAGTATATCGACATGCCCGTTAACTGGTGCGAGGAGCTTGGCACGGTGCTCTCGAACGATGAGGTCATCGACGGCAAGAGTGAGCGAGGCGGATATCCCGTAGTCAGAAAGAACATGAAGCAGTGGGTCATCAATCAGCCTGCGTTCGCAGAGGAGCTGCTTGAGGGCCTTGACGAGATCGATTGGCCCGAATCCACCAAGCTTATGCAGAAGAACTGGATAGGAAAGTCGACGGGTGTTGAGGTCAAGTTCAACATTGTCGGCGGCGGAGAATTTTCCATATTCACCACCTGTATCGAGACTATTTACGGTATCACGTTTATGGTCCTTGCTCCCGACGGCGAGATCGTAAAGCAGCTTATGCCGAGAATCGAGAACAAGGATGAGGTTCAGGCATATATCAACGAGACGCTCAAAAAGAACGATATGGACAGAACCGAGCTCAACAAGACCAAGTCCGGCTGTGAGCTTAAGGGCGTGACCTGTATCAACCCCGTAAACGGCAAGGAAGTCAGAATGTTTATCGGTGACTTCGTGCTTGCAAGCTACGGCACGGGTGCGGTCATGGCGGTTCCTTCTCACGATCAGAGAGACTTTGAGTACGCTATCGCGCACAATATCGATATGATCCAGGTAATCGACGGCGACGAAAAGCTCGGTCACG
>JAFULC010000051.1 GCA_017483305.1 Clostridia bacterium | reverse complement strand
CATTTTTTGCAAAGCACTTGATTTTTTTGTTGAGATATAGTATAATTAAATAAATATACGCTAAATTTGATTCGGCACTGCCGAAAATCAATATAAGTAGGAGATTGTTATGAGCAACGAGAGAGTTTCCAAGCACAATTATTATCTTGATATCGCGCAGACTGTATCCGAGAGGGCGACCTGTATGCGCCGCCATTTCGGTGCTATCATCGTCAAGGACGACGTTATCGTTTCGACGGGCTACAACGGCGCGCCCAGAGGCAGACAGAACTGCACCGATATCAATTTCTGTATCAGGGACAAGCTTCAGATCCCTCGCGGAGAGAGATACGAGATGTGCCGCTCGGTTCACGCCGAGGCGAACGCGATCATTGCCGCGCCCAGAGACAGAATGCTCGGTGCGACGCTTTATATGGTCTGTGTTAACCCCAAGGACAACTCGCTTTACGACGGCACGTCGAGCTGTATGATGTGCAAGCGCCAGATAATCAACGCCGGCATTGAGACGGTCATCGTGCGCGACACAAAGGATGAATTCAGAGTTATTCCCGTTTCGAGCTGGATCGAGGACGACGATTCGCTTTCGGGCAAGTTTGGCTATTGATTTTTGAGGATCTTATGGAAGAAAACAAACAGATTGCTCCGAAGAAGGAGCGCAAAAGAATATATCCCGAGAAGCTGACCGTTGACGCGCTTGACGGAGTTGCGGAGCTTGAGAAGCTTTGCTTTAGTCAGCCGTGGAGCCGCAAGAGTCTTGAGCTGCTGACGAATGAAGGCATTGGCGTTGGCATGGTCTGCCGCAAGGAAGGTATCGTTTGCGCTTACGGCGGTATGATGTGCGCGGTCGACGAGGGTCAGATAACAAATATCGCGACTCATCCCGACCATCGCAGACAGGGATACGGTAAGGCGGTCGTTGAGGCGCTTATTAAGTACGCTAAGAATAATCATCTTGAGTCGATCTCTCTTGAGGTCAGGGAGTCGAATCGCGCGGCGATAGAGCTTTATTCGGCGCTTGGCTTTAAGGTCGAGGGCAAGAGGAAGGATTTTTATACCAAGCCCACAGAGGCGGCGCTTGTGATGGTGCTGAAAGTAAAATAAAGCCGAAACGGCGATTTGGCGAGGAGATACAATTCAATTTTCCAAGCCTTTGAATATTTATTGAAAGTTTTTGGAATCCAAAACCTTTTTCTCAAAAAGGTTTTGGCAGGTGCAGGACAGCGTCCTGCGAAAAAGGAATCATATGTACATTTTAGGAATGGAAAGCTCCTGCGACGAGACGTCGGCGGCGGTGGTTGAATACCGCGACGGAGTGTTTGAGATAAAATCGAATATAGTGGCATCGCAGATCGAGACCCACCGTCTGTACGGCGGCGTAGTGCCCGAGATCGCGAGCAGGGCGCACATTGAGGCGGTATCGTCGATCACGACCGAGGCGCTTGAGGTGGCGGGAATAACGCTTGGAGAGCTTGACTGCGTGGCGGTCACGACTCATCCCGGGCTTATCGGCGCGCTTTTGGTCGGAGTCAACTTTGCAAAGTCGCTTGCGTTTGCAAACAATATTCCGCTCGTGTCGGTCAATCACGTGCACGGACACGTGGCGGCGGCATATCTTACGGACAAGACCTTGAAGCCTAAATTCTTGTCGCTCGTTGTGTCGGGCGGTCACACGTCGATATACGTTTGCGAGGATCACAGAACTCTTCGCGAGATCGGTACTACCCGTGACGATGCGGCGGGAGAGGCGTTTGACAAGATCGGTCGCGTGATCGGTATGCCTTATCCCGGCGGTGCGGCGCTTGACAAGCTTGCCTACGAGGGCGATTCCAAGGCGATCAAGCTTCCGTCTCCCGCACTTATGCACACGCTTGATTTTTCGTTCAGCGGAATCAAGACGGCGGCGCTCAATTACCTCAATTCCGCTTCGCAGAAGGGCGAGCAGATAGTTTGTGCGGACGTTGCGGCATCGTATACGAGGGCGATCGTGGATGCTATCGTCAAGCAGACCGCGGCGGCGTTGGATGAGACCGGACTTGATACGCTCGTGCTTGCGGGCGGCGTTGCGGCTAACTCACATTTGCGCGCGGCGCTTGAAAAAATGTGTCAGGGCAGGGGCGTGAAATTTATCGTGCCCCCGAGAGAGCTTTGCGGCGACAACGGCGCGATGATCGCGGTTGCAGGCTGCTTTGAGTATCTTGGCGGTGCTTTTGCCGACACCTCCCTCAACGCCTCGGCCTCGGATGAGCTCTGACGGCTCGAACAGAGGTTCAGCCTCGCGCCAGACGGCGTTTTCAACATAGGTTTTCCACAGGTGTGGAAAAGTGTGGAAAAGTAATGATTTTTTTCGACAGGATTGTATAAATATTCGTTTTGAAGCGATTGTTTTCCTTTGTTTATCAATGATTTTTGTGGATAAGCTTGTGGAAACTGTGGATTAATCGAACGCTTGAACGGTTGTGGAAAACTAAAAAATGTCGATTTTTGGTGTTTTAGCAGGCTAAAATATACCATTTCAATTTGAAATTTTCTGTGAATTGTTTGATAACTAATTTGCTATAAGGATGTGTAAGGATGAACATTTACGACAACGAAAATATGGGCAAGATGACCGAAAAGCAGAGCATTTCTCCTGCGGTCATTCGCAGACTTCCGAGATATTACCGCTATCTTTGTGAGCTTATTGCAAAGGGCAAGACCCGTATAAGCTCGAGCGAGCTGGCGCACATGATGAACGTCACCGCCTCGCAGATACGTCAGGACCTTAACTGCTTCGGCGGATTCGGTCAGCACGGCTACGGATACAACGTGAACTATCTTTTTGCGAAGATCAGTGAGATCCTTGGAGTAAGCGCAGGCTTTAACGCTATAATAATCGGCGCGGGTGATCTCGGCCGCGCGCTTGTGCATTTGTCGATGTTTGAGAAGAGAGGCGTTGATATCAGCGCGCTCTTTGATACGGGCAACGATGCCGAGGGCAAGGATTGCGCGGGCGTGCCGGTTTATCCTATCGCCGAGCTTGAGAGCTTTTGCGCGGAGAACAAGGTCGATATTGCGGTATTGGCTTGCCCAAAGCAGTACGTTAAGGAGATCGCGGACAGGTGCGTGAAGCTCGGTCTGAAGGGTCTTTGGAACTACATGGGAGTTGAACTCGACTACACCGACGACGATATTATCGTCGAAAACGTGCACCTTGGCGATTCGCTGATGATAATGAACTGCCGAATCTGTCGCAACATGAGCGACGATAAGTCGGCAACCGACGGCGACGTTTCGGAGAACGAATGGCAGGACGACAAGGAGAGTGAATTTTAAGTGAAATATATAATCAATTACGGAAGCAAGGTTGCCGTTGTGCCCGAAAAGGCGCTTGAGGTCAGTGCGAGAGCCGGAGAAGTTGAGCTGAGGGTCTTGCTTGGACTTTGTGCTCACGGCGGCAGCGTGGATATAAAGAAGCTTGCGCGGTCATTCTCTCTTTCCGAGGACGACGTGAAGAGCGCACTTGCGTTCTGGAGAGGCGCGGGTGTTATTGAGCTTGGTGACTCGAAGGAGGCGGTCTCGGAGGAGATCGCGGCAGAGAAGGTTGCTCCCGCGAAGCCTGAAGAAAAGACATCCGAGGCAACAAAGAAGCTTCGCAGAGCCGATGAGCTGCCCCAGTACACCTCGGATCAGCTTTCCGATATTCTTGAGCAGAGAAAAGAGACGGCTACTCTGATCGACGAGTGCCAGAATATTATGGGAAAGGTATTTAACGTCAAGGAGATCAACGTTCTGATGGGACTTGTTGATTATCTTGAGCTTGATTGCGAGTACATAATGATGCTTCTTTCCTACTGTGTTTCGCTTGGCAAAAAGACGTTGCATTACGCCGAAAAGCTGGCGTTTGCGCTTTACGATGCGGGAATCACGACGGGCGAGCAGCTTTCTGCCGAGCTTCGCAGACGTGAGCTTGCATCCGACGCGGAGGGCAGGATCAGAACGCTTTTCGGTATTGGAGAGAGAGCTTTTACCACAAAGGAGAAAAAGTTTATCTCCTCCTGGATCAACGATATGAATTATTCGATCGAAATTATAGAGAAGGCTTACGAGGTCACTGCGGACGCGACGGGCAAGGGCTCGTTCCCATACGCGAACACGATTCTTGAGCGTTGGAACGCGGCGGGCTTGAGAACTCTTGACCAGATCGAGACCTCGTACAAAAAGAGCGGCTCGGAGAGTCCCTCGGTCGGCAGCTTTGATACCGACAGCTTCTTTGAGGCGGCGGTAAGGCGCAGTCTTGGCAATAATTGATCTTTATTAGGAGTTTTTATGGGGTTTAACAGAGAAAATTACGCTAAAATAAAGGGAGAATACGAGGGCAAGTATCTTCGTGCGATCGAGGAGGCTCAATTCAGACGTGCGGAGATACACGCCAGGCTCCCTGAGGTTGCAAGGATAGACGGCGAGCTCGCTTCCTCGGGAATGAGAATTTTCGAGGCATCGGTGAGCGGTGATCGCGCTATGGTTGATAGGATCAACGAGGAGAATTGCGCGCTTTTGAAGAAGAGAGCGGATATTCTGGTCGCGGCAGGCTTTCCCGCAAACTACGCCGAGGTGAAATACGAGTGTGCCGAGTGCGGCGACACGGGCACGGTGGAATACCGCATGTGCAGGTGTATGCGCGACAAGCTAATCAAGGCGGGGCTTGAGTCCTCGGGAATGTACGAGCTTGTAAAGACACAGAGCTTTGATAATTTCGAGCTTAAATACTATTCGGGAGATGCGCTTCCGAGAATGAAGACTATTCTTGATATCACGAAGAAATACGCCGAGGATTTTGAGGCTGAAAAGTCGGGAAGTATTCTGATGATGGGAGACACGGGTCTTGGCAAGACTCATCTTTCGAGCGCGATGGGCGGCGTTATTATCGAAAAGGGTAACGACGTTTGCTATGCTAATGCGGTCGATATGCTTTCGGATTTTGAGAAGGAAAGGTTTGGAAATTTGCGGTCGGGCGAGTCGGCAGACACCGAAAAGTATTTTTCCTGCGATCTGCTTATAATTGACGATCTCGGAACCGAGCTTGTAAGTCAGTTCAGCACGTCCTGTCTTTATAATCTGATAAATTCCCGTATTATAAGGAAAAAATCAACTATCATCAATACAAATTTCACCAAAGAGGAAATGAGAAAGAAGTATCAGGACCGCATCACGAGCCGTATTTTCGGTGAATATCTCGTTTTGCCGTTTGTGGGTACTGATATTCGCGAAAAGAAGCTTTTTGCGAAATAATATTGAAAAAGCAACGAAGATTTTCGTTGCTTTTTGCATTTTTGCGGAATTTATGCGCATAATACTCTTGAATTCACTTCGAATGCGAAAGGATTTTGTAATTATGCAACAGTTAAAAACAAAAGAAGCGGAAATGCTTGAACAGTTATATAAAAACGTGAAGATGGGCTCGGATTCCATCGTGAAGCTGCTCCCCAAGGTGAGCGACGGCAATTTCAAGACCGATCTGACTGATCAGCTCAACGGATACGAGTCCTTGGCGACCGACATCAAGGCGAGACTCAAGGAGCTTGGTGTTGAAGCGAAGGAGGAGAATGCGATGGTCAAGCTCTGGAGCAGCATCGGTATCTCGGTCAACGCGATGATGGATGCTACCGACAGTCACATGGCGGAGATGATATCCGAGGGATCTAATATGGGTATTAACGACTCGATCAAGCTGCTTCGCGAGTATGAAAATACCAACGTGTCTGAGACCGCGCTGAAGCTTGTCAGAGAGGTCATTAAATTCGAGGAGAGCAATCTCGAGCGCGCGAAGAAATATCTTTGAGCTTTATTTAATAAAGGGAACGGGAATTCCGCAAACGCGGAATTCCCGTTTTCGATTGTCATGATAATTTTATTCGGCAGACTCAGACGGCTGCCAGCCTGTGAATTCCTCGCTTGCCTCGACCTTGAAGGTTCTGGTCCGGTCGCCTGTGAGGGTGGTCACGAAGGAGTACGAGAAGGTCGCGTCGCCGTCATAGTGCACGCAGTAGCCGTCGTAGCTGTGTGCATTGCCTCTGCTATCGGGAGTGGTGGCGGAGCTTACGTCAACCAGTATCCATTCGCCGTCGATAAGCTCATAGAGCTTGGGAGCGGTGAGGAGCTCAAAGCCGTATACACGGAAGGTTACGTTGTTTTCTCCGCCCGAGAGGGTGAAGGTCGCGCTCTTGCCGTTGGTAGTTCTGATCATAGGAAGAAACTCGCTTTCTATGATCTCCGCATTTTCAACTGCGGTTGCCTTGAAGGGATCGATGAGCGAATTTTCGCGGACGTCTCTTACATTCTTGTCGGGAGCTGCCGAGGCGTAGTCGGTTACGTGTGAGCCCCAGGGCATTATGATCGCGTTGATCTCGATCGTGTCGCCTGCCCTGAGGGTAAGCTCGCCGATGTTGAGCGAAAGGCTCGCTCTGCAGTTGTTCTCGGTTACGATGAAGGCGGGGATCTCGGTGAGCTCAGAGATATTGAAGGTAGCGTTTTTAATGAGGAAGGATACGTTTACGTAATCGTTATGAGAGCCGTATTTATCCTCCGCAATCTTGAACATATCAAAGTAGGGGATTTTTTCACCGAGCAGGTACTGTGTGCCGTTTGAATTAGTCTCGACGATCTTACTTTCGTTGTTGACGTCGAGGTAACCGAGGTATTCGTAGTCGCCAAAGCCTGCCACCGAGTAGAAGGAGAAGTCGCGGCTGAAGTCCTTGAAGCTTACGTCCTCAAGAATTTCGTACTTCATAGTGTAGTAAGCTCTGTTTTCATCGAGCTGGGGCATTTCTATATGAGTGTAGGTCACCTTGATCTTGCCGTCGTCGGAGATATAGGTGAGGTCGATCTCTGCGTAGGTAGGACCTGCCGCTTCGATGCTATTAACGATGTTGTCAGAATAAACGATGTTGCCGTTACTATCCGTGTACTTGAGAAAATGATG
>JAFULC010000050.1 GCA_017483305.1 Clostridia bacterium | reverse complement strand
CCGTCGTCGGAGTAGTAGGTCAGGTCGATCTCGGCATAGGTCGGACCTGCTGCCTCTATCCTATTGATGATATCGTCTGAATATATGGTATTGCCGTCTGCATCCGTATACTTAAGGAAGTGATGATCTCCGCCCGCGGTGTGCTGGGGGTCGCCCACCCAAAGAGGAGCGGACATTGCTCTGTGGTCGGGGAGCACCTGTAGGTCCTTGCCGTACACGTAATACGATGCGATACAGTTGCTCTCGCTCACGCCCGTAGAGAGATGGTAATAGGGGGCAAAGAACTGTATGGAGGATATCTGCTTGAGCGGATATTTGCCCCAGTTCATATAGAGCTGAAGCACGGTAAACTCCTGAGACTCACCGGATTTTATAGCCATCGGGAATCTGACCTCGGAGTAGGAGAGGTCGCCCCACGCGAATAAGGGCTCTTCAAATTCATGTCCGAAATTCTTTGAGACCTCGAGCGGTATTGGGAGCATCATATCGTTGCCGTCAAGTAATGCGCTGCACTCAAGGCTGGGTGCGAAGGCGTATGTGAGGACGTAGAGGTTTCGGTCACGCTCGTCATTCGTTACCGAGAAGGAGACTGCACCGTGGAAGTTCTGCTCGCGGTAATATGCGGCGTCAAACTGTATTATTCTCGGCACGGTGAAGGCGTAGATTCCGCGCAGACCGTCGTAGCCGTCGAAGGTTGCGCTTGCGGTCTTATCTGTGTTGATGATTATGTTCTCACTCGTGAGAGGGTTGCGCTCGATGTCTGCTTCCTTGAGAAATGCGGTGAAATCGTGCGAATTATCGGTGTATATTCTCTGACCGAAGAAGTAGTCGGTATCGTTGCCGTAAATATTGGTGCTGGTGCCCTTATACGCCCAGGCTTCCTTTTGCACGTAGATAGTATTTTGAGCTTCAAGCATGCCACCCTCGGGAAGCGTTACTTGCTTAATGAGGTAATTTCCGCCGTCAAGTGTTACGGTCAGCTTGCCGCTGGACTCGTGGGAGGCGAGGATGTATCCGAAG
This sequence comes from Clostridia bacterium, assembly GCA_017483305.1. Lineage (GTDB taxonomy): Bacteria > Bacillota > Clostridia > Oscillospirales > CAG-272 > SVTX01. Next base: position 26,693 of record JAFULC010000050.1, on the reverse strand, counting down.
ATGCCGACGTTTTTAATGTCGAAGCCCACATACTCTGCGCTTGCCCAGTCGATGCCGTCCAGATCGTCGTGGATGCCGTTTTTATCGTATACGACGAGCTTATCCACGGTATCTGCGGATATCTTTGTTATCATGCCGATCTCCTTGATGCCCGTAACATCCTCGGTCGCGACGAGGCGGATGATCTGATGGAGCTTGTCGGTGTAGGTGTGGAGGTTTCTGTCAAGAAGAATGCCCGGGGCGTTGTCGTCGTCGACCTTAACGAGCTTGATGCTCGAGATCTGTATTTCCTCATCTACCACTCCGTTTACGTCAAGGCGGAGGGCGGATATTTTGCCTGTGAAGTCCTTGACGGTAGGATGATCAAGACGGACGGTGTATGTGTGGAATTCGCCGTCGTTCTTTGTATTGAAGGACACGCACTGGTCGTCGGAGAAGTTTGAATGCGTGCCTGCGACGAAAAACACATCGACATTTGTGGTCGCTGTTACCCTCATTGTGATCTGAAGCGCGTTTGCCTCGTCGGTTGAAACCGAGAAGGCGTTGAGACTGGTGTTGATATAGGGGTCGCGCTCGTTGGTGATGGTGGACTTGAGAATACCGCTTTGAGGATTCGGGCGGGTCATATCGTTCTTGCTTTTGAAAAGCCTTATAGATATCTCTTCAACCTCTGTAACGGTGGGATTGCTTGCGAAGTCCTGTCCGTAGAGGCGGACGTCGTGGTAATAGTATCCGTATCTGAACAGATTGGCGGTTGCCTCGGAGAAAGAGCCCGAGGAATAATAGGTCTTTCCGTTTTCCATAGACACATAAACGTCCATGGTGTCGGCTACGTATACGCCGCCCTTTCCGTTACTGATGGTTACAAGCTGATCCTCGGCACTTGTAAGAGGGTAGTCCAAAACCATGTGTTTATTTATCACGCGGTAGTGATCGCGGGCGGCATCGGTGAAATGCGCGTTTACTCCGTTTTTCAGAGCGTGGGCATTTTCGATGAGATCCGCATATTTACCCTCAAGCTTAGGTCCTTCGGTGGTTTCTTCCTCGGTGATTTCACTGTCGGTGGTGATATCTTCATCCTTAACTGTAGTTTCATCGGTGTTACCCGTGGTCTCGGTAGTCTCCTCGCCGCCCTGTGTGGGGGTCTTGCACGCGGAAAGGATTCCTACGGTCATGACCATAACGAGAAGGAGAGCAATGAGAGCTAAGCTTCTTTTTTTCATGGTTTGTTCCTCTCTTTTCTTGAAGTGGTAAAGATGTATAATCCTTATGATATAATTGTATCGTTTTTTGTACAATATGTCAAGTAATATTTTTGGGATTTATAGCACGATTTGTATTTTTAATTATGGAATTGATTTTGTTTCTCACCTTATCGATTTAGGCATAAATACTCTATTACCTGTGCATCAGAGAAGAGTAGGACGAAAAAAGGCATCCCGCCGAGGCGGGATGCCGATTTTTGTTTGAATTTAATTACTTTTCAAGGGACTCGAGGTAGGGTGCTGTGTTTTCGCACATTGCTACGAACGCGATATCGATTTCAAGATCAGCAGGTATTCCACCTTCGTTGGCTGATTGATTGAGCGCATCGAGACGGATGTACTTTGCGACGTACTTGCCGTCTGCGTTCTTGGTAAAGGTTTCTGTGAGAGTGGATGCATCAAAGATCTGTATTTGCCACTCGCCGTTTGCCACAAGAAGCCCCTTGCCGAGAGTATTGATATGGTCACCCGCGGTTGCATCGGTATTCTTGGTGCTTGTGAAGCATTCGATGAACAGATGATCGGAAATGAGTCCTGCGTATTTAGAGTCTATACGGTACTTGATCACGATGTACTGTCCGCTGACCTCGTTGCCTCCTGCGTATATGTTGAGGCATGCCTCGGGGGTGCTTTCTTCGGTTCCAATGGTTACGTAACTGTTGTCTGCTGCAAGATTTGTAGTAACGCCTTTAGAGGCTTTGGTTGAGGAGGAGATGGTGGAGGCATCGACGAACACGTTGAAGTAGTCGGCGTCGCTTGCCTCACCTGTTCCTGTGGAGGTGTAGATGACGGTGCTGGTATTTTCGTTCTCAACGAGCTCTACGCTGACCATATCCTTGTTGAGCTCAAGAGCAGCCTCGAAGCTGTCGCAGATAGCTACGTACTGAAGATCGATGTACGAGGTTGCAGACATAGGTGTATCTCCCTCTTTTGCAACATTGAAGTAATCAAATCTGAAGTACTTAGTCTGGTACTTACCGTCTGCGCCTGCAACGAAGTTAGCAAGATTGAACGCCTCGAGGTCGATGACCATAACGTGCCACTGACCGTCCTTCTTGACGTCACGGGAAAGCATCCAGTCCTTAGTGCCGATGATTTCGTTCGCTTCGGTGCCGATATATACCTGGAAGAGACCGAGATCGGTGTCATTGGCGGTGGGAACTCTGTACTTGATTACTACGTGGTGTCCTGTGCTGCCTGTAACGGGAAGGGAGAAGTACTTTTCGCCGCTTGCGCCGTCGCCGTAGAGACGAACGCAGGTGTTGTCGTCGGCGAGGGAAGCGCCGGTGATAACAGAAATGTCTTCAGCATCCCAGTAGTTTTGGATCTCAGGCTGATCGGGCGTGCTATCGGTGGGCCAGCCCTTGAATTCCTCGGTTGCTTCTACCTTGAAGGTTCTGGTCTGGTCGCCTGTAAGAGTGGTTACGAAGGAGTACGAGAAGGTTGCATCGCCGTCATAGTGTACTGCATATCCGTCGTACTTGTGCGCGTTGCCGTGCTTGTCTGCTGTGGTTGCGGAGCTTACGTCAACGAGTACCCATTCGCCGTCAACAAGCTCGTAAAGCTTGGGAGCGGTGAGAAGCTCGAAGCCGTATACACGGAAGGTTACGTTGTTTTCTCCGCCCGAGAGGGTGAAGGTTGCGCTCTTGCCGTTGGTAGTCTTGATCGAGGGGATGAAGTCGCTCTCAAGAACCTCTGCGTTTTCAACAGCGGTTGCCTTGAAGGGATCGAGGAGCGAGTTCTCGCGAACGTCTCTTACGTTCTGGTCGGGAGCTACAGAGGTATCACCCTTTCTGTATGCCTGATTCCACCAAGGCATGATGATCGCTTTGATGGTGATGGTTGCTCCTGCGGAGATGGTCTGTGTGCCGTCGATGTTAAGAGTAAGTGCGCCGAGGCCGTCCTTCTCATATACTGCGAAGTTGACACCGTCATCCTGTCCGTCAGCGTTAAGGTCAACGAAGGAGTTGAAGATGAGGAAGGATACGTCTGCCATCTGCGTGCTGGGGGTGTTGGAGGTGGCGTACATATCGAAGTACGGGCAATCCGTGCCAAGCACGTACTTTGTGCCGTCTGTCTTGGTAGCTACGTCGGCAACTGCGCCGTTTGTGCCCCAATATCCAAGCTTGGAATATCCGTCGCCGTATCCGCGTACAGAGTAGAAGGAGAAGTTCTTGTAGAACTCGTCAATGGTAATGTCCTCGTTGACGGTATACTTAAGAACGTAGTACGCTCTGTTCTCGTCGAGCTGAGGCATTTCCATATGAGTGTAGGTTGCCTCGATCTTGCCGTCGTCGGAGCGATAGGTAAGGTCGATATCTGCATAGGTAGGACCTGCTGCTTCGATATTGTTGACGATGCTATCCGAAGTGATAAGATTGCCGTTGCTATCGGTATATTGTAGGAAGTAATGGAATCCGCCGTTGTCGTGCTGAGGATCGCCTGCCCAAAGGGGAGCAGATGCTGCTCTGTGGTCAGGAAGGGTCTGAAGATCCTTGCCGTAAACGTAGTAGTTCGCAATACAGTTACTCTCGGTTACACCTGTAGAAAGGTGATAGTAGGGAGCGAAGAACTGAATGGAGGAAATCTGCTTGAGCGGATATTTACCCCAGTTCATATAAAGCTGAAGTACGGTGAGCTCCTGAGTCTCTCCTGCGGAAAGTGCTACGGGGAATCTTACCTCACTGTACTTGATATCGCCCCAAGCCCAGATCGGCTCTTCAAACTCGTTTGCAAAGTTCTTGGAGACCTCTACGGGTATGGGAAGCATCATATCGTTACCGTCGAGCACTGCACCGCACTCGATGCTGGTAGAGTAGGTGTATGCGAGAACGTAGATGTTGCGGTCGCGGTCGTCGCCCTTTACCGAGAAGGAAACTGCGCCGTGGAAGTTCTGCGCGTGATAGAATGCCGTGTTGAAGCCTACGTTTTCAGCTACGGTGAACGCGTAGATTCCGCGGAGACCGTCGTAGCCGTCGAAGGTTGCATCTACGGTCTTATCCGTGTTGATAACGATGTTGTCGCTTGTAAGAGGATTGCGCTCGATATCTGCTTCCTTGAGGAATGCGGTGAAATCGTGCGACGCGTCGGTGTAAATTCTCTGACCGAAGAAGTAGTCGGTCTCGGAGCTGTAGATATCAGTGCTGGTGCCCTGGAACTTGGAAACCTCCTGCTGAGTATATACGGTCTTGTGAGCATCGAGCTTGCCGCCTGTGGGAACTGTTGCCTGCTTGATGACGTAGTTGCCGTCCTCAAGAGTAACGGTCAGAGTGCCGCTGGTCTCGTCCTTTGCGAGTATGTATCCGAATATACCTACGCCCTTGATGTCGAAGCCTACGTACTCGGCAGTAGCCCAGTCGACGCCCTCGAGATCGCTGTGGGTACCGTTCTTGTCGTATACGACGAGCTTATCTACGGTATCTGCGGCTACCTTGGTGATCATACCGATCTCCTTGATGCCGGTTACGTCCTTGGTTGCGATGAGGCGGTTGATCTGGTGGAGCTTATCGGCATAGGTGTGGAGGTTTCTGTCGAAGAGAATATCAGGAGCACCGTCGTCATCGACGTTAACAAACTTGATATTCGAGATCTCTATTTCCTCGCCTGCAGCTCCGTTAAAGTCAAAACGCAAGCCGGTGATGTTTCCTGTGAAATCCTTAACCGTTTTCTGATCGAGGCGGACGGTATAGGTGTGGTACTCGCCGTCATTCGTGGTATAGAAGGTTACCTGCTGATCGGCGGTGTAGCCGTTGTGGCTACCTGCTGAGAAGAATACGTCAACAGCAGTGGTGGAGGTAAGCTTCATGGTGATCTGAACAGCGTTTGCGTTCGATGCAGAAACGCTGAACGCTCCTACCTCTGTGTAGATATTAGGGTCAAGAGTACCTGTGATTGAAGTTTTCAGTATTCCGTTCGAGGTGCTGGGCTTGGACATGTCGTGCACCTTTTTAAACAGCCTGGGATTTATATCTTTAACGTCCGATATAGTTGTATTGCTGGAGAAGTCCTGTCCGTAGAGGCGGACGTCGTAATAGTAGTAGCCGTAACGGAAGATGTTTGCCTCTGCATCGTAGAATGAGCCCGAGGAATAATAGGTCTTTCCGTTTTCCATAGCTACGTATACGTCCATAGTGTCGGAAACGTATACGTCACCGTTCTTGTTGCGGAGTGTTACAGCCTGAGCCTCTTTACTTGTAAGAGTGTAGTCGAGGATCATATTGTTGTTTTCCACGCGGTAGTGCTCGCGTGAAGGATCGGTGAAGTAAGACGTTACACCGTTCTTGAGCGCATGAGCGTTTTCGATGAGATCTGCATAAGGTCCCTCAAGCTTTACGTCGGAGCCCACAGTGGTCTCGTCGCCATCGGTGGTGGTATCATCCTCATCCTTAACTGTCGTTTCATCGGTGTTGCCCGTGGTCTCAGTGGTCTCCTCGCCGCCCTGTGTGGGGGTCTTGCACGCGGAAAGGATTCCTACGGTCATGACCATAACGAGAAGAAGCGCGATGAGAGATAAGCTTCTTTTTTTCATAGTTTGTTCCTCTCTTTTTCTTAGAGTAATAAAGATGTATAATCCCTATGATATCATTGTACCTTTTTTTGTACAATATGTCAAGTAATATTTTCGGGATTTATAGCACGATTTGTATTTTTGGACTGAGAATTTAATTTTGCTTCAGATGGGTTACCAGATCTCCGATGGCGACCTTATAGCCCTCAAAGCCAAGTCCCATAACAGTTTTAAATGCCGCAAGGGATATATAGGAGTGCTTTCTGAATTCGTCGCGAGAGTTGATGTCCGAGATGTGAACCTCGACTGTGGGGATAGAGACCGCCTTGAGCGCATCGAGGATGGCGACGGAGGTGTGTGTATATGCCGCCGGATTTATTACGATACCGTCGAATTTTCCGTATGCGTCCTGTATCTTATCGACTATTACGCCCTCGTGGTTGGACTGGAATATTTCGTGCTCGACTCCAAGCTCGCGGCAGCTCTCGTCGATCAGCTCGCAGAGCGAGGAATAGCTTTGTTTTCCGTAGATTTCGGGCTCGCGGAGTCCGAGCATATTGAGGTTGGGGCCGTTGATTATCAATATTTTCATTTTTTTATGCCTTTCCGTAGTTTTGGAGTATCTCGGCGGCGCACTGTTCGGGTGTGGTGTAGTTTGAGACTTCAAAGTCGCAGACGTCGCGATAGAGGGGGAGTCTTGCTCGGTACATTTCTTCGAGCTTTGTTTGCTGAGAGAGGGGGCGGTTTTCGGTTGGGAGCTTATCAAGACTGCGATGGATAAAGAAAATCTTGCCGTTTTGGCGCAAGGGGTCGAAGTTTTCGCGTCTTGTGACGACTCCACCGCCGGTTGAGATTATCATTCCGCTCATTTTACCCGCATTTTTGACCTCCTCGTGCTCGATCTGACGAAAAATTTTCTCTCCCTCTGCCATGATGATCTCGGAGGGTGTTTTTCCTTGAGATAATGTGATCATTTCGTCGGTGTCGATGAATTTGCGCCCCGTCATTTCTGCGAGCAGCTTGCCGACGGTGGTTTTGCCGCTTCCCGGCATTCCGATGAGGATGATATTGCCGGTCTCGTTGGCAATCAGGGCGGTTATGCGGTCTATTTCGCTGTCTGCAATGCTTTTGCCAAGGAAGAGCTCGCACGCGCGCTTCGCCTGGGCTACGAGCATTGACAGTCCGTTGGTGCAGGGGATCCCGAGGCGCTCGGCATCAAGCAGGAGCTTGGTCTTTGCGGGGTTGAAGATCATATCGAGGACACCTTGGCAGCGCTTGAATTTTTCAAGCGCGACGGGGGATTCTCCGTTGGATTTGGGGTACATTCCGACGGGTGTGCAGTTGATCACAACGTCGGTGTCGGGGCATTTATCGTAGACGTTTTCATAATTGATCTCGCCCGAGCGTGAGACAAAGGTCACGCTTTTGGCACCGAGGTCCTCGCTGACGGTCCTGGCGGTCAGCGACGCGCCGCCCGTGCCGAGAATCAGGACGTTTTTATCCTTTATTTCAATGCCGCTTTGATCTGCGGCGTATTTGAAGCCGTAGTAGTCGGTATTATAGCCGCATTTTTTTCCGTTTTCGGTCTTTACTACGGTATTTACCGAGCCGATCCGCTTTGCCTCGTCGGAAATTTCGTCGAGGTAGGGCATAACGGTCTTTTTGTAGGGTATGGTCACGTTTATGCAGTCGTATCTGTCACTCTCGAGGAAGCCTTTGACCTCGCTCTCCGTCATTTCAAAGAGCTCGTAGGAGTAGTCGGCGAGCTCTCTGTGTATCTGTGGGGAGAAGCTGTGCGAGAGCTTTTCGCCGATCAGACCGCATTTCACATTCTGTTTTCCTGTTATCATTTCGTTGCTTTCTGCCACCTTGGGCGTCAGACTATTTCGTTATATGCTCCGAGCAGGCGGAGCTTTTCACCTCTTGCTTCAAGCTCGCAAAGCAGGGGCTTGAGCTGGTCTGAATAGACCGAGAGGGTGAAGTCGAAATAGAACATTGATTCAAAATCGCGCTCGGGGATCGGGGTGGACTCGAGCTTAGTCATATTCACGCCGAGAGAATTGAAGCAGGAGAGCACGTGATAAAGTGCGCCCGGCTTGTTGTGGGTTACGAGCATTATCGAAAACTTATCCGCGCCGGGATAGATCTCGGGCTCCTTGGAGATACAGATGAATCTTGTATAGTTGTTGCCCATATCCTGAACCGCGCCTGCGAGAGTGTCGAGACCGTAGAGGTCGGCGCAGAAGCGCGAGGAGAGCGCGGCGAGGTCATTTCTGCCCGATTCGGCAACGAGCTTTGCCGCTATCGCGGTGTTTGCGACGACGGTGATTTTTACGTCGCCGAGGCTTTTCAAAAAGCTCTCGCTTTGGTTGATCGCTTGCTCGTGTGAGACTATTTCTTTGATATCCGAGAGCCTTGAGCCTCGGCCGGCGAGCAGGCAATGGTCGATCTTGAGGCGGAGCGATCTTACTATATGGAATTTATGGTTTATCATCAGCTCGTATACCTTTTTGACCGAGCCTGCGGTGCTGTTTTCGATAGGCAACACTCCGTAGCGACATTCGCCGTTTTCGATGGCAGAGAAGACACTGTCAAACGTGGGGCAGTAGCTGATAGAGGGAAGCTCGAAGAGCTTTTCTGCCGCTATCTGTGAGTATGCGCCCTCGACTCCCTGACAGGCTACCTTGGCGCGAGAGGGAAAGGTCCTTGCGGTCGATTCGAGCGCTTTTTGTATGCCGTTATATATCTCGGACGAGCCGCTGAGTCTTGTGTGCTGATAGGCGCGCGAGACGTCGAGCATAGTGTGGTAGAGGGTGCGCGCGTAGCCGTCGAATTCCTCTCCCGCCATATCCGACACGCGACAGAGCAGGGCGCGCTCGCGCGCCGCGTCAAGCACGGGGAGTCCGTGCTCACGCTTATACTCGGCGACGCTTGCGGCAATTCCCATACGCTTGCGGAAGAGCGCGACTATTTTCTCGTCGGTTTCGTTTATTTCTTCTCTTAATTTGTTGAGATCGAGTTCCATTATAAGTTCCTTTCTGAATATCCCGAACGGTTGTGTCGGGAGCACAGGGCGTGTGGCTGAAGTCTTGGGGCTTGCGTTATTTATCAAGCATCATATCGACAAGCGCGATCGCTGCCGCTGCCTCGAAAACAGGGACGGCGCGGGGGACGATGCAGGGGTCGTGTCTGCCCGAAACCGTCATTTTGACGTTTTCCATACGGGAGAGCGAGACGCTGTCCTGCTCCTTGCCGATGGAGGGCGTGGGCTTGATCGCGGCGCGGAAGATAAGGGGCATTCCGTTTGTCATGCCGCCGAGGATCCCTCCGCAGTTGTTTGTCTTTGTGTATATACGTTTGCCGTCGGTTTCGAACGGGTCGTTATTCTGTGATCCGAGGAGTGCCGACGAGCCGAATCCGAGCCCGAATTCAATGCCCTTGACGGCAGGGATGCCGAAGACTATCGAGGAAATTCTGCCCTCGACTCCGCAAAACATATGCTCGCCTAAGCCGACGGGAAGTCCGATCACGGCACATTCAACGGTGCCGCCGACCGAGTCGCAGTCAAGTCTTGCTTTTTCGATAGTCTCGCGCATTTTTGCTCCTGCTTCTTCACTTATTGTCGGGAAGCTATGGGAACGGAGAGCATCGAAGTCGGATTTCGAGACGGTTACCTTGTCAAAGCTCTCGTCGGTGACGTTGCCGACGCTTGAAATGTGTGCGGCGATGCTTATGCCTCGTCTTTCAAGCATTTGCAGGCAGATGCCGCCCGCGATACACATGGGCGCGGTGAGTCTGCCCGAGAAGTGACCGCCACCGCGTAAATCGACCTTGTCTCCGTATTTCATTCTTGCGGCGTAGTCGGCGTGAGAGGGACGCGGGGTGTCGGCAAGCGACGAGTAGTCGCCCGAGTGTTGATTCGTGTTATATATCACGGCCTCTATACGCTCGCCCGTTGTCACTCCGTTTTCGTCGATTCCCGAGAGAAAGACGGGGGTGTCGGGCTCTTTTCTTTTCGTGGAATAGGGATCGTTGCCCGGTGCGCGACGCGCCATAAATGCGGCGAGAGCGGTCATATCCACGGGTTCGCCCGCAGGGATACCGTCGAGCTGCATTCCGATCCTTTCGTCGTGAGAGCCGCCGTATATTTTCAGTTTCAGGTTGATTCCGTACGTATTCATTTGAAATTCTCCGCAAAGGTGGGGTAGGATTTGTTGATTGCTTCAAAGCGCGTTATTGTGACGCCTTCGGTCGAGACCAGGGAGGCTATCGCGGCGCTCATCGCGATGCGGTGGTCGTTATACGAGTCGACGGTGCCGCCGCGAAGATGTTTTTTGCCGTTTATTATCATTCCGTCGTCGGTTGCAATTATATCTGCGCCGAGGGCGGCGAGAGTCGCGCAAACGCTCTCGATTCGGTCGCTTTCCTTGAGTCTGAGTCTGCCGGCGTTACAGATCTTCGTTTGCCCGTTGGCTACTGAAGCTACGGTTGCGAGGATAGGGACGAGATCGGGGATCTGAGAGGCGTCGATCTCGATTCCGTGCAGGCTTGAGGGGTAGACTGTTATTTCGTTGTCGCCGTGCTTTGTGTGAGCGCCCATTTTTTCAAGGATCGCTACTATTTCGCGGTCGCCTTGTCTTGATTTTTCGCTGATCCCGCTTACTGTGACTTCGTTTTTGCCTATTGCACCTGCGGCGAGGAAGAATGCCGCGTTTGACCAGTCGCCCCCGACGGTCAATTTTTCGGGAGAATGCAATTTTTCTTGTCCTTCGACGGTAAAGCAATTGGCTTTGCTATCGAAATCGATTTTTGCACCGAATGCTTGCAGGGCGTCGACGGTCATTTCTATATAGGGAGCGGATTCGATCTTTCCCTCGAGGGCGAGGGTGCTTTTGCCGTTTGCAACAGAGAGCGCGAACAAAAGTCCGCTTACGTACTGCGATGAGATATTTGCCGCGACGGTATAATTGCCTGCGCCGAATTTTCCTTGGATCGTCAGGGGATTTTTACCCTGAGGTGTAAGAGCTACGCCGTTATCTCTCAATATTTCGTAGAGCGGTGAGAGCGGACGGCTTGCAAGTCTGCCGCGCATATTGAAGCTGCAATCAGCCCCGAGGCTTGCCGCAAGCGGAAGCATAAAGCGCAGGGTCGAGCCCGATTCGTTACAGTCGAGCATTTGGCTTTTGGGTATCTCGGATAAGGGGGTTACGAGAAAGCCGTTGTCTGTGCGCTTGATATCTGCTCCGAGTGAGCACAGGCAGCTTGCGGTCGCGTCGATGTCGGCATTCGTGTCGGTGCATATTATTTCGGTAGGGCTATCGGCGAGAGCGGCGCAGATCAGATATCTGTGCGCCTCGGATTTCGAGGAGATCGCCCGAAGCTGTTTTTTTACTTGACTTTTGGTAAAGGTCTTGTTCATTTTAATCTCCATTTCGCCGCGTGAGGCGGAACAAATAGTAATCGATGAATTTTTCCGAGAAGGTAAAATTCGTGCGTGAAGCAGTTAACTTTCTTGTCGGTTTGAAGTAACTTTCACGCTGTTGTCCTTGATTCGTTAAAGCCCTGCGGCGAAGAAGCCCTCAAGGTCGGTCACTGGGATCTTGTGTATACGAGAGTTGCCGATGCCGAAGGGCACGATGAGATTTATCGTGTCGCCGTTGCGCTTTTTGTCGCGGAGTGCCACCTCGGCAAGCTCGCTTGCGCTATAAGGACAGTTGGTTGGGAGTCCGTATGACTCGAGCATATTTACGATCTGCTTTGTATCGCTTTCGGGGCAATAGCCGAGCTTTGTTGCGGCGCGAGAGATGATCGCGGTGCCTATTGCGACGGCACTTCCGTGCGAGACCTCAAAGTGAGACAAGGCTTCGATCGAATGAGCCGCCGTGTGTCCAAGATTGAGGAGCTGACGCACACCGACGTCGCGCTCGTCGGCGTTTACAACGTCGCGCTTGTCGATAACGCAACGCTCGATGATCTCCTCGATCTGACTGTTTATGGGAGATTTCAGCTTTTTAAAAAGCTCTTTATCGTTGATGATTCCGTATTTGATGACCTCGGCGCATCCGTCCGCGAAGATATCCTTGCTCAGAGTGTCGAGCGTTTTGGGATCGCAAAGCACGAGCGAGGGCTGGTAGAATGCGCCGACGAGGTTTTTGCCTGCGGGGATGTCGATAGCGGTCTTGCCGCCTACCGACGAATCGACCATTGCAAGCAGAGTTGTGGGAATTTGTATGAATCTGATGCCGCGAAGGTAGGTTGCCGCCGCAAAGCCTGCGAGGTCGCCGACGACTCCGCCGCCGAGCGCGAAGATGCAGTCGGTTCTTGTGATCTGGTTCTCAGCCAAAAAGTTAAGGAAACTTAAGTATGACTCTGCGGATTTTGATCCTTCGCCAGCCTTTACAGTGAAGCGGATGGGCGAAAAGCCTGCCGCTTTGAGTGATTTTTCAAGCCTTTCGGCGTAAAGGGGGGCGACGTTTGAATCGGTGAGGATAGCCGCCCGACATGGCTTTATTACCTTTGCCGACTCGGCTCCCGCGCGGTCAAGTATTCCGTTGTCTATGATCACGTCGTAGGTGAGCGAGGCGGTTACTGTTACTTTTTTCATTTTGACACCTGTTTCTTATCTGTGCTTGAAGCTTTTAGTCTGTGATTTGATTCGTTCTTTCGGATTTACCGTCGATCTCCTCCTTGGCGACACGGCCGTCGCGAAGGAGATTTTTCATTTTTTCACGGTCATTTTCGGTGAGCGCGTCGCGGTATTCGGAGAGCGAGCTTATGATCTGATCGATCTCGAAGGTGAGCGCGTTTTTGTTTTCGAAAAAGAGCTCTGTCCACATAGCCTCGTTAAGCCATGCGACTCGAGTGAGGTCCTTGTAGCTTCCCGCCGAGAAGCCCTTATGGTTTTTTGCCGTCGGGCTCTTTACGTAGGCATTCGACACGACGTGAGCGAGCTGGGACGTGAACGCTATCATTCGGTCGTGCTCGACCGCCGTGGTGAAGGAATACATGCCGAAGCCTGCGGGCGATAGCAGCTGTGTGAGTCTGACACGGAGCGGAATGTCGCCAAGATCCTTCGGGACGAAGACCATCGGCGCGCCGTGGAACATATCCGCTCTCGAATATTTATAGCCTGATTTGTGCGTTCCTGCCATCGGGTGACCGCCGACGAAGGTGTAGCCGTACTCATCGGCGAGAGCGAAGCAGGCGTTGCAGATGAGCTCCTTGGTGCCGCAGAGGTCGATCACGAACGCGTCCTTGCGGATATAGGGAGATATTTGCTTTACGTATTCGATCGAGGACTCGGGGTAAAGTCCAACTAAGATGAGGTCGCAAAGCGGCACGGTGCTCTCGTCGAGCCGTGCGGTGATAGTACCATCGGCGATTGCCTCGTTTAATGTCGCTTCGCTTCGGTTGTAGCCGTAGATCTTGAAATTGAGTCCGCTTTCGTTTGAATATTCTCTGTATGCTTTTGCCATTGAACCGCCGATGAGTCCAAGGCCTACTATTCCTATAGTCATTTTTGCTCCTCTTTTTGTTTGCCGTGCCTGTGTTAGTGCGGCTTATGGCGATGTCGCCTATAATAGAAAATAATACTACATTATACATTATAGCAGAAAAGCCTTGCATTTTCAAGGGGTTTGAGAAAGTTTTTGAGTTTTTTGAGCTCGGAGCCGCTTGATGCATATGTAGATCTATTTATATAAACAAGCAATAGAAAAAGAAACTAAAAGTTGAATAATCGAATCGAATTTGTGCCGAATAGTGTATAAAAATGACCGCTTAGCTATTTCGTATTGACTTTTTTCGTTTGGGAGTATAATGAAGGTGCAGGGCAGGGATGCCTTGCGGTCGGCTGATCCCGGGGGGTGAAGAACACCGTATGACGAGAGCAAGGCGCGGTTCTCTGAGGGTTTTTCAAGCTCCGATATTCTTTGGAGGTAAGAATGAAATATAAAATTTACATTGACGGTGAGCGTGAGGAGGAGATACTCATATACGCTCACGAAAGGAATGCTCTTATTGATCGGATCGAGGAGCTCATTCTCCGTCAGCAGAGGGATATTATTGCTTACGGAGACGGTGGCGTTGTCAAGCTCACGGAGGACGAAATTTTTTGCTTTGTCGTTGAGGAGGGCAGGGTTTTTGCTCTGACCGAGCGAGAGCGGCTTCAACTTAAGATCAGGCTTTATCAGCTTGAGGAGCGGTTCTCAGACAGATTTGTGAAGATCAATCAATCCTGTCTTGTAAGTGTGGATAAGATAGCCAGATTTGACGCTTCGATTGGCGGCTCCTTGATGGTTACTCTGAAAAACGGCTACAAGGATTATATCTCGCGCAGGCAGATGAGAGCCGTTAAGGACAGAATAGGGTTCTGATATTCAGGAAAGGAAGGTTTTTATTATGAAAAAGAATTATTTTAAGGAATTTTTGCATCGTGGACTGATATTCGGCGGTTTTGGGCCGATAATTGCGGGCATTGTGTTTTTTGTACTGTCGCTGACGCTCGAGAGCTTTTCTTTGAGCGGACAGGAGATGCTTTTGGCGATCGTTTCGACCTATTTGCTTGCGTTTTTGCAGGCGGGGGCAAGCGTTTTCAACCAGATCGAGAGCTGGTCGGTAGCAAAGAGCATGCTTTGTCATTTCGCGACTATATACTTGGCATACGTGGGATGTTATCTGCTTAATACGTGGATCCCCTTTGATATTAAGGTGATTTTGATATTTACGGCTATTTTCGTGGTTTTATATCTTGTGATCTGGCTGTCGGTATTTTTTGCTGTCAGGGCGACGAGCAAAAGGCTTAACGAGAGAGTGAAATGATCTCTCCACGCAATAAAATAGGCTTACGGTGCTCCGTAAGCCTATTTTGGTTATTTTTCGCGTTTGAATCTTTTGGCATATCCGCATTTGCGGCATAATTCCTCGCAGGCGCGGCGACGAGTGAAGCCGTCATAGATATTTCTCGCGCGCTCGGAGGCAAGTATGCTTTCGAGGTCGCTTTCAAAGAGGTTGCCGAGGGCGAGGATTCCGTCGGCATCGAGGCAGCAGGGGATGACAGTACCGTCTGACAAAACGCCGATCTGATCGCGGAGAGCGAAGCAGAATGCGTCGGCATTTTTGTCATCCTCGGGGGCGCTTGGGTCGGGCCAATCGAAGTGCTCTCCGTACTCTAAAAATAGTCTTGGAGCGAGCTTGTAGCCGTTGTTGCTTCGGACGCTCTCCCATTCGTCAGGGAAAAGCTCGTGCATTTTTTCAAGGATGTGCGAGTTGTCGGCACTCGTGCCGAGATTCCAGAGCCGCAGGGCGACTACCGAGCCTTTTTGCGAGGCTTCCTTTGCAAATTTCAGGCAGTTTCCAAGGTAGGCTTCGTCGGCAAAGGCGGGGTTGGCGTCGGGCGCGTGGAGTGATATATTTATTTTGTGTGGGAGCTTTTTGAGAAGCAGGTCGCCCTTCGTTCCCAAAAGCGAGCCGTTTGTGGTCAGCATCGGCAGAAATCCCTTGCTCTCGGCTATCTCAATAAAATCGGGGAGCAGAGGGTGCAGCATTGGCTCGCCCATCAGGTGAAAATAGAGGTGCTTGGCTTTTCCGCGAAGCTTGTCTGTCAGTATCTCGAATTCGTCTCTTGTCAGAAGCTTGTGCGGTCGCTTCGTTTTGTGACAAAAGGAACAGGAGAGATTACAGACGTTGGTTATTTCAAGATAAATTTTTTTGAGCATTTTTCCTTCTATATCAAAGGGTCTGCCGATTTGTCGGCAGACCCTTTGCGCCGTTAACGTCGGGCTGACGGTTTTATCTGTATGAATCGAGCTTTTTTTGTGCTTCGTCGTAGTCTGCCCAAGCGGCGTTGATCTTTGCCTCGTTCTGCTTGAGCTGATTTTCTAAGACCACAAGTTCCTGGTCCTTTGCTCCGCGAAGTCCCTGGAATTTCTTGCTTCTTGAAAGGGAAACGAAGGCGGTTACGATCGAGAAAATACCGTAGGTTGGGATGTTAAGGAATACAAGACCTCCCGGCATGCCGCTTACCTTGAGCGCTTTGATGCTTACAATGAATGCCGCAATCAAGCCTGCAATGAGGAAGAATATCTTTCCGCCGGTGACCGTGGAGGTGAGTGAGATCAGCATAATGACGTTGAAGAGCGCTAATGCCAGCACTGCGATGGCGGTGGTGCGCATCTTCTTGAAGTTGTTCATCTGCGCGATTTCCTTCAGCTTAGCGTTTATCTCGTTTTGCAGACGGGTCTTTTCTCTGTTGTGACGGTCGACGGTCTTTTTTGCGTTGTCTCTTTCGGAGAGCAACGACTCGTATTCAAGTCGCTTTTGAGTTGCCTTGCGCTGACGCTCCCGTTCTTGTCTTTCGAGCTCCTGCATTGCCTGCTCTGCCTGACGCTTGCGCTCCTGCTCTTTTCTTGCGAGCTCCTGACGTTCTTTTTCGCGCGCGGCGAGTCTGGCGTTGACCTTACGGTTATATTCCATAAGTCTTGCGGCGGTCTCGTCGTCGGCGAAGCGGAGTGCGGTCTTATAAGCGGGGAGCTTATCGAGCGAGGTGTTGCAGAAGGCGAGGTCGGATTCCTTCTTGCCGTGGAGCTGTGCGAGCAGCTTATATATGTATGCCTTGGCGTTTTCGGGGTCTATATCGAGCACCTTTTCGCAATATACGTCGGCGCTTGACCATTCCCCGTTCTCCAAAAAGAGAGCAACTCTCTTCAAAAGCGTTTCGGTGGAGCTGCTGAACTGAGCGGGGGCGGGAACGGATGCCTTTGTGGTCGGCTTCTTCGCTACGACGGACTCGGGGGCGTTTTTATTGGTTGATGCGAGCATCTTCGACTGAACAAGCGCGTTTACAAAGGAATCGATGTTGGGATGGCGCTCGTAGAAGATTGCCTGCATTCGTCCGAGCCAGAGCTGAAGCTCGCCCTTGAGCGACTCGGCGGTGTATCCGGGCAGGTAGATCGACAGAATGTCCTTTCTGTAGGTCTTTGCCATGTGTACCTCGTCGTGACAGTTGGGGGACTGGTCGTAATTATCCGACAGAAGCGCTACGAATACCGAGCAATTAAGTATGTGGCTGGAAATATATTCTGCCCATTCGCTTCCTGCCTCGATGCCCTGATCGTACCAGATGCGGAAGCCTACCTCCTGCATTTTCTCGACGATCGGGATGACGGTTGCCGAGTCTCTGTGGGAGTAGCTGAAGAATATGTAGGGCTCGTTGCCCTCGTAGGCGTTGGGAAAAACGATTTCGTTCATGTTCAAATGTCCTTTCCGTGCGCATATATGAAGCGCATACGGTTTTATTCCAAAATATACAAATACACAGTCATTATATCACAGGATGCGCGGCTTGTCAATGGTGAATTTGCAAATGTTTGTCATTATTTGCGCACGATTTTTACATTTTCGCACTCCGAGAAGACAGTTTCGTCAATGTCCGGAAACGAAGCGGGCATGATGACCTCGCCGAGCGCTTCGCAACGCGCGAAGGCGTATTCGCCGATATGCTCTATGCTTTCGGGCAAGGTCAGTCTCGAAAGGGAGGAGCAGCAGAGAAAGGCGGCATCGTCGATGGCTTTTATGCCGTTTTCGAGCGTGAGGCTTAATAGCTTTAAGCAGCAGGAGAATGCCTCCTCGCCTATCTTTTTGACACTGCCCGGCACGGTGACGTTATCGAGGCTATGGCACGCCGAAAAGGCTTCGATGCCGATCTCCTTTATGCCGTTTGGAATGGTTATTGAGTGAAGGTCTTTACGGTCGCCGAAGGCGGAGTTGCCGATCCTTTCGACGCTTCCGTCGGTTGCGATCTTACTGCTTGGGCAGCCCCAGATCAGTGTTTTTGAGGCGGTCTCGATAAGGCAATCGTCTTTAAATATATAGGATTTGTTTCCGCTCTCGATTTCGATTTCGGCAAGGGAAATGCAATCGCGGAACGCACCCTCGCCGATCATCTCGGTTGCGCTCGGGATAGTTATACGTGGCAGACTTCGGCAATGGCAAAAGGCGTATTTTCCAATGCTTTTGATGCCGCTTGGCAGGTTGATTTGTGTGAGCATTTCGCAGCCCATAAACGCGTGCGCGCCGATCTCGGTCAGGGTGTTTGGCAGGGTGACCTCGGCAAGCTCTCGGCAGCCGTTGAATGCCGATCTTGCGATCTTGGTTATGGGAAGGTTATTATATTCCGACGGAATTATGAGCTTTCCGCTGATATTGGCTTCGGGGGCGGTGACTGTATATGAGCTTTTATCGTCAGACAGGATGAAGCCGAGCAGAGCGGCGTTTGAATCGGGTTGTTTCATGGGATTTCTCCTGAATTTGCTTAATTATATGGGCGGAATATGGGCATTTTTTGCCTGTGCCGCTTTTGTGGCTTTGGTGACGGAAATACGCCGCATCGGGATTGGATGCGGCGTATTTGTATGTGAAATTTGAGATTACTGAACCCATTTTTCACCGTTATAGGTGAGTACGGTCTGTTCCTCGAGAAGATCCTCTATCTCCTGCTGGATGATCGGGATCTTGTTGCAGTCGCCCTTGATATAGATGCACTGCTCGGAGTGATAGTCGGTAGACATCTTGATTCTAAAGATGATCTCGGGACGGGTACCGCTCTTGAATTCGTAGATCTTTACGAGGTAAATGTCCGCGCTGATCCAAGCTTTACTCTTTACGAGATTAAGCTGGAGTCGGTCTCTGACCTCGGGCGCGTGGGCGTGATATATGCTCTCGAGCTGCTTTTTAGCTCCGGGATATTCGAAGAAGAGGTACTGATAGTCGACTCCGCGGGCAAGGTTTTCGGCAACGAGGGGGAATATTGCGCCGCCCTTTACGTCGTCGGTCGTGTTTGCCGCGATGAGTGTCAGCTTGCTGAGATCTCCCGAGATCTTGCGCTCGTAGGTGTGAAGCTCCTTAGGAGAGAAAAGGATGCTCTTGCCCCATCCAAGTCCCTCGAGAAGCTCGCGGAGCTTTTTGAGCTGGCGCTCCTCACTGTTTGCAGAGCAGCCTCTCTTGTCGAGCCAGGATTTTACGCTCTTGAAGTTGCTGTCGGGAGAGCCGCTGTTATAGGTGATAAGGTCGTTGTGACCGTTGATGATCTGCGAGTGGAGCTCTCTGAAAAATTCGTTCTGCTCGTCGCCCTTATAGTTGTCGCCTGCATAGAAGAAGTTGAAGTCTGATCTGTTGCGCATATTGCGGCTGATGAGATCGTAGAAGCTATCGACCTCTGCTCTGATCTGGGACTCTCTCTCGCCCATATCGTTGCCGAGACGTCCCTGCGAGTTTCTCGGTACGTTGTCGTTTACGACCGCGATGAAGCACTGGCAGTTGTCGACAATCTCCCAGGTTCTGTTCCACTGAACGTCCTTGTCCTCGGGGAAGCAGGAGTAGCCGTGAAGATATACGTCAAAGCCGTTTTTTTCGTTAGTGAGATAATCGCAGAGCTCTTTTGCGACCTCGTAGGAGCCGTTATGATCGTAGGTTCCGTGGTATGCTATGAAAAGATGATATTTTTTGGATGCCATAGTTAATCTCCGTATTCTTTACTGTATTTTTTTGATGGGTTTTGCGGGGATGCCTGCTACTACGGTATATTCGTCGACGTCCTTTGTGACGACCGCGCCTGCGCCGATGATCGCGCCCTTGTGCAAGGTCACGCCCGGCATGATTACTGCGCTTGCGCCGATCCATACGTCGTCCTCAATAGTTACCTTTTTTATGATCAGCTCTCTACGCTTGTTTGCGTCCTGCGGATGAGTCACTGCGGAGATCACGACGTGGGGGGCTATGAAAACGTTGTTTCCAAGCTCTACCTCGTAGCTGTCGAGGATCGTAACTCCGTGATTGATGTAGCATCCGTTTCCTATAGAGATGTTGGAGCCGAAGTTGCAGATGAAATTATCCTTGATGACGTTCCGCTCTCCGTATTTTCCGAATAGCTTTGCGAAAATTTTGTCGCGCCTCGGGTTTCCGAAGGGAAGCTTGTTTACCTGTTTGATCATGCGCGATGCTTTTTTCTGCAATGAAAACAGATATTCGTCAAAATGGTAGGATTCGCCATTTTTCATCAGCTCGTACTGCTTGCTTTGTTTTTTCAACGATTATCACCAACCTTTAAATTACATTATATATTAATTGGAGGATATTGTCAAGGGTTGTTAAAAAAATTGTTGATTTTTGACGGGGTTTTGTAAAAGGGAAGGCGTTTGTCGTTTGACAAACGCCTTGGATATATAAATTGCTTGTTTGCAGTTTCAATAACAACCGCGGGGATATCAGCTAAGGAAAAACATAGTGTTTCTTTGAATCACCATCACGGCAGATCGATCTTTTTTTCTCCATCACAGGTTACGGTCAGTCTGAATATGATTTTGAAGATAGCTATCGCTAAAGGATATTTTTTCAAAACCGCAATAGCATACTCTGAGCAGGAGGGCATACACATGCAAAATCTTCTCAGCTCCTCTTTGGCATAATGCTGATAGCATTCCACTACCTTGATAAGCAATATTCGAAGCAGAAGCACGTCAATAACAATATAATTTATCACGTAGCACCAAGGTGCAGAAAAGGCAGGGAACACTTTTAAAAGTGCCATCCCTATAATAAACGGCAAAATTATCATCAGTATGCCTATGAAAATCGGTACACCCCACTTCGTTTGGGGGCGTACCAATTCTCTATTTATGTATTTTTCAACAATTGCTATACTCTCCTCGTCGGTTTTGACGTTTTTGGAAAGATATTGTTTCAAAGTCATAGACTTTATTTTTCTGCTCTGATGTAGTTGCGAATCTTCTCGTTGATATAGATGTGAGATTTATCCAAAATGGCATATACACGGTCATTGTTGCCCTTGACCGAGCTGAAGCCCTCGAATCTGGTATGAAGATCCAATGCCTTGCAAAGCTCAGAAAGTATAGAATTACACATGAATGCATTTGCCATATCTGCCAATGCGTTGATCTTATTTGATGACTGTGCTTTTCTTTTGAGCTCGATGATGTCGGGGCTATAGTCTTCGGGACACACAATATCGTCATAATGCTCATCCCTGCCGCCGTCGGAATTAAGCCATCCTGCTACTACGGGATAATAACCCTGGTCCGACAGAAGTGCATTCCACTGCTTCCAATGATCCTCAGTAACAACCTTAATAAGAGGATTGAGGTCGGGACGGATGAACTTTTCGTCCTTGAAAGCGTAGAAATCAATAATTTCCAGCTTGCCGCTTGTGCCATCTGCAAATGTGAGCTCCAAAGCGTGACCGTATACGTCGGCTTTCTTGTTTGCTCCGCTTTCGTTTTTTTCTGTTGAGACCGCTTTGTGATGCAGATCGACGCCTATACCAACAACCTTGCATCCCACAACGTCCTCGGGAGATACGGTGACATCAAAATCGTTTACAGCCCAAAATACGACTTCCTTGTCAATAATGGAAACCTGCTTTCTGCCTCCGTTAGGCATAGTTGCATTGTTTACAGAACCGCCAATGTAGCCTACGCAAGGCTTGTTAGCTCTTGCCGTACCCTTCAAGCAATTCAACTTTTTTTCTGCTGTCTTCATAATAGATTTCCTCCTTTTTTGTCAAGATCGACAGAACTTGACTTTTTTTCATTATAACACTTTAAGACTAATTTGTCAACCTTTTAAGAATAATATTTGAAGGTTTTTTATGATAATATATTCTTATAAGACTGACAGGAGAAAAAATATGGACGTAGGTAAGAGAATAGTGGATTTGAGAACACGCTGTGGGCTGACACAAAACGGGTTAGCCGAGCGGGCGGGGGTATCTCAAACGCATTTAAGACGCGTTGAGCTCGGCAAAGCCGACATTACCGTGGGGCATCTTCAGCTTCTTTGCGATGCCATGAGTATTTCCGTTCAGGAGTTTTTTTGCGAAGAATCGGATTCCGATGAAATCGCTGCGGCGTTTTCTAAGTTATCACCGAAGCAAAAAACCCTATTATTAACATTTTTAGAGAGTCTTTAAATATATGAAAATTGGACACATCATTATGCAAAATGCAAAAATGATGTGTCCTTTTTATATTATAGGCTGTTATTTTCTTTTGTTGTATTTATGGATGATATCAAAATGCGCCTGATTTTACCGCAATCATTTTTTAGCTCGGAATAAAGCTCGGAGTTTATTATGTTGGTCTTTGCGAACAATTCAAGCCAATATTCACTCTCGTAGCATTCCTTGAGCGCAATTTGAAGCTTGTGGATAAAGTCTGCTTTGCTTTGAGCATAGTTTGCCTCGTGAATGTTTGCGCCTATGCTTTTTCCACTGCGCAATAACTGATTGGTGAGGACGCTTTGCCCCGTTATTTTATCGCAAATATTTACGATTTTGACGGAAAAGTCCATTGATAAATCTATCAGAATATTTTTTGACATAAAACCTCCGAAATGAATGAAATGTTGCATTGCAACATGAAATGACTTCGTCATGAAATGTGCTCCGCACATGAAATGCGCCTTGCGGCGCGTTATCTAAGAAGCGAAAAATGAAATTTGCCGTTTTGCTAAAACATTAGCCTCGGAAAGCTTTCCGAGGCTAATTTCATGCTTTGCATTTCATGCGGCAGAGCCGCATTTCATTTGCCCATCAGGGCAAATTTCATTGCAAATAATTTGCGCGCAAATTATTTGCTTGCTTCTTCGATAGCAACCGCAACGGCAACGGTCATACCAACCATGGGGTTGTTGCCGGCGCCGATGAGACCCATCATCTCTACGTGAGCGGGAACGGAGGAGGAGCCTGCAAACTGAGCGTCAGAGTGCATTCTTCCCATAGTATCGGTCATACCGTAGCTGGAGGGGCCTGCTGCCATGTTATCGGGGTGGAGGGTTCTACCCGTACCGCCGCCCGATGCAACGGAGAAGTAGCCTACGCCGTTCTCCTGGCACCACTTCTTATAGGTTCCTGCAACGGGGTGCTGGAATCTGGTGGGGTTGGTGGAGTTACCGGTGATAGAAACGCCTACGTTCTCGAGCTTCATGATTGCAACGCCCTCGGGAACGTTGTCGGAGCCGTAGCACTTAACGTCAGCTCTGGGACCCTTGGAGAAGGGAACCTCACGAACGACGGTTACTTCCTCGGTGTAGGGATCGAACTTGGTCTCTACGTAGGTGAAACCGTTGATTCTGGAGATGATGTAAGCTGCGTCCTTACCGAGACCGTTAAGGATAACGCGGAGGGGCTTTACTCTTACCTTGTTAGCGTTGAGAGCGATCTTGATCGCGCCCTCTGCTGCTGCGAAGGACTCGTGACCTGCTAAGAAGCAGAAGCACTCGGTCTCCTCGGAGAGAAGCATCTTGCCGAGGTTTCCGTGGCCGAGACCAACCTTACGGTTTTCAGCAACGCTTCCGGGGATACAGAACGCCTGAAGACCGATACCGATAGCGGCAGCAGCCTCGTTTGCCTTCTTGCAGCCCTTCTTGATTGCGATAGCAGCGCCTACTACGTATGCCCACTTTGCGTTCTCAAAGCAGATAGGCTGGGTCTCTTCAACGATCTTATAGGGATCGATGCCGTAGCTGTCGCAGATGTCCTTGCACTCGTCGATGGAGTTGATTCCGTATTCTTTAAGCGCGGCGAGAATTTTCGCTTCGCGTCTTTCGTAACCTTCAAATTTTGCCATTATACATTACCTCCTTTGATTATTCCTTACGGGGGTCAATGTACTTTGCAGCATCATTGAATCTACCGTATGTACCTTTAGCCTTTTCGTATGCCTCGTTGGGCTCGATGCCCTTCTTGATCATATCGGTCATCTTGCCGAGAGATACGAACTCGTAGCCGATAACCTCGTTGTTTTCGTCAAGTGCCATTCTGGTGCAGTAGCCCTCGGTCATCTCGAGGTAACGGACACCCTTTTCCTTGGTTCCGTACATTGTACCTACCATGCTGCGCTCGCCCTTGCCGAGATCCTCCATGCCTGCGCCGATAACGAGACCGCCCTCGGAGAATGCGGACTGGCTTCTGCCGTATACGATCTGGAGGAAGAGCTCTCTCATTGCGGTGTTGATCGCATCGCAAACAAGGTCGGTGTTGAGAGCCTCAAGAATGGTTTTGCCGGGAAGGATCTCAGCAGCCATTGCTGCGGAGTGGGTCATACCCGAGCAGCCGATGGTCTCTACAAGTGCTTCCTCGATGATACCGTTCTTAACGTTGAGGGAGAGCTTGCAGGCACCCTGCTGAGGTGCACACCAGCCTACACCGTGGGTGTATGCCGAAATGTCGGAAATCTGTTTTGCCTGGATCCACTTGCCCTCTTCGGGAAGGGGAGCAGGACCGTGGTCGCAACCCTTTTTAACTACGCACATGTGCTGAACCTCAAGGCTCTGTGCGTAAGGGAATTCGCTTACGTTGCTCATTGTTTTTATCTCCTTTAAAATTTTTTATTAGTTAGTGTATAAAACGATTTCTGCGCTTTCTCGAGAGAAAGCTTGGCAAAGAGCTTCCGAAAATTTTTGGTGCTCTTGTGGTGATGCAGAATTTTTTGCAAGCAAAAAATTCCTCACTGTCGATTATTTTTGGAAGGGTGTTGAAGACAACCCATAAAGCATAACCGGGAAGTTTTGCAATTATTTGTTAGAGAGAATCTCGTCGATAAGCGGGCTTATCGCTTCGACGTAAAGCTTTGCGATAAATTCCGCGCCCGTAGGATTGGGATGTACTCCGTCGGGAGTAAAGTGATCGGGCTTGCCATAGTTTTCGTCGGCATGCATAAGATCGTCGAGCTTAACGTACGCGTCTGCATATTTTTCTGCAAGATCGTTTACTATAATCTTTGCGCGCTCTACGTCTGCTCTCATGCGAGCTTGTCTTTCGCCCTCGGTAAAGGGCTGGAGCATAAGAATTTTCGCGTTCGTTTCATTCTTGAGACGGTCAAGCATACATCTGTAGTTTAGCGCAAGCTGCTCGTCCGTGGTTGGTACCATCTCGTATTCATAACGGTGCCATATGTCGTTGATTCCGATCAGAATCGAAACTATATCTGCGCCGATATTAATGCAATCAGGGGTAAAACGGTCAAAGAGCTGACCTGTACGTGTACCACTGATGCCAAGATTGATAAATTCAAAATCTACGTCGGGGTATTTTGCAACCAGCTTCTCAGCGGCGTATTTCGGATATCCGAAGCCGAGGTTATAGTAGTTGCGTCTGTCACGGCCAGCGTCGGTTATGCTGTCGCCTTGAAAGAGTATTTTAATTTTTTTCATAGTTATGTGCCTTATGCTTTACAATTAACTTCACGGTCGAGGGATAAATGATCGTTTAAAACCTGTTTCCACACGATTCGGGAAGCTTTTTGGCACACCTTTTTCTCGAAAAAGGTGTGAATTAAGCCAATATTTCGCCGTAGATCTCTCCGAATGCGCAAGCGGCATTGCACTCGTCGGTGTCTATGTGCATAGCGAAGGCATAAGCATCGGAAACGCGGCAGACTACGTCGTCAAAGATAGTGGTTCTGTCGCTATCGATCTTTACCTTTACGATCTGCTTGTCGGAGATGCCCATTTCTTTTGCGGTTGCGGTATCGAAGTGGATGTGTCTCTTTGCGATGATGCAGCCCTCTGCGATCTCGATCTCGCCTGCGGGACCTACCATTTTGATGCCGGGGGTGCCTGCTACGTCGCCCGACTCGCGTACGGGAACGCTCTTAAGTCCGAGAACTCTTGCATCGGTGTAGGAGAGCTCAACCTGATCTGCCTTTCTCGTAGGGCCGAGAACGCTGACCATAAGCTCGCCCTTAGGGCCTACGAGCTTGATCTTTTCGTTTGCAGCGGCAAACTGATCGGGCTGGGAGAGCATTTTCTTGGGCTCAAGCTTTGCTCCTTCGCCGTAGAGGACAGCCACTGTCGCGTCGGTCAGGTGGATGTGTCTTGCGGACGTTTCAACAAGGACTTTCTTTTCCATAGTTGTTACCTCACTTATTTAATTTGATTTTTATTACCGGTTGGGGTCATAAATCCCCATTCCCATTCATTTTATCACATTTTACGCCATTTGTAAAGATGATTTTTAAACAAATCGGGAGGATTATCGAAAAAATTTATTGGCAATACTAATAACAAGCGGATTTTGGATAAAGGGGCGGCGCTTGGGTGTCGCCTGTGAAAAAAACGGCGGGAGCAAGCCCCGCCTACGTGTTTGAATTGAATTTTCATTATAAAGGGAGAGAACATGAAAAACAGAGAAGATAAAAGAACAAATGAGAATGACGGCGAAAACGAGGAGATAAATGAGCGCAAGCTGACCGAGCAGGATCTGATCGGGGAGAGCGGCGGTGTGGTGGCGAAAAATAGCGAGCACACCATTCACTGTCTTTCGATAATCGGACAGATCGAGGGTCACTATATTCTGCCCGACGGTCAGAAGGCGACGAAATACGAGCACATACTGCCCACCCTCGTTTCTATCGAGCAGGACGAGGAGATCGACGGTGTTCTGATACTTGTCAACACGATGGGCGGCGACGTTGAGGCGGGGCTTGCGATAGCCGAGGTCATAGCGTCGATGACGAAGCCGACGGTCTCGGTCGTGCTTGGGGGAGGGCACTCGATAGGTGTGCCCTTGGCGGTGTCGGGAAAGAGGTCGTTTATCGTGCCGAGCGCGACGATGACTATTCATCCCGTGAGGATAAACGGTCTTGTCGTCGGTGTGCCGCAGACCTTTACCTATTTCAACGAGATGCAGAAGCGTATAATCAATTTTATCTGCGCTCACAGCCGCGCGGACAAGGAAAAGCTTTACGAGCTGATGATGCGCCCCGACATGATGGCGACCGACGTGGGATCGATCATTGAGGGCAGGGAGGCGGTCGAGTACGGTATTATCGACGAGGTCGGCGGTCTTGACAGGGCGCTTGAGGCGCTTCGGGAGATGATTGAGGAGAAGTAGAGATGTGGGGGGGGGG
>JAFULC010000049.1 GCA_017483305.1 Clostridia bacterium | reverse complement strand
TAGTCAGCCATGGGGCTGGAGGGAGTTATGGGGTAGATACCCGCAACTTCCGTGAAGGCGTAGCTGACGTGGGCGGCTGCCTGGTTACCGTCCATGGACAACTTTTTTCTTTCGATTGCCATTTTTGAGTTTCCTCCTAAAAATTTATAAAAATTATTTAAAAACAAGGAATTTTGCGGATTTTACGCAAAAAAACAAAAGTGCATAGAAATCCACCATTAATAATAACATATTTTCATCCAAAAGTAAATAGTTTTTTTAAAAAAACCGCGCTTTTTGACTTGAAAATTTTGCTTTTTGGGTATAAAACACATCATTTTTGGCTCTTTCTTTGAAAACGATCCTTAAGGGGTATGTAAAACTGTAATTTTTTAAATAATTCTTGACAATCGCATAGCAAATGAAGTATAATTTATATAGTGATTTTTATCGACTTTCAAGCAAGGAGAAAAAAAGAATGAACGCTAAGCTTTTCGAATATATCGCCGCATCGCCGACGGCATACCACGCCTGCGCGCATACGGCAGAAATTCTGACCGATAACAGCTTCACGGAGCTTTTTGAGAGTGAAAAATGGGCTCTTGAGGTCGGAAAGGGCTATTTTGTCAGACGAAACGGCTCGTCGGTGATCGCTTTTAAGATCCCGAAGGGTGATTTTAGCGGCTTTATGATCGCGGCATCGCACGCGGACAGCCCCTGCCTCAAGATCAAGGAAAATCCCGAGATTGCGGACAAGCATTACGTAAAGCTTTCGGTTGAGACCTACGGAGGAATGATCTATTCGACTTGGCTTGACCGTCCCTTGTCGGTTGCGGGCAGAGTGACAGTAAAGACCGAAAAGGGAATTGAGATCAGGCTTGTTGATACCAAGGACCCGATCGCGCTTATTCCCAACGTGGCGATCCACATGAACAGAGCGGCTAACAGTGGAATGAACTATAACGCAGCGGTCGATCTTATCCCGCTTTACGAGGGCGGAGAAAAGAAGGACACCTTTAAGAGTCTTATCGCAAAAGCGGCAGGTGTATCGGTCGAGGATATCGTCACCACCGATCTTTTCCTTTACAATCCCCAGAAGGGATACGAGTGGGGAGATTTTATCAGCGCGCCGAGGCTTGACGATCTTCAGTGCGCGTTCAGCTCTCTTGAAGCTTTTCTTGGAGCGAAGGATGGAAGCGGACTGCCCGTTTGCGCGATCTTCGACAACGAGGAGGTTGGAAGTCAGACCAAGCAGGGTGCGGCGTCGACCTTCCTTTACGACGTTCTTTCCCGTATTGCAAAGGCTCTCGGGGAGGATTATTGCAGGCTGGTTGCCAATAGCTTTATGCTTTCTTGCGACAATGCTCACGCAAGTCACCCCAACCATCCCGAATTTTCCGACAAAAACCACACCGTCTGGATGAACGAGGGTGTTGTTATCAAGTACAATGCGAATCAGAAATATACGTCCGACGCGGTATCCGCGGCTGTTTTCAAGCTGATTGCCGAAAAGGCAGGCGTACCTACCCAATACTACGCGAACCGTGCCGATATGGGCGGCGGCTCAACGCTTGGAAATATTGCAAACACGCAGGTCTCTCTCAATACCGTTGACATCGGTCTTGCTCAGCTTGCGATGCACTCGTCCTTTGAGACCGCAGGCAGCAAGGATACCGATTATATGGTCCGCGCCCTGACCGAATTTTATTCGTCGTCGCTTAAAGCGACCGCGGCAGGATACGAAATTTGATTTTGGATCAGAAAGGAATTTTACTATGTTTAATCTTGCAAAGCCTATTTTTGCCAAAGGAAAGAGCGAGGAGCTCAACGTTTACGCCGTATTTAAGACGACCGTTGATTCTCTCAAGGGCGTGGAGCTTAAGCTGACTGCCGCTTCGTTTTATCAGGTCTACGTTAACGGTAAGTTCGTGGGATTTGGCCCTGCGCGCACCGCGAAGGGATATGCCAGAATGGATGTTTTGCCGCTTGAAAAGTATGCGATCGAGGGTAAAAACGAGATCGTGATCGGAGTTGCGGGCTATTATTGCCGTTCCTTCAACGGAATCTTCCAGCCCTCCTTCCTCAGAGCAGAGGTTGTGCGGGGCGACGAGGTGGTTGCTTGCACGGGCAGAGATTTTGATTGCTATCTTCCCACATCCCATATTCAGAAGACCGAAAGATATTCCGCACAGCGTCATTTCTCGGAGGTTTGGGATTTTACCGACGGAAAATCGCTTACCGACGAATCCTACCGCACGGAAATAGAGATCTTGCCCGAGACACTTACCGTGCTCAACAGAACCGCCTCCTATCCTTATTATGAGGACGTTGTATGTG
Source organism: Clostridia bacterium (assembly GCA_017483305.1). Classification (GTDB taxonomy): domain Bacteria; phylum Bacillota; class Clostridia; order Oscillospirales; family CAG-272; genus SVTX01. The sequence continues at coordinate 776 of JAFULC010000049.1, read as the reverse complement.
ACAAGGCGCTTGTATCGGGACGTATTACGACCGATGAGACGGCAACTCCCAAAAAGGAAAACTACTCCTTCGCACTCGATGACTTCTGGCAGGGATTTGATTACGACGAGATAGAATACCATCCCTACGCGTGGGTGCAGACACAGGTACAGCATGCCGAAAAATTCGATGTAGAGCTTCCTTTGGCTCTTGGCGACGGCGAATATGCGATCTTTGATCTTGAAAGAGTTGAAACAGGCTTTTTGAAGCTCTCGGCGAAGGCAACTGCTACTGCCGACGTTGTGATCGCATTTTCGGAATACATACCGGATAAAACGTTTCAGTTTGCGAATATGCAGGCGCACAACGTCTGCGAGGTCAAGCTTGGTGCGGGAGATACGCTCGATTGGATGAGTAGAGAGCCCTACGTTTTGCGCTATGCTATCGTTGCGCTCAAGTCGGGCGCTATCACGCTTGACGGCTTTGGAGTAAAGAAGTTCGAGGGCGACGTTTCGGGAGTGGTTATCCCCGAGCTTGAAAATCCCGTGCTCCGTGATATCTACCGCGCTGCAGTTCGCACCTACGCGCACAACGTTGTTGACGTTTACATGGACTGCCCCTCCAGAGAGAGAGCGGGCTGGCTCTGCGACAGCTATTTCACGGGCAAGACCGAGCATTTCTTGTTTGGCAAGACCGACGTTGAGGACGCTTATCTTGAAAATTACCGTCTCTACAGAAACGACGGCGAGCTTCCCGAGGGCGCGATCCCGATGTGCTTCCCCGCAGACGTAAAGGAT
>JAFULC010000048.1 GCA_017483305.1 Clostridia bacterium | reverse complement strand
TATTCCTTTCTTGGCATAAAGCACGCCGACTCCTTTTGGACCGTGGAATTTGTGCGCGGACAGAGAAAGCATATCAATATTCTGTTCTTTTAAGTTAATGTGCAAATGTCCGACAGCCTGAACGGCATCGGTGTGAAAGAGTACGCCTTTTTCACGACAGACTGCTCCGATTTCGGCAATCGGCTGAATCGTTCCGATCTCGTTGTTGGCATACATGACCGTGACAAGGCAGGTGTCCTCACGAATTGCCTCGCGCACCTGCTCGGCACTGATCAGTCCGTTTTCGTGAACGTCAAGGAGCGTGACCTCAAAGCCTTGCTTTTCGAGTTTTTCAAGGGTGTGCAGAACGGCGTGATGCTCAAAGGCTGTGGAAATAATATGCTTTTTTCCTTTTCTCTCGCCAAGTCTTGCGGCAGAAAGGATAGCTTGATTATCTGCTTCACTGCCGCCCGAGGTGAAGGTGATCTCCCTCGGCTCGCAACCGAGTAACCTTGCGATACGTTCACGGGCATTCGTCAAAGCTTCGTTTGCTTTTTGACCTTCGCTGTGAAGGCTTGACGGATTGCCGTATATTTCATTCATATAAGGTAGCATAGCCTTAATTGCCGCTTCACTCATTTTCGTGGTAGCGGCGTTGTCTGCGTATATTCTCATAAACATCTCCTTTCATATAGCCGAGGAGAACCGAACTCACACGGTTTTGTGTGGCAAATATCCGCAGCTACCGCAGATAAAATCCTTGCAATATCTTATATTGCTTCACATTTTCTCTTTGCATCTGCATAATATTTGCTCACTCAAAACTGCGAAGCACCCTCCGGCGTTGCAATTTTTGATGGATTTTGTCGAAGCGAGTCGAAGCAAGATACGCATCTTGCGAGGCGAGTTTCGGCATAAGACGCAGAAATTGCTCGCCGTAGGGCGTATGAGTTCGGTTCTCCTCGGCTATAATTCAAAAGCTCCGACAGCCGCCGTAACGACCATCGGAGCTCACTTTTAGTCAGCAAACAGCGGTGTGGATAAATATCTGTCGCCTGTGTCGGGGAGCAGAACAACGATTGTTTTTCCTTCATTTTCGGGACGCTTTGCAAGCTCGATTGCCGCATAGGTCGCCGCGCCCGAGGAAATTCCCACGAGTACACCTTCGCTCTTGCCGATCAGCTTGCCCGTGGCAAAGGCGTCCTCGTTTTGTACGGTGATGATCTCATCATAAACCTTTGTATTCAGCACATCGGGAACAAAGCCTGCGCCGATTCCTTGGATCTTGTGCGATCCTGCAACACCCGTTGAGAGAACCGCAGAGGTTGCAGGCTCGACGGCAACGACTTTGACGTCGGGCTTCTTGGACTTTAGATATTCACCAACGCCCGTAACCGTACCGCCCGTGCCGACACCCGCGACGAAGATATCTACGTTTCCGTCGGTGTCCTCGTAAATTTCGGGACCTGTGGTTTCTCTGTGCGCCTTGGGATTGGCGGGGTTTTGGAACTGACCGGGAATGAAGCTGTTCAGGATCTGTGCCGCCAGCTCCTCGGCTTTGGCAATCGCTCCCTTCATTCCTTTTGCGCCCTCGGTCAGCACAAGCTCCGCACCGTATGCTTTCATCAATTGTCTACGCTCGACGGACATCGTTTCGGGCATAACAATAATGATCTTATATCCTCTTGCCGCCGCGACCGACGCAAGTCCGATGCCCGTATTGCCCGAGGTGGGCTCGATAATGACAGAGTTAGGTTTAAGCTTTCCCGATGCTTCAGCATCCTCGATCATCGCTTTGGCAATTCTGTCCTTGACCGAGCCTGCCGGATCGAAGTATTCCAGCTTGGCAAGAATTTTTGCTTTCAGTCCATATGCTTTTTCAATATGAGTGAGCTCCAAAAGGGGCGTTTTTCCAATCAGTTGATCTGCGGATGTATATACGTTAGACATAGTCGATTCCTCCAAAATTACTTGACTGCGTCAAAGCCGCGCTGAAGGTCGGCAATGATATCGTCAATATGTTCTGTACCGATAGAAAGACGGATGGTGTTTGGCTTGATACCCTGATCCAAAAGCTCTTTTTCGGAGAGCTGACTGTGTGTAGTGGTCGCGGGGTGGATCACAAGGCTTTTAACGTCTGCTACATTGGCAAGAAGCGAAAAGATCTTCAAGCTATCAATAAATTTGTGCGCCTCACGCTGACCGCCCTTGATCTCAAAGGTAAAAATAGATGCACCACCGTTCGGGAAATATTTTTCGTAAAGCGCGTGGTTGGGATGATCGGACAAGGACGGGTGGTTGACCTTTTCGACCTGTGGGTGATTCGCGAGGAATTTCACAACCTTTTCGGTGTTTTCGGCATGACGCTCCAAACGCAGAGACAGGGTTTCGATACCCTGTAAAAGCAGGAACGCCGCAAAGGGAGAAAGGGTAGCACCGGTATCACGGAGAAGAATGGCACGAATATAGGTGACAAATGCTGCGGGGCCTACCGCTTTTACAAAGGATACGCCGTGATAGCTGGGGTTGGGTTCTGCAATAGCGGGATATTTGCCGC
>JAFULC010000047.1 GCA_017483305.1 Clostridia bacterium | reverse complement strand
GGGAAAGGAACCTTTTTGAAAAAAGGTTTCCTTTCCCCCTCCCTGCACCCACCCCCAATCCTTCAAAAACTTCACAAAAAAAGACATTTACAAATTTCGAATTTTGTAATCATTTTTATTAAGTTTTTCTTGACAGATAATGGAGAAAATAGTATAATTATATTGTAATATTTTTTTCGGTTCCGTAAAAATTAACGGACGCCTCAAAAAGAGGTAAAAGGAGTAATTATGAATCTGCTTTACAAAGGTAAAACAAAAGACGTTTACGCTCTCGACAACGGTAACGTTCTGCTCAAGTTCAAGGACGATTGCACGGGTAAGGACGGAGTGTTTGATCCCGGTGAAAACAGCGTAGGTCTTACTATTGACGGAATCGGAAGAGCAAATCTCGAAACCTCTATCTACTATTTCGAGCTCTGCAAGAAGGCGGGAATAAAGACCCACTACGTTTCTGCCGACCTCGACAACGCGACCATGGAGGTGCTCCCCGCAGAGTGCTTCGGCAAGGCGCAGGGAGGAAACGGACTTGAGGTAATCTACCGTCTCGTTGCTACGGGTAGCTTTATCCGCAGATACGGCGAGTATATCAAGAACGGAACCAAGCTTGAGGGCGGCTACGTTGAGTGCACCTTCAAGAACGACGAAAAGGGCGACCCGCTGGTTACAGGCGAGGGACTCGTTGCGCTTGGAATTATGACTCCCAAAATGTTCGAGAGCCTTAAGGCACAGACTCTTGCGATCACCAAGATCGTTGCCGACGATCTTAAGACCCTTGGTCTCGACCTCTGGGATATCAAGTTCGAGTTCGGCTACAACAACGGCGAAGTAATCCTCATCGACGAGATCGCCTCGGGCAATATGAGAGTTTATAAGGGCGACGAGATCGTTGACCCCGTTGAGCTCACTAAGATCATTAATAACAGATAATTGATTGAATATGGGGGAAGGGGAAAGCTTCTTGAAAGAAGCTTTCCCCTTCCCCCATACCCTCAACCCCTTTCAAGAACTTCCAAAGAAGAAATATATTGTCTGTAAATATTGATTTTTGCGCTGAAATGTGGTATACTGTATTTAAGTATTGATGTCAAGGGGGACTCGTAAATGAAATATCTTGAAAGCTTCACGCTGGCAAGCGAGAGCGACGAGATCGATTATTTGTGGAGCTTCGGCAAGACCGATATGCAATGCTATTCCCAAACGAACGTCTATCCCTTCAAAATTTTTCCGTCAAAAAGCCTTGAAAGATTGAATTTTGAGCCGATCACCGTGATCTACGGCGGTAACGGCTCGGGAAAGTCCACGATCCTGAATCTGATCGCCGAAAAATTGCAGCTTGAGCGTACCGCGCCCTTCAATAACACTCCCTATATTGAGGAGTATCTTAATTTTTGCGAATACAAGCTTTCATTCGGTCAAAATGCGCCGAGGGGAAGCAGGATAATAACAAGCGACGGCGTTTTTGATTCCTTGCTTGATATTCGCTCAATAAACGCAGGAGTCGACCGACAAAGAGAGCTGCTTTTTCAGGAATACAAAAGCAGCCGCGAGGAGCCATATCTTTTGCGAAACATCAACGATCTTGACGAGTTCAAGCGCAGAAACGAGGCAAAGCGCCGCACGAAATCCGAGTACGTTGCAAAAAGACTCCCCAAGGAGCTTGACGGAATGTCAAATGGGGAGACCGCGTATTATTATTTCACTCAAAAGATCGAGGAAAACGCGCTTTATCTCCTTGACGAGCCCGAGAACAGCCTTTCTCCCGCACTGCAGTGTAAGCTTCGTCAGTTTATCGAGGACTCGGCAAGATTCTACGGTTGCCAGTTCATAATAGCCACGCATTCTCCCTTTTTGCTATCAATGAGGGACGCGAGGATATACGATCTTGACAGTCTGCCCGTGGAAACGAAGAAATGGACCGAGCTTGAAAACGTAAGAATGTATTACGATTTTTTCAAAGAGCACGAAAATGAATTTTAAAAAGTCCACGTGGAAATAATAACCCAAAAACGAATGAGAGGAAACGATATGCTCGAGCAAGGAATTAAAGCGCCTGATTTTACACTCAACGACAAGGACGGCAACGCCGTATCTCTGTCCGACTTTATCGGCAAAAAGATAGTTTTGTATTTTTACCCGAAGGATAACACCCCCGGCTGCAGCCGTCAGGCATGCGCGTTTGCGGCGGCGTATGAGGGCTTTAAAGAGAAAAATATTGCCGTCATCGGCATCAGCAAGGACAGTGTGGAGTCGCACAGAAAATTTGCCGAAAAGTATGATTTACCCTTCGTGCTTTTATCTGACCCCGACCGAGTAGCCATCGAGGCGTACGGAGTCTGGCAGGAAAAGAAGCTTTACGGCAAAATGTCGATGGGCGTTGTTCGCTCGACCTTTATCATAGACGAGCAGGGAATAATCGAAAAGGTGATGCCGAAGGTCAAGCCCGACACTAACGCATCGGAAATATTGGAATATCTGAAATGAAAAGTAAATCTTATTACGTAAAGAAAATACTGCTGCCGCTTCTGATATTCTCGGTGGTGACGGGTGTGTTTACGGGCGTTGTCATCTACGCCTTCAAGCTCGCGTCAAGCGCGGTCATAAAGCTTTCGGGCGATATTTACGCGCACGTGCGCGCAACGCCTGAGCTCATCCCCGTGCTGATAGTCGGCGCGGTGGTGATCGGACTTATCGCGGCAATAATCCTCTGCATTGATCCCGACTGTCGCGGAGGAGGAATCCCGACCGCTATCGCGACCCTGCAGGGCACTGCGATCATTCAGAAGACCTTTAGTCTGCCGATAATCTTTCTCTCCTCGCTTCTGACCTACCTTTGCGGAATTCCGCTCGGCACGGAGGGACCAAGCGTTCAGATGGGAACGGTGGTCGGTTGGCTGACCTCCAAGACCCTCGGCAAGACCCAGCCCGCTTGGGAAAGATACATTATGACGGGCGGCGCGTGCGCAGGCTTCGCGGCGGCGACGGGAGCTCCGCTTACGGGAATTTTGTTCGCGTTTGAGGAGGCTCACAGGCGCTTCTCGGCGATGATATTTATGGTCGCGTCGATGACGGTCGCGGTATGTATGGCAACCGTTGAGATTTTGTGTAATCTCAGCGGAATGAGCTCTGCGCTCTTCCACTTCAGCATTTCGGTCGTAATGCCGCTGAAATATATCGCGCTTGCACTCGTCGTCGGTCTGATCTACGGATTTTGGGCGATCATATTCACAAAGTTTTACCGTACCGTGCGCCGTACGCTTATCAAATATGCGAGCAAGATACCCTTTATCATCAAGGTAGTTATGGTTTTCGCGCTCGTGTCTGTGATCGGCATTTTTGCGGGCGAGTGCATCGGCACGGGACATCACCTGATCGAAGAGCTGCTTGAAGGCCACCTCGTTTGGTATTTCCTCATCATATTCTTCTGTGTCCGCGCTATTCTTCTGATAGTTGCGAACAATGAGGGCATTACGGGAGGACTTTTCGTTCCGTCCTTGGCATTCGGTGCGATCATAGGCGCGCTTTGCGGCGACTTTTTCGTATTTATCGGCATTTTGCCGCAGGAATATTACATAATTATGGTAGTCGTGGGAATGGCGTCGTTTTTGTCGGCGTCCTCGCGCACACCGATAACCGCGCTCGCGTTTGCGGTCGAGGCGCTGTCCTGCGCCACCAATATGCTCCCCGTGACGCTTGGAGTTACCGTCGCGTATGCGGTCATCGAGGTGGTTGGAATCCACTCCTTCACCGACGAGATCATCGAGACCAAGGTCGAGGCGCGCAATTTCGGCAGACGTGTCTGCACTATTGACGTGGATCTGACCGTCAAGGAGGGCTCGTTCGTCGTCGGCAAGGAGATCAGAGACATTCTCTGGCCGCCCTCCTGCGTGGTCGTTTCGGTCAGCAACAGCCCCGAGGCGAGAACACACGGGGGATTGCATTCGGGCGACGTGCTCCATATCCACTATCGCACCGCGCACCCCGAATACACGAGAGAAAAGCTTGAGGACCTTGTCGGAAAGCAGGTTGCCAAGCCCTCGGATTGCGTTTGCGAGAAGGTGGAGGCATAAGCGCTCCCCAAATCCGATTTTTTGCGGACAAAACGCGGAAATCTATTGCAAATCAGCAAAGCTTGTAGTATAATAAAAGACGTTGAAATTTTAAAAGAAACAAACGGAGAACAAAGTGGCAGATCTCAGAAACGAAATAAACAGAAGAAGAACCTTTGCGATCATTTCGCACCCCGACGCAGGTAAGACCACGCTGACCGAGAAGTTTTTGCTTTACGGCGGCGCGATACAGACCGCAGGCTCGGTCAAGGGCAAGCAGAGCGACAAGCACGCCGTGTCCGACTGGATGGAGCTTGAAAAGCAGAGAGGAATCTCGGTCACCTCGTCGGTAATGCAGTTTGAATACGAGGGCTATTGCATCAACATCCTCGACACCCCTGGACACCAGGATTTCTCGGAGGACACCTACCGTACGCTGATGGCGGCGGACTCGGTGGTAATGGTTATCGATGCGGCAAAGGGAATCGAGCCGCAGACCAGAAAGCTCTTTAAGGTCTGCGCGGCAAGACATATACCGATCTTTACCTTTATAAATAAGCTTGACCGCGAGGCGCGCGACCCGTTCGACCTTATGGACGAGCTTGAGACCGAGTTTGGCATCGGCACCTATCCGATGAACTGGCCTATCTCCTGCGGACAGACATTCAGGGGAGTTTACGACAGAGAAAAGAAGTGTATTCTGACCTTCGAGACCTCTCACGGCGGCCGCGAGCGACTCAGAGCCATCGAGTGTGACATTGCCGATCGAGAAAAGCTTGACGGAGTAATTGGCACAGACCTTGCCGACGAGCTTTGCGAGCAGGTCGATCTGCTTGACGGCGCAGGCAACGATTTTGATGTGGAGGCAGTCAGGTGCGGTAAGCTTTCTCCCGTTTTCTTCGGCTCGGCACTCAATAATTTCGGAATAGAGCCCTTCCTTGAAAGCTTTTTGAAGATGACGACCTCCCCCCTTGTCAGACAGACGGTTTCGGGCGAGGTAGACCCCTTCGACGAGCATTTTTCGGCATTCGTATTCAAGATTCAGGCAAATATGAACAAGGCGCACCGCGACCGTATCGCGTTTATGAGGATCTGCTCGGGACGCTTCCAGCGCGGCAAGGAGTATCTCCACGTGCGCCAGGGCAAGATGATCAAGCTCTCGCAGCCTCAGCAGATGATGGCGCAGGAGCGAGAAATGGTCGAGGAAGCCTACGCGGGCGACATCATCGGTGTCTTTGACCCGGGCATCTTCTCAATCGGAGACACGATCTGTGAGCCTCCCCTCAAGGTTCAGTTCAAGGGAATACCCACCTTTGCTCCCGAGCATTTCGCGGTCATCGAGCAGATCGATTCGATGAAGCGTAAGCAGTTCCAGAAGGGTATGGAGCAGATAGCCGAGGAGGGTGCGATACAGATATTCTTCCTGCCCGACAGCGGTATGGAGCGAGTTATAGTCGGCGTTGTCGGTCTGCTTCAGTTCGACGTGCTCAAATTCAGAATGCAGAGCGAGTACGGCGTGGGCTACTCGCGTATGGATCTGCCGCACGATCAGATCAGATATATCGAAAAATGTCCGTGCGATCCCAAAAATCTCACGCTTTCGGGAGACACGCGCAGGGTTGTCGACGTAAGAGGCAACAGTCTGCTTATTTTCCCGGGCTCATGGGCGATCAACTGGGCGCTTGAAAACAATCAGGGACTCGAGCTTTCGGAGTTCAACAGGTGGTAATCAAAAATTTAAGGGAGACCGTTTTCGCGGTCTCCCTGATTTTTTATTCAACCAAAATCCCAAGCTCTTTGAGCCTTCCGGTGATGCGTCGGAAGGTCTCCTCGTCCCTTGCCACCACGGTGTGAGCGTGCACTCCTCCCGTGAGATCGGCGAGCTGTGCTACGCTTGAATTACTTGCGGCACGCACAAATTCCTCGGCATCGTATCGTGAGGCGATCGAAAGCTTCGCCGAAATTATGCCGTATATCGCGTGCTCGACCTGCACATCAAGCACTCTGCCACCGTTGTCAACTATCGCGTAAAACTCATCGATAACGCTTGATTTCGGATGCTTACAGACGATCAGCTTCTGTATCTCGCCCTGCACACGCTCGAGAGAATACCCCTTGTGCTCGGCACGGATGTCGTTGCCCGCGGCGCGCAAAAGAGCAACGTCGGCAACTATGACCTGCCTCGTTACGCCGTATTTTTCTGCAAGTCTGGTCGCGCTCACGGGCGCGGTCGCCGCGCGGAGCTCTGCCAATATCTCCTGCCGTCTTGCTTCTGCCGTCATAATTGAACCTCTTGACACGATTGTTGCATTAAACTCAATATGCAATAGTAGTCATCAGCGCGTATTCGGGCTGGGATACGTCAAGGCGCGATGCCTGAACGACCACGGGCTGATCGCTCTCAACGAGCACGGCGTAGGGCGTGTCCTTGGGGATCTTTCTGCCGTCGTCGGCAACTATCTTGTCAAGACGTATGTGGTTCGTGCGCTCGTTCTTGCAAACGGCGTGAAGACCCTTCATGGGCTCGTCGTTCTCAAAATAAAGCGTTATATTGATGTTCGCGTCGCTTCCCGAAAGATTGAGCACGCAGATCGCCTCGTGGCTGACCAGATTTCCTTTTTCGGTGTTGCTCATATAGCCGTCGGCTATCATCCAGACCTTTTTTCCGTACATAATTAAATCTCCGTTCCGCCGCCGTTGCGGCTTTTTTTCTGATTTTAGTATATCATTTTTGCCGCAGACTGTCAAGAGATTTATCAAAAATGAGCGTTATTTTCCGCAGCAGATCGCGGCGGTATAAAGACCGTAATTCTTCTCGCCGATCGCAATTTTGGTCCAATCCTCAAGCGAGCCCTCGTAATTGATGTACTTGAGGTTGTCACAGCCGTAGAACGCCATATCGCAGATCGTCGTGACCGAATCGGGCATATCTATGCTCGCCGAGCTGCTTGCGGACGGATAGCAGATGACCGTGGTCTTGTCCGCGGTGTACAGAACGCCTCCAATGTCGGTAAAGAGCTGATTGTCAGCATCTACCGACAGATAAACGAGCTGGGTGCAGCTTGCAAAGGCGAGCTCGCCTATCGACGTGACCGTAGAGGGTATTTCTATAGCTCTGATAAAGGAATTTCCGTAAAAAGCGCCGTCCGTGATAACAGTGACTACGTCACCGCTCGGGCTCTTTTCGGGAATCGTTACGTAGGAGTCGGTATAGCTGCCGATACCGACGACCGCACAGGTGCCGTTGCCAAAGCTTTCAAATTCAAGCGTCGGAGCAGGCGCGGTCGTTTCTTCGTCGGCGGTTGTCTCGTCGTTTACCGTCTCCTCGACGGTGGTTTCCTCTGTTTCTTCAGCTCCGTCCTCGGAGTCGGTGGTTTCCGAGGGGGAGAGGTGCTCGAATCCGTCAAGCGTGCCGGTCTGAGTTGATTCTTCCGAGTCCTTTGAGGGATGGTTTCTTTTAAGTACAGAGCAGGATACCGCAACCGCTAAAATGATAGTGAGCGCAACGGCAAGTGCGATGATTGCAATTAATTTTCTTTTTTTCATAAAAGCCTCCGTTTTTTTGATGGATCCTGCAAAAAGGCAAGATCATAGCGCGTTTCTTTGAAAAAACGCAAAGTCCTTTCTTTTTGTTTTTGTCGGCGACTGCCGACCTTTCCCGGTGTCTGCAAACCCTGAAAAAATTATATCAAGGCGTATGCCTCTTGTCAATCTGATTCGTGCGACGCTTTCTTTGATTATTCGAGCGAAAGCTTTGGCTTTTGAATCTGCTTTGACCTTTTTTGATCAAACTCGGCAATAAAAAGTTTTCGACCTTTTTTGCATTTTTTGCCCGATTATATGTAAACAAATAATAGAAAAATAAACCGAAAATAGAAATAAGCGCCGAAAATCAGTTCCCGGAGCCCAATTTGAACATCTGATTGACAAAACCTTGACAAACTTGTGAAAAAATGCTATAATAAAAATGAACACAGGCACCGCTCGGGCAGAGCAGGGCACTTTTGAGGCGTCAGTCCTGCTGCGAGGCGTTATCTGAAAGGAGCGAACCATTATGAAAAAAGTAATCACCATAAGCCGTGAATTCGGAAGCGGCGGAAGAACCATCGGAAAGATGGTCGCCGAGGCGCTTGGATACAAATGCTACGACAGCGAGCTGATAAACGAGGTCGTAAAGGAAAGCGGTATATCGCGCGAGTTCGTCGAAAAGTACGACGAGTACGCCACGCATAAGAACAGTCTCCTTTTTTCAATCGCGGTCAACGCGGGCGGCGACGGCTATAACGGCCTGTCGATCGCAAACCGTGTCCAGATAGCGCAGATCAACGTAATAAAGCAGATTGCCGACGAGGGCAACTGTGTCATCATAGGCAGAGGAGCGGACTACATCCTCCGCGACAGAGAGGATTGTCTCAACGTATTCATCCGCGCCGATATGGATTTCAAGGCTCGCCACGTCATCGAGACCTACGGAGAGACCGACGTAAAGATCGAAAAGCGCCTTGCTGACAAGGACGCGCGCCGCCGAGTCTTTTACAGATCCTTCTCGATGCGCGAGTGGGGCGCGCTTGAAAACTATCACCTTATGCTCGACAGCGGCACGATCGGATTTGAGGGCTGTGTCGATATTATCACAAAGGTCGCAAGGGCGGATTGAGGAAAGCTTTAAATCTAATAGAAAAACCGACAAAATCAAGGCGTTTGGGTTCTCCCGACGCCTTTATTGCGTTATAGTGCATAATTCACAATTATTTATTTTGTAAAATATCCCCAAAAATCCACGAATTTCAAAAAATTAATTGACACGGACTTTCAAGAGTGGTATAATAGAACTACTTTATTTTATAAAGCAATTCTTATTCGCGCGAAGCCTTGCAGACGATAGGACACGCGAAGGAAACGGAGAAAAAAGACCATGAAAAAATTTTTAAGCATTGTTTTGGCAGCACTTATGTGTGTATCCCTTGTAGTGCTCGCTTCTTGTGATACGCCCACCGAGGACGACGGCAAGTACCTTGTCGGTATCTGCCAGCTTGTCCCTCACCCCGCGCTCGACGCGGCCACCCAGGGCTTTAAGGACGCTCTTGTTGCAGAGCTTGGTGAGGAGAACGTAGAGTTCCTTACCGAAAACGCGGGCAACGAGATTCCTGTTTGCACCACCATCGTAAACAATTTCGTAAGCAAGAAGGTCGATCTTATTATGGCTAACGCTACTCCCGCGCTCACCGCGGCAGTTAACGGCACAAGCTCGATCCCGATCCTTGGCACATCTATCACCGAGTACGGCACCGCTCTCGGAATTGATAACTTCGACGGTCTCGTAGGCGGCAACGTTTCGGGAACCAGTGATCTCGCTCCTCTCGAAGAGCAGGCGCAGATGATCCTCGATCTTTTCCCCGAGACTAAGACAGTTGCTATGCTTTACTGCTCGGGCGAGGCAAATTCCGTATATCAGGTAAAGGTAGTTAAGGAATACCTTGAGAGTAAAGGCATCACCGTTATAAATAAGTCCTTCTCGGATCTTAACGACGCCTCCCTCGTTGCGTCTGCGGCTGCTGCAGAGGCAGATGTTATCTACATACCCACCGATAATACTGCGGCAAACGCTGCTGAGCTTATCGGCGGCGTAGTAGGCGACACTCCTGTAATAGCAGGAGAGCAGGGAATATGCACGGGCTGCGGAGTCGCTACTCTTACCATCAGCTACTACGATCTCGGCGTTGCAACGGGTAAGATGGCTGCAAAGATCCTCAAGGGCGAGGCTGACATCTCTGAGATGAAGATCGAGTATGCAGAGACCTTCACCAAGAAGTATAACAAGGAGATCTGCGACCGTCTCGGAATCGACACCGAGGCTCTGGAGGCAGCAGGCTACGTTGCTATCGAGATCGAGGAATAATATCGCTCTCGCATCCAATACTAAATAAGAACAATTCTGCCGCTGCCGTGGTTGTAATACCGCGGCGGCGTCAGTTGTATGAAAAGGATTTTTAAGATGAACATGATTTTGAATTGGCTTGGCTCTCTGCCGGGAGCGGCTGCTCAGGGACTTGTCTATGGACTCGCGGCGGTCGGAATTTATATTACCTATAAGATCCTTGATATTGCCGACCTTACCGTCGACGGTTCTATCTGCACCGGTGCGGCGGTCTGCGCGGTAATGGTAACAAGCGGAATAAATATATGGATAGCTATGCTTTGCGCTCTCATCGCGGGTATGCTCACGGGACTTGTTACAGGTTGGCTCCACACCTTTTTCGGTATCCCCGCGATACTTGCGGGAATTCTCACCCAGCTTATGCTTTGGTCGGTCAATCTTCTGATAATGAGCGGACCGCAGATTCCGATAATGAGATTTAAGTACGGTGACAAGGTGCTCTTTACCTCTGATGCAACCGACGTTTATAGAGCGATAGTTATTCTTGCTGTATTCATCGCAGTCGTCATAGCCATTCTTTATTGGTTCTTCGGAACCGAGTTCGGCTCGACTCTGCGTGCGACGGGTAACAACCTCGAGATGAGCAGAGCACAGGGAATAAATACCAATCTTACAAAGGTGTTCGGACTTGCACTGTCGAACGGAATAGTCGCGCTTGCCGGCGCGCTTCTGGCACAGCAGCAGGGCGTTGCGGAGATCAACATGGGACGCGGCGCGATCGTCACAGGACTTGCGGCTATCATAATCGGCGAGGCGCTCTGTCCGAAGCTTATTACGAACTTCTACCTCAGACTTCTTTGCGTGGTCGGAGGCTCGATAATCTATTGGTTCGTTTTCCAGACCATCGTATTTATCGGTCTGCCCAACGAGCTTCTTAAGATGCTTTCCGCGATCGTTGTTGCTTGCTTCCTTGGCGCGCCCTACGTGAAGAAGATCTATTTCTCGAAAAAGAAGAAAGCGAGAGGTGGCAAACATGCTTGAGATAAAAGATATTTATAAAACCTTCAACGAGGGCACGGTCAACGAGAAAAAGGTATTCGAGGGACTCAGCCTTACGCTTAAGGAGGGCGATTTCGTTACCGTCATCGGCGGAAACGGAGCGGGAAAATCGACTATGCTGAATATCGTTGCAGGCGCGTATACCGCCGACGAAGGAAGCATTACGATCGACGGCGTTGACGTCACAAAGCTTCCCGAGCACAAAAGAGCAAAGTATATAGGAAGAGTATTCCAGGACCCCAGAATGGGAACCGCCACGGATATGTGGGTCGAGGAAAACATGGCGATCGCGGACAGACGCGGCATGAGACGCGGACTTCGTTGGTCGATCACAGCTAAGGACAGAGAGCGCTATAAGGAGGCTCTTGCCCAGCTTGATCTCGGTCTTGAGGACAGACTTTCCACGAAAATGGGTCTGCTTTCGGGCGGACAGCGCCAGGCAGTCACTCTGCTTATGGCAACTATGAAGAAGCCGAAGCTTCTGCTTCTCGACGAGCATACCGCCGCGCTTGACCCCAAGACTGCGGCAAAGGTTCTTGAAATAACCGATAAGCTCATTAACGAAAACAATCTCACCGCGCTTATGGTAACTCATAATATGCGCGATGCCATAGCCCACGGAAACCGACTCATTATGATGAATGCGGGTAAAATAATCATCGACGTCAGCGGCGAGGAAAAGAAAAAGCTCACCGTCGAGTCGCTCCTCGCAGCCTTCTCTAAGGCGAGCGGAGCCGAATTCGCAAGCGACCGCGCACTGTTGAGTTAAGGTGGGAATTAGGGGGAGAGAGGAGACCTTTTTGGGAAAAAGGTCTCCTCTCTCCCCCTATGACCCCCTCTCACCTTCCAAAAACCTTTAAAAAAGGGAGGCGGAGATGGGATAGACCGCTGAAAGCCGTGAAGAAATTGGGAAAATAAAGAAAAATGAGAATCAGGATTCGGACTTCATAAAGCTTTTGAGCGAGAGGGCGACGATCGGCCCGACGAAAATACCGCCCAGTCCGATCAGCTTTATCCCGACGTATATCGAGGCGAGCGTTGCCAAAGGGTGTATGCCGAGCGAGTCGCCCACGATCTTCGGCTCTATAAGCTGTCGTATGACCGACACGGCGGCGTAAAGGATCAGAAGTCCTATGCCGAGCCTTGAATTTGACACGGCGAAGGAGAAAAGAGCCCACGGGATCAGCACCGTGCCCGTGCCCAATATGGGCAGAATGTCGACGATCGCGATGATCACGCTCAGAAGCAGGGCATAGTTGACTCCAAGCAGGGAAAGCCCTACGAGCATCTCGCAAAAGGTGAGAAGCATTATAAGAAGATAAGCCTTAAGATAGCTCGTTAGCGTGCGGGTTATCTTTCTTTTTGTTTCAGGCAGCTTTGATCGCATAGCATCGGGCAGCAGAGCCGATACGCCCTTACCGATGCGCTCCTTGTCGGTGCAAAAATAGAACGCAGAGATCAGAAGGACTGCAACCGAGAGTATCATCTCGGGAATTTTCGCCACGATTCCGACCGCAGCGGAGGGCAGAGCGCTTGTCAGAGAGCTCATAAGCTTGCCGAGCGAATCGAGCATAAGTCCGTCGAGATCGATCCCGAGCTGCTTGATCTGCTCGGACTCGAAAAAGCGCTTGATGAAGCCGAGCTTTTCACCGATCGGACCGAGCCTTTCGCCAAGCGCCTCGAGAAATTTGCTGACGATCTCGGGGTCTGCGGAGAGCCTGTCGATAAGATTTCCAACCTCCGAGACAAGCCGCGAGATTGCAAGTGACAAAAGCGTTGCGATAATTCCGAAAAAGAGAAGCACCAAAAACGCCGATACGAATTTTTGCGAGGCATGGGTCTTTTTCGAGACCCACGCGGCAACGGGTGAGATGATCACGGCGATCAGAGCCGCTAAAAGAAAGGGTAGTGCGATCCCCAAAAGATATTTGAAAAACAACCAAAGGAATATTAAAATCCCCGCAACGATCACGGTTATATTCGCCGCCCGTCTGTATTCGGTATCCATAAACGCCTCCACGTAAGCCTTTTTGCTATTTTATGCCCGACGTGCGCGTTCTATTTCAGTGATAGATTTTTATCTTGACAATTTCTCATACAAATGTTAAAATTGTTGTGTAAGCATAAACGGAGAAAGCGATGGTGATAGAGTGAAAAATTTATTTAGCAGACTGCCCGAGAGAACTAACAAGGGAGATATGGGCAGACTTCTCGTGCTTTGCGGCTCATACGATCCGAAGGGAGCTTCGATGTGTGGCGCGGCATATTTTTGCGCGGCGGCGGCATATCGCACGGGCGCGGGAATAGTTGAAATATTCACGCCGAGAGAGAATTATTCATCTCTTGCATCTCTTGTACCCGAGGCGGTCTTTTCGCTTTACGGATATGAAGAAGCTGCCGAGGATGTCGGCAAAAGACTGACCGAAGCCGTCTTGCGCTCGGATGCGGTCGTGATAGGCTGCGGACTTGGAAAAAGCTCTCTTTCAAAATCACTCGTAAAGGCTGCCTTGTCGGCCGTGACCTGCCCAATCCTGATCGATGCCGACGCGCTCAATATAATCTCCGAGGACGAAGATATCTGGAGTCTGCTTGACGAAAAGCAGAGGGCACATACCGTCATCACGCCCCACCCGGGCGAGATGTCGCGACTTTGCAAGGCTACTGTCGCCGAGATACTCTCCGACACGTCAAAATGTGCGGGAAATTTTGCCCAAAAACACGGTATCGTCTGTCTTTTGAAGGATCATCATACCGCGATAAGCGACGGCGAGAGACTTTATCTCAACCAAAGCGGAAACGCGGGAATGGCAAGTGCAGGCATGGGAGATCTGCTTGCGGGAATTATCGGCGCGCTTTTGGCGAGAGGGCCGAAGGCTAATTTTGAAAATTCGAGCATTTTCGAGTGCGTTACGGCAGGCGCGTACCTCCACGGGCTCGCAGGCGACCTCGCGGCAGAAAAATACGGCGAATATTCGGTCACTGCAAGCGTGGTTTTGTCGGAAATATCTACTGCAATAAAGCTGAATTTTGGCAATAATACACAAAATTAAAATTTTTTCAAAAAAATCAAAAAAAGACTTGCATTTAGGAAAAAAATGTGATATTATATATGAGTATGTGGCGGTATGCCCGATGTACCCTCTCAGACGGAGGGCGATCCGTGCATTAAATGTAAAATTTACATGGAGGTTGAGAAAATGCCGAACATTAAATCCGCAAAGAAGCGCGTATTGGTCACAAAGAAGAAGACTCTTCAGAACAAGATGTTCAAGTCCGCTATGAAGACCGAGATCAAGAAGTTCTACGCTGCTGTAGCATCCGGTGACGTTGCAAGCGCACAGGCTGCATACAAGTCTGCTACTAAGAAGATCGACGTTGCTGCATCCAAGGGCATTATCCACAAGAACGCCGCTGCTCACAAGAAGAGCCAGTTCACCAAGGCGATCAACGGAATGCAGAAGTAATTTCAGTTAAATCATTCAGCTTTTTGTCCTAACCCAACGAAAAGCGAAAAAATAAACGACGGTATTCTGAAGGGACACTCACTCCCTGCGGCATACCGTCGTTTATCTTTTATCAGATAAAAAAGAGCTTCACACATGGCGTGTGAAGCTCTTTTTTGATTTAATTATTTATTCGAATTCATCTTGAGGTAAGCGTTGATAAATCCGTCGATATTTCCGTCCATTACCGACTGGATATTGCCGTCCTCGTAGCCGGTTCTCGTATCCTTAGCGAGAGTGTAGGGCATAAATACGTAGGAGCGGATCTGCGCACCCCACTCAATGTTGGTCTTGTTGCCCTGGATCTCCTCGATGGTGTCAAGACGCTCGCGGAGCTTGATCTCCATCAGCTTCGCCTTCAGCATCTTGAGAGCGGTCTCCTTGTTCTGAAGCTGGCTTCTCTCGGTTTGACAGCCGACCACGATTCCCGTAGGCTTGTGCACGATACGGATAGCCGAGTCGGTCTTGTTGATGTGCTGACCTCCCGCACCGGACGAACGGTGCGCGGTGATCTCGAGATCCTCCTCCTTGAGAACGACTGCATCAACGTCCTCGAATTCGGGCATTACCTCGATAGACGCGAACGAGGTCTGACGTCTGCCTGCCGCATCAAAGGGAGAAACGCGGACGAGACGGTGAACACCGTTTTCACTCTTGAGAAATCCGTATGCGTTCATACCCTCAACCGTAATGGTCGCGGACTTGATTCCTGCGGCGTCGCCGTCAAGCCAGTCGATGAGCTTGACCTTGAAGCCTGACTTTTCTGCCCAACGGGTGATCATTCTGTAAAGCATCTGCGCCCAGTCCTGCGCTTCGGTGCCGCCTGCACCGGGGTGGAAGGAGACTATGGCGTTGTTTTTATCGTATTCCTCGCAAAGAAGCACGGAAATTCTTTCCTTTTCTGCCGTTGCTTCGATCTCTGCAAGCTCGGTCTCGACCTCCTCAACACAGCTCTCGTCGTTTTCCTCAATCGCCATTTCCGCAAGGACGATAGCGTCCTCAAGGCGCGAGCAAAGACCATCGTAGTCCTCGATAGTGTCACGCGCCTGCTTTATCTGCTGGGTAATTTTATTTGCCGCGCTCGGATCGTTCCAGAAATTCGGGTCGAGCGTCTGTGCCTCAAGCTCAGCAGCCTTTGCCTTAAGATCGGTGATGCGAAGCGCGTTGCCAAGCTCCTTTACGTCGTCGCGCAGAGCGATGAGCTTACGCTTGGCTTCTTCAAGTGCTATAATCATTTTTGTTTATCTCCATTCTGTAAGTTGATTTTTGTGTTTGAGTATGAATCAGGGATAAACGTTACAATTTGTGCTTCATAATTGAAATTTCCTTAACCACATATTTTTTCAGTCTAATTATATCACAAGTTTTGGCACTTTGCAAGAGCTTTTTTCGCCTTTTGAATACTTTTGCGCAAAAGAGACAAAATATTTCGTAAGGTCTTAAAATATATGGCAATTCTATTGACTTTTTTTTGTTAAAGATATATAATAGTATTCGTATAAGTATAATTATCTATATGTGAAGGAGGAAAATACTATGAAGGTAACCAAGGAATCTATCATCGGCGATATTCTCGACTATGACAGAGGAACTGCAGAGTTCTTCTTCGAGATCGGAATGCACTGCCTCGGATGCCCCGCTTCCCGCGGAGAGTCGATCGAGGAAGCTTGCTCGGTTCACGGAACCGACGCGGACGAGCTTGTAGCAAAGATCAACGCATATCTTGCAAGCAAGTAATGCTCGAGGAAACAGCCCGTATAGGAATACTTACGGGCTGTTTTTTCTCAGGCGAATATCATTTGCATAATTTTGGATAATCCCACGGTTTGCAAGGCAAACGTCAGGGAGATATACTCACTATATATACAAACTAATTTATTGAGAGCTTTTGGGATTCTTTCTTTGCAAGAGTAATTGTCAGGAAGATATCCTCACCATACATATAAACTAATTTACTGAAAGTTTTTGGGATTCTTAAACCCTTTTTTCCAAAAAGGGTTTAAGTCCCCGAAGGGACAAAAAATGCAACTCGACACACGACTTCGCGCGGCAGCGGAAATGATCCCCCAAGGCGCAAGACTCGCCGACATTGGCAGCGACCATGCATATCTGCCGATCGCACTGTGCTTGGAAAACAAAATTGAATACGCGCGGGCATCCGATATCAACGAGGGACCCGTCTCGGCGGCAAGGGCTAACGTAAAGAAGAACGGTCTTGGCGAGAGGATAGAGGTCACGCGCGCCGACGGACTCGACGGAGCCGAAAGCTTTGAGCCCGATTGCATCGCGGTGCTTGGAATGGGAGGGGAGCTGATCGCCTCGATCCTTGACAAAGCTAAATGGATAAAAAACGGCAAAATCACGCTCGTGCTCCAGCCTATGACCCACGCCGAGATACTTGCAAGGTATCTTGCAGGGCAGGGATTCAAGATCCTCGACGAGCGGATAGTCTGCGACAATGGCAGAGACGACCGCATATACCGCGTGATCAAGGCAGGATATTGCGGCGAGAGCTATGAGCTTTCTGATCTTGAAGCGCTGATCGGCAGGATAAATCTCGACCGCGGCGACAACGTCACGCGCGCGCTTGTCGAAAAAAGCATCCGCATACTTGAAGCAAGAATAAACGGCAAGGCGGTCTCGGGCGCAAATGCCGAATACGAAAAAAATCTTACCGAGAAAATGAAATCATATCTGGAGACGAAAAAATGAAGGTAATCGAACTGTACAACAAGCTTTGCGAAATCATCCCCACCTCACTCTCTTGCCCTTGGGACAAGGACGGTCTTGAATCCTGCCCCGAGCCCGACCGCGAGGTGAAAAAGATACTTATAACTCTCGACATCACAAACGCGGCTATCGACCGCGCGATCGAGGGTGGCTTTGACGTTATCGTGTCGCATCACCCCGTCTTTTTCGGTGGGCTTGGCGTAATGAACGCGCTGACCTTTGACGGCGCAAAGGCGGTCAGACTTGCGAAGAACAACATTGCCGCAATGTCCTTTCACACACGCCTTGACGCGCGCGAGGACGGCGTAAACGATACGCTTGCGCGCCTCTGCGGTCTCAAAAATATCGAGGCGGTCGGCGACGATAAGATCGCTCGCGTGGGCGAGCTTGAGGAGGAGATCTCGCTCGAGGAGTTTGCACAAAAGGTCAAATCCGTGCTCTCGTGGGGAGATGACGAGCGCGAGGCAAC
Organism: Clostridia bacterium; assembly: GCA_017483305.1. GTDB lineage: Bacteria > Bacillota > Clostridia > Oscillospirales > CAG-272 > SVTX01. Next base: position 4,867 of record JAFULC010000047.1, on the reverse strand, counting down.
GCTCTCGGTCTGCAACGTAAACGGCAGAGTCAAGAGGGTCGCGCTTGTCGGCGGCTCGGGCGGCGATATGATGAATATTGCCAAGGATGCGGGTGCCGACACCTACCTCACGGGCGACGCCAAGCATCACGAGTACCTCGGCGCGTTCGATTTCGGCATAAACCTCATCTGCGCGGGACATTTCTTTACAGAGCATCCCGTTTGCGAATTCCTCGACAAAACACTTGGCGAGATATGCCCCTCGTTTGAGCGCGAGATCTATTTTTCCAACCAAGTAACAACGCTTTAATTAAATAGTTTAACATAGGAGATCAAATATGACCTACGTAGTATCAAATTTACACGGAAATTACACTAAATTCAAGGCACTTCTCAAGGCTATCAACTTCAAGGATACCGACGTGATGTACGTGCTCGGCGACGTTGTCGACTACGGCGATGAGAGCATGGAGCTGGTCGGTGACCTCAGTATAAGATATAACGTCTACCCCATAGTCGGCGAGCACGACTACACCGCGGTCAGAATGCTTGCGGGCTTTGAAAAGATGCTCAAAAGCGGCGAGACGCCCGACAAAAAGTTTATAAGTGAGATGACCGCATGGGTAGCAGACGGCGGACAGAGCACCCTCGATTCCTTCCGCACTCTCGACGCGGAGATGAAGGAGGGAATAATAGACTACCTCTCGGATATGACTCTTTACGAGGAGGTCGAGATCGGCGGCAAGGAGTATCTGCTTGTCCACGCGGGAATTGCAGGCTTCAAGACGGGAGTTGACCTCGAGGAGCTTAAGCCCGAGGCATTCTTCAGCGAGGCACTTGATCTGACCAAGAAGTATTTTGACGACAAGACAGTGATAGTCGGTCATACCCCCACCACCGAGGATAACGGCGGCGACGGCAGAATTTTCTTCGGAAACGGCTCTATCGCCATCGACTGCGGCGAGGCAAGAGGCGGCACTGTCGGTTGCTTGCGCCTTGAAGACATGAAAGAATTTTACGTTTGATAGGAATTTACAGTGAACATCAAGAAAAACGATCTCATAGAGCTCCAAATAACCGACCTCAACAATCTCGGCTGCGGCGTGGGTAAGACCGACGACGGAGTCGTGGTCTTCGTCAAGGGAGCGGTCACGGGCGACAAGGTGCTTGCAAAAATAATCAAGGTGTCGTCGTCATTTCTCGTCGGCAAGCTTGAAAAAATAATCGAAAGCTCGCAAAACCGAGCCGACGGAACGGGTCTGCGAACGAAGGACTGCAAAGCGCCGCAATCCTGCGGAGGATGTATATACCGAAATATCAAATACGAGCACGAGCTCGAGCTCAAGCGCGATTACGTCAAAAATGCCTTTCGCAAGGCAGGCTTGCCCGACGTGACGGTGAGCGACACAAGACACACCGAAAAAGTATCGGCATACAGAAATAAGGGTCAGTACCCTGTGCGGCAGGTGCAGGGTGAGCTTCGCGCGGGATTTTTCGCGACGAAGACCCATAATCTCATCCCCTGCGAGCAATGTCTGCTCCAGCCCGACGTTTTCGGCGAAATAGTTGAGTTTACGATCGAATTTGCAAAGGAAAATAAGATCACGGCATACGACGAGGAGAGAGAAAGCGGAATTTTGCGCCATATCTACCTGCGAATCGCGGAAAAGACGGGTCAGATAATGACCTGCCTCGTTATAAACGCGGATAAATTGCCCTGCGCCGAAAAATACGCCGACGGGCTGACGGCAAGATTTCCGCAGGTCTGCTCGGTAATGCTCAATATCAATAAGAAGAATACGAACGTTATCCTCTCCGACAGATTCGTCTGTGTCAAGGGTAACGATTACATAGAGGACGAGCTGTGCGGCATGCGCTTTAAGATCACGGCGGGCTCGTTCTATCAGGTCAACCGCGACGGCGCGGAGCTGCTCTACGGTCTTGCAAGAGAGAGAGCAGGGCTGACGGGAAGGGAGACTGTTGCCGACCTCTATTGCGGCACGGGAACTATCGGCTTGTCAATGGCGAAGAAGGCTTCACGAATAGTCGGCGTAGAGATAGTCGGCGAGGCGGTCGAGTGCGCCAAGGAAAACGCAAGGATGAACGGCGTGGAAAACGCTTACTTCTTCTGCGGAGACGCCTCGGATACAAGAGGACTGCTCGCGAGTGCCAAGGACACGCTTGGCGATTTTTGCCCCGACGTCGTCGTGATCGATCCGCCGAGAAAGGGGACTACAAAGGAGCTTGTCGATTACCTCGATTCTCTCGGCGTGCCGAGAATAGTGTACGTTTCCTGCAATCCCGACACGCTCGCACGCGACTGTGCGTGGTTCTCCGAGGCTGGTTATGAGATCGGCGAGGTCACGCCTGTTGATTTGTTCCCGGGAACAGGACATGTCGAGAGTGTCGTTTGTCTGACGCGAAAGGAGAATGTATGAATTACCAACTTCACGATAGTCAAATAAACAAAATTGAACTTGGCGAAGATACGATCACTCTTAAATTTTCACAAGGATTTTGGGCAACTGATGAGCACGGTAAGATGTGTGAACAGTTGGAAAATTGTAAAAATGTGTTTGAAATAGACAGAGATGATGTACCCATTGAGGATTTTATTTCTGTTCGAATTTCGAAAAAAAGCGGGATTTATAAAACCATCTCTTTGAAAAAGTTTATGGGGTTATTGAAAAAATCTCCGTTCAATGTGTATTTGGAGTATAATTGCGATTTTGCAAGTAGCAAGATGTTTCAAATGCACTCAAATTATTTAAGAATTGGTGCAGAAGTGTTTATCGAAGATATGAAAAACATAAGGTATATCCATGACTAAAATATACCTTTTGGAGTTCCCATCCCCGTTTTTCGACCATTTTGAGACCTTTTGGAGTCCCCACCCACGTCGAGAGTGTCGTTTGTCTGACGAAACAAATCTAACCTTGTAGGGGCGATTCACGAATCGCCCGCCAGACCACACGCAAATGCAAACCGGGCGATTGGTGAATCGCCACTACGAAATCCGAATTCAAAAATTGCCCAATTTTGCGTTGGAACAAATGTGATTTTCGACCAAAACTCAAAACTTCAATTTACACCTGTTTAGTATAACATATCGAAAGGAGCATATAAATGTGAAAAAATGGATTAAATACTTGCTTGGATTTATAGGGATGTATTTTATACTCTATTTGTTTGCTCCACTTTCCGGTGTTTCGGATTTAAGCGAGTACATGCAAGAGTTTTATTGGTTAGAGATACTGATATGTGAATTAGTAGTATTCTTTGTATATATCTATTTTCAAGAAATAAACCCGCGCAAGCATACAATGATATTTGTTGAAAAAAGTGTGAAAAAAACTGTGCTTAAATCATTGACTTTTTCGGCTTGTATTTTGGCATGGTTCGCTTTGGGAATGGTTATTGCAATTCTCGTTCCCGATAATACATTTGCAAAGCTAGTATTGATTGTTTTATGGTTGTTCGTGTTTCCGATATTGTACTATGCCTTTTTTTACCGAGGTATTTCAATTTATAAAAATAAAAAAATCAGAGTTTTCAATTTCAAGGTGACTACGTACATAAACGGTATAATTGAAGATATAAAAATAGATGAACTCGATAAGACATCCAAATTGATCGTATCAATAAACGGAAAAGAAAATGTGTTTTGGGTTTCTTCGAAATCAGCCCAAAAGTATATGAGTAAATTGCAAAAAGCGACGACTGTTGAATGATAAAAATATACTTTTTAGAGTTACGACCCCATTTTTCGACCATTTTGAGACCTTTTGGAGTCTTGACCCACGTCGAGAGTGTCGTTTGTCTGACGAGGAAGGAGTAAATATGAATAACTTTCTTTCAACAATTTACGGTTTTGCACAATCAAATGATTTTTATTCAATAGTAACCTTTCTTTGTGAGAAAGAGATGGCAGGAGAAATCGTTTTATATGCAGGAACTTATTCATTTGAGACAGCATTGGAGCGTTTCGGCAGCTATGATAACGCATCGTTTTATATTTACACCACGCAAGATAAAAGCGGATATTGTGTTTATATAAACAGAATGAGCTGTGGAATCCGAGAGGATAACAAAATCTTCAAATTCTCGCACCGCTACCTATACAATAAGAACCATTTAAGCAACTGTTTCTTTGGCGAAAAGGATTGCCGCTCCGGTGAATATTTTGAGAAAAAGGACAAAAAACAAATAGGATTTGCACTTTTAGAAATTTTGGGTGAAATCCTGATAACGCTGATTTTCTTTGGCATCGGTGCTCTTATTGTCAGCGCATTCGGCATTGAATTGGACTCGTCAAGCATAAATGACGATTCAATTATATTACTTGGTATTGTTGTTACCGTCGCAATCCTTGTAATTGTATGTGCTTTGGTGCAATGGTTCAAGAAAATAATTGGCGACAACCGCAAATAAAAATATACCTTTTAAACTTATGCCCCACGTCGATAGTGTCGTTTGTCTGACGAGGAAGGAGAAGAAATGAACAAAAGTGTAGAACATTTTTTTGTAAAAACTTATATAGATAAAGATTATCAAGAACGCTTGTTGTTTGAACTGAATTCTATAAAGAAGCGTTCAAAAGCACTTTCACGTTTTTCTCATGACGTTGAATCTGTTTTTAAAAAAAGTGTAAACAAAAAAATCATTACAAACTTGGACGATTTTCAAGAAAAAGACCAAACAGTCTATGTTATTTCTTGGGACGAAAAAGACGGAACAACTATGTCTCTTTCTGATGCTATACGATATTTAGAATCTTCGTATATGTCGGCAATATTGATAGGAAAAGATTTTTCACTTATCAAAGAAGAACCTGAAAAAGGCGGTGCAAAATACTTTATCTTAAGGGTTAATTAAAATATACCTTTTG
>JAFULC010000046.1 GCA_017483305.1 Clostridia bacterium | reverse complement strand
GCCCTCTGCCTTGAGCTCGTCGGCAAGCTTCTTTACCGCGCCTTCGTTAAGATCAAGCGCGGCTACCTTCGCTCCCGACTGGGCAAATGCGCGCGCCATAGCGCCGCATATCAGTCCGCCTGCACCGGTAACTACTACTACCTTGCCGCTGTAATCTACGTTAAGTGGAAGATTTATCATCTCATTATTCTCCTTTATTTTTTATCGAATTTTTCAAGTGAATCCCAGACGCCGAGCATATACATTATGCCGAGCGCACGGTCGTAGAGTCCGTAACCCGGACGCACGTTTCCGGGACCTTCGTTCCAGAGGTGTCTGCCGTGGTCGGGACGGATATAGCCCTCGAAATTACAATCGTGATAAGCCTTGAGTATCTCGAGGATTCCCGTGTCGCCGTCACAGTCTCTGTGGCTTGCCTCGGAGAAATCTCCGTTTTCAAAGTGCTTTACGTTGCGGATGTGCGCAAAGGCTATTCTGTCGCAATGCTTACGGACTATGTCTGCCACGTTGGTTTCGGGATTTGCGTTCAGGCTTCCCGAGCAGAGCGTCAGGCAGTTATATTCATCGTCTACCATAGTCAAAAATCTGTTGATGCTATGCTCGTCCACCAAAAGTCTGGGCAGTCCGAAGATGTCCCAAGGCGGATCGTCCATATGTATCGCCATCTTGATATCGCACTCGCGGCAGGTGGGCATTATTGCCTCAAGGAAATATTTGAGGTTTGCCCAGAGCTTCTCGTGGTCAATACCCTCGTAAGCCTTGAAGAGCTCGTCAAGCTTTGCCATTCTCTCGGGCTCCCAGCCGGGAAACGACATATTGTATTTTTCGGTAAAATCAAGGATGTACTTCGCCATGGCGTTGTAGTCGTCCTGGATCATATTTTTTTCGTAGAAAAGTGCGGTCGAGCCGTCTCCGACGGGATGGAAAAGGTTGCTTCTCGTCCAGTCGAATATTGGCATAAAGTTATAACATATTACCTTTACGCCGAATTTGGAGAGGTTACGGATGCACTGCTTGTAGTTTTCAATATACTTATCCCTTGTGGGAAGTCCTATCTTTATATCGTCGTGGACGTTTACCGATTCGACAACGTCCATATTGAAGCCGTATTCGTCAAGCTGTCTCTTGACCTCGGCGATCTCTTCGATCTCCCATATCTCACCCGGCATTTTGTGGTGCAATGCCCATACTATGCCCTCAACTCCGGGGATCTGCTTGATATCGGAGAGCTTTATGTTATCATTTCCCTCTCCGTACCAACGGAAGCACATTTTCATTGGCATAAAATACCTCCTTGACGTTAATAATTATTTCAACGTAATCAAATACGCATAGATTCTCTGTATTCCTTGGGTGTTTTTCCCGTCTGCTTCTTAAATATCTTGGAAAAATACTGCACGTCCATTATTCCGCAATGCAGAGCGACCGTTTGCACCTGAAGATGCGTTGTGCTGAGCAGATGGATCGCGTGCTTGATGCGCTTTTCTCTGACGTACTCCGAAACCGTTTTTCCCGTCTCCTTTTTAAAGACCGTGGACAGATATCCGAGGCTTATTCCCTGATGCGCCGCCAATGCGCTGAGCGAGAGGTCGGCTGAAAGGTCGGTATCGATCATCAGGATGGTTTTTTGCACCACGGGGGAATATTTTTTGATCGAATGCTTGCGGACGAGTCGACAATACGTGCGGAACATATCCTTCATAAGCGCGGCATTGTCCGAAAGCGACTCTATACGCTCTATTTTAAAGGCAAAATCCGAAGAAACTCTGTCAAGATAGATTGGATGGACTCCACCGTTCTCTGCCGCCTTACGTAAGAGTGTATTCATTATAATTCCGTAGTTTTTTGCGTTGCGGACGGGATCTGACACTCGTTTTTCAAACATATTGTCGGACATACTCACGTTGAACATCGATTCCTTGTGGATCTGTCCGAGCGTGACCGCTTTTATCATCTCGTTTTCAAACTCATAGCGCTTTTCCATCGCTTTCATATTCACCAACACGTCGTCATAGCTTTCGGTGTGGGCAGACTCGTTTATCGGTGACTCGGGGTGCTTATAGGTTCTGCTTGAATCAAACACCGTAAACGACGTGCTTCCCCAAATACGCTCGCAGAGGGTATCTATCATTATTATTAATCGGTCTCCGTCCGTGATCACAGGAATAGTGAGATAATACTCCTCAAGGTATCTCTGCGACTTAGGCGATATTTTCAGCTTTTCGCCAAGCTCAAGCAGATCTCTTGAGGAAAGCGGCGACGAAAGATACGGCCCGATGAAAAGTATCCTTTGCTGATCTCTCACCTCCGGCAGCATTAAATATATATATCGAAGCTTGAATTCGTCTGCGGTCTTATACAGAGTATTTGGCTCGACCGTTTCAATGAGGCGATGCCATGCGCGATTCACGCCGAAGTGATCGTTCAATTCGCCGTTGAGCTTGCGGTCGATATCCTCGTTCGTCATCTCATTCGGAGAGACAATGGAAGCTTGTACGCGGCATTTACTGAGGGTTTCACACAAAAATTCCAGTTCTTTTTCATAAAACATCTGTGTTTTCCCTCCTTTTGTTCGAATATGTATATTATCGTAATTATTATAGCATGTAATTTGTGTAATTGCAACAGTTTTTTTCGCGATAACATTAAAAAAATACAAAAAATATCACAAAAATTACTCACGACATTTTACAAAATGCTTTATACTTAATGTATAGGTATCATACCTATTTGTACGACCCCAAAAATTTCAGAAAGAGGAAGGCAAAATGAAAAAGAAAAAAATTCTCGACGCAAACGGTAAGCGCAAGTTTGGCATAGTTGACAGCTTGGCTTACGCAGCCGGCGACTTCGGCTGTAACATGAGCTTTGCGTTGAAAGGCACAATGGCTATCTTCTGGACTCAGTTCATGAGGATGGACTCTATTCTGTACGCTGGACTTCTCATCCTCGTTCAGATCTGGGACGCTATAAACGACCCGCTTATCGGTACTATTATTGATAATGACAAGAAGAGAAAGTACAAGAGAGGCAAATTCCTCGCTTACATCTGGCTTGGCTCTCTCGGTCTCCTCGTTGCCGGCGCGCTCTGCTTTATCCCTTGGGTAAAGAACTCCGAGCCCCTCGTCAAGGCAATCGTATTCGTTGCAGGATATATACTTTGGGATGCATTCTACACGATCGCAAACGTTCCCTACGGCTCGCTTCTTTCGGTTATTTCCAATGACCCCGCAGACAGAGCTTCGCTCTCTGCTTGGCGTTCGATCGGCTCTATGATCGGTAACATGGTTCCCATGGTCATTCTGCCTATGATCATTTACGATAGCAACAACAATATCATCGGTGAGCGCGTATTCATCGCGGCTCTTATTATGGGTGTTGCGGGCTTTATCGCATTCCAGTTTATGATCCGCAACACTGTTATCCGTGTTGAAGAAAACGTAACCGTAAGTGAAGCTCCCCAGAAGTTCAACGTAATCAAGGCTATGGGCAACTTCATGAAGAACCGCCCCGCAGTCGGCGCGACTGTTGCCGCTATGGGTATGTTCATCGGTATGCAGGCGGCTACCACGGCTGTTACCGTTATGTTCCAGTCCTACTTCAAGAACGTGGCTATTTCTGGTATCGTTACTATGTTCGCTATGATCCCGATCGTTGCGTTTACTCCCCTTGCGCGTAAGTTCGTCGTTAAGTACGGTAAGAAGGAGCTTTCCGTTGTTGGCGCTATCTGCTCTGTTGTAGCCTGCGCTATCATGCTTCTCGCTCCCATTACTCCCGACGGTAAGGGTCTTGTGATCTATATTTTGTGTCAGCTTATCAACTCTCTCGGAATGGGCGTTTACAGCACCGTTTCCTGGTCTATGATGGGTGACGCTATCGACTACAACGAGTGGAAGTTCGGCACTCGTGAGGAAGGAACCGTTTATTCGCTTCACTCCTTCTTCAGAAAGCTTGCTCAGGGCATCGGTCCCTCGCTCGCTCTCGTTATAATGGTTGCGCTCGGCTACTCCGAGATCAACGCAGGCAACCAGCTCTTCTCCGTTGCTCTTAACATGCGCTATCTCGTTGCCGCGCTCTATCTCTTCGCGGCAGTTATGCAGTTTATCGGTCTTGCTCTCATCTATAACCTTGACAAGAAGACTCTTGCGAGAATGACCGCAGATCTCAATGCTTTGCACGGCGCTAACGCTACCGAATCCGCCGAGAACGGCGAAGCAGATGCACAGTAAGGGGGTAATGAAAAAATGAAAAGAATCGTATCATTAATACTTATCGCTCTCTTAACACTCTCCGTATTTATTTTTACCGGATGCGGAGCTATCAACAAGTCCGAGGTTTCTATACTCTGGAGCGGTGACGGCGAGGTAAAGGTTCCCAACAGTCTTATCAACTCGATGGACAGAGCTATGTACATTGAGAATATTTCCTACGTTCACTACGGCGCAAACGGTGATGCAGCCGAGCAGATAAAGCAGGCTAAGGCTGCTATCGACAAGGGCTGCTCCGCGCTTCTCGTTGAGCTTGTTTCTCCTATGAGCGCACTCGAGATCGTAAATGCGGCAAAGGAAAAGGACATTCCGGTTGTTTTCTTCAACACCCTTGTTGACAAGGCGGTCGTTGAAAGCTACGACAAGTGTGTATCCGTTTTCTCCGCGATCGACACCGTTGCAGACGTTCAGGGTCAGATCATCGCCGACTACGTAAAGGCCAACTTTAAAAAGCTTGACGCAAATACCGACGGAAAGATCAATTACGTTGCATACGGCACGGGCGTTATTTCCACCGCGGCTGTAAAGAAGGCTAACGAGCTTCTCGCAACCGAGGACTACACCGTTCAGACCGCGGACAAGAAAAAGATCAACACCTCTATAGTGTTCTACGACAGCACAAATATCTTCAGCACTCTTGCTCCAATAGCTGCCGGCAAGGCTCAGGCAGAGATCATGGAGAAGGACGAAAAGGCTATTGAGCTTATCGTTACCGAGAGCGATCTCGTGGCACTCGACGTGCTTTGCGCTTTGCAGGACAAGGATTACAACACCAATAAGCTTAACACTCACTTCATCCCGATCTTCACCGTTGGCGAGGAGGCTGACTACAAGGCTTACGTGCTTGCGGGCAGACCCGAGATCCCCTCTGACCTTATCATCAAGGACGGCGACAGCGACAAGGTGATCAAGCAGAAGAATAAGGATATCAAGAAGATCGCAGAGCTCAAGGAATACTACGAGAAGAACGTATATCTCGTTGATCTTACCTACGTTAACGAATCCGAGCTTGACGAGATGATATATACCACCATCAACGTGATCGACAGCGGTAGAATCAGCGGAACCGTTATCGCGGACAACGATACCATCGCGGTAAGCGTCGCGAAGATCGTAAGAAACTTCATCAAGGGCAACGGCGCTCTTGACGGCATCGCTTCCAAGGTCAAGGACGGCGAGGTTGCTACAGTCGTAGTTGAAGGCTCTATTGTCAGCGTTCGTTACAAGGCTTACACCAAATAATCATTACTAACCCCAACGGCGTCCGACCGATAACCGTCGGGCGCCGTTTATAAAGTTAATATTCGGTTTATTTTAAGTAGTATAATAACCTATGCAGGTCATTGAGCCTGCGCACAATTTCTAAGGAGATACTTAATGAGAAGCATTATCAATATCAATGAAAATTGGTAGTTTGTCAAAGGCACTGCCGACATCTCGCTTCGCGAGGGTGAGAATATCAACCTTCCCCACTCATGGAACGCGATCGACGGTCAGGACGGCGGAAACGATTACTTCCGCGGATCGTGTCTTTACGTAAAAACACTTAACAAGTCAGAACTGCCCGAGGCAGACTGCTACTATCTTGAGATCAGAGGCGCAAACTCATCCGCAGACGTATACGTTGGCGGAGAAAAGCTCGCGCATCACGACGGCGGCTACTCGACCTGGAGAGTTGATCTCACGGGCAAGCTCGCAGACACCACCGACGTTGCTATCGTAGTTGACAACAGCGCAAACGAGACAGTATATCCCCAGATGGCCGATTTCACCTTCTACGGCGGCATTTACCGTGACGTCAACCTTATCTGTGTAAACAAGACTCACTTCGATCTTGATTATTACGGCGCTCCCGGAATCAAGATCACCCCGGAGGTCGTTGGCACAGATGCCAAGGTTGAGGTCGAGGTTTACACCACCGAGCTTGCAGACGGACAAAAGCTCGTTTACACCATTTACGATAAGGATGAAAACGAGCTTCAGAAAATCGAATCTACTGACAAGAAGGTCGTATTTGAAATTAAGGACGTTCACCTCTGGCACGGACGTAAGGATCCCTACCTCTACTGCTGTGAGGCAGAGATAGTTGAGGGTGAGACCGTAATCGATAACGTATGCTCTCGCTTCGGCTGCCGCACCTTCAAGATCGATCCCGAGAACGGATTTATTCTTAACGGCGAGGAATATCCCCTCCGCGGCGTATCACGCCATCAGGACAGATGGGGCGTCGGTAACGCCCTGCTCCCCGAGCATCACGTTGAGGATATAGACCTCATCTGTGAGGTCGGTGCGACCACCATCCGTCTTGCTCACTATCAGCACGATCAGTATTTCTACGATCTCTGCGACGAGCGCGGTCTCGTTATCTGGGCGGAGATCCCCTATATTTCCAAGCACATGCCCACAGGTCGCGAGAACACGATCTCGCAGATGAAGGAGCTTGTTGCTCAGAATTACAACCACCCCTCTATCGTTGTCTGGGGTCTTTCCAACGAGATCTCGATCGGCGGCTCTGATGAGGATCTGCTTGAAAATCACCGCATCCTCAACGATCTCGTTCACGAGATGGATAAGACCCGTCTGACCACAATTGCGGCGGTTTCGATGTGCAAGATGGACGATCCTTACCTGCTCATCCCCGACGTTGTTTCCTACAACCACTATTTCGGTTGGTACGGCGGCGACACCTCGATGAACGGCCCTTGGTTCGATAAATTCCACGAAACTCATCCTACTATTCCGATCGGCTGCTCCGAGTACGGCTGTGAGGCTCTCAACTGGCACACAAGCGATCCCAAGCAAGGCGACTACACCGAGGAATATCAGGCGTTCTATCACGAGGAGCTTATCAAGCAGCTCTTTACCCGTAAGTATATCTGGGCAACTCACGTATGGAATATGTTTGACTTCGGCGCGGACGCGAGAGCAGAGGGCGGCGAAAACGGACAGAACCACAAGGGTCTGGTCACTATGGACCGCAAGTACAAGAAGGATTCCTTCTACGCTTACAAGGCTTGGCTCGTATCTCCTGAGGTCGACCCCTTCGTTCACCTTTGCGGCAAGAGATATGTTGACAGAGTTGAGGACGTAACCAAGGTTACGGTTTACTCCAATCTTCCCGAGATAGAGCTCTTCGTTAACGGCGAGAGCATCGGCAAGAAGACTGCCGAGGATCATTTCTTCTACTTCGACGTCAAGAACGTTGGCGAGAGCAAGATCGTTGCCAAGGCAGGCGAGCTTACCGACGAGGGTACTATCCGCAAGGTCGACTCGATGAATATGGACTACGTTCTCGTTGAAAAGGGCGCGGTTCTCAACTGGTTTGATATCACCGCTCCCGAGGGACGCTTCTCTCTTAACGACAAGATCTCCGACATTATGGAGTCCAAGCGCGGCAAGATGTGGTTCATCGGTGTTGGCCTCAAGATCAAGAAGAAGATGAACGCCAACAAGAAGGGCGGCGAGAAGAAATCCGGCGGATTCGACGTTGATCTCAGCTCAGCTGACGGTGGACTTATGCAGATGATGGGCGGCTTCACCGTTCTCAGACTCACAAGTATGATGGGTATGATGAACATTTACTTTACCAAGGAAGAGCTCCTCAAGCTCAACAAGAAGCTCAACAGAATAAAGAAGCCCAAGAAAAAGTAATATAATTATCAAAGCCCCGACACAATGTCGGGGCTTTGATTTTTTCGTCTAAAAAGCAGAGATCGCTTGATCTCTGCTTTTTTTAATATTATTTACCTTGCTCAATAGAAGCTTTGAGTGCCTCTTTTTCTGCGATCAGCGAGCTTTCGATCGCCGCGATATCCTCGCCGTGAGCCGCCTCGAAGTCTGCAAAGAAGCTATCCTTCGCCGCATTTACGCTTGCTTCGATGTCGGTAGCCTTCTGCTGCAGGGTCTCCTTGATATTGTCGTCAAAAATTGTCTCCTCAAGCTCGTGAAGCTTGGTTTCTGCCTCTCGGAGAGTTGCGATGAGGGCTTCAAGCGCCTCGTTTGCCTGCTTGCCCATCTCCTCAAATGCCGCGAGAGCCTTATCGTAGTTCTCCTCGCTCAACTGAAGGGTTACGGTTGCCGAAGCATATTCCTCGCCGTTTACGTCCAGAGAAGCGGTGTAGGTTCTCTGCTTGAGAAGGTCTGCCTTTGCATCTCTGAGCTCGACCAGAGCCTTCTGATATGCGGACTCGGGAGAAACAAGAAGCTCGTATCTGAGGTTATCAAGCTCGGTGATAGCCGTGCCGTAGAGTTCAAGCGCGGTCTTGTACGCGGTGTGGGTCAGGGTGTAAAGTCCGCCGAGCGACTCGATGATCTCGGCTACTGCCTCGCTCTCCGCAAAGGAAATTTCATATTCCTTGGCGTTGTAGTAGGCGTTGCGCATCTCCTCGGTGAGAAGAAGCGCGGTCTCAACACGGCCTGCGGCGATAACGTCGTAAAGCTGCTCGTCGTTCATCGCGTTGATCTCCTCCTCGGTGTAAAGAGAGGTGGAGAGTGCAAGCGCGCGCAAAGCCTCGGTATTGAGAGCCTCGACCTTCTTTACTGCGCCCTCAATATCGAGCTTTTCAAGAGTATCGGCAGCCTTTTTCTCTACGCTCTTGTAAAGATTTTCAGCGTACTTCGTGTCACCAGAAACCGAGATCTTTACGTTGTTCTCGTCGGCTTCAACGTTGCCCTTTACAAGATATCCCGTTTCAGCGCAAAGTGACACCACAAGCTCCACGGCTTCCTCGGTTGTCTTGCCGATAAATGCCTCGCCTGCGATCAGGATGCTTCCGTCGTCGTTAAGCGCGGTTACGGAAATTACCTTGTTTTCCTCGTCTACCATGAACTCAACGCTCGGGTTGACGTCAACGGTGACTCGGGTCGTCGTTCCCTCCTCTGCGCCACCGCCCTTATCACAGGAGATAAAGGTAAGGGTCGAGAGGATCATAAGGGTAACGAGTAAAAGACTTAATATTTTTCTTTTCATATACGTATTCCTTTCTTGGCTTAATTTAACCTTCGCCGATTAAAGTATATCACCAAAAGTCGAAATTTTCCATAAACAAATACCTTACATTGATAATTTTTTAATCAATGTAAGGTATTTGTAAAATATTATGCGTTATTCTTTTCGGCAGAATTAGCAAGGATGACCCTGAGAGTACCCTTGGTAATACCTGCAAACCGTGCCGAAAGGACAGCCGGCTCCTCCTTCATTCCGGTTGAGATCCAGTTGAGCAAAACACCGATTACCGAATAGGAGTAAAGTCCGCACACCATTTCTCTGCTGTCCTTATTCAAAACGATACCGTAGCGACGTGACTGCTCATCGATTATCTCGAAAACGTACTTGCGTGCGAAGTCGGAGAGATAAAGCTCGATCCTTCGCAGGTCGATCACCGAAAAGATCTTTGCGAAGAAGGATTTTTCCTTCAATATTGCCTCTAACACCGCGGTGCAGTCCTGCTGCCAGGTCTCGTAGGAGAAATCTCCGCTGATAGCCCTCTCAAGCTTTTCCTTGATAGCATAGTCGACCATATCGTAAATATCCTCAAAATGATAATAAAAGGTCATTCTCGATATGCCGCACTCGGCGGTGATATCGTTGATGGTTATTTTGTCAAAGGGCTTATCCTTAAGTATTCTTATAAATGCGTTAATCATTGCAGCCTTAGTTAGCTGTGCCATTGTTGTATCCCCTTATCTTATATGGAAATAATCAGTTTTTCGTTGCTCTGTGCCTTGAATACGATGCCTGTCAGTCCGCTGTCAATGAGGCAGTAGTCGTCGGTCCATTCGCTACCCGAGGTCATAAATCTGTTCGGGTCGCAGCCTATCGCCGTGTTGGGATAGAGGTGAAGCGGACCGAAAAGATTTCTTCTCGTTCCGACGACGGTGATATCGATCGGTGCACCGATGCGGTATGCCTCGGTCACGTCTGCCTCGTAGGGATCCCAGCCGAGAATTGTAGTTTTACCGAGTGCCGTGACCTTGACGCAACCGCCCGTAAAGTGCTCGGGAGAGATAACGATGCGGTCTGCCGCATCTCCGTCTGCGCCCAAGGCCTCTGCATAATGATCGGCGGTCAGGTGGTATGTGATGCTGCCCGTGTAAAAGGGCATATCGTAGGTCGCGTAGCTCTCGCATCCCAGAAGCCTTGGAAGTGCGGTCAGGCTTCTCTTCTTGCCGTCAAGCTTGACTCCGAAGTCACCGACGAGATAGAGAGACTCGACGTTGGTGGTTCGCATAAAGGTCACGTCGACGGTGACGGTGTTTCTGCCAAGCCTCAACGCTCCCTCGGGTATCCTCATGCGCTTGAAGCAATCGTCTATCCAGAAGTCGTTGATATCTTCACAAGTAAGGCTTACGCCGTTGAGCTTATAAGAATTGAGCTCGGGGCGCTCGCCTGCAAGGAAAATCTCCCCTTCTGGCATTATATCTACGAAAAATTCGTATTCGAGCTCAATCTCTCCGTATTTTTTGGTATCGTTGAGCTTCGAGTACCACGGTTGAAGCATCTCGCCGCCGCGCCATTCGATGCCAACGTCGGTTCTTATCTCGCGGTCGGCTCGCAAGACCTCGGTCTCGTCGTGCCACTCTCCGTCCTTCCAACGCCATCTTACCCAGTCGAGCACGCAGGCATTCTGCTCGTCGGTTGTGTAATCAAAGTCGCCCGAAACGGTAGCCTCGGCAACCGTACTCCAGCTTGAGACCTTAGCAAGCGCCTCTTTTTCCTTAGTGAAAACGAAGCATTTTGTTCCCGCGGCCTCAAGATCAAAGGAAATGCTTGCCGTTTTGCCGTCGAAGACTGAAATTGCCGACGCGTCGTAGCGTGCGCCGCTTTCAAGATCCCATTCTTCAACGAAATAGCCCTCGGGAACGGTAATTTTCAAAACAAGGTCTTTTTTCGCGTTTTCTCTGTCTGTATTAAGCACCGCGATCGCGTATCCGTTCTCGCCGAAGCTCTTGCGCACCTGCGCGAAGACCGCTTTTTCGGTCTCTCCGTCTGCTCTGACCACGTTTACAAAGGATCTGCTTGTATTTCGGATCGCCGCGACGATTTCGTCCTCATCGAATGCGACTCTGATCGCTCCCTGCGCGCTCGCAAGTCTTTCGGGCTCATCGGATGCTACGGCATTAACGTACGTGGGCACATCACCCGCGAAAATGACCGTTCCTCCCTGCTCCATAAAGCTTTTAAGCAGCGCAAGGGTGGTGGGTCTGACGGTCAGCATATTAGTTACGATGACAACGTGATATTTCGCTTTGCCAATCTTCAGGATCGGCTCGCCGTCAGTGTCGGTCTCAACAGATGCCATACGCGACATCATCTCCTCCTCGCCGTAGTCGAAATCGATCTGATTTTCGGCAAGAATGTGGAACGTTCTCGCATATCTCTTTTCGTATGCGTCGATATCCTCGGATGCGCTGAATATCCATCTTGCCCAGCCCATATAAGCCTGACACCAGACCGACTCGATGGGATTGAGCAGCAGCACGTCGCAGTCCGCCTCGCCCTCGGAGATAACGAGACCGAAGCGTGCGAAATAGTCCTCTACCTTTGAGTAATCCTTGTACCACGGTGACTGGTGCAGGATCGATGCGGGATAGTCTCTCTTGGACTGTCCCTCCATCGTGTACCACGACAGATGCTGACAGCGCAGATTTATTCCAAAGAGCGCCTGCCAATCTCCAACCGCCTTGTGCGACTTGAAGTTGAACTGCCAGCCCGTGCATCCGTAAAGCTCGGAAAGCAGCCATTTTTTGCCAAGCTGACGCGCCGCAGACGATAACTGCTTTGCTATCCAATAGCAACGGTTGTGCTCGGAGAGACAGTCGATACCGGGATATCCCATGTGCTCGTAAAAGCGCATAAGCGAGCCCTCGGGGACGGTCTGATTCATAAGGCTATCCTCGTGAAGCACGTGACCTGTGAAAATAATGCCGTTTTTCTCGCACCACTCGTTTATCGGCTTTGCAAAGCGCTCAAGAAAGAGCTCGTCGGCAAGGTCGATATAATGAAGCTTGATCGGCGCGACCTTCTCTGCCCTCGGGCGATAGAAAAGCTCGGGGATTATCGGCTCGGGATCGTATCCGTAGCGGACACGGAACTCGTCGAAAATATCGTCGGTCCAGCACATCGCGCAGGAGATAACTCCGTCGGTCTCGGTAAAATTGTCGAGACAGTGACCGCGGTGCGGCTCGTCGGTGAAAATGCCCTTGATGCTTCTGCCGAGACGGTCTCCGCAATGATTTTTGTACTCCTCGTGGGTCATTTCGATGAATTTTTCGGTCGCCTTGCGGCTCATTGTGTCTATGTAGGTAGTTCCGTTGTAGTTTGAGTTACACTTGTCGGGCACTATGGCAAATCTGAGAGCACGCCATTTGCCCGGCAGACAGGCACAGGCATCCGAAAGTCCCTCCACGGCTTTGCTAAGTGCCTTTGCGGCATCCTCAGTCGAGGTGATATTCTTGAGCATTTTGTAAGTCCAGATATTTATTCCGTCAATTTTTGCGATGAACAAAAACAGCGATTGCTCGTCCCACTCTACTCTGTCAATATCCGATTCGTATACGTACAGCGACTTCATGCGGTACTGCGGGTCGACGGTGACCTTGCCTCCTGCCGAGCCCGAGGGCCATCTGTCCTCGTCGTAGAGCCATGCCTCCATTCCGTCTGCCTCTGCCGCATCTGCGACCTGATTTATAAGGTCAAACCACTCGTCACCAAGATATTCGGTGATGAGTCCCGAGCGCGAGTGCATAAAGTATCCGCCGAGTCCCATTTCCTTCATAACGTGTGCCTGACGGACAAGCTCCTCACCCCTGAGCTCTCCGTTCCACGACCAGAACGGCTTTCCTCGGTATTTTACCGACGGTGAGATAAATTCTTGCTTTATTTTATCGCTTGCTTTCATAAAAGTCTCCTAAAATTCGGCTTTTTTGCCGAAATACGTAAGCATCATCTCGATCACTCGCGACGATCCGCTTCCGTTCGGCTGCCAGGGATTATACCAGGGGTTTATCGAGCAATAGCGCTCTGCGACGACGTTTTCCTCGGTCATTCCGTAGTAAAGCATCGCGTCAAGCGATTCCTTTGCCTTTTCGTACTGACCGCACGCGACCCACGCCTTTATCCAATAGGTCTCGCTCTGCATGGTGTACCACACGTCGCCGTAGCCGCCGAAGTAGGCTTCATCCCACATACTCGCGCAGCTCGTCATTCTACCCGTGAGCCCCTTTTCAAACTGACCGCGCTGACGGAAGAACGCCTCCATCTTTTCGTGGACGTCGCTTCCCGGCTCGATAAAGCCCGTGTAAAGCAGATACGGTGCGCCGTCTGTGTAATAGCTGTAATTTTCACTGTCCTCGAACGGAATTCCAAGCATATGAGGCAGGATATAGGTCTCGTCGTTCTCGTGACCGCGGAAAAGCAGGTCTCGGATATCGCAGATGACCTCGCTATAATCGTCGTATATTTCCTTGGTGCGCTCGTATTCGTCCGAGCCGTACTGCTCAAGTGCCTCGCACATCGAGCGCAGAGCCATACAGTTATGGCTATCTGTAAACGTCCAGAACTGTCCTCTTTCCGCCCAATCGCTTCCCACTCCAGCCGGGAACAAACGCTCGTAGCCGCTTTCTCTTGGCGATCTTCTCTTTCTTTCTATCCAATCGCGCATATCAATAAGATACGGCAAAAATTCTTCAAATTCTTCTCTGTCGTTGACGTTTTTGAGGTGCTCCGAGAGTCCCCAGATAACCGAGCCTGTGAAGTTATCCCAGCCCGCAGTGCTTCCTATCTTGCCCTTGTCCTCACCGTCCTTGACGAGCCAACGGTCAAAATATCCTCTGTATGCCTCGGCGCTGTATTCGGTTATGCCCGCGCGCTCGAGATTGACAAGCACCTGCGCGCCCTCATAAGGCCAGACAAAGCGTGCGATATCGCCCTGACGGACTGTGATAGTCTCTTTCCCCTCGTATCGCGCAAGCATCTGCATGCACTGAACGGCGCAATGCTTGTATATACCGAGATATCTTTCGTCCTCGGCATTCGGGAGGTTGGTTATCTTTTCGACCGTCTGACGCCAAAAATCGACCGTCTCGGCGCGTTTTACATCGTAGTCGAAGGGCAGGATCTCCTCTTTTGCGCGCAAAGCACCCGTAAAGGTCAAGCTCTCGCCTGCTTCAAGACGAAAATTAATGCGAAAATAGTCTGCGGCGGCAAAGCTGTGTCCGTTTTTGGAGTGATCGACCCACTCGGCGTCACAGTTGAGGTGAAGATATCCCATATCGCTCGCCGCAACGCCCTCGGAGATTTTCTCCCAGGTGCGCTTGAGCATATACCAATTCTTTTCGTTGGGGCGGTAGGGGCAATATCCCTCCTGATGTTGATTGACCATATATTTTTCCTGACCAGAGCGTGGCATCAGTCCGATCGAGCTCTGCACCGTTTCCTTCGTGTCGTTGATAAGTGTGACCTTGAAATACACGGTGGGATTGCGCTCGCCGCCAGCAAACGCCTCGAGCTTGGTCAAGCACTCGCCGCGGTTTACGACCTCGTATATGGGAAGCCCGTACTCAACGGTGCGATAGCTTGTTTCATCAAGATCAAAGCCGACCATATCGTCTCCGTGCAGCACGAGCATTCCTACGCCCGGCTGACCGACGTGGACACCGTTGTCAAGAAGCGCGAGGTCAAGTATCTTGAAATCGGGACAAAGCAAGGCTATTCTTTCGGATAGCGGTCTGTGCAGGTATACTTTCGTGGTTTTCGGTCTTTGCCAGGTGGGGTTTTTCATATTAATCTCCATTCAGCCGCTTGGGCGGCACAAATAGTAATCGATGAATTTTGCCAGGATGGCAAAATTCACGCGTGAAAAAGTACATCTCACCATCAGATAGAAATAACTTTCACGCTGATCTCCCTTTCGCCGCTTGGGCGGCACGAATAATAATCTATAATATATGATACCATATTCTTCGTTCAAAATCAATAAGATTTGGAAAATCGACGGTTATTTTGGCAAAAAAGAAAGCACCTATGAAGAGGTGCTTTCAGATATTGACCGATCAAACGGGGGATTTTCTTATAAAGAGCACACCGAGAGTGTTTCTTCCGCAATGCGACGAGACCGTGCAGCCTGCGCGCGTGATCATCACGTTTGCTTCGGGCGCGATCTCCTTGACCTTGTTTACACAGAGGTCTATGATCTCGGGCTCGCAGCCTGCATGTGTAACGAAGACCTTATCGATGTTTATGTCGCTCGCGTCGCCCACGCGGTCGGCGACGTAGAGAGGAAGCACAGAGGCAAACTTGCCGCGGTACTTCTTGCTCACTCCCATCTTGCCGTCCTTAACGGTAATGCAGGGCTTGAGCTGGAGCAGATTTGCGCCGAGAGCCGCCAGTGCCGAGCATCTGCCGCCCTTGTGCAAGAACTCGAGGCTATCGATGACGAAGGACGCGTCTACGTAGCTTGTGAGACGAGTGCACTCATCGGCGATCTCCTTTGCGCTCTTTCCCTGCTCTGCAAGCTGTGCGGCTGTGAGAACGAGAAGTCCGCCACCTGTCGAGAGGTTTCTTGTGTCTACAACGTATACGTTATCAAAGTCACTTGCTGCAATGCGCGCGTTGCTCTGCGTTGAGGACATCTCTCCGCTTATCGTGAAGACAACGATAGAGTATCCCTCGCTTGTGTATTTCTCGAAAACATCCGAAAAGGCTGCGATATTTACTGCCGCGGTTTTGGGAAGCTGACCCGTCTTTTCGTAATTTTCATATATCATATCGGGGTTGATGTCGACACCGTCGATGTATTCCTTGCCGCCTACGTTAACGCCTAAGGGAATGATCTTAATTCCGTATTTTTCTATAAGCTCGGGGCTGAGGTCCGACGTGCTGTCGCTTATAATAAGAACCTTCTCTGACATAACTGTACCCTTCTTTGTTTTTTATTTGCATATTTTGATGGAATACGCATCATTATGTGTTATTTTATCACGGTTTTGTTAACTGTATGTTAATTGAGTGACGATTTACTGTGTTTTGTTTAATTTTTACTTCAATCAAAAAGAAAAGAGACTTTAAGCCTCTTTTTTTAAGATTATTTATACTTATTAATTATTTCTAGAAGTGAATTTGGAGGCTGTTGTCCAAATAAAGAAATGCCGTGGTTAAGATAGGAATTAAAGGCTTTTTCAAACTTTTCCATAGAAATAACGCCTTCTTTGGCGAGTGAATAACATTCATCAATATAGAACATATCAACCCATACATCCTCATTGAAATCATAGTCCCCGGGATCTCCGTGAGTGATAGAAAATCTATACATTAGATTACAGACCTCTTCCATCGAGAGCTTATTCGCTTCATATTCTTTTCTCAAATATTCTCTTAACATGCGGCAAACAGTTTCTTGATCAAACATGTTTGCAGAATAGTTGTGCAAATATGCAATTGTTTGGTTGATATCCGCACCGCAGAGGTTTATCACAATGTCACTTAACGGTTGTTCTGTTGTCAAATATGAATTAAGCCATTGATCGTATTCTTCAGATATGCCGTTTGTTAGCAAGATTTTAAAGTAATATGCTTCGTTATAATTCATAGTGCCACCTTCCTTTGTTGAATAATTATATCAAACAAATGATACTTTGTCAACAATAAATGTTATTTCAGAAGAATGACAGTAGAACTCTGAATCTTGTTTTGCTGCGATCGTTCCCTTTGGCTTTACGTACTTCCACCGCAAAACGATCAAATGCAAGCATTTGAGAGATTCTTCGTTTCTTGTGTTTTCTGCCAAAACAAAAAACAGAGGTATAAAACCTCTGTCTTTTGTTTTGGTGGAGACAGTAGAACTCGAATCTACGACCCCTTGCATGTCAAGCAAGTACTCTAACCAACTGAGCTATGCCTCCGTATGTCGACTTGTCTATTATACTACAAATCTTTATAAAATGCAATAGGTTTTTTAAAAAATTTTTTGTATTTTTTATTTCACTGTATATTTCTGCCTATTTTTTAAGGTTTCTTGGGCGAGGGGTATGGGGAGAGGGTCTTCTTTGCAAAGAAGACCCTCTCCCCATATAATATCGTTAAATTACTCAGCGTCGGTTGCTTCAACAGCCTCTTCAGCGGTCTCTTCCTCGGGCATAGCCTCAGCGAGTGCCTTAGCCTCCTCAAGGAGAACTCTGATAGAAAGGCTTACCTTCTTCTTCTCGTCGTCGATCTCAACGATCTTCGCGTCTACGGTCTGACCGATCTCGAGCACGTCAGCGGGCTTTGCGATCTTAGTCATAGCGATCTGCGAGATGTGGATGAGTCCGTCAACACCGTCAACGATCTCTGCGAATGCACCGAAGGGCATCATGCTTACGATCTTAACAGAAACGATGTCATCAACTGCATAGTTGGTCTTGAAGATGGTCCAAGGATTGCTTGCCTCGGTCTTGTATGTAAGAGAAATTCTCTTCTTCTCTGCGTCGAAGCTCTTAACGGTAACGGTGATCTCGTCGCCGATAGCAACTACGTCTGCAGGAGACTTAACTCTCTTCCAAGAGAGCTCGCTGGTGTGAACCATTCCGTCAACACCGCCGAGGTCTACAAATGCGCCGAAGCTAGTCATGCTCTTAACCTTACCGGTGTACTGCTTGCCCTCTTCGATATTTGCCCAGAACTCTGCCTCAGCCTTCTTTCTCTCCTCGCGGAGCACGGAGCTGATCGAGCCCTTTGCCTTCTTGTTCTCTACCTCAGTAAGTCTGAGTCTTACGGTCTGTCCGATCATTGTCGAAAGATCGCTGTTCTTGGGTGTGCCGGTCTGGGATGCGTGTACGAATACGCGAGTGCTGCCGTCAACAAGCACGATTACACCTACGTTGCCCTTAACGGTCTCGATTACGTTACCCTCAAGGATCTCGCCTGCTTCCTTAGCAGCTACGATCTTGCCCCAGTTTCTGTCGGAATCAACTCTCTTCTTGTCGAGAGTTGCAAATCCCTCAACGTCGCTTACGCGAACTACGAATGCATCAACGGCGTCGCCGATCTTGAACATCTCAGTAAGCTTTGCGGAAGGATCGTCTGTTATCTTATCTGCTTTGATAATGCCTGTGACTTTAGCGCCGATGTCGAGCTGGATCTCGTTGTCGTTAACCGCGGTTACGTATCCGGTAACAGTATCTCCTGTATTTAAAGTTTTGAAAGATGTCTCGAGAAGTTCTGCAAAATTCTCTTTGGTCATGGTCTTTTCTACCTCCTTAATTATATCGTGCGGGGTAGACGCTCCCGCTACGATTCCCACGTTTTCGTGGTTAAACGGAAAATACTGTTTCAGCTCATCTGCGGTTTCTATCATAACGGTGTTTTCGCATTCGGCGCGGCATATTGAGTATAGCTTTGCCGAATTCGAGCTTCCTTTGCTACCGATAACGATCATAAAATCGTTATCTCGTGATAGCTGTGCTGCTTCGATCTGTCTTTTTTCCGTAACATTACATATTGTATCAAAAATTAAAGGATTTGTATATACCTTTTTTGTAAATTTTTTTGTTTTCTCCCATTCGCCCAAATTTTGTGTGGTCTGAGCCACCAAAATTGTTGCTTTTGTGCAATTAGTGCTGACCTTTTTTTCGGCGACCGCAACCTCAAGCTCCTCTGCTTTTTCGAAAGTAAATACCTCGCCGTCAAACCGACTGCAAAAGCCCTTTACCTCGGGGTGATCCGCCGAGCCGAGCACGAGCAAAAGGCCCTCGGGGTCGTTATGCTCTGCCACTATCTTATGTATCTTCTGAACGAAGACACAGGTACAGTCCACGTACGAAAAATAGGGATTTTTCTCGGCAGATCTCTCCAAAAGCTCCTCGGTCTCTCTCGGTATGCCGTGCGCGCGGACGAAGATCTTGACGGGCTTGCTTTCGCTTGCCTCGTCGCAGAGTTTTTCGATATCATCTATCTCTGCCAATCCGACTCCGTCCGATGCAAGACGCGCATTATAAACGTCGTTGTGGATCAGCTTGCCAAGAGTGAATATTCGCTCGCCCTCGGGGGCTGTTTTGATTTCTTTTTCGACCTGATCCGCCG